>JBGDCZ010000030.1:0-34530 GCA_048493715.1 Arsenophonus endosymbiont of Dermacentor nuttalli | reverse complement strand
TTTTTTAAACCAAAAAAGTGAAATTTAAGGTTGACTTTATAAAGACGCTTACTAATACATTATGATAAAAATAGGCTGTTGCCAAAACTCAAGCGATTTGAGTTCCGCAACTGGTGCATTTACCACATATAAGCTATCATCACGCTGCTAAGAAAAGCCCATTGCTTCGCGTGTTAGTGTTTTAATTTGGGTCAATTTTTCATCTGTCAGTGGTAAGCTATCATCGTTCTGTTTGTTATTGGTATCACCATAATTAACAATCACTGCTACGGAAAGGCGCTGTAGATCGCCAATTTGATGTTGGGTATGGCGAATACGACGATCTATCTCATAACTGGTGGGTTCATCAATCTGATTATTGTGATTATTATGAACTCTTCTGCTGTCTCTTCGCTACGGGCAAAATTAACTTGAACAGTCACTTGTGCCTGTACGTTACCATGACCTACCAGTGGTGTAATAATCTATTCGATACGTTGTTTATAGCGGTTTTCAATCGATTGCACATTAGTTAAGTTGCGTCAGGTTAAGATCATGACTAATACCATCGGGTTGAGTTTTAATAGATTGCCTAACTGATCAACGATGGTGACATTGTTACTGGTTAACCCACTGAAACTACTGGAAATCATATGGACAATAGCTGCAATTTGACCTTCAGTTAATTTGCGACCGTTTTGTAGGTTGAGCGTAACAGAAGCAGTAGGATCTTTTTGTTCGCGGACAAAAATGACGGTTTGGGAATCGCTAAATGTACTCTGGCACGTTGTACAATACCAAGTGATTCAATGGTTCTAGCTAATTCACCTTCCAATGCTCGTTGATAGTTGATTTGCTCACTAAATTGACTCAAACCAAATTTTTCCTGATCGAGTAGTTCGAAGCCTGCATTGCCACCTTTAGGTAATCCTTGTTGCGCTAATTTTAGTCTAACCTCGTGCACTTGTTCAGCCGGTAATTTAATCATACTGCCATCTGCTGATAGTTGATAAGGAATATTCATTTGGTTTAATTGAGTAACAATTTCTCCCCCATATTTATCGCTAAAATTGGTATAAACCGGGCGATATTCCACACCTTGTAGCCAAAACATGGCTGCAATGAAAAAAGTAATGGCAAAAGCACTAGCAACGATCAGTGGCACTTTAGGAGCAGCTTTTATTTTTTCGAAAATAGTACTTAATCCTTTAGCGGATTTGCTCCATTAGTATTATTGTTATCTTGCAATAGCTGTTGATACTCCAGCAGACCAATATCTAATCTGTCGGCAATTTCTTGCTCTGTTGCCGGCCGGCCTAACGCCTGCTCAAGTTGTTGCATCACCTTACCTTGGTCACCTCACGAGCCTGACGAAGGATAACGTGGTACCCAATCACAGGCGCGTAATTCATTTAACGTCGCGCCACGAACACGTTGCACGGCATATAAGTGGTAAAAGCAGTGCCTTGTGCAGCATCAAACCGCTCTAACGCATCAAGCAAACCGATACCGCCGACCTGAACTCAGATCATCCAGTTCGACACTGGTCGGTAATCTTACTTGCAGCTTTAATGCTTCATGACGCACTAAAGGGATATAATTTTCCCACAGTACATCTTTTTCAATCACTCCATCCTGAGTATAGAGATCGTTCACCGTAAGCACCTGTCATTAATAAACAGATGCTTATTATCCGAATTATCCGAAATTAAATTTAAGATAATGGCGAAAATAGCGGTATAAAACGGACGTTTTTTAGTTAGCTACTATTTTTTAATCGGCTAAGCTGTTTGGGTGCTGAATTTATTCAGCTGAGGGTGTTTAGGGCAACAATGTCACCACTGTCTGGGCTGATTTATTGTCTGGCTTAAATACCGATGTCGCCATCTGTTGTAAAATTTGCCTGTTGGTTAAGTTTTTGAGTTTACAGGAAAAATATGCATCCTGAATACGACTTCGGACCGCCTGCAAATGGTTAGTCGTATTGACTAAATTGTCGATGGTGGCTGTCAAGCTATTTTCCGCTGGCACCAAGAGAACTGTGATAGCTATTTATTTGCGCTAAGGTGTTGTCGATGCGGGTTAAGATATTATCGTGGATTGCCGGTTGTGTTTGGGTGACAGGTAATCCAGGTGTGCCAATATGCACATGAGCGGCCAGCCAAATATACATATTCATCCCTGTCCGTGTGGGATGAAATGAGGTTTTCATATCATAACGATCACCATTTGCGGTTATTAGTGTATATTCAGTGGCAATAAGTTGGCCGGTTGTGCTATCGATTTTTTGATGTAAATTAAAGTCTCTACCAAAAACTGAATTTCTGGTTAAATTTGACAACCCAACGCCACGAATTTTTTGTTGCGGCTAAAGACTACGTTATTTGCCCAGCCGTTATCAAATCACGGTTAACGTCACTCAGCGAAGCAGGATTGATATGATAATCAGGATAAGGATGATTGCCGGGTGTTGGATTAAGCAGATTGATCGGCTGGCTAGCAATATTAGATTTATTGGTCAAATCCAGATCTTGTACCGTCAACGCTTTTGTAGTTATGGCTTGTCGGTCGATTGTAATGCTATCACGCCAACCTGCAACAGTGCCCGGCCCTGGCTGGCTAATACCTTGATACCATTAAAATCCGTTTGTTTAGTAATGCGATCGATCTCCTGCAAGCGCTGATCGACCTCATGCTGTAGAGTTTTAATAGCACGGTCTGAATTGGTATCATTTAATGCCTGCACCACTAAGTGCCGATGGCCTGTAGATTATCCGTCACCTGGCTTAATGCTTCTTCAGTTTGTTTGTAACAAAGAGATACCATCATGTCTATTACGCGCGACCTGAGCCAAACTAAGGACATTGGTAGTGATGTCATTAGCCATTGATAAACCGGACAGTTTGGCACTGTTAATGCGCAATCCGGTCGACAGCCGCGCGCGGGATAATAGTTGTCAGGCTAGGTTGCTGATGATTGAGTGCTCGCTGAGCAAACAGCGCTGATGGATTGCTATTGGTGAAAAATGACATACTGTCGCCTATTTTACTCCGCTAATGATAATAATTGTTAATCTTGGTTAGCTAATACCAACGTTATTTTATAACTATGGCCGGCAAAGCCAGTCAAGAAAAAACGACAAAGATCGTCGTTAATTAAACGATTAACGCAACAAAGGTAGCACCGACTGAGTAGACTGATTGGCCATCGCCAGTACGGTAGTCCCCGCTTGTTGTAAGATTTGACCATTGTTGAGGCAAGAAACTTCGTCAGCAAAGTCGGCATCCTGAATATGGCTACGCGCGGAAGACAGGTTGTTAATGGTGTTATTTAGGTTCTCTACCGCTGCTTCAAACCAATTTTGCTTCGCACCCAATGAGCTACGTAGCGCCTATAAGCTAGTCAAAGCATCATCCAGGCTGCTGAGAATTTTATCGCTGCCAACTGCATTTTGGAATTGAGCACGTTTATCGCCTGCGGCACCGGCTTCAACAGCTTTGATTTAGCCTTTGACTTTAATATCAAGTGTTTTGTCAGTACCATTGTTACCTGTAGCTCCACCAGCAGTTGCTGTCGCTGGGAATGTAAATGGTAATTTAGGATCTTTACCAACATCAGCCGTGGCTGTCTCTGTTGCCTTATAATCGATATACTCACCAGCAAACACATTTAAATCAATGCCTTCAATCGCTCACTCACCAGAAGTGATTTTCTCTAATACAATCTCAATCGTTTCACTGTAGTTAGCACCGATTTAGATCGTCTTTATCGCATTGGCACTTAACACTTTGGTGCCGTTAAAATCAGTCTGCTCAGAGATACGATTGATTTCGTCTAACCGCTGTTTCACTTCATTTTGTAGTAGCGTGGCGATATCGCTGGCCGAGTTAGTACCGTTACTAGCCTGTACTGCTAACCGACGGATAGCTTGCAGGTTATTAACTTGCGCTAACACCCCTTCAGTGGTTTGTGCTAACGAGATACTATCATTAGCGTTACGCGCTGCTTGCGTCATGCCCATAATGTTAGAGGTCATGCCATTAGCAATTGACATACCGGCCGTGTCATCTTTGGCGCTGTTAATATGCGTAGGCCAGTCGACAGACGTTGAATAGTAGTACCTAGCGTATCTTGTGTTTTATTTAGTGCTTTCTTGGTATTTAGCGCAGACATATTAGTATTAATAACCAAAACCATAATAATTTCCTTGTTAATTTTTCATCATGTCAAAACAATTGGCCGGTTTAGTTATCGTCGCTGCGTTTTAATTCCTTAATCAGTTGGCAAAATAAATTTATTTTACCTGTTTACTCAACTTTTTTTAATCATCGCCGATAACAGGGATAACTGTGCTCACATAAAGAGGAAAAGATCATGTCAAAGACAGTATTAGGCGCAGGATCAGACATGCCAATTGGCGAATGGCTAAATAAATTGGCTGACTCAGAAAATCAAAAACTAAACCTGTTAAAACAGAAACAGCAAAAATATGATAAACAGATCAGCGCCTATGGTAAGTTACGTGCTGAGCTGGATAAATTGCAGAAGCTTCTGAAACATTGATGAAGTTTGACAACATCAACACAACCTCAGTGAGTAATGATCATAAAACCGTCACGGTCACTATTGATGAGAAAGCCGCTGCCGGTAATTATGAGGTGATTATTGAACTACTGGTTCAGGCGCAATCGCAATCATTAAAGACCACAACCATCGATGATGTGAAGAAAAAATCAGGTGGTGTGGTTGCCTCCGGCCAAGAGCGGATATTAGTTATTAAGCAAAACAGTGAAAAACAGCCGATGGAAATTAAGCTAACCGATGAGCAAACATCTCTGCTGGAAATTCGTGATGCGATCAATAAAGCTGAGGGCAATGTCACGGCCAGTCTGGTTAAAATTAAAGAAGGTGAACATCAATTAATTCTAACCTTAGAAAAAACTGGCACCGATTCAGCGATGGATATAGAAGTTAAAGGCGATAGCACATTAGACGCTTTTTTAGGATATCAGTCGAGTACAGCATCGGCCGGGGGTCATCATAATCAGCAAATGAAACAAACTATTGCCGCAAAAAACGCCGAGATCGAAATTAATGGTATTAAAATAGTGCGCCCGAGCAATGAAATTAAAGATACCCCAGAGGGAGTCACCTTTAAACTGATTAAGACCTCCGAAAAAGATGTCAACAATAAATCACCGTATTAGGTTTAATTGCCGTGCTGTCTGAACCTTTACGTCATAAACTGACTGAACTATTACAGGCGATATTAACTAATGAAAATGAAATACGCCAATTAATGGAAATCGGAATGAACGAATTGGCGACGTTAATTAAACAGACAGTTCAACAACAGCTTTAATCCCGTTATGCTGAAAACGAGTAATTAGCTTACTGAATTAGCTACTCCTATTTCCTAATCATAGTTAATCTAAGTTTAGCGTTTTAACTTAGTAAAACAGCCAAATTTATATGTTAAAACCTAATAAAAAAGACCGCATAAATGGCCAAAACATCCAGGGTAGGTAAATGATGCATAAATTATTGTAGCAAAATAATAGATCGGCGTGCTTTTGGCTCGGCAATTGGATGAATATCATAATTAAGCCAAATGCCCTACTTGCTTTCTGCAAATAACTCCTGTACTGATTTTTAAAATATATTCTCCTGAGCGATAATGGTATTTCATCTTTAATTATTTTATTATTGCTTTTTAATTTACTCTCCGTTTTTTTAATAAAGAAAATACTCACGACTATTTCTAACTACAAACAGTTTTTTTAAGTGAAAATTAATATAATAACCTATGAATTTAATAGCTTATAATAAAAATAAGGTATTTAACTTTATTATAACTATTTCTGTCAATCTCCCTTTAATTAGTATTTTATATTGATGACCTGGTATATAAAAACCGCTGCTAACATCAACAATAAGTGGTTAAGTTTTAGCTAATTGTTGATAAAACATAGCCAGTAATGGAGCTAGCAAAGTATTAACTGAAAATTTCCCGCCAGCTTTGGTTAATATGTCAGCAGAACTTTTTACTATAATATGATGACAAAAGTTATATAAAATTCTAGAAATATCATTTTATAAGCAATGTTATCAAATTTTTACAAAAAAAGATTGAAACAACAATTTATTGCAATAGAATTAATAAAATTATCATCAATAAAACAAATGTATTATGAATGCTTTCATTAAATTTTTTTCTGTGCACCAATTTTTTGTTTACTCACTAGTTATCCCATTTCAACGGCCAAATTTACTAAGCAAACCTGTCAATCAAATTTAGTAATAATACCAACAAGACCTGGTGATGTATGCTGTCCAGCTGATAACTTAGATGAATTCTACTGTTATTTTTCGCAAAAATAGCTAATTTCACAATAGATATAAATTAACTGTTGCTCAATGAGTTCACAGTACTCATTTTCAATTTTGCTAACAACACCTTTAGCACACTAAATATTATTTTATTTTTGGATAAAAAAGCTAACCAAAAGTTTTTGACACTAACCACACTTTAATTTTAAATAAATTTTCCATTTTTATTAATCAACTAAGAGATTAGCATGACTTTAAATAAAATTATTTAAGGCAAAATAAAAATTAACATTACTGCTAACTTGTCAGCAATAGCGATATTTAAATTTAACAAGTGGATTCAAAATATATTTTAATTATTATTAGCAAATATAAATTGATATTTTCATAAAAATTTAACTTAAAATTTTAATCAATAGCAGTTGTTCAGCAAAAAATAAGCATGATAATTATAACTAACTTTTATTAACTAGTGACTAGTCGCTCACTTGATATTGTTAACAGCAGCGAAATCCATTTCAAATAACAAATAAAAACAGCTACTTATCAGTGGCTAATTTTGGATATATAGCCATTTAAACCGGCATATTCATGATTTCTTGATATGCACCGACTAACTTATTTCTTACCTGAATGTGCAAACTGTAGCGATAAACTGGCCTTTTGCAGATCGACCACATTACATCATTGAGCTCAATACCCGGTTTTTACAACGTTAATACTTGTGCTTTCTGACTGGCAACCAGCCGGGTCTAATTAATTTTACCAACGGCATTAAATAAATGGCTGGCAAAACCTGATTGTGGTGCCGCTTTTAACTGTTGTATAATTCATACTCACCATTTCTGTTGTCATCTGTGCAACAACAGACTGAATGGCTGGAATTGACATAAAAACCTCAACCTATTTTTCCAATAATTTTAGCTAAATCATGCCATGGTATTTATTCATCTTTTGGCACTAATGAGCCAGTAACCCTACCATAGGTGAAATAAATCAAAACCGACAATTAGCACTGAACTAAAAGTCTATTTTAGCCATTAAACTGGTTACGAAAAACGATAATAAGCAGATAAAACTGGAAATACTTTATCAGTATGGAGAAGCCACTTTGTTACCCCACGTTATAAATCTTCATCAAGAACGACAAGGCAAGGATTGTCTATGAATACCATAAATAGTCAGTTATGCTCTTATGATGAATGGCATGAAATTCATGGTGAAAGCTGTGAACCAATTATTGAGGTTGACGACGAACGAAATCCCCTGCAAACTTTAATAGCAACTGATATTCGCAAAAATATTATAAAGGCGATAGAATGTTTGCCTGAAAAGGGAAAAAATGGTTTTGACTCTCTATTATCAAGAAGATCTTAACCTGAAAGAAATAGGCGCCGTGTTGAATGTCGGGGAATCCCGCGTCAGCCAGATACATAGCCAGGCGATAAAACGGCTACGAGCGCGCTTAGATCCAGATAAATAATATTTTTTGTTTACTATTTTACACACAGGGCTTATCAAAATATGTCTGTTTCTAATCAAAAGAAGCGGCCGCTGAGCCGTTACATTAAAGACTATAAACATAGTCAAATTCACTGCGCACACTGTAGCAAAACCCTTGATCGTATTTCACTGGTTTTTAATGATCAAATTTTGAATAAAGAGGCAATTTCATCCATGACCGAGCTGGTTGATGAGCAAACATGGGCAGAATTACAGCATAAATTTACTGCATTATGTCGTTTTTGCAGTGAAATATATTGTAATAGTCATACTAGCTATTTTGATATTATGTCTTTTAAGCAATATCTCTTTAAAGAGACTGAAATGAGTCATAGCACAGTACGTGAATATGTGGTGAGGTTACGTCGAGTTGATGAGCTATTAAGTGAATCACATTTTTCTGCTGCTGAGTTGACGCTTGAAAAAATCCAAGCTCAGATGCAGGCAAAAATGACCGGATCGGCGTTCAGTAATTATAACATTGCTTTACGCAAATACGAGCAATTCCTTGATTGGCAGGCTAACCATTCAGCATAATGTTTCTATGGCTAGAAGCTGAATGATTTAGTAATTATTAGATCAATAAAGCCTTAGTGTTTGCTAAGGCTTTATTGTGGCAAGTAAAAAAATTATCCAAGTGTCATTAGACTGGCATAGCCGCCAGCTGCTGCCGTGTTAATACCGATGGCGCGCTCCATGTACTAAACGTTCTGGTAGTATGTGGTGGTCACCGGATCGTAATCCTTACACGGCAATAATTGGTCCGTCACGCTCAGCCAGTGCTTGACATACGGTTTGCAATTGATGGCTATCGCCATGAAAAATAACCGCCTCAAATTGGCAATCAGCATGCTGCCAGTTAGCGGTCGTGCTGATCATCTGATTCACTAAAGGTGGCAAAATAGTACCCAGTTGCTGTTGCAGTGAATGGTCAGGCCAGACTAGTTGGCATCCCATGGCTGACACTGCGACCAGCTGAAGCAGCGCGTCCGATTTTGTTTCAGCCAGGCAAAGGATCCGCTTGCGCGGGACTAACATATAGCTATTATGTTCACCGGTTGGGCCAACTAGTTCACGGCATATACCTCGTTACACTAATTGCTGATAGTAGTGAATAACACTGTCAATTATTTCATTATGTTGATTTTTTGCCCAATCACAGAAGGCATAAAATGGTGTTAATTGAGCTAATGGTGGTTGGCAAGTGGCAAATGGATAGAGATTATCTTGTTGTTTAAAAATGTTATCAATGGCAACATCTGGTCGTTGAGCTAGTAATCGATAGAGATAAAGTGGGCTGCCGGCTTTTGGACCAGTACCCGATAGCCCTTCACCACCAAACGGTTGTACCCCAACTACCGCACCGACCATGTCGCGGTTAACGTAAATATTACCCACTTTGGCCGTTTGGCTAACGTAAGCAATAGTTTCGTCAATACGCGTATGAAGCCTAAGGTTAATCCATAACCCGAGTCATTAATTTGTTTGAGTAGGCTAGCTAGTTCATTACGCTTATAGCGTAAAACATGCAGTACCGGACCAAAAATTTCTTTTTTCAGCTCACTAAAATGGCTGATTTTAATCAAAGTTGGTCGGACAAAAGTGCCTTGTTACCATTGATTATCATAGTGTTGATTATTGTGGCACAGCTGGTGAATACTGTTACTTGCTTGCCGCATCTTTTCAATGTGTTGTTCAATGTTCTGTTGTGCTTCACTATCAATTACTGGACCAATATCGGTCTCCAGCTGAGTAGGATCACCTATCCGGTATTCAGCCATCGCCACTTTTAACATGGTCAGTGTGCGTTCGGCAGACTCTTCTTGGATACATAGAATACGTAGGGCAGAGCAGCGTTGTCCGGCACTATCAAAGGCTGAGATGATAACATCATTAACAACTTGTTCAGTCAGGGCTGATGAATCGACGATCATCACATTTAAGCCACCGGTTTCGGCAATCAGTGGAATTGGCTGCTGCTGCACGTTTAGCCGACCAGTAAGATTGCATTGAATAAGTTTAGCAACGCAGATTGAACCGGTAAACATCACATCATTAGTATGCTTATCACTAATCAGTTTTGTCCCCACTACCTGGCAGCAGCTGTAGAACATCGCGCGGTATACCTGCTTGATGGAGTAATTTAACCGCCAGCATGGCAATAATTGGGGTTTGCTCTACTGGTTTGGCCAGCACTGTATTACCGGTAGCTAAAGCGGCGGCAATTTGGCCGGTAAAAATTGCTAGCGGAAAATTCCAAGGGCTAATACAAACCACCACCCCAATTGGACAATAAGTGCCATTATTGAAATTTTCACTAATCTGTTGGGCGTAATAACGCAGAAAATCGATGGCTTCATGGATCAAGACACTCATTAAACTGGGAATTTGGTTTTCCATCAATTGAGCGGCTTGTTGTAAAATAGCTGTTCGTTCAGCGATTGGGGTAGTCGCCCAGTTAGCACTAACCTGACTAGCAATCTCAAACGCATGCTCCACTTCAGTCATGGTTGCTTCCTGAACATAGCCGATAATATCGGCATGATTGGCCGGATTAGTAATGGCCTGTTGGGCTGAAGTTTCGTTTAATGAATTAAGTTCGCCGCCAAATAATGGTAATGGTTTAACTTGATAATTGAGAGGAGCAACGAGTAGGGTCTGTGCCAGTGTTGCTAAATGATGTTCATTGACAGATCAATACCAATAAAATTAAGCTGTTTTTTGCCATATAGAGACCGAGGTAAGGGAATTTGTGGATGAGGCAAACCAAGTCGGCCTTCCGCGGTAGCTGTCGCTAGCACCTGTTGCACCGGATCGGCAATTAGTTCATCCAATGGAATATTATGATCGGCAATTCGATTAACAAAAGAAAGTATTAGCACCATTTTCCAGTAAGTGACGTACCAGATAAGCCAGTAAGGTTTCATGGCTACCGACAGGCACATAAATACGGCAGCGACGGTTAAGTTTACCATCGGCAATTGAGCCGACAACTTGTTGGTAGAGGGATTCGCCCATACCGTGCAGACATTGGAATTCGTATTGACCATGATAATAGTTTTCGCCGGCAATATAATAAATAGATGCTAATGTATGGGCATTATGGGTGGCAAATTGGGGATAAATTAAATTGGGTACCGCGAGAAGTTTGCGTGCACAAGCCAGATAAGAGACATCGGTATATGTTTTTCTGTTATAAACGGGGTACCCTTCGAGACCATCAATTTGCGCGCGTTTGATTTCATTATCCCAATAAGCACCTTTTACCAGACGGATCATCAGACGATGCTGATTACATTGGGCTAAATCAATCATTTCAGCAATAACGTAGGGACAGTGCTTTTGATAGGCTTGAATGACAAATCCAATGCCATCCCAGCCGGCAAGTTGTGGTTCGGAGCATAATTTTGCTAGCAGATCGAGTGAAATTTCCAGTCGATCGGCTTCTTCATCATCAATATTGATGTCAATATTATAATGGTGTACTTGTAAGGTTAATGTCAGCAGACGTTGATAGAGTTCATCCATAACACGTTGATATTGTGCTCGACAATATCTGGGATGGAGCGCAGAGAGTTTAACTGAAATGCCAGCGCTGGCATAAAGGCTTTTACCACTAGAAGCTTAGCCAATTGCGTCGATGGCTTGCTGGTAAGCAGCCCATATAGGCTTTCGCATCCGCGGTTGTTAATGCGACTTCCCCGAACATATCATTAAGAGTAGCTAAATCCTTTGCTTTCCATTTTATGGGCATTTCTGAGTGCCTGGGTTATGGTTTCACCAGTGACAAATTGTTCACCCATTAGCCGCATTTCCATATGCACTGCTTTGCGAATAATGGGTTCACCACTTTTATTAATGATCCGATTAAGGGTACTGGATAGTTTAGTTTCATTATGACTGGCAACTAATTTACCCGTAAGCAATAAACCCCAGTTAGCGGTATTAACAATAATGAAGAACTTTGCCTAAGATGGGATTGCCAGTCAGCGCCACTAATTTTGTCACGGATCGCTTTATCTGGGATACGCCGCAGCACTTCAGCCAGACACATAAGAGCAATTACTTCTTGGGAAGAGAGGCAAATTCTTGTAGTAGACCCTGTACTAATCCAGAACGGCCAAGACTATTTTTTTGTTCGCGTAGTTTTTTTGCCAGTTGATAAACCGCTTGGTTTTGGCTTTCTGCTAGCTGTGCTTGTGATAGTAATATGGGTAATAGCTGCGTTTCAGGTAAGCGATAGGCAGAAGTAATGGCAGTGCGTTTTGCTGATTGAGGTAAAATACACGCTGCAAAATTTAAAAAAGACGAGTAATTGGTTTTAGAGTTTGCTGTTGATTCGCTAAATGAGTTTTCTTTTTCATTAACTTTGATAGCCGGGTATTCAACCATAGATTCCTCATTATCAAGGTATGCCAGGTAATTAGATATAGCCTTATTAACCGGTGAGTATATAAAGCTAGGCGTTGTCGAGTTGTTTCAATACGTTTTCTGGTTACTTCATCAAGAGTAAGGATGATTTCAATTATTGTGTGATCCATTCCTATTCCTTTTGAGGATTTTTAGAAATCGGTAATTTAACAATATACTTTATGTTTTAATTTGTGCAATATTGTTAACTTATGAAAGTGTTAGAAATGTGAAATAAATCTATTTTTGTATTAATTAAAATAGATTTTATTATAAGTATTGTTATATCTTTCTGAAAGTTAAATAAAAAAAGATTAAATTAATTAATATAACTAAATAAATTAACATTTGTGTTTTATTCGCTATTTATTAGCAAAATAACCGTTAATTTTTTGTTGAGCTGTTTTTGTTGGTTGAGTTCAGTATATTTTCTCTAAAATTAAATCAAATTTCAGGATGAATAGGAAAATAAAAAAGCAGTTCACGCGTTAGAAATAAGACTAATTTTTACTAATACAAAATTATAAAAAAATATACCGGCATTCTGGCTATTAAAACTAAAAAAGAGAAAAACAATGGAGAGGGACAGATGGTATTAAGCTACCAAATGATAATTATGTTTGTGGTTTATATTTTTGCTATGTTGTTGATTGGTTTTTTGGCCTATCGTTCGACAACCAATTTTGATGATTATATTCTCGGCGGACGTCGCTTAGGAGGGGTCGTTACGGCGCTTTCTGCTGGTGCCTCAGATATGAGTGGTTGGTTATTAATGGGCTTACCCGGTGTGATTTTTTTAGCCGGAATTTCGGAGAGCTGGATTGCCATTGGGTTATCATTAGGTGCTTATTTAAATTGGCGATTAGTTGCTGGACGATTACGTATTCAAACCGAAAATAATAATAATTCACTAACATTACCTGACTATTTTACTAGTCGTTTTGAAGATAACAGTAAAATTTTACGTATCGTCTCAGTCTTGGTGATCCTAATTTTTTTTACTATCTATTGTGCTTCTGGTGTGGTCGCGGGCGGCTTACTGTTTGAAAATACTTTTGGCATCAGCTATCAACAAGCAATGTGGTTAGGCGCATTAGCCACCATTATTTATACTTTTTTAGGTGGTTTTTTGGCGGTCAGTTGGACTGATACAGTACAAGCCACATTAATGATTTTTGCCCTGTTATTAACACCTATTATAGTGATTTTTCCCGTCGGTGGACTGGAGAGTGCAGTAACGTTAATTAGTGCTAAGAATCCTGCATATCTCGATATGTTTAAAGGTTTAAATTTTGTTGCCATTATTTCCTTACTGGGATGGGGTTTAGGCTATTTTGGCCAACCGCATATATTGGCACGTTTCATGGCGGCAGATTCAGCACAAACTATAAACCAGGCGCGGCGCATTAGTATGACCTGGATGGTACTTTGTTTAACCGGAACGATTACTGTTGGTTTTTTTGCTATCGCTTATTTTGATATGCATCCTGCCGTTGCCGGGTCAGTTATGGCTAATCCGGAACGAGTATTTATGGAATTAGCCAGTATTTTATTTAATCCTTGGTTGGCAGGGATATTGCTATCAGCCATTTTAGCCGCGATTATGAGTACCTTAAGCTGTCAATTATTAGTCTGTGCCAGTGCTTTAACTGAAGACTTATATAAACCTTTTATCAGAGCAAAAGCTAGTCAGCGAGAGTTAGTGTGGGTTGGCCGTGCGATGGTATTAGTTGTCGCAGCGATTGCTATTTTTATTGCCCGCGATCCAACTAGTAAAGTTCTGGTTCTGGTTAGCAATTCGTGGGCGGGATTTGGCGCGGCTTTTGGTCCAGTGATCTTAATTTCTGTCTTATGGCGACGCATGAACCACTACGGTGCATTAGCGGGTATGGTAGTTGGTGCTACTACGGTATTAATTTGGATGCAATATAAGTGGTTTGGCCTGTATGAAATTATTCCTGGTTTTATTTTTTCCTCTGGCGCGATTATGGTAGTTAGCCTGTTAACAACCGCACCTAGCCAAAGTGCAATAAAACGTTTCGACAAAGCGGAGGCAGAGTATAAAGCTAGTCAATAAGTCACTGACGACTGCTGATTAATTGTTAATTAATCAGCAGTCATTTGCATATTTAATCGCCGACTTATTGGCTATTTGCTTAGTCGATTATTTTAGCGGGTTTTGTTATATTAATTAGTGATTTAATTATTTGTTGCTTATTGAATGAATAGGCTAACAAATTATGGATGTAAATATATTCTCTGTTAATTCTTATCAAAATTATAGATTGACAACCTTAAGCAGATTACAAAGGTAATCAATTCCAACTTACAATCTTAAGTTGCCAACCGATTCAGCTAACGCTACCTTTTTCTGGCAAAAGTTTTATTGGTTAATTTGCAATGGTGGTTTTATTAAGACTACCGTTTTTAGGTTAATTAGCCTGAGGATTTGCGTTTTTTGGCTATTTGATAACTAATAAATAACACCACAAACCAAATTGGTACCGCCAACAGCGCCGGCGAGCATTTTATAAATTGAAGTTTGGTGTAGATGTGGTTGTTTTTTGCGATAAGCCAAATAAGAGCAAAGGATCATACTCCAGATAAACATAAAAAGGATGGCTGATACAGTGGTGATGAGGACAAAAACCCACATAACATTAGGGATAAAATAGATTAATATTATCGCCAAGCAGAGACAGCAACAGGTGAAAAATAATCCCTTAACCGGAACAGCTTTATTGGATAATTGACTAACTTGTTTAAGTGCATTTGCTTCTTGGGCTAATCCAAACAGTATACGGCTGGTGGAAAAGACACCACTATTGGTAGACGAAGCCGCTGAAGTAAGCACCACAAAGTTAACAATACTGGCCTCCGCCAGTACCCCCAATCAGCACAAATAGCTCGACGAACGGACTCTTACTCTGGCACAATCTGTCGCCAAGGAGTGACTGACATAATGACAACCAAGGAAAGGACATAAAAGGCGATAAATCTAAACGGAATAGCATTAATCGCTGCTGGCAATACTCGGTTTAGATCCCGCGTTTCGGCAGCTGTAGCACCAACTATTTCAACACCAACGAAGGAAAAGATCGCTAACTATTGGAAACCAGTAAAAAAAACATTAAGCCCTATGGGAAATATGTCATCATTCATTATCTTAGCTATATTCCTTCATCATTGATACCTTTTTCATTATTTTTTACCGTTATAAATATCAGGATAGAACGAATAAAGAAAGTAACAGCAATTGATAAATATGCTAATAGTGTTAAATACTTAAAAATATTAGCCAATAGAATAAATGAATGAGATAAAATTGCTAAACATCTTTTTTAAGAAAATAACTGACAAAAAATAATCATATCTCTTTAAATTAATAAAAAAATCATCATTACCATTCAATTGATGGAATTACGCCATAAAAAAGTTGTTATTTTACTTATTATTAAAATAAAATTATTTATATAAATTATTTTCATCACTGAATATAAAAATGATTAATAGTTTGTTATATGCCAATTTAATTAAATCAAATATCACCATCGAGCCTGCTATAATTGTCTTACCTTAAGTTAAATAACATTATTCTAAAATAATAACGCGATAACTCTGGCTGTATAAGATAAAACAACATTTGACAATCTATGAACGACAAACCATTATCATCGGCAACAAACATAGATCAAGCACAACTTAAACAAGGTTTACAGAATCGTCACATTCAACTCATCGCTATCGGTAGTGCCATAGGAACAGGATTATTTATGGGTTCAAGAAAAGCCATTTCTTTAGCAGGTCCATCACTTATTCTTATTTTGATCGGGTGCATACTTTTTTTGTCATGCGGGCAATGGGGGAATTACTCCTTTCTAACTTAAATTATAAATCCTTTAGCGATTTTTCCGCTGAATTGTTGGGGCCCTGGGCCGGTTTCTTGGTCAGCTGGACTTATTGGTTTTGCTGGGTGATCACCGCCATTGCAGAAATTGTTGCCATCACTGCTTATATTGGTTATTGGGCGCCAGATTTTCCACCATGGCTGACATCATTATTTTGTATACTACTATTATTAACCCTTAATTTGGTTTCTGTATCGTTATTTGGTGAAACAGAATTTTGGTTTGCTATTATCAAAATCATTGCCATCATATTTCTTATTTTGATCGGCTTAATTTTAGTTATCATCGCATTCAAAACACCAGCTGGTCATATTGCATCATTAACTCATCTAATGATTGCGGTTGCATTTTTTTTCTTAATCACAGGATCAAACTGGGTGGCAAAAATAAACTGACAGTATTTGTGGCTGCGTCTTTAACCAATACATTAAATGATATCGTTGCGCAATATGAAAAGGAATATAACACTAAAGTCATTATCTCTTATGCTTCATCGTCAACATTAGCGAGACAAATTGTACAGGGAGCCCCTGCTGATATTTTCATATCAGCTGATCAGCAATGGATGGATTATCTACAGCAAAAACAGCTTGTTGCAGATGGCGGTCGTCATACTTTGTTAGGCAATAATTTAGTTCTGATTGCGACAATAAGTTCAAAACTAAACCAAGTGGCGATTACCAAAAACACGGATTGACAAAAGCTATTCAATGGTGAACGAATTGCCGTCGGTGACCCTGATCGTGTCCCAGTTGGTATCTATGCTAAACAGGCACTTATTTCTTTAGGTGGCTGGAAAACTGTTCAGTCTAGGTTAGCCAGAACAAATAATGTCCGTAGTGGAATGGCATTGGTTGAGCTGGATGAAGTGCCGTTAGGTATTATTTATGGATCTGATGCTAGTGTGAGTTAATAAGGTAAAAAGTGGTCGGCATATTCCCGGCCACTAGTTGTCAAGCCATCGAATTGACTTTTGCTAATGTTAAGTGAATATGAGTGGCAAGCTATTATTCTGAGCTTAAAAGTATCGGCTGTGGCCTTATTGGTTAGTTGCCTTTGGGTATCTTGATAGCCTAAATATTAGTGCGTTGTCATTTTCCAGGCAAAACATTGCTGGATAGTCTGATCCACCTACCTTTAGTATTACCACCGGTAGTAGTAGGTTATCTACTTTTACTCTCATTTGGTCGCCATGGCGTGATAGGTGAATGATTATATAATTGGTTCGGATTTAGTTTTACATTTAGTTGGCGAGGTGCGGCGTTAGCTTCAGCTATTATCGCTTTTCCATTGCTGGTTAGAGCAATAAGGTTAGCATTAGAAGACGTTGATCGACGCCTTGAGCAAGCTGCACGGACGTTAGGTATGAATCCATTACGGGTTTTTTTACCATTACATTACCATTAATATCACCAGGAATTATTGTTGGTATGGTATTAGCTTTTGCGTGCTCATTAGGTGAATTTGGTGCCACCATCACATTTGTTTCTAATATTCCCGGTGAAACAAGAACCATCCCGTTAGCTATGCATACCAATTGAGACCCCTGGTGCAGAAATAGCTGCCGCTCGTTTATGTATTATTGCTATCATTTTAGCGTTGGCCTCGTTATTACTGTCTGAATGGTTAACTCGTTGTGGCAGAAAATGTTTGGGGGCATTATGTTAGCGTTGTATCTGGAATAGCAGTTAGGTGATTTATCTCTCTATGCCGATACCACTCTTTCTATTGAAGGGATCACGGCTATTTTTGGTGTTTCCGGTGTTGAAAAAACCGCGTTGATCAACTTGATAGGTGGGCTTGCTAGACCTGATAAAGGACAAATTATCTTTAATGATCGGGTGTTAGTTGATACTGCTAAAGGCCTGTTTGTACCACTTGAAATGCGAAGAATGGTCTATGTTTTTCAAGGTGTGTGCCTTTTTCCGCACTATAGTGTCAAAGGTAATTTGCAATATGGCATGTCACCAGCAATGAAATCACATTTTGATGATATTATTCAATTGCTAGGTATTGAGACTTTGTTAGCCCGGTTACCAGCCATGTTGTCAGGCGGTGAAAAACAGCGAGTAGCCATTGGCCACGCATTATTAACTGTACCTGAATTATTATTAATGGATGAGCCGTTAGCTTCGTTAGATCTGCCACGCAAAAGAGAGCTGCTTCCCTATCTGGAAAAGTTATCGAAAGATATTCAAATGCCTATTCTCTATGTCAGCCATAATCTCAATGAGATAGTCCGGCTGGCAGATAATGTTATTGTCATGTCAGCAGGTAAAATTGAGGCAGTAGCACTGTTAGCCTATATTTGGTCGAGTAGTGTTTTACGATCATGGTTACAGGCTGATGCATCAAGTAGTATTTTGAATGTTAAGGTGATTGAGCATCATGCTCTGTATGCAATGACTTCGGTTGCCTTATCGGATCAATTATTGTGGCTGCCGCAAATGCAATTTCAACCAGGCGAGGCGGTTCGAATTTGGATTGATTCAGCCAATGTTTCTTTAGCATTAAATAAGCCAACGCAAACCAGAATTCGTAATATATTAAGGGTCAAGGTGGTGGAATGTATTGATGAGTCTGATCAAGTGGATGTTAAGTTATCAATAGGTAGTCACTTTATATGGGCAAGGATCACTCATTAGGCACGAGATGAGCTAGAAATGAAACCAGATAAATGGGTTTATGCCCAAATTAAGAGTATATCTCTAGCTCGTCAACTTTAAGTGACTAACTAATTAAGATACGTTTGCTAAAAAGGTTGCTGGCCAGCTTTAAAAATAGCTATATCACTGCAGCAATACCAGGCGTACTATTTGGTGATCAAATCAGCATAGGTTTTGACTTCATCACAGCTATTACCTATCGAAACTCCTAAAACAGCAGCAGTTAGCATGCTGATATCATTAAAATTATCCTCAAAAGCGATAACCTCTTTCATCGAAAAACCTCGCGATTCAACCCAAAGTTGTAAACGTAAACCTTTTATTGTTGATATAACATGGCATCATCGACATACATTAAGCAGTTGATATTAGTACCTTGCAATCGCTCAACAACCGCTTGGCTGGCTTATTCTGCTGATAAAGGATCAGCTGACAGTACTTTTTTACGTTAATATTCATAGAGATAAGTATCGTTACAACAAATTGCGGGGGGTATCTAAATTTAGCGCTTGATAAAAGGGGTGAATGGCAACGTGATGTCGGCCTATGGCAATAATAACTTTGATCCCTTGGCGACAAGCTTGGTTTATAGCTGCTAAAGATTGTGGCAAGATCTGCTTTTGTGGATCTAATAGGGTACCATCCAGATCTAAGATGACGCGATATGACATAAATCAGCCTCATTAAATAGATTAAATAACGGTTAAGCATTTAATCTATGCAGTAATTTTAAACAGTGTAATTTAGTGAATTATTTATCTTAATTCATTTAATCGATAAATTATCCATTTGGTAATCATATCTAATAATAGACGTTAACTAAACTAGCAAAAATAAATAATTGCCTAATGGCTTATAAACTAGCACTTGAACAAAATATAAATAATCAACAAAATTTTATCGTAGCTTTTTAATAATAGCTATTTTATGAAATAATAATTTTTAAATCAATATAATACAGATAAATTAGTTAATAAATTACACTTTTATTATTTTAATGTGAATATTGTTATATGTTAAAGAAATATTCATTACCATTTTTAACAATTCGTGCGGCTAATTGAGCTAGCAATTTTAATTTTTGAATTTGTTGTTATGATTTTTGTTAAATTTTAGTAGATATACTGGTTAGATTATTAATTAAATATTAAGTTTATCATGCTTTATAACTAGCTAAAATATTCTCATTGATAAATTTAATTTTTAAATTACAGCTAAATACAGTCTTCGAAAATTTTATATTAAAGGCTCTATTTTTATAGTGCAATATTATTCAATATTTTATTTTAATTTAAATGAAATATTTTTTAAGCAAAAAATACATTAATTAAATTTATGTTTTAGTTTTGTCAATATAATAATTTACACTGCTTTAAATGATGTTATATAAAAATATTCTCAATTAATAAAAATAGAAACTATTTAAGGGATGTATTAAATGAAAAGTAAATTATTATTAGCTCTATTGGCATTAATCTGTGCTGCTAATGTAGTAACTGCAAATGTGAAACCTGAACCACAACATGGTTTTATTTTTGAACCTAAAAGTCGAGCAGTTTTATGTTGGATAAATGAAAATAGCGACTGTGGAGCTGTTAAACTATGATCCGATGTTGATTGAAGGGCCAAAAGGTTTTCCTCAAAGTGGTCCTCGTGATGGTAAGATAGCGAGTGGTGACAATTTATCGTTCTTTAAACTAAACGAACAGAGCGTTAATCGTTGGAAGAAAGTACCGCTTACTTCCGGTAAAAAAACTTTTCATTGGTCTTTAACTCCGCCCCATAAAACCGAAAAATGGCAATTTTTTATTACTAAACAGGATTGGGATCCTAATGCACCATTAACGCGTGCTTCTTTTGATTTAAAACCCTTTTGTGAGCGTTTTGACGGTGGTGCTATGCTTGATAAAGATCAAATCTATTTTGATTATGATGTTCCACAACGTACTAGCTACCAAGTTATTTTAGGTGTTTGGTCAATTACCGATACGGCAAATGCTTTTTATCAGGTTGTCGATGTGATATGAAAGCTAAATAATCTGAATAATAATTGTTTTCGCTAAAAAATTAATTAATATTGTAATTTCAAACTAGAATTGTAAACATTTTATAGTAAGCCATTTTAATTATTATCAATTGCTAGCTATTTCTAAATTAGCTAACTTTTGTAAAATAATTACCAGCAATGGCTAGTGTTATTTTTATCTACGTTTAATGGCTAATAATTTGCTTTAGCTAGCATAATTTATTATTGCTCATGCTGGATAATTTTTTTCCAAATGACGGAAACATGATGCACTTGATAAAATGCGCAATTAAGCACATTCCCCCGTGTTTGATCAATTTTCAGCTCATTTTGTAAATCAAAGCCAATATTCAGGCCTATATCAATAATGCTATGGACATCACGATCATTATCAACATGCCAGAAGGGAGGTTAAATGTGATCTTTCATAAGCCCCTCTTATATACAAAGTTGGCGCTTTTTCCCCAGACTTTCAAACAATCCATCCATTTTTGTGCATTTTCACGTGCCCGATAATGTAATTCACACAGCACATTGTCAAATAAGTGGTAAACTTTTTTGGCAATGGTTGTGCGCTTCATTGGATTGGCATCACCACCATTTGATGGTTTCTCCATTAACTGTTCCACTGGCAGACATCGATGAAGAGAGATCGACAGCTTGATAAAAGGCAGCACCTGTTTCACCAGTTGTTGGATTAAAAAAAACCGCACCCATTGCCACAATAGCGGCACAACTGCTGCCCATTCCCATGGTTTCTAAGTCTACCATTAAATTTTCGCGAGGTTTCATTTCTATTCCTTAATTAATACTTGTGGGTGTCAATCTGCTCATCTTGATATTTTCGGATTATTATTGTTTAATTTCGCTCACGACTGACTAATTTTATTTATTACAAATTAATAATTATAAGAAAATGATAAAAATCAATACAGAGAGCTGGATCAAAAAAATTTAGCTTATATGTTGATTAATAATGTGAAATTTATATTAAATTTTTGTACCAACAATATCGATTAA
Organism: Arsenophonus endosymbiont of Dermacentor nuttalli; assembly: GCA_048493715.1. Classification (GTDB taxonomy): domain Bacteria; phylum Pseudomonadota; class Gammaproteobacteria; order Enterobacterales; family Enterobacteriaceae; genus Arsenophonus. Next base: position 12,688 of record JBGDCZ010000030.1, on the reverse strand, counting down.
TGGTATTTAGTTTTCTAAAAATATTCTTATTAACAAAAATAAATATTTTTATATATCTATATAATATTATTTTTAATTTTTAACAATTCGTTTTTTATAGCGATTAACTTAGTTTTTTATAATCTGAAGTTAACGTGGTACTGGTAAAGTTATATTAAATTGTTATAACCGATTAGCAAATCATTATTAACCTTAAACATAACATTTAATCAAACAATGATGATCGATGAAAATAGTGATAATCAACATACAGACATCATTAACCCTATTAAAATGTCTTTTTATTACCGATTAGAGTATTTTTGTGATTATTTATTCTCAAATCGGATATGATAACCATTGTTATTTTAGCGGGTACTTATCAGGAGTTAATCAATGAAACAGGTGGTGTATGTTGCCAGTCCAGAAAGTAAGCAAATTCATGTTTGGTCAATGGATGAAAAGGGTAAGCTGATATTATTGCAAGAGTTAACATTACCGGGTGAAGTCCAGCCAATGCAGATTAGTCGTGATGGTCAACACCTTTATGTGGGTATTCGTCCTCATTTTGCTATTATCACATATCATATTTCAGCTACAGGAAAGCTCAGCCAGCAGGCTATTACCGATATTCCTGCCACGCCAACTCATATTGAAATCGATCAGCATGGTCATTGGCTATTTATTCCCTCCTATCATCAAGGTAATTTATTGGTATTGCTAATTGATCACCAGGGGAGCGCTCAGTCGCCAATTCAAGTTATTGCTGATTTAAAACATCCTCATGCTTCTGGGGTGAGTTTTGATAATAAGCGATTGTTTGTCCCTTGTTTAGGTGAAGATCATATTCGCATTTATGCTATCAATAACAATGGACATTTAACCGAAGATGTTGCTAATCGGATTTCTACTAAAAAAGGAACGGGTCCCCGCCATTTGGCATTTGCTAACAATCAGAATACCTTTTACTGTTTAAACGAGTTAGACGCGACGATTCATGTTTATCATGCATCTGAACCCTATCAACAGCTACAAAATTGTGACATTTTGCCAGCCGGCTCAGAAAGCAAACCTTGGGCAGCAGATATACATATTACGCCGAATGGCCGTCACCTTTATGCCAGTGAACGTTCTACTAGTATTATCCGCCACTTCCAGGTGACGAATGGGCAGGGTAAATTAATAGCTAGAGACGCGTATACAACAGAAAATCAACCACGGGGCTTTAACATTGATCAAACTGGTAATTTTTTGCTGGTCGCTGGTCAGAAGTCTGAGCATATTACCATTTATAAGATAGATCCTGTTACTGGCGCTCTTCAGCCCTTAAACCGTTATCCTGTTAGTAAGGGTCCAATGTGGATCACAATCCACTCACCAGCACAATAACTTATTTTTTAATTGGTAGTTTTATAACTATTTTTTTTATGGCTTGTGCCAGTTTGGTCAGTTGTTCAGATGTAATGACATAAGGTGGCATTAGATAAATTAATTTACCAAATGGCCGGATCCAGACCCCTTCAGCCACAAAGTGACGTTGTAATTCAGCCACATTGACGGGGTCTTTCATTTCGACAACGCCGATTGCGCCTAGAACCCGTACGTCAGCCACTTGTGGGTAGTTGCGCACAGAATCGAGTTCGGCCATCAATTGTGTTTCAATATTTTTTACCCATTCTTGCCATGGACTATTCCTTAATAGTATTAAGTTTGCATTGGCGATCGCACAGGCTAATGGATTGCCCATAAAAGTTGGTCCATGCATAAAACAGCCAGCTTTTCCTTGGCTGATAGTATCTGCAATATTGCGGGTGGTAAGTGTGGCTGATAGGGTGACATAACCGCCAGTCAGTGCTTTACCTAAACACAAAATATCAGGTGCAATCGCGCCATGTTCACAGGCAAACAATTTACCAGTACGGCCAAAGCCGGTGGCAATTTCATCGGCAATTAACAAAACATTATAGTGATCACATAATTCTCTGACTGCTGTCAAATAATTAGGGTGATAAATGCGCATGCCGCCTGCTCCCTGGACAATGGGTTCAATAATAATGGCGGCAATTTGCTTAGCATGTTTGGCCAGAGTTTTTTGTAATGGGATAACATCATCCGGTTGCCATTGCTCATAAAAACCGCATTGAGGAGCTTGTATAAAAAAATGGGCTGGCAGATAACCTTGGTAGAGACTATGCATCGAGTTGTCAGGATCGCAAACCGACATAGCCCCAAAGGTATCGCCATGATATCCGTGTTGTAAGGCAATAAATTGTTGGCGAGTTTCACCGCGAGCTTGCCAATACTGTAGTGCCATTTTTAATGCCACTTCTACTGCCACAGAGCCGGAGTCAGCCAGAAAAATACACTCTAAGCTATCAGCGGTTATTTCAATTAATTGTCGGCACAAGGCAGTAGCTGGCGGGTGAGTAATGCCACCAAACATAACGTGTGACATTTTACTCAATTGCTGTATGGCAGCTTGGTTGAGTAGCGGATGATTATAGCCGTGAATGGCCGCCCACCAAGATGCCATACCATCAATAAGTTTTCTACCATCAGCTAGTTCAAGCTCGACACCTGCTGCTCGCACAATAGGATAGGTTGGTATTGGCTGAGTTAGAGAAGTGTATGGATGCCAAATATGTTTAGCGTCAAAATTAATATCTGCAAGTTTCATTATGTTTGGTAAACTAGTTTTATTCATTTTAGTTGACATGATAACGCGATTATTTAAACTGGCACAATATTTTTTGTTTCAGGAGAAATAATGGTGAAGATGGAAAAGCCATGGACGCTTAGTCAGGCGCAAGCATTGTTTGATTTACCTTTCTTTGAATTACTTTTTCAAGGTCAGCAGGTTCATCGTTTACATTTTGATCCGCAACAGATTCAAATTAGTACTTTACTCTCAATTAAAACTGGTGCCTGTCCAGAAGATTGCAAATATTGCCCACAAAGTGCCCGCTATAAGACCGGATTAAAAGCTGAGCGGCTGCTAGAAGTACAACAAGTGATCGAATCTGCTAAGCAGGCTAAGAAAGCGGGATCGACCCGTTTTTGTATGGGAGCGGCATGGAGAAATCCCCATGAACGCGATATGCCTTATTTAGAAACCATGGTGAAAGAAGTAAAAGCTTTGGGCATGGAAACCTGTATGACGCTGGGCAAGTTAAATGACGATCAAGCACGTCGATTAGCGGAAGCAGGACTTGATTATTACAACCACAATTTAGACACTTCACCTGAATTTTATGGCAGTATCATTACCACCCACAGCTATCAGGATCGTCTTGATACCATAGATAAAGTTCGTCAGGTAGGAATGAAAGTATGTTCAGGTGGGATTATTGGGTTAGGCGAAAAAGTCGCTGATCGAGCAGCGTTATTGGTTCAATTAGCTAACTTACCGAAAGTGCCTGAGAGTGTGCCAATTAATATGTTAATAAAAATAAAAGGCACCCCTCTTGCGGATAATGACGATGTTGATCCCTTTGATTTTATTCGCACCATTGCTGTTGCGCGTATTATGATGCCAACTTCTTATGTCCGGCTCTCTGCCGGCCGTGAACAGATGAATGAACAGATGCAAGCGCTCTGTTTTATGGCAGGCGCGAACTCTCTCTTCTATGGTTGCAAATTACTAACTGCCGCTAATCCCAAACAAGATAAAGATCTGCAACTTTTCCGCAAGCTAAATATCAATCCGCAAACAACAGAAACCGTATTTAGTCACCAGCAACAAATAGAGCAGCTGGAAGGGGCTTTAATGCAAGGCGAATCGGCACAATTTTATAACGCGGCACTATGAAGAATTGGTCAACATTTTTAACCAGCCAACTGGATGTGCTTAAGCAGCAAGCATTGTGGCGTCAACGGCAGATCATCAAAAAAAATAATGCCTGCAGCGTAATATTTAATCAACAACAGTATGTTAATTTTTCGAGTAATGATTATCTTGGATTGAGTCAACATGTGGCCATCATCAAAGCCTGGCAAACTGGATTAAGCCAATATGGAGCGGGTAGTGGAAGTTCTGGTCACGTTATTGGTTATAGTTGTGCTCATGCCCAATTAGAACAACAACTTGCTGATTGGTTAGGTTATCCTAGAGCGCTATTATTTATTTCCGGTTATGCCGCCAATCAAAGTGTGATCGCTACTTTAATGAGCAAAAATGATCATATTTTGGCTGATAAATTAAGCCATGCATCCCTACTGGAAGCCGCGATGTTATCGCCAGCCAAATTGAAACGTTTTGCCCATAATCAGCCTGATGCTTTACAAGCACTTTTGCCGACAAATCATATTGGCAAAACATTGGTTTTTACTGAAGGGGTATTTAGTATGGATGGTGATAGCGCTCCTTTAACTCAATTGCAAGCAATAGCGCGGCAGGCTAAGGCGTGGTTATTGGTAGATGATGCACATGGTATTGGCGTTAGAGGTGATGAAGGCCGAGGCAGTTGCTATCTGCATAAGGTAAAGCCTGAACTGTTAGTGGTAACTTTTGGCAAAGCATTTGGTTTAAGTGGTGCGGCATTGCTTTGTGATGAAATCACAGCAGACTATTTTTTACAATATGCACGGCACTTGATTTATAGCACTTCAATGCCACCCGCTCAAGCAGTAGCGTTATCTGAGGCCATTATTCAAATTCGTCAGGCAGATGAATTAAGAGCCAATTTACAGCGCAATATTGATTATTTTCGTCAATTAGCTAATCACTATAATTTTCCATTATTAAATTCCGCTAGCGCAATTCAGCCACTGCTGGTGGGTAGTAACCAACGTTGCTTGCAGTTATCTCAATTTTTAGCTCAGCGAGGATTTTGGGTGCAAGCTATTCGTCCGCCAACTGTACCTGCCGGTAGTGCCAGATTAAGGATAACTTTGCTGGCTAATCATCGACTAGCCGATATTCTACAGTTAGTGGAAACGTTAAATGAATTCTTTAACAAATATAACGATGAATAAACAAGCGATTGCCCATGCTTTCGGGCGGGCGGCTAAAAATTATGATAATATAGCGCGATTTCAACAAAAAAGCGGTCAATATTTGTTTGATTGTTTATCAACTATGCCAGGTAATACTATGTTGGATGCTGGCTGTGGCACCGGTTATTTTAGTCAGCAGTGGCATTTAGCCGGAAAACAGGTTATTGCTCTTGATTTGTCTGCGGCAATGCTAGCTATTGCGCAACAGAAGCAAGCAGCAATGAGTTATATCCAGGCCGATATGGAATTGTTACCCTTAAAAGATGAGAGTGTGGATCTCTGTTTTAGTAACCTAGCAATCCAGTGGTGTAGTAACCTATATACCCCATTAAGTGAGTTATACCGTATTACTAAAAAGGGTGGGGTAGTGGCTTTTTCTACTTTAGTCGATGGTTCATTACAAGAGCTAAAACAGTGTTGGCAGAAAGTGGATAACAAGCCGCACATAAACTCTTTTTTGACTTTTGAACAAATCAAGCTGGCTTGTAATGGCTGGCCGCATAGTTTAGAACAACAATCCTGGCATTTAACTTATCCTTCATTCGGTTGTTTACTGCAATCTTTAAAAGGTATCGGTGCAACTTATCTAGCGCAAGGACGTCAGCAGCACGGTCTAATGACTAAAAATCACTTAGCTAAGCTTGTTGAGCATTATCCGCATACGGGCGATCAATTCCCGTTAACTTATCAGCTTGTTTTTGGAATGTTATATCGTGAATAAATGTTTTTTTCTAACCGGGACTGATACCGATGTCGGTAAAACGGTTGTCAGCTGTGCGCTTCTGCAAGCGGCGGCAGCTAGAGGCTATCAAACAGCGGGCTATAAGCCGGTAGCTTCAGGCAGTGAACAAACACCTTTCGGCTTAAGAAATCCAGATGCCAAACTATTAAGAAAAAATAGCCGCTTGAAACTGAGTTACCATGATGTTAATCCCATCGTTTTTGCTCAAGCGACGTCACCTCATATTGCCAGTCAAATCACAGGAGAGCCGATAGATTGGCAAATAATGAGTCAAGGATTAAATAAATTAAAGCAGTCTGCTGACTGGATTGTTGTTGAAGGGGCCGGCGGATGGTATACACCGCTTTCAGCTGAACAAACTTTGGCTGATTGGGTTGTACAGCAGAAATTGCCAGTGATATTAACTGTTACAATTAAATTAGGTTGCATCAATCATGCAATATTAACTGCTCAGGCAATTGCACAAAGTGGTTTATTATTGGCGGGCTGGGTTGCCAATGAGATTGTTTTAGCAGGGCCATATCGACACAATTACTTGCAAACGTTACAGCAGCGGCTTGCGGCCCCGTGCCTAGGAATTATTCCCTATTTAGCGGATTGGCAATCTCGTTCAATTGGCAAATTTGTAAATTTAGATAACATATTGTAATAAAAATAATTTTAGGCTGGTGTATGATGCTAGCTTAGCGATATTTTGCTTGAATTGGGCTAATTCTAACAAAATGAAATACTTTTTTCATTTTTTTCTTATACAAAAAATTTTTTTATGGCTATTTTGCAGGCAAAAATTATTCGCTGATGCTCAGATCAAAATCTTACAACTATTGATGCCTAAAAGAATTTATTGAGTTATCCACTATTCCTGTGGATAACCTTGTGTATTAGATCTAGAAAAGTTGCGCTAAGCAAGGTGAGATGAGGCTTGGCGGGCGGTTGGTGCCATTCTCGGCTCTAAAATAAAATAATATAAAAATTAATGAGTTATATAAAATCAAGTCTCAAATGTTATATAATAAAGTTTCACATTGTCTGTTTAGCATAAAATATAAAATATAATTAACAGCGATAGAAAAGCTTGGGGATAACATTAAGTTATTAAAATAATAAATATATGTAACTGATTAGCTATGATTGAAAATGATTTTTTATTTGGGGGTGGCATTGAAACTGTTTTTTTATCCAGTATGATAAAGAAATATTTTTAGTAGAGAGGGTTAGATGAGTAAAGTCTTCAAATTGCATGCTGAATTTCAACCCGCAGGAGATCAGCCTAAAGCAATACAGAAATTAATCGAAGGTCTTGATGATGGTTTGGCTCATCAAACGTTACTTGGTGTTACAGGATCTGGCAAAACCTTTACCATCGCTAATGTCATTGAACAAGTTAACCGTCCCGTGATGGTGTTGGCGCATAATAAGACGCTGGTAGCACAATTATATAGTGAAATGAAGACATTTTTCCCTGAAAATGCGGTGGAATATTTTGTTTCTTATTATGATTATTATCAGCCAGAAGCTTATGTTCCGAGCTCAGATACTTTTATAGAAAAAGATGCTTCTATCAACGAACATATTGAACAGATGCGGCTTTCTGCTACCAAAGCACTACTTGAACGACGTGATGTGATCGTTGTTGCTTCGGTGTCAGCAATTTATGGCTTAGGTGATCCTGATAGCTATCTAAAAATGATGCTCCATTTAACCAAAGGTATGATTATTGACCAGCGTGCTATTTTACGCCGTCTGGCGGATTTACAATATAGCCGCAATGATCAAGCATTCCAGCGCGGTACATTTAGAGTTAGAGGGGAAGTAATTGATATTTTTCCTGCTGAATCAGATGAATATGCGCTACGGGTTGAATTATTTGATGAGGAAGTTGAACGGCTGGCGCTTTTTGATCCCTTAACCGGCCAGATCGAACATAATGTGCCACGATTTACCATTTATCCTAAAACCCACTATGTTACCCCGCGTGAACGTATCCTAGAAGCTATGGAGCAGATTAAAGTCGAATTAGCTGAAAGACGTAAATTACTACTAAAAAATAATAAACTGGTTGAAGAGCAGCGGTTGACACAACGCACCCAATTTGATTTAGAGATGATGAATGAATTGGGTTATTGTTCTGGTATTGAAAATTATTCGCGTTACCTTTCAGGCCGGGCTAGTGGTGAACCGCCACCGACACTGTTTGACTATTTACCGGCAGATGGTTTATTAGTTATTGATGAATCTCATGTCACCATCCCACAGATTGGCGGTATGTATCGCGGTGATCGCTCCCGTAAGGAGACATTAGTGGAATATGGATTTCGTTTACCTTCAGCGTTAGATAATCGTCCGTTACGTTTTGAGGAGTTTGAAGCATGCTCACCGCAAACCATATACATTTCTGCCACCCCGGGTAAGTATGAATTGGAAAAATCGGTTAATGAAATAATTGAGCAAGTTGTGCGACCAACTGGCTTACTCGATCCTGAAATTGAAGTTCGACCGGTTGCGACTCAAGTTGATGACTTGTTATCCGAGATCTATCTGCGTACAGCAGTAAATGAGCGAGTGCTAGTAACAACTTTAACCAAAAGATTGGCAGAAGATTTGACCGATTATCTACAAGAACATGACATTAAAGTCCGTTATCTGCATTCTGATATTGATACCGTTGAACGAGTCGAAATTATTCGCGATTTACGCTTAGGAATATTTGATGTGCTAGTCGGTATAAATTTATTACGTGAAGGTTTGGATATGCCAGAGGTTTCGTTAGTTGCCATCTTAGACGCAGATAAAGAAGGTTTTTTGCGTTCTGAGCGTTCATTGATTCAAACAATTGGCCGGGCAGCACGTAATTTGAAAGGTAAAGCCATTTTATATGGTGATACAATCACTGATTCCATGGCTAAAGCAATTAGAGAAACCGAACGTCGTCGCGAAAAGCAAATCGCGTTTAATCAACAGCATGGTATTGTACCTAAAGGTTTAAATAAAAAAGTTGGCGATATTTTGCAAGTTGGCGTGCTCGTATCGGCAAAAGGTAAACTTAAGCAACAGCAACCGCCAGTATCACTACTAATAGAGGATTATCATAAACTTTCAACCAAAGAATTAGAGCTTAAAATTCAGGCTTTAGAAGCACAAATGTATCGTTGTGCGCAAGATCTTGAATTTGAACAAGCGGCCAGTTTGCGTGATCAAATTCAATTACTACGTGAACAGTTTATTGCTAATTCCTAACGAGATAGGCAAGTGCTGTGCAGAAAAACCACCGCCTTTAGGATAGGGAGGTGGTGAAACAACAAATTAACTGACATTTGGAAACGGTGATAAGTTAAAAGGCTTATGTTGATGAATTTTTTGTGTTGTGTCTTCAATCGCTTGGCGTAATAAGTCTCTATCATGACGATAACATACATCTTGAGCGGCTAATTTGTGTTGGATTAGTATTCGATCGTGTATGGTTGATATATCGGTACCTGAGCCAACGATAATAGCATCAATTTTATGTTGGCCGATCCTTTGTTCAATCATGGCAATTTTGTCGGTTAATTGCATTTGAGCAGCCGGTTGGTTGAGTTCTTTACCAAGATTAGTAATATAGATGATTGCGGCGCGACACTCTTGGAGTGCATGTGCTAAATCATTCATCAAAAATAAAGGCATTAGGCTGGTCAAAAAGCTACCAGGGCCAATGATAATCAAATCTGCATTATAAATGGCCTCAAGCGCTTCAGGGGTGGTATTTACCTGTGGAGATAACATTAATTTTTGTGGCAGTGAAGTTAGCTGATCGACATTAATTTCACCATAGACTTCATTGCCCTGCAAATCAATTGCCAGTAAATCAGTAGGTTGTTCAGACATAGGAATAAGATGAGCATTAACTTTCAATAGATTACGGATTAAGTTGATCGCATCTAACGGCCTAACACTCAGATGATCGAGAGATTTAAGCATTAAATTACCCAGATTATGACCACCAAGTTCACCGTTACCAACAAAGCGATATTCGAACATCGTTGAGGCAACGGACGGTTCTGTGATTAACTGGTTTAAACAATTGCGTGTATCTCCCCAAGCAATACCGCCTTCTGAACGGCGAATTCGACCGGTAGAGCCGCCATTATCTGTGGTTGTGACAATACCCGTTAATTGAGAATTTAGTATGGCCAGGGATGACATAACACGACCCAAACCATGACCGCCGCCCAGTGCGACAATCTGGCCTAAATTTTTAAGAATACTGCAATTGTGCATACTGATCCTATTTTATTATGTGTCTTATGACGGTTTGACATAATTTTTCATTAAATGTCAGCTTACTATTGAATTAACGTGATATTAAACAATAACTTTGTCATTCATTTATATTACATTATTTTCAGTTAATTGATTAACTTGTTGACTAGTAAGGTATAGATTTAAGTACTTATTCGCTTTTTTAAATGTTTAGCAATAAGATTTATATTAACAATATTACGTTATTACTGTACGTGGTGTTATTAACTCCTAGCCTTTTTACCTAAGTTTGTGAACTCAATGGTTTAAATAGGGTATTGAGGCCGTGGCATTTATTAGCCACCAGGGTGCGAGGTAGAAATGCCTGCCTTTCCCGTATTTGGAAAGGCGTTATTATGACTCAACTGATTGATACTTTTGCCCGTAAATTCTACTATCTAAGATTATCTTATTACTGATGTATGTAATTTTCGTTGCACATATTGCCTACCAAATGGCTATCGAGCTTTTTTATCGTTGAAGGAAATTGCTCATCTGACTAAAGCTTTCTCTGAACTTGGTACAGAATAATCCGCTTAACTGGCGGAGAACCAACCATGCGTCGTGATTTTTGTGAAATTATTACCACCATCAAAGAAAATGCCGAGATCAAGAAAATTGCAGTTACTACTAACGGTTATCGGATGGCCAAAAATGTTAGCTAGTGGCAAAGTGCTGGTTTAACCGACATTAATGTTAGCGTTGATAGTCTTGATCCGCGACAGTTTTTAGCCATTACTAGGCAAGATAAATTTTTTCAAGTTGTGGCGGGAATTGACGCTACTTTTGCGGCGGGTTTTGACAAAATAAAAGTCAATGGGGTGTTGATAAAAATATCAATGACACTAGTTTTAGCGAGCTTTATAAATTGGATCAAATTTCGACCTATACAACTGAGATTTATTGAGTTAATGGAAACCGGCGATAGTGATAAAATATTTCTTTGTCACCATTTATCAGGAGAAAATATCCGTCGGTGTTTATTAGAGCAAGGTTGGGAGCAATTAGCACGCTATCGTTCTGATAGACCAGCACAGGTTTTTAAGCACCCAGATTATGCTGGTGAAATTGGTTTAATCATGCCTTATGAGAAGAATTTTTGTCAGAATTATAATCACTTACGAGTTTCTGCTATTGGCCATCTTCATCTTTGCCTGTTTGGTGAACATAGTATTATTTTACGCGATCTATTGGTTGATGCCTCTCAATCTGAAGCATTAAAAGCACGTATACAGGCAGAATTGCAATTAAAACGTGAAACCCATTTTCTTCATCAAGGTGATAGTGGTATTACATCAAATTTTTCGGTTATTGGAGGATAAATGCGATTTTTAGTGATATTGGGGAGAAAAACATGTCTCAACTAACGCATATCAACTCAGCAGGTGAGGTGCATATGGTGGATGTGGCAACAAAAGCTGAAACAATTCGCGAGGCTCGGGCTTAAGCATTTATAACAATCAATAGTGAAACACTTAGTATGATTATTAATGGTAGTCATCATAAAGGTGATGTTTTTGCTACCATGCGTATTGCTGATATCCAGGCAGCTAAAAAAACTGGTATTTGTCCCGCTGTGCCATCCGTTATTACTGAGTAAAGTAAAAGTTTTACTTGAAGCACAAATAACTAATAATCGCATCCGTATTGAGTCTTATTGTCGATTATCAGGTAAAACAGGGGTGGAAATGGAAGTGTTAACAGCCGCTTCAATAGCAGCATTAACGATTTATGATATGTGTAAAGCGGTGCAAAAAGATATGGTAATTAGTTCTGTCAGGTTACTGGCCAAATCGCGGGTGGTAAATCGGCTGATTTTAAGGTAATGCCATGATTAAAGTGATTTTCTTTGCCCAAGTCCGTGAGTTGATAGGCATCGATAGGTTAGAGTTGGAAAATCGATATTCTACTGTAGAAGAATTACGCTATGCATTAAGCCAACGTGGTGAGCGTTGGGCATTAGCACTGGAAAAGCAAACATTGCTTTTTGCCGTCAATCATACATTTGTGCAGGCAAATCATCCATTAACTGCTGGCGATGAAATTGCTTTTTTCCCAACGGGAACAGGAGGATAGATGATAGATACCCGGCTTGTTATTCAAAAAGCGAATTTTAATGTTGGTGAACAATATGAATGGTTAGTACAATGCCAGGATGATGGCGCGGTGGTTACTTTCACTGGTAAGGTGCGTAATCATAATTTGGGTGACAATATTAAGACCCTGACCCTTGAGCATTATCCTATTATGACCGAAAAAGCGTTACAGGATATTGCCAGCGAAGCACGTTGTCGCTGGCAATTACAACGTATCTGTATAATCCATCGGATTGGAGCTTTACAGCCTGGTGAAGAGATTGTGTTTGTTCGCCTTACCAGCGAACGTCGTAGTAGTGCTTTTTTAGCGGCTGAATTTATTATGGATTATTTAAAGAACAAAACGCCATTTTGGAAAAAGGAGCATTTAAATCAAGGCAAATGTAGCCGTTGGGTGGAAGCTAGAGCCAGTGATCAAGTCGCATTTCAGCGTTGGTAAAGCAATTTTTAGTGAATTTATTTCAATTTGGTGAAGTTTAGCTAAATAAAGTAAAAGTAATGTAAAATCTTCACTTTTTTGCTCATATCAAACAATGTTTTTAGCAAGAAATTATGATAGACTTAATTTTAAGGAGTTATTTAGTTTATTAAATAACTT
>JBGDCZ010000029.1:0-36488 GCA_048493715.1 Arsenophonus endosymbiont of Dermacentor nuttalli | reverse complement strand
TCTGTTTCATGTGATAGTAGCTAATTATCACAAAAAACAAGATACAAATATCGATCGCAAATGATAGGATTAGGATGGCCGACCGCAAGCAGATGAACACGTAGTTGGTGGGAACGACCTGTAATAGGGATAAGTTTAACCAAGGTTGCTTGTTGTTCGTAAGCTAACACATCATATTTAGTCTGCGCTGGTTTACCGGTGGTAAAGCACACTTTTTGTTTAGGCCGATTTGGCCAATCGCAAATAAGAGGTAGATCGATGAGACCCTTTTTATTGGTTATGTGACCCCAAACTCTTGCCTGGTAAATTTTTTGTGGTTCTCTTTCGCGGAATTGAAGTTTTAACTCTTTTTCTGCGGTTTTATTCAATGCTACGACCCATAATCCCACTTGTTGCCATATCAAGACGGTGAACAGATTCAGCTGTGGGAAAATCAGCTTGAACTCGCATTATAATACTATCTTTATGTTCGGCTGCTTTACCGGGGACAAATAACAGACCACTGGGTTTGTTAACAACAATAATATGTTGATCTTGATATAGAACATACAGCCAGGGATCAATAGGCGGTTGATAAAACATATTAATGGCTCCAAGGTGGCCAGAAATTTAAGTTTCTGGCAATAAATAATTATTGATGGGTAACAATCACTAAACGTATAGCATCTAGCCGCCAATTTGCTTGAGCAATATTGAGCAAGAGTTGTTGGCGTTCATGTTCAATAGCGCTTAATTCATCAGCTCGAATATTGGGATTGACAGATTTTAACGCTGCTAATCGTGAATACTCTTGTGATAGTGTTTTATCCGCTTGTTTTTTTGCTTCGGCAATTAAAGTAGTTGCTTCTGTTTCGATAATGGTTTTAGAAAGCTGGAGTATGTTATGTACTTCTTTTTGTACGGCATTTACTAACTTACTAACAGTGTGGCGATTAACGGTACTCAACTGACGATTGAAGCTTTCAAATTCAACTTGTTTAGCCAGATTATTGCCTTTTAAATCCATCAAGATACGAATCGGAGTTGGTGGTAAAAAACGCGTGATTTGTAAGTTTTTGGGAGCCTGCGCCTCAACAACATAAATCAATTCAGTAAGCAGGGTACTAACCGGTAAGGTTTTATTTTTCAATAGTGAAACCGCACAGCTACCGATATCGCCAGAGAGGATCAGATCCATGCCATTACGAATAATGGGATGTTCCCAACTAATAAACTGAGTATCTTCGCGAGAGAGTGCCTGAGTACGATCAAAGGTAATAGTACAACCATCTTGAGGTAAGCCAGGAAAATCGGGTATCAGCATATGTTCAGCAGGTGTAAGAACGATCAGATTATCACTATGATCTTCTTGATTAATACCAATAATATCGAACAAATTTAACGAAAAATTGATCAAGTCGGTACTATTATCTTGTTCAGCAATTTGGTTAGCCAACACTTGGCCAGCTTCCCCACCATTAGAGTTCATTTCTAATAAGCGATCACGTCCTTGCTCTAATTGGATTTTAAGTTGTTCGTGTTTGGCTCGACAAAACTTAATAAAATCCTCAAAATTATCCATAATGGTAGGTTTAGCCAGATACTCAATCAGTCGCGGATAATACTTATCATAAATAGCACGTCCAGTTGGACAAGTATACTCAAAGGCGTCAAGTCCTTCATGATACCAACGTAGTAAAATAGCTTGGGCAGTATTTTCAAGATAAGGTACGCTAATTTGGATATTTCGCTTTTGACCGATCCGATCCAGACGACCAATTCTTTGCTCAAGTAAATCTGGATTGAAAGGTAAATCAAACATAACTAGCTGGTTGGCAAATTGGAAATTACGCCCTTCAGAGCCAATTTCAGAACATAGTAATACTTGAGCACCTTGTTCTTGGGAGGCAAAGTAAGCGGCTGCTCGATCACGTTCGAGTAAGGTTAGTTTTTCATGAAAAACGGCCGCTCTAATCGCTTCTTTTTCTCTAAGTACCTGCTCTAATTGTAAAGCTGTCGTTGCTTGTGAGCAGATGACTAAAACTTTTTCTTGACGGTGACTAGTTAAGAAGTCAGTCAGCCATTCAACGCGGGGATCAAAATTCCACCAAGTGGCATTTTCACCTTCGAATGTCTGATAAATTTGTTCAGGATAAAGCATTTCAAGTGCACTTATGTCAACACTTTTTTTTGCATTCATTATGCCAACAACTTTGATTGCTGTTTGGTATTGCAAGGGTAAAGGTAACTTAATGGCATGTAATTCACGCCGCGGGAAACCTTTAACACCATTGCGGGTATTACGAAATAGTAAGCGACTGGTTCCATGACGATCCATCAAAATCGTAATCAATTCACCGAGTGTTCTTTCGCTCTCTTCATTATCACTATTACTGGCTTTAAGAAAAGGCTCAATATCTTGTTCTTTAATTAATTCTGTTAGTAAATTTTGCTGTTGATTATCTAACTTCTTACCGGAAAGGAGCATGCTAACCGCTTCGGCAACTGGACTATAATTTTGTTGTTCTTCAATGAAATGTTGATAGCTATGGAAGCGATTGGGATCAAGTAAACGTAGGCGAGCAAAATGGCTCTCTTGACTAAGTTGTTCTGGAGTCGCGGTTAATAACAGCACTGAAGGAATTTGTTGAGCTAGCGTGTCGATAGATTGATATTCAAGGCTAGCTGACTCTTTACTCCATACCAGGTGATGTGCCTCATCAACAACCAGCATATCCCAACTAGCTTCAACTAAATGATCAAACCGCTTTTTATTACGGCGAACGAAATCTAGCGAGCAGATGATAAGTTGTTCGGTTTCAAAAGGATTCTCGCTATCAAGTAATGACTCGCTATAACGGCTGTCATCAAACAGTGAAAAATGCAAATTAAAACGGCGTAGCATTTCGACTAGCCATTGGTGTTGCAAGCTTTCGGGTACAATAATCAGCACCCGTTCAATGCGACCAGCAAATAATTGCTGATGGATAATCATTCCTGCTTCAATGGTTTTACCTAAGCCAACTTCGTCAGCTAATAAAACACGTGGATGATGGCGTTTACCTACTTCGTGAGCAATATAGAGTTGGTGGGGGATCAGGTTGGCACGGATACCTCGTAGGCCGCCTGTTGGGTGACAAAACTGCTGGTATTGGAAACGCAAAGCGTGATAGCGTAATGCGAAACGATCCATTCGATCAAGTTGACCGGCAAACAAGCGATCTTGAGGTTTATTAAATGTTAATTTGCTATCTAGGAATACTTCGCACAGGCTGACATTTTTTTCATCGGAATCGATACGGGTGCCTGTATAGACAAGTATCCCCTTGTCTTGAGTTACATTGTCAACTTTCAATTGCCAGCCTTCATGGCTGGTGATCAAGTCGCCTTCATTAAACATAACGCGAGTAATTGGTGCATCATTTACCGAATAAAGGCGATTTTCTCCGCTTGCGGGGAAAAGTAAAGTAACCATGCGGTTATCAATAGCCACAACAGTACCTAATCCAAGTTCACTTTCTGTATCGCTTATCCAGCGTTGACCAAGAATAAATGGCATAAATTTTAACTCAGTTTATCCGTATGTTTGAGAAGATTATGGGTTGTTCTGTTTTGAAGAGAGTAATTATAGTAATCATAAAAACAATATCTTACACTCTTTTTGAGAGGACAGTATGTTAATAAATGTAGGGCCAATAGTCACCTATAAGAATGTTTTTTAAAAAGACATTGTCATTAATTTATGCTGTTATTGAGAATGTTAACGTATAAAGCGGATGAAAAAAAGAACAAATCACCATTTTAAATTATTCTATAACTTACTGTTTTTACTCATTAATTTATGAGTCAAATAGTATATAAAGAAAATTATATAGATGTTATAAACAATTAAATGTTGATAAAAATAAGGTGCAAAAATAAAAAAATAATGTTATAAAAAATTTTTGCTGCAATAAAATATTTTTATCATATTTAGTAAACTATATAACCTGTCTGTAAAGCCCAATTTAATCTAACAAATAGTTATATAAATAGTAAGCTAGTATTCGATTAAGATTGGGCCGTTGATTAGATTATTTTATTTTCTATGTTATCTAACAAAATAAAATTAATCTTCAGGATGTAATATTAAACTAAAGCGGAAACCGTCTGCTTTTTCAAATTCTAATTCAGCAGGCAGAGTATCTGAACTTACTTCAATTTGATTTTCAAGAGTATTTTATTCAAAGAATAGTAGATGTGTTATATACAACTCTATTATATTTATCAAAAATAACGAGATGAGCAACATGTTGCATACCACCATCAAGAATATAACCTATAGTGAAAAAATCTTTGTTTGAATAGATTTCTTCTGGTTCATCAATTCCGTGAACACGGATAAATGTCTTGTAAGGTAAACCATCACCGCTTTTATTTAAGAAACTAATGGCTAATTGTTCTTTATTATTTGACATAAGTAACCTCATCAATTGTTTAATTTATTAAAAGTAAGGGTAATAAGTTGTGCATCTATATTTCATATAACGTATGAACTATATTGCTTAAAGTTTTATATAAAAGCAAACTAAAAACTTAGAATTTTTATTTTTTTATTATTAAATTTTGCTATTATTTTTTATGTTATTTTATCTTTATATAAAGAATAAAAATAAATTTTTTCAAGATATAAAATAAAGATAAGCTGATAGCTAATTGATGATATTTACTCTATGTTTAATAAAGTTATTCTAATATTTAGAATTTCTAGTTATTAATTAAATTAAAAAAATGAGTTTGAATTAATAATCAATTCAAATTAGTATTTAACTTAGATATCTACTAGTATTAAAGTTAGTTAGCAAGTAATAACAAGCACTATTATTTTTTGTTTATTGCTTTGACAGACAGATGATTTTTATTTTTGACGTCACTGAAAATGCTAATTTCACTAGGTAATTATTGTAATTAGTGAGCAAGTTTCTTACATTTTGACAATTATATGCTATTAAAAAAATGTAAAATTGATTTATCAGTTATATAAGTAAGTTTGGTAGATTTTTAAAAATTCTATATAACTTAACAGATTTTTTATTAATATCAGATTTCAATTTGAATTAAACAGAAAAATAATTAATATCTTTTATTGCTATTATATTTTTGTACACGGTTAGATTAAATAGTGAATATGAAAATTAGCAAGTAACAAAAATTATGAGATAATTGATTTACTGTTTTATATAAAGAATTTTAATTATTCTATTAAGAATAAATAGTTATTAAAGTTTAATATAAATAATTTTTTGTCTCTATTTTGCTAGAGATGTTAAATATTAATCATAAAATAACTATCAAAGTAAAATTCTTTAAAGAATAAATTTTATTATTTTTTTGAATTTGAATTAATTTTATGTAAATAAACTCGGTAGGTTGACAGAATACCATATATAATTAATAAAATTGTGACAATATCCATCTCGGCATTAGAAAAATACTGAATAGTTATAGTGTGTTATTAATCCAACGTCCAATATAAAAGTGAAAAATACCACCAAATTCTCTGACAAACAGTGAATGATGATTAATAGATTGATTGTATAAGCCATGTTAACAGTGAGATATACCCAGTAATTTACTCGCTGGTGTTAATCCAGCAATTAAACAATCTAATTGACCATCATAGGCGATTTTTCCTTTAGAAATGACGATAGACCGGGTTGCTATTTTGGCCACATCTTCCAAATTATGGGAAACCATGAGTAAGGTCAATTGGTGTTCATCACACACCTGTTTAAGTAATGTTAACATTTCGTTACGTAAGGCGGGATCGAGAGCAGAAAAAGGTTCATCTAATAATAAAATCGGTTTTTGACGGATCAAGCAACGCGCTAACGCAGTACGCTGGCGTTGTCCGCCTGAAATTTGAGCGGGTAAACGAGACAAACAATTATTAAGAGAAACTTGTTCTATAATCTGCTTTATTGCTCTATGTTGCGTTTGATCTAAATGTAAATTTGGGGAAATGCCTAAAGCAATATTTTGCCAAACGGTTAAATGTGAAAAGAGATTATTTTCCTGGAAAAGGATAGAAACTGGATGTTTAGCGGGTGGGGTGCAAGTATGATTTTGCTGATTGAGCCAAATTTCCCCCTGTTTAGGATATTGAAATCCTGCGATCAAATCTAGTAAAGTACTTTTTCCTGCGCCACTAGGGCCTAATATAACAACCCTTTCACCTTTATTTACTTTAAAATCGAACTCCATAGCTAGATTTTCATAACAGTAGACCAGGTGATCTAATTTAATCATGTTTTTTTCCTGATAAATACTCTAACAAACTGAATAAGCAGAAACAAACTAATAGCATTAACAGCGCAGTAACTGCAGCATCATTATTACGATAAGAACTTAATTGTTGATAGAGATAATAAGGTAAGGTACGAAAGTTTTCATTACCAAACAGCACAATAATACCGAAATCACCTATTGAGAGTATACAAGCAAAAGCGAAAGCTTGTCCTAGCGTACGTTTTAAAGCTCTAAATTCAATGAGACGTAGTCGATTTATGCCTTTGATCTGTAACGAAAGGCATAATAAGTTATAGCGTTCAGCTAAATCATACATCGGATTTTCTAATACTTTTAAGGCATAAGGAATGGCCATTAAAGCATTAGTCAAAATGATTAAACTGTAAGGCGAGTAGGCTAAACTAAAGGTACTGTTTAGCAGTAAAAAAAAGCCGGTTGCTAAGACGATGCTTGGCATCGTTAGGATTAATAATCCACTTAATTCAAGGGTTCGATGAAGTACCATTGAGTGACGCAGACGTAACTCGCGACTACTCCAGAGCAGCATCATAGTAAGAATAATACAAACTACCCCACCACTTATCGCGATACAAACCGAATTAATAAATGCTTGCCATAAGCTTGGCTGTTGTAATACTTGGAATAGTGTAAAGTTCAAACCATCAATGATAATTGCCAATAGAGGTGGAATTAAGAAAAATATTGTCATACTAATTAGTACCGTGTCCCACCACTTCTGCCATCGATTATCATCTGGATTTTTCCACATCAGCTGTTGGTTAGCCCCTACCGGAAAAAAGACATTTAATTTCTGACTTAGTAATACTAGTGCCGAACAGCAAAAAAGCTGGATTAAGGCAAGTAAAGCCGCTTTATTGAGATCAAAATCGTAACTTAATGATTGATAGATGGCTAGTTCGATAGTGGTTGCAGCAGGTCCTCCGCCAAGTGTCAGAACGGCAGCAAAACTGGCAAAGCACAGCATAAAAATTAAAGCGGATGTTGGTAAAATTTGCCGCCTAAGATAAGGCCATTCAACAATCCGAAAATGTTGCCATTGATTCATACCTAGTTGTGCGGCCAGCTGGCGTTGCTCAACGGCTATGTTTTCCAGTGCTTGCAATAGCATACGGATAGCTAATGGTAAATTAAAAAAGATATGTGCTAATAAAATACCTGTTAGGCCGTAAGGGGTAAATGAGTAATTAATCCCTAACCAGTGGCAAAATTGGGAGATCCATCCCATCCGACCATACACAGTTAATAAACCAAAAATGGCCACAAGTACCGGTAATACCAATGTCATTGAGCATAAACGTAACAATAATATCCGACCTGGGAAATGGCGGTGAAAAAGACTTTTAGCGATAAATATAGCAGGAATAACGGATAATAAGGTAGATAGTAGTGTTTGCCAAAAGGTAAAGCCAATAACGTGCCATAAATAGCTATCATCAATAAATTCTTGCCAACTTATTTGCGGGGCATGTAACCATAAAACACTAAAAATGAGTACCGCAATCGTAATTAACAGGCCGGAAACGACCATGCCAGGCCAAAGTGGGTTCGCTATTAGTGGATGACGGCATTTTGCCATAAGTAGATCCATTGATTACGATGTTGTGTAATATCTGTGGCATTAAATTGAAACAATTTTTTTGGCACCGGTATTTGTTGATAAACTTTAGGTAAAGGTATATCAATCACTGGATACATCCAATTGGTTGTTGGCAGCGTTTTTTGAAATGTTTGCGAAAGCATAAATTGCAAAAATTGTTGCGCAAGTTTGGGTTGTTTACTACTTGCTAACTGGGCTGCAACTTCAATTTGCAAATAGTGACCTTCACTAAATAATGCAGCTGCATAATTATTTTTTTTATCGTTTAACAAATGAAAACCTGGTGAAGAGCTATAACTGAGTACAAAATCACTTTCACCTTTTAAGAACAGTCCATACGATTCGCTCCAACCTTTAGTAATAGTTATTGTTTTTTTCGCTATTTTTTGCCAAACTTGGGCACTTTTTTCGCCGTAAATTTTTTGTATCCAAAGTAATAAACCTAGACCTGGCGTACTGGTGCGCGGATCTTGGTAAATAATTTTCCATGGCAGGCTACTGTTAATCAGTTCATCAAGACTTTTAGGAACTTTCGTGATGCGCTTTTTATCATAAATAAAAGCAAAATAACCATAATCGTAAGGAATGAAAATATTGTTATCCCATTTTATTGGTAACTTTAGTTGGTTTGTATTAATTTGACTCTCGGTAAACAAGCCAGTTTTTTTAGCTAGATCAATTAGATTATTATCAAGTCCAAGTACAATATCGGCCGGGCTATTTTTTCCTTCCATTCTGAGTCGATTTAATAAAGCAACCCCGTCATTTAGACCAATTAGCCTAAGTTCACAGTTACAAATTTGTTCAAAGGCAGGTTTTATTATAGGTCCAGGCCCCCAATCTGTAATAAAGGGATCATAGGTATAAATTGTTAATATAGGTTTTGCTGGCAGCGCGAAAGTTGAACAAGATATTAAGCCGATACTAACCATTTTTAGAAGTACATTCTTCAATACTGAGTTCTCCTATATAATTAAATAAACGCCATGTTATAGGATCTGAGAAATAGACGGTAATGAAGCTGTTTATCGATGAATAAATCATTCGAATGGCTCAAATTCCTACGCCGATATTAATCGGATCAGGTTCGACGAGTTTTTCTCAACTAGCTATTAATAACATTGATATATAATAAGCACCCCGTTGAGATCGCCTTATTGTAAGGTGTTATCGTATAATTGCAAATACTATATTTGATAAAGGCTTACCATATAGAGTAGTATGAAGCAATAAGCTATCTTTCAAATTTTTAACGAGGTAGTCAGATGGTTGACAATGATGGCTACCGCCCGAATGTAGGAATTGTAATTTGTAATCGGCAAGGCCAGGTATTATGGGCTCGTCGCTATGGGCAACATTCATGGCAGTTCCCTCAAGGAGGCATTAATCCTGAAGAATCACCAGAACAGGCAATGTATCGGGAACTATTCGAAGAGGTTGGGTTGGATCGTAAAGATGTTAAAATATTAGCATCGACCCGGAACTGGTTACGTTACAAATTACCTAAACGTTTGGTGCGTTGGGACACAAAGCCAGTTTGTATTGGTCAAAAACAACGTTGGTTTTTGTTACAATTGGTTTGTAATGAACATAATATTAATGTGCAGCGAAGTAAAACGCCTGAATTTGATAGTTGGCGTTGGGTAAGTTATTGGTATCCTGTTCGTCAGGTTGTTTCTTTTAAACGGGATGTTTATCGACGTGTTATGAAAGAATTTGCTCCGATTGTTATGTCTTTACAGAGTACTGCCATGACACCAAATAAGGCTCATTCATATAGACGTAAACTCAGCTAAATTAATTTAGCAAAAGTAGCTTAATGTTCAATAGTAGACTTTTGTCATTTATAAAGAGAGAAAAAGAGGGTAGTGAAAGCTACTTTGCTTTATTATTTGGCAACTTCTACTTGTTGAAAATCCACATTAAATAGGTTTGTTGATGTATTAATAAATAGAATATTATTAGATTTTTTAAACCGCATGCCGTCATGCAATTCTAACAAGCTCTATAAAACTAAAGAGTGGAGACGATGAATAATAGTTATATTGTGTTTCCTAATATTGATCCTGTTATATTCTCGATTGGTCCAGTAGCCCTGCATTGGTATGGTTTGATGTATTTGGTGGGATTTGTTTTTGCTCTATGGTTGGCAAAGCGGAGAGCAGGCAAAGCCAATAGTAGCTGGACAAAAGATGAAGTTGAAAATCTGCTCTATATTGGTTTCTTAGGTGTCTTTATCGGTGGCCGTTTAGGCTATGTTTTATTTTATAATTTACCTGTATTCCTGAATAATCCGTTTTATCTTTTTAAAGTTTGGGATGGAGGAATGTCTTTTCATGGCGGTTTAATTGGTGTGATATGTGCTATATGGTGGTTTGCTCGTAGAACTCATCGCCATTTTTTCCAAGTTTCGGATTTTGGGGCGCCATTAATTCCATTTGGATTAGGTATGGGGAGGATTGGTAATTTTATTAATGGCGAGCTTTGGGGACGGGTAACATTAGATACCCCATGGGCAATGTTATTCCCAGGCTCACGAGGTGAAGACATACAGATTGTCAGTCAAGACCCTTCTTTATTACCTATTTTGGAACAGTACGGTGTATTACCGCGACACCCTTCCCAACTTTATGAGATGTTCTTTGAAGGGATCATTTTATTTATTATTTTGAATTTATTTACTTGCAAGCCTCGTCCAATGGGAAGTGTTTCAGGTCTGTTTTTAATTGGTTATGGTGCTTTCCGTATTTTTGTTGAATTTTTCCGGCAGCCAGATGCACAGTTAGGGCTTTTTGGTGGTATCAGTATGGGACAAATTCTATCAGTTCCTATGATTATTATTGGTATTTTTATGATGATCTGGACATATAAAAAAGTAGTCATTGTACAAATTATTCAATTACTAGCAAGGCAGAAAAAAACAAGTAGCAGGAGATTTTAATCCTGTTTTTTACTGATCAATAGTCTTATATAAATAATATGTTTTAAACGAGTACTAATAATGAAACAATATTTGGATTTATGTCAGCGTATTATTGATGAAGGTCAGTGGATAGAGAATAAGCGTACTGGGGTTCGATGTTTAACGGTCGTCAATGCTGATCTTGAATATGATGTCGCTAATAATCAGTTTCCTTTAATTACTACGCGTAAAAGTTTTTATAAAGCTGCTATTGCTGAATTATTAGGTTATCTAAGGGGTTATTCTAGCGCTGCACAATTTCGAGATATTGGTTGTAATACATGGAATGCCAATGCCAATGAAAATCAGGCATGGCTTAATAATCCGCATCGTAAAGGCGAAGATGACATGGGGCGGGTTTATGGTGTTCAAGGGCGCTCTTGGCAGCGGCCTGATGGTACTTATTTAGATCAATTACAAAAAGTCATTAGTAATCTTTCGGCTGGCATTGATGATCGTGCAGAAATAATCACTTTTTATAATCCGGGTGAGTTTGAATTAGGTTGTTTACGTCCTTGTATACATACTCACACTTTTTCTCTTTTAGCTGATACACTTTATTTAACTTCATATCAACGTAGCTGTGATGTTCCTTTGGGATTGAACTTTAACCAAATTCAGTGTTTTGTTTTACTAGCGTTAATTGCTCAGATCACGGGACACAAACCAGGAAAGGCTTATCATAAGATAGTTAATGCTCACATTTATGAAAACCAACTGTCGATTATGCGTGATATTCAGTTGAAACGTGCTCCATATTCTTTGCCACAAGTGAGTATTAACCCTGATATTAAAACATTAAAAGATATTGAAACTTGGGTCAGTGGTGATGATTTTGAAGTCATTGGTTATCAATATCATGATGCAATTAAATATCCATTTACTGTATAACTAATGTTATCGATTATTTTGACATCAATCTGTAGCAATGCAACCGTTAGCATATCGCTATTTTTAATTAACATGATGCTTTAATTAGTAATAAAAGCCTCTAAAACATTAAAATTTGGGAGGCGTTTCTATCTTTGTTTTCCAATTTCTGTAACACAAGTTTTCTTAATCGAGCTGTTTCACTTCAATCTCATTTGAACATTTATTTTTTTATCCTAGTTACATGACAACAGTCTGAGTCAATGATGTTACATATGGCAAAAATATATGCACCAACAAGGGTTTTTATTGCTTGAAATTATAATTGCGATTGCAATAACAGCGTTGATTGCAACTGTTAGTGTTAAGGGATGGCAGCATTATCAACAAAAAATGCGTTTGATTGTTGTCACGCAAAAAGTTGCAGCTTTTATTGTTCGTCACCAAATGCAAGCGGCTTATTTGAATCAAGAAAGGCAATTGATAATTCAAACTGATAAACCAGCAAATTGGCGGCTAATAGTCGCGATTAAAGACCAAAAAGATACTCAGAAAAGCACTGAAATAAAGTGGATCAATACCCATGCTGAAATCGTATTACAAGCTTGTACCCGAACATCGACATTGTTGTTAGGTAAAAGAGTCACGGCGTTACCGACTACGTTACGGTTTAGCAATCAGTCGGAAGATATTTCGCTCATTATTTTTGGCTTAGAACGAATACGTTTATGTAGCAATTACAGGTTAGGAGGAATAGCAAAGTGCAAATAAACAAATGTCTTCTGCTCTTAAACAACAAGGCTTTTCATTACTTGAAGCTGATGAGCTGGTAATAAGTAGTATCATTTTGCTCGCTATTATAACGCTATAACCATTACTGACACAGCATGTTAATCGATTATACCAAGCGTATAATCTTGATATTGTGGTGCGACAATTTTTATTAATGTTAGAAAACGATGCTCGATGTTCAGGTTACTGTTTTGGTGATTGTGTTGGAGTAGTATTAAAAATTAGTTAAAAACAAGGGGAGGCAAAACATTCCTGTATTCGACTTATTTACGATTACAATTTAGATAGTAAATTGGAAAAAGCAAAAGATGAATCTTCTGATTTTTTTAGCTATCGAATGCATCGAGGTATGTTGGAAATACACCGTAGTGAATAGATTGCGAAGGGCAGGGATGGATAAATCTATTTGATCCTAAACAGGTAGTAGTTTCGCAATTTATTTTAAAAAAAAGTGACAATGGGTGAAAAACATTTTTTGGTGGTGTTTTTGAGTTTATTTCCGTGGCATATCCCAATCTTTTGAGGAAATATAATCTGAGAGTTTTAAGAAATCAACCGAGATGGAACAGATAAATTGTACTTTTCTCAAAAGGCTGAACAGAAAGGAAACATTTTATTAATGGCATAATAATGCTTATAACTGTCTATTAATGTTAAAAGCGTTGCATCATCATCAGAATAATTTATTGCAGGTGTTGGAAGGTGAACACAGTTATTGGCTTTTTTTGAGCTAGTAGAGTCTGCATTAGCATCGGGAGAATATCAACCTTGGGTTATTCTAAGGAAAAAAATTCTGTATGGTCTTGTCAGCAGCCATTAGGCGCTAATTTTACAAGTTGTTTACGACACTATAATGATTATTTTCACTTTATCGACGGCTTAAGAAAGATAACAATGTAATGACTGGCTCTGTACCTTTAAAGCAGGGATGGCTGGATTTTTGTCCCGTTAAAAAAACGGAATTTTGTCAATGAAAATTTCTATACCTAGTCAGCAATTTGGAATGGCGATAACCGAAGTTATGATCGTAATCGTGTTATTTACTATTTCATTATAGCATTAAAAAAAATATGTTCATAATTTAATGTTAGGTTTTCTTTTGCCTGGCAAAAAACACAGCAACTTTGCTTGATGCACACTTTTTTGAGAGTAAAGAAGCGATATTAGGCTTTGATTCAATTATTGCAGATATAATGAATAAGATCCCTAAAAAATTTGATTTATCATATCATTATAAAAGTGTTACAAATAACTGTCAGCAGATATTAGTGACATTTGAACTGCCTTATCATCAATTGACTGCTGCATCAAGGTGGTATTGTTCGTCGGGGGAGAGGTTATGCTACAAATTTATCATTCTAATCAATTAGATATTCTTAAAGAGCTTATTTCTAGTTTGATCAAGAAGAGTCCCTTGAGCAATCCATTTGAACAAGAAATTATTCTGGTTCAAAGTCCAGGTATGGCGCAGTGGTTACAAATAGAGCTTGCACAAAGTCTCGGAATTGCAGCCAATATCTCTTTTCCATTACCGGCAACTTTTATTTGGGACATGTTTACCCGAGTTTTATCTGATATTCCGCCAGAGAGCGCTTTTACCAAAGGGGCAATGGCTTGGAAATTAATGACAATTTTACCCACCTTGTTACATGAACCTGAGTTTGAACCACTTAGGCAATATCTTAATGAGGATATGGAGAAGCGTAAGTTGTATCAATTATCAGGTCGTATTGCTGATCTGTTTGATCAATATTTAGTTTACCGTCCCCAATGGTTAGAAAGTTGGCGTAATAAACAACTCGTTGACGGTTTAAGTGAGAATCAGCAATGGCAAAAACGCCTTTGGTTAGCGTTAATAGAGTATACTGAAAAACTTAATCAACCTAAATGGCATAGGGCAAATCTTTATCAACAATTTATCCAAAATTTGTATGCCAATGTGCCTGCAGCGGTTAAGTTGCCGAAACGTGTCTTTATCTGTGGTATTGCCACATTACCACCTGTTTATTTACAGGCATTAGATGCTCTTGGCCACCATATAGATATTCATTTAATGTTTACAAATCCATGTCGTTATTATTGGGCGGATATTCAGAGCTATGCTTGCTTGGCCAAACTCGAACTACGTAAATTAAAAACTTATCGTGATCAGCATGAAATTGCGCGCTTCAAGGAGGGAAATTCACCTGATGCATTATTTAATCAACAGGGCGAACAATCGCTTACTAATCCATTATTAGCTTCTTGGGGTAAATTAGGGCGTGATAACCTCTATTTTCTTTCTCAGTTAGAGCACTCTAATGAGATTGCTGCCTTTGTCGATTTATCGCGTGATTGTTTGCTACATCAAATTCAGCAAGATATTTTGGACTTAGAAGATCACGCTCAACTTGGTCTAACCGAAGCGGATTTCAATCATAGTTTTTCCAAAAGACGATTAAGTAAACAGGATAAATCACTGACATTTCATTCATGCCATAGTCCGCAGAGAGAAGTTGAAGTACTGCAAGATTATTTATTACGTCTATTTGAGGAAGAGCCAACCCTAAACCCCAAAGATATCATTGTGATGGTGGCTGATATCGACAGTTATGCACCTTATATACAGGCTGTGTTTAGTCATATATCGCCTGAGCGTCATCTACCTTTTTCTATTTCAGATCGAAACGCCAGGCAGGTGTATCCTATTTTGCAAGTGTTTATTTCATTACTTGATTTACCTCAAAGTCGTTTTACGACTGAGCAAGTATTGGCTTTATTAGAAGTACCTGCACTGGCTCGTCGATTTGCTATTTACGATGATGAATTGCGTTTATTACGTCGATGGATTAACGAATCAGGGATACGTTGGGGGCTTGATGATGAAAATATTGAAATGTTGGAATTACCAGTAACAGGGCAGAATACTTGGGCTTTTGGTTTAAATAGAATGCTACTTGGTTATGCGATGGATAGCCATTTGGGGCCTTGGAATAAAATATTGCCTTATGATGAGTGCACAGGATTATCAGCTAAATTAGCTGGGCAGCTTGCTGCATTTATTGATTCATTGGCGAATTGGAGAAATATCCTTAATCAGGAAAGGAAATTGTTAGAATGGCTGCCATTATGTCAATGCCTGTTAGATGCTTTTTTTGAGTCTGATGAGCAAATTGAAGCAATATTCATTTTCATACTCCAGCAATGGCAGAAAATTATTGAGACTGGAATAGCGGCAAAATATGACAA
This sequence comes from Arsenophonus endosymbiont of Dermacentor nuttalli, assembly GCA_048493715.1. Taxonomy (GTDB): domain Bacteria; phylum Pseudomonadota; class Gammaproteobacteria; order Enterobacterales; family Enterobacteriaceae; genus Arsenophonus. The sequence goes on along the minus strand of JBGDCZ010000029.1, from coordinate 20,751 downwards.
TATTGTTCCTTTATCACTTATTCGCGATGAGTTAGCAACTTGTTTTGATGATGAAAAGATTAGTCAACGTTTTCTTGCTGGCTCAATCAATTTTTGTACTCTAATGCCTATGCGTTCTATTCCTTTTAAAGTTGTATGCTTATTGGGTATGAACGACCAAATATATCCACGTTCAATACCGCCATTGGGGTTTGATTTAATGGCTGAACAACCACAGCGTGGAGACAGGAAACGTCGAGATGATGATCGTTATCTATTTTTGGAGGCGTTAAATTCTGCTGCTCAACTATTTTATCTTAGCTATATTGGACATGCTATGCGTGACAATCAACCACATAATCCCTCACTGCTAGTAAATGAATTACTTGATTATATTAGTCATAGTTTTTGTTTAGCGGGTGATGAACATTTAAACGTTGATGAAAGTGCAAACAGAGTAAAAGAGCACTTAGTCACTAAACATACGCGCGTACCTTTCGCGACAGAAAATTATTTACCGAATAGTATCCATCAAAGTTATGCCACTGAGTGGTTATCTGCCGCCAAAAAACAGGGTAATCAACAGCCTGTTTTCTGTACTCCATTGGCGCCGATGATAGAAGATTATAATGAAATATTATTGGAGCAGTTGCTATCTTTTTATCGACATCCAATACGTGCGTTTTTCCAACAAAGATTAAAAGTTAATTTTGTTAATGAAGAAACACAATTACCGGAGGAAGAGCCTTTTATTGTAAATAATTTACAACGTTATAAGTTTAATGAGCGTTTACTTAAGGCCATGATTTGTGAAGAGCCACTGGAGGAACTATTAAATACTTTACGGGCAACTGGCGGTTTACCAGCAGAACATTTTGGCCAAATTTATTGGGAAAAACAGATCCAAGATATGCAGCCATTGGCTGATAAGGTAAAGATAAATTGTCATGAATGTTTTGATAAATTATTAGTTGAACCCTTTGATAATGCTCGTTTGGTCGGGCAATTACGAAATATTCAGTCAAACGGTATTATTCGTTATCGTCCAGCAAATTTAACGGTCAATGATGGTTTATCACTATGGATAGAACATTTAATTTTTTGTTTAACCGTTAGCTCTGGTGAAAGTTACTATTGGGGTAAAGATAACAGTGAATGGTGTTTTGAGCCGGTTGATAAGTATAAGGCAAAAGCATATTTACAACAGCTTATTAATGGTTATCAAGTAGGGATGAATTCACCATTGCCACTTTTTAATAAAAGTGGCTGGAATTGGTTAATGACATGTTATGACAAAAAAAGTGATCAATTTGATTTTGAGTCCGAGGGTATTTTGCAAAGAGCAAGCAGACAACTTATTCAATCTTTGCAAGGTACATATAATCAACCAGGAGAGATGGATGATATCTATATTGGTCGAGCTTTCAATAAAATAGAAAGTAATTTGCTTGATGCAATACAAAAAAATGCACGCACTTACTTATTGCCAATGGCAGTCTTTAGAAAAAAAAAGAGGATTTAAAAAGATGCTCAAAATGCCAGGGGTTTTGTTATGAACATCATGATAGTCATGCTCTTGTTACTATTTGGTACAGTAACTATAGCTAAGCCGGATTGGCAAGTTTTACCTGATAAGATAAACAAAAGTGAGAAAGACACTCGACAGTATCAGGTGATAAAACTTTCTAATGAGATGATTGTATTGCTGGTATCTGATCCGAAAGCCAGCAAATCATTAGCAGCGGCAACTTTACCTGTCGGCACGATGGAAAGTCCAGAGCAACAACTTGGTTTGACGCATTACCTTGAACATATGGTATTGATGGGTTCTAAACGTTATTCTGAGCTAAGTGCTATATCAGAGTTTTTGCAAAAACATGGTGGTAGTCATAATGCTAGCACAGCTTCTTATCATACCGCTTACTACTTAGAAGTGGAAAATGGAGTGTTGAAAGCAGCCACTGATCGCCTGGCAAGTGCTTTAGCCGAACCATTACTTGATCCTAAAAATGCGGATCGAGAACGAAATGCTGTAAATGCAGAACTAACGATGGCACGAGCCCAAGATGAAATGCGGTTATGGCAAGTTCGTTCTGAAACATTTAATCCTGCGCATCCTAATTCACGTTTTGCTGGTGGAAATCTAGAGACATTAAGTGATAAACCGGGTAGTCGTTTACAGACTGAACTCGAAAATTTTTATTATCGTTATTATTCGGCTAATCTGATGAAAGGTATTTTATATGGTAATGAATCACTTAGTCAATTAGCTAAAATAGCGGCTGAAACTTTCGGTCGTATTCCGAATCAAAAAGCTAGTGTTCCGGCCATAACTGTACCTGCGATAACTGATAAAGAAAAAGGAATAATAATTCATTATGTGCCAGCTCAACCTAAAAAAGTTTTGCAACTTGAATTTGGTATTGCAAATAATTTAACTGAATTTCGTAGTAAGACAGATGAATATATTAGTTATTTAATAGGAAATCGAAGTCATGATACTCTTACTGATTGGTTGCTAAATGATGGACTTGCTGAAGAGATTAATGTTGAAGTTGCACCTAATATCGATCGTAATAATGGTATTTTTTCGATAAATGTTTCATTAACGGATAAGGGATTGGAAAATAGAGACAAGATTATTGCGGCAATATTTTCCTATATCGATTTGTTAAAAGAAGAAGGTATTAAGAATAGTTATTTTGATGAGATAGCAAAGGTACTAAATCTTTCATTTCAGTATGATTCGATTGTGCATGATATGTTTTATATTCAGCAACGATCTAATCAAATGTTGAATGTGCCAATTGCCCATGTGCTTTATGCTAATTACATTGCTGATCGCTTTGATCCTAAAGCAATCAGCACCCGTTTAACAGAATTAACTCCACATAATGCCAGAATTTGGTTTATTGGTCCGAATGAGCCACACAATAAAGAAGCCTATTTTGTCAATGCTCCCTATCAGGTTAATAAAATTAACACGCAACAATATAAACGATGGGACGAGCTAAAAAAAAACAATGCATTTTTCGTTACCTGAATTGACCCCTTATATTGCCAATGATATTTCTTTAATTAACAGTCGCCGTCATTATCAGCATCCTGACTTGGTATATGAGCAAAGCAATGTGCGAGTAGTTTATATGCCAAGCCAATATTTTGCTGATGAACTTAAAGGAGGCATCGCTTTAGATTTACACAATGAGCAGAGTAATAAAACGGCAAAATCTCATGTTAGTGCAGCGTTACTAGAATACTTTGCCTCTTTAAAACTGTCACAATTAAGTTACCAAGCTTCAGTAGCTGGCATGGAGCTTGCTGTATCTTCAAATTTAGGTCTACAATTGAAAACCAGTGGTTATACTCAACATTTACCTGAGTTAATGACAAAAGTGGTTAAAGGATATCTTGCCTTTACAATCCCAGCAGAAGAAGTTGCTCAAGCAAAATCATGGTATAGAGAACAGCTTGAAGTTGCTAATAATCTTAAAGCTTTTCAGTTGGCAATGCAGCCAATACAACGTTTAGAAAAAGTACCTTATTTTGAACAGGGTCAGCGCCTACAAGTACTCGAAACAATAACTGCAAACGATATTCTAAAATACCGGCAAGATACTATTGAAAATTCAGCCTTACAAACGATTGTATTTGGTAATCTAACACCAAAGCAAGGGATCGATATTATTAAGTCCGTATATCAGTTATTAAATAATAAAGGTAAAAAGTGGTGGAGAGGGGATCTCGTTGTTATTGATAAACAACATAAAGTAAATTTTAAACATCAAGCAAATAGTACAGCTAATGCACTAGCTGAAGTTTTTATTCCGACCGGATATGATCGCTATAAAGGGTTTGTATTATCCAATATTTTGCATCCTTGGTTTTTTGAACAACTTAGGACGCAAGAACAGTTAGGTTATGCTGTTTTTGCCTTTAGTGCTAGTCTTGGTGAGCAATGGGGATTAGGTTTTTTATTGCAGAGTAATAATAAAGCTCCTGCGTATTTGAATACCCGTTATCAAAATTTTTATCAATTAGCATTTAAAAAATTAAATGCGATGCCAAAGAAAGAATTTGAGCAATACAGAAAGGCATTATTGACTGAGTTGGAACAACCTCCGCAAACTTTTTATGAAGAGATAGATCGTTTTTTATCTGATTTTACGCGGAATAATTTTGCTTTTGATAGTAGAAAAAAAGTAATTAACGCATTGAAAACGGTTACACAGCAAGATTTACTAACATTTTATCGTAATGCGGTTTTGCAACAGAAAGGTTTGGCTTTTGTTTCACAAATTATAGCTAAAGGTGTTAATAAGGATGGTTATGCCCAATTGAAAGATTGGATAACTTATCCAACGGTGTCTGAATTACAAAAGATTTTGCCAATTGAGGAAGATGCAAAGTGAGCAATAGGCGAATACAAGCTTACCAGTTGGATCCTTATCACTTACCTCTTTATGGTCAGCGACTGATAGAAGCTTCAGCTGGAACAGGAAAAACCTATACCATAGCTTTACTCTATTTGCGATTGTTATTAGGTATTGGGCAAAAAAATGCTTTTTTTCGCCCCTTAAGTGTTGAAGAGATTTTAGTGGTCACTTTTACTGAAGCGGCCACAGATGAGCTACGAGAACGTATCTGCCATAATATTCATCAGATGAGAATGGCTTGTATTAGAGACGGTATTGGTTTTGCAGAAGAACCAATATACCGAACCTTGCTATCTTCTATTTCAGATAAAGGTGCAGCCGCGCAATGGTTACTAGCTGCTGAACGTCAAATGGATGAAGCGGCGATTTATACCATCCATGGTTTCTGTCAACGTATGTTAGTGCATAATGCTTTTGAGTCCGGCATGTTATTTGAGCAATTGATAATAAAAGATGAACATATCTTACAGAAACAGGCTTGTGCTGATTTTTGGCGGTGTAACTGCTATCCATTGGATTATTCTATTGCAAAAGTTATTGTAGACGAATGGAGTGATCCTGATGCACTTTTAGCCGAAATTAAGCCTTATTTACAAGGAGATATTCCTACCTTTATTAACCAACCAATTGAAACACAGTCAATAAAGCAGCGTCATGAGACACTAATTAGCAGTATAAAAATAGTAAAAGACCTATGGCTTTTAAATGTGGATGGTATCTTTGATTTGATTACTGATTCAGGTGTTAATAAACGTAGTTATAGTCGACGTAATTTATCTGGTTGGTTAGAAACGGTCACTAAATGGGCACAGTCAGCAACAGTAGATTATAAAATACCTAAAGAATTAGTCCGTTTTTCCCAATCTGAGTTGGTAGATAAAACCCAGCAGGGTAATGTCGCTGAACATGAAGTTTTTCTGGCTATTGATAATCTCTTGCATCAATCGCTTACATTACGTGATCTTATTATTTCAAAAGCGATTATTGACGTTCGACAAGCAATTGTTAAAGAGAAAAGACGCCGGGGAGAGATAGGTTTTGATGATTTATTAAGCCATTTAGATCAAGCATTACATACAGAAGGTGGCGAACGCTTAGCTAGCGCGATCCGTAATCGTTACCCAGTAGTCATGGTCGATGAGTTTCAAGACACCGATCCGCAACAATATCGGATTTTTCAACGTGTTTATCACGGACATAATGATTGTGGCCTGTTATTTATTGGAGATCCTAAGCAGGCTATTTACGCTTTTCGTGGTGCGGATATTTTTACCTATATTAAAGCTAAACAGCAGATTGAATCACATTATACTCTCGATACCAACTGGCGTTCTTCATCAAGTATGGTTGCAGCTATCAATCAATTACTTAGTCGTGCTAAAAACCCGTTTTTATTTGAACAAATACCGTTTAGTACTGTTAATTCAGCCTCTTCTAAGCAGCATTTAGGATTTATACATAAAAGAGAAAAGTTAGCAGCATTAAATTTTTGTTTTCTCGATAGCGAAAGTGTTTCAACATTGGATTATCAACAAACGATGGCCTACCAGTGCGCTAGTCAGATTTGTGACTGGCTTAAAGAAGCAGAGAATGGAACCACATGGTTATATCGAGATGATATAAAGCAGCCGGTAACTGCTGCGGATATTACGGTGTTAGTCCGAAGTCGTCGTGAAGCAGTAATGATACGCGAAGCATTGAGTAAATTTAATATTTCATCAGTTTTTCTCTCTAATCAGGAGAGTGTTTTTGCTTCCGGTGAAGCGCGCGATCTATTATGGATATTACAAGCGGTACTCTCACCTGAAAAAGAGCGTACTCTGCGTTGTGCATTAGCTACGCGTTTAATCGGCTTAAGTGCACAAGATATTGAACAATTAAATCAGGATGAAAATCAGTGGGAAATACGGGTTGAAGAGTTTGCCAATTATTTATTGATTTGGCAGCGACATGGTATTTTGCCTACCTTACGTGCTATCATGATTAACCATCGAATTGCTGAAAATCTACTAATGGATAATATAGATGGTGAAAGGCGTTTGATGGATGTAATGCATCTGAGCGAATTATTGCAAGAAGCTGAATTACAACTTGATAGTGAGCATGCTTTAGTTCGTTGGTTAGCACAACAGATCGACCAACCTGATCCTTTATTAGAAAGTCAGCAAATACGTTTAGAAAGTGATAAGCACTTAGTTCATATCAGTACGATCCATAAATCTAAAGGTTTAGAATACCCGATTGTCTGGTTACCTTTTGCTTGTTACTTCTCGCAACAAAAGTTAGCAACTTTTCATGATCGTAACAATTTTCAAACCTGCCTTGATCTGACACAACATGAAGAGAGTATCAGACTAGCTAATGAAGAACGTTTAGCCGAAGATTTGCGCTTGTTATATGTTGCACTGACGCGCTCGATTTATCATTGTAGTGTTGGTGTTGCACCTTTAATAAAAGGACGCACTAGTGGGATCAACGGCGACACTGATTTGCATCATAGTGCATTAGGTTATTTGCTGCAAAACGGACAACCAGGTAATGCGACTTTTTTACGTACTACTTTAGCGTCATTAGCTAGTGAAAATATTAGTATTACCCCGGTCAGCGATACTAACGTATCTCCTTGGTATCTAAGAGAAGATAAACCTGTAAAATTATTGGCTCGAAATTTTACAGGCCAGATCCAAAATACCTGGCAGGTTACTAGCTATTCAAGATTAACATATCATGATATTTATTCATTAGCTGATAGAGTTACTGCCAGTGACGTTGATATCGAGATTGCCATACAAGCTTTGGCACCTAAAATGGATACCGATGCACAAGGTGATAGTTTCTTGGCTCGAGAAGAAATAGCAGAAAGGAATGTGCATACCTTTCCTAAAGGGGCTACAGCAGGAACTTTTTTGCATTCCCTATTGGACTTACTGCCATTTAATCAACATCCGGAAGAAGCTTGGTTAGTTGAAAAATTAGAGCAAGACGGTTTTTCCGCTGATTGGGCGCCTGTGCTTAAAATGTGGTTAGTTAATATTTTTACTACCCCTTTATTTGAAAATAGTTTCAGCCTGTCAGAGATCAGGCCTGACTATCAATTAAATGAAATGCAATTTTATCTGCCAATAGAAAAATTATTACAGCCATCAGCATTAGACAACTTATCCCATCAATATGATGCTTTATCGCAACGTTGCCCTCCACTCAGTTTTGAGCCAGTAACCGGTGTCTTAAGAGGTTATATTGATTTAGTTTTTTGTTGGCAAGACAAATTTTATCTTGTTGATTATAAGTCAAATTGGTTAGGGGAAAATAGTCTTGCTTATAGCCAGGAGGCAATACAATGCTCCATGATTGAGCATAGATATGACTTACAGTATCAGCTTTATACATTAGCTATGCATCGTTATTTACGAAATTGTTTACCAAATTATGATTATCAGAAGCATTTTGGTGGAGTTATATACCTTTTTTTGCGTGGGGTTGATGGGAAAAATCCTGGTTATGGTATTTATCATACGATTCCTACTTATACGTTTATTAATAGCCTGGATCAGCTATTTAGTACAACTAATCAAGGTGAGGAATGATGATAACTCTATTAAAGCGCGCTGCTGAGCTTAATTTATTTAGTTCTTTAGACATACAGCTGGCTATTCGGCTAGTAGAAGAAAACCCGTTGTTGATATTGATATTTGCATTATTAAGCGCGGAAACCAGAGCAGGTCATGTTTGCTTATTTATCGATCAGCTTCAACCAGACTATTTATTTGAAGGTAGACAGGCTGAAATGGCTTTTACTCTCTGGGAAATGGCAGGGTCACCTGATAGTAGCAGGATTTATACTGAGCTTAAACAGAGTCATGCTGTTTGTGAGGCACCTCAATTAGCAGCAAAGCCATTAGTGTTATCAGATAACAAACTCTATTTTCAGCGAATGTGGGCCGATGAAGGATTAGTGGCTGACTTTTTTGGTCGTCATTTGTTAGAAACCGTTGATGAACAACGATTATCGACTATTTTAAATAGTTTTTTTGCGCCCTCAAAAACGCGAGATTGGCAAAAAATAGCCGTCGCCGTTGCCGTAACCAGCCGGATTGCAGTTATTTCTGGTGGGCCAGGTACAGGTAAAACTACCACAGTAGCTCGTTTATTAGCCACCTTAATCAAATTAAGCGATGAAAAATTAATCATCCAGCTAGCAGCACCAACCGGAAAAGCTGCTGCCAAATTAACAGAATCGTTAAATAATGCATTATTAAAACTAAATTTATCTGTCGCTGAATATGAGGTTATGCCAGAACAAGCGCAGACTGTTCATCGGTTATTAGGAGCTCAACCAAATAGTCAGTTAATGCGTTATCATAAAGACAATCCGTTGTTGTTAGATGTTTTAATTATTGATGAAGCATCGATGATCGATCTGCCTATGATGGCCAGATTAATTGAGGCTCTGCCCAATCATGCACGTGTTATTTTATTAGGTGACAAAGATCAATTAGCTTCTGTTGAAGCGGGCGCTGTACTTGGTGATCTCTGTCGTTTTTCGGAATGGGGATATAGTAGTGAAAGAGCTGCCCAACTGACTAAAATTACAGGTTGTGACTTATCTGACTTTAGATCGGATGATGGAGCAGAAGTTAAAGATAGGATTTGTTTATTACGCAAGAGCTATCGCTTTGACGCACAATCGGGAATTGGTCGACTTGCTACTGCAATTAACCAAGGTAATATTAGACATGTTCAGCAGTTATTAGCCCAGCAAAGAGCGGATATCGCTTTTCATTCTATTGATAGCTCGGCTAAATATGGCAAATTACTTTCTGATGCAGCTGATTGTTACCGTCGTTATCTGGATATGATTAAAGCAGGTCACGATCATAAAGAGATTCTAAGTATTTTTAATCGTTATCGGCTATTAGCGGCTTTAAGGGAAGGGACATACGGAGTTATAGGGTTAAATGATAAGTTAGAACAGCTTTTGTATCGTCAGGGAAGTATTCGACGGCCAGCTCATCGGTGGAATAAAAACTATGAAGGTCGCCCAATAATGATCACCCAAAATGATCGTTCTCTTGGATTATTTAATGGTGATATTGGTATCATGTTACGCGATGGACAACACGGTTTAAAAGCATTTTTTCAGTTATCTAATGGGGTGATCAAAAAAATACAACCCAGTCGTTTACCTCAGCATGAAACCGCTTTTGTCATGACAGTACATAAATCTCAAGGGTCAGAATTTGAACATGTCGCTTTGGTTTTACCCCCAGTTTTTACTCCTCTTATTAGTAAAGAGCTTATCTATACTGCGATTACCAGGGCCAGAAATCAGCTGACGATTTATGCAGATCGTCAGGTTTTTGCTAAAGCGATAGTGACTCCTACGGAACGGCGCAGTGGTTTGACTGAGCGATTACTAGCAATGAAAGTTAAACCTATTTAATAAGCTATTTCTTTTTATATTATTACTAGCTAATACCAAGGAGATAAATGTAAATAATAAATTTTTTAATTATAATGAGCGGGATCGATGTATTGCTAAATAGCTTTAGTTTGTGTATTAATTAATTGCCAGTAAGTTTGTCAATTATTTTAATTATTATTCCTATTCTTATGTTAATTCTTTTTTGGAAGTAAAAATGATCGTGATTTGTAATGCTAGATAAAATATTTGAGACTTATTATCATTTGATGGGAGGAAACAAATATAATGTTACATTCAGTCAATCAGGCATCACAAATTGGCAATTATTTATCACTGGCAATCGATCAACCGCGAGCTTCTGCACCAACAGGTAGAGCATACAGAAAATAAACTTAGCGCTCAATTTATTAAAATAGGAAATTCTAATATTGAGCTGAAAGCCGTAGAAGAAAAGGAAAATAATTTATTTAACGGTATTAGAAATAATCAGTATCTTAAAACTACCGCTAATATTCCAGAAGTAACTACCCAGAATGAAAGATTTCGTTTAGCCGGTTTAGGTATAACGGCAGTTTATAATTACTCTGGAGAAACAACAGCGATCGCCAATGTAAAAGCTAAAGCGAGTAATATTTGCGATAACTATCCTCGAAATAAACAACTAAAATTGACGGAAGATCCTGCTATTGTAAACCGAGGTAGAGGTTTAGTAGCTAGCCTTTTACCATCAACTGGGGTAGATAATACCATGTATGCTCGGACATTAAATATTGGGGAACGAATTACACAGAACGATTATGATAGTCTAATTGTTAAGCAACTTGCAAATTTGTGGACTGTTCGCGATCTTCTAATAGCGTGTGGAGCGCAAAATAATTAATAAGCTGTTATTTTATTATCAGATCTTCTCTTATTGAGAGAGAGAAGATCCAATATTTTTTGCTTGATAGTCATTGAAAAGATAGTGCATTTAAATAATGCATTATTTTATTGCAATTGAATTTATAAATTATATTATTAATTGGTTTTATCGTGCTCAATTAACATTGAGTATTAAAATTTTTGAACATCGTTGATAATTATAGAGAACTTGCTTTTTTATCGTAACATATCAATTTGCGCCGGGAAAAATCCTCTTTCTTGAAACCAATGAGTGCTGCGGGTTGTTAATACAAAAAGTTTTTCTAGTTTTAGTTTTTTGGCTTGTAGAATAGTATGTTCGAGTAGTATTTCTCCTTTGATAAATTTCGATAATCAGGATGTACCGCCAGGCAAGCCATCTCTCCATACTTCTCTTCTAAATAGGTATGGAGTGCTGCGCAGGCAATAATCATTTTTTCTCGCTCGATAATTGTAAATTTATCAATTTCCATTTTTAATTGTTCGCGGGAGCGGCGAACTAATATTCCTTGTTGCTCCAACGGTTGAATTAATTCTAAAATTCCTTGGATATCATTGATATTAGCGTGACGAATTTGTTCATAATTTTCCATCATTATTTGGGTACCAATACCTTCGCTAGAAAAAAGTTCTTGCAATAAAGCGCCACTCTCTTGGTAGCTGATTAAGTGGCTACGGCGAACACCTTCCCGGCATGCTTTAGTGGCGCTACGCAAAAAAGACAGTACATCAGAAGGCCATTCTGCTGTTTTTCTAGTTTATCAATAGTTTTTCATCTTTCATTAGTTGACAGTTCAGATATTTTATCACTAATGCCTTGTGAAGAACAAAATCCAATTAATTTATCTGCTTTAAGTTTAATCGCTAATTGGGTTACAGATGGTTTCTGTGGTTAAGTTAAAACTTTCTCCAGTTACTGAAACAGCAATGGGACCAATTAATACAATTGAACTGTTTTCTAATTGATGATTGATGGACACTTCATCGGTGCGCCGAATGCTGCCGCTATGACAATAATCAACACCATCATAAATTCCTAAAGGTTGTGCAATAATAAAATTACAACCGACGACTAATATGCGCACCTTTCAATGGGTTATTATTGAGACTCATTGATAATAGAGCGGTGATATCCAATTGTAATGCCCATGATATTTGTTTAGCTATTTTGAGGGTATTGGCGTCATTGACGCTAATATTTTTATGGTAAACTGCGGGAAATTGATGATTTTTTAGCTTTTTATCAATCTGAAGATGTATACCATATACAACAACTAGGCGAATACCAAGTCTGTGTAATAAACTAATGTCGCTAATAATATTAGCAAAATTTTTATCTGCGATGGCGTCACCGTTTTAATGTAATAACGAAGGTTTTATTGCGATGTATATTGATATAGGGAACAGAGTGGCGAAATCCATTAACTAAATCAGTAGTGTGTCCTTTCATATCTTCCTCATATGAATGATTATTCTTAATAAAAGTATTTTTATGATTTTTGACACAAAATAGCAAGAAAAAATGCATGAAAAATCATCATTATTGTTTCAGAATATATAGGTAGCTAATTATTTTTAAAGTTCAATTTATGCATGACAGCTCATCAATGATTAGTTAAAGTTTTCTATAGTTATTTTTTCATTGTTGATAGTATTGAACAGTTGTAATTATTTAATGTGTTAAGTAGGTTTTTCGATGGATCATTCAAAACAGGGTTTTTCACGACGACGTCTTCTACAAGCAGCCGCCGCTACTATGCTGTTAAGTATTAGCCCATTGGGGCTAGCCGCATCTTCAAATATAGTTGCTATTCGTATTTGGCCGGCATCTAGCTATACCCGAGTAACTTTAGAATCAAATGTTGCTTTAAAATATCGTCAGTTTGCTTTGTCTGCTCCTGATCGGATTGTGGTAGATTTAGAAAATGTCCAATTAAATAGTGTCTTACAAGATGTTGGCAAGCAAATCACTTCACGTGATCCTTATCTAAAATTAGTCAGAGTAGGGCAATTTGATCAAAAAACAGTGCGATTAGTTTTTGAAGTGAAGACACATGTTGAGCCGCGAATGTTTGCGATTAATCCAGTTGCTGGTTTTAAACATCGCCTAGTTGTTGATTTTTATCCCGCTTCAGGCGTCCACACTGATGATGATCCGTTATTAGCACTATTGGAAGATTACAATAAAGGTAAATTGGACAATACGTTACCAGTTAAAGCGAAAAAACCAGGCAAAGCAGGTAGAGATAGGCCGATTATTATTATGGTCGATCCAGGTCATGGTGGAGAAGATCCTGGTGCGATAGGAAAATATAAAACCCGTGAAAAAGACATCGTTTTACAAATTGCCCGGCGATTAAAAATATTAATTAATCGTGAGCCTAAGATGAAAGTATACATGACTCGTAATGAAGATGTATTTATTCCTTTAAAAGTGCGAGTTGCGAAAGCACGTAAAATGCAGGCTGATTTATTTGTCTCTATTCATGCTGATGCTTTTACTAATCGTAAAGCGAGAGGTTCATCTGTATTTGCATTATCGACAAAAGGGGCAACCAGCAATACCGCACGTTATTTAGCTCAAACACAAAATGAGGCAGATCTCATTGGTGGTGTCAGTAAAAGTGGTGATAAATATCTTGATCATACTATATTTGATTTAGTTCAAACGGCGACCATTAATGATAGCTTGAAATTTGGTTCGGAAGTTCTTAAAAGGATGGGTAACGTTAACAAGTTAAATAGGAACATTGTTGATCAAGCGGGTTTTGCCGTCTTAAAGGCACCGGATATTCCGTCCATTCTTGTTGAAACTGCTTTTATTAGTAATCTTGAAGAGGAACGAAAATTAAAGACGGCGAAATTCCAACAGCAGATGGCAGAATCTATTTTTCGCGGCATTAAAGCTTATTTTGAAAATGGTGGAAAACTTGCTCTGCGTTAGCAGAGTTAATTAAATAAGCAATAGTGCTCAAGGAAATTTATTTAATGTTAATTGAAAAATAAGTTGGTTGCGGGGGCCGGATTTGAACCGACGACCTTCGGGTTATGAGCCCGACGAGCTACCAAGCTGCTCCACCCCGCGTCAGAGATGATGAATTTTTTAATAATATTGGTTGCGGGAGCCGGATTTGAACCGACGACCTTCGGGTTATGAGCCCGACGAGCTACCAAGCTGCTCCATCCCGCGTCCGATAGCGGGTCACTATACTCAGGATCAGATCTGATGCAAGTTTTTTTCTTAAATATGGCTATATTTTTTATATCTTGTACATAAAAAAGACTTAATGATTATTTTTTGTTCTTTTATGGTAATCATGCATAACTTTTATTGATATTTCTTTTCACCAAAATTAGATTGGTAAATGGAAGTTCAATACAATCACCAACAATAAATAAATTATGACTTTAATGATTATGTAAAAGTATTTATTTAATTATTACTTTAAATCGGTAAAATATTTTATTAGAAATTATCTTGCAGAGATGATAAGTGTTTATGTTACAGATAAAATGAACTGGTAGTTATTAGATAATCAGTTAGTATGCCATGTAGGTTGCGTTGCAATTAAATATATAAAAAGTCTGTTTTTGTTATCACGATAGATATTATCAGCGCTTAGAATAATAAATGAGTTTTTTGTTTTATTGCTGTTCACACTATTTTTTATTAATTCAGGTTAGACATGCAGTTATCCCGTTCAGAAGCCTGTATGCGGCGCTTCGCGGGTATTGGCCGTCTTTATGGTAAACAAGCATTAATGCTTGTTGCTCATTCACACGTCTGTGTTGTTGGCATAGTGGTGTAGGTTCATGGGCAGCAGAAGCTTTGGCAAGAACCGGTATCGGTATTATTAATTTAATTGATATGGATGATGTTTGTGTAACGAATATTAATCGACAATTGTATGCACTAAGTGAAACAATTGGGTAATCAAAAGTTGAAGTAATGAGAACACGTATTTTACAAATTAACCCTGAATGTCAGGTTAATATTATTGATGATTTTGCCACAATCGATAATCTTGCTGAGGTGATATCTCTTCAATTTGATTATGTGATCGATGCTATCGATAGCATCCGGCCTAAAGCAGCTTTGTTAGCTTATTGTCGTCGCTATAAAATACCGATTGTGACCACCGGAGGGGCTGGTGGACAAATTGATCCGACCCAGATCCAAGTCAAAGACTTAGCAAAAAACATTCATGATCCCTTAGCTGCCAAATTACGTGAAAGATTAAAAAGTGATTTTAAAATAGTTGAAAATAGTAAAGGAAAACATTGACTGTGTTTTCTCGACAGAACAGCTAGTTTACCCACAAAGTGACGGAACAGTTCGCATGGCTAAAAGTACCGCTGAAGGAGCCAAAGTATGGATTGCGCTGCTGGCTTTGGTACGGCAACCATGGTAACAGTAACAGCTAGAGCTAGTTTTGGTTTTATCACTGTTTCTATATTAAAAAAATTGCAGTGTAAAATGATGCATAACGACACAGTGTGAGATGATTTGTTAGTCATAATTTGCTAGCAAATCTCATTTTGCTCAATTTTTTGGCAGGCTGCCACCAGAGATTGAATGCCATTTACTTTTGAGATACTAAGTTGTTGCATGAGTCCCATATTGTTTAAAAATATCTATCAAGTCAAGCGATAAAATTTGAGGGGCAGTTTTTCCTTCGATAGCACAAAGTAGAATGGCAAGTAAACCTTTCACTATCCTGCCCTCACTATCAGCATAAAAATGAAGCGAGTGATCAATATCTTGCTGATAACCCAGCCAAATTCGATTTTCGCAGCCATTCACTTCTATATCTAGCGTTTTATATTCTGGGGGTAAGGTAGGGAATTGACGAGCTAATTGGATAAGCCGCCGATATTTATTTTCCCATTTATCAGTCTCAGTGAAGGATTTAATCAGGTCGGTTAGTGTGATCTGCTGGTCGAAAGGATGGCAAAAGAAATGGGCTGTTTTACCTATCATGAAAAACCTATTTATTAATTTTCTTGCAAAAGGGATATTGAGAAATATACTGTGGTAATGAATTTGTCAGCATCGTCCTGGCTATTATAAGGCGTGAAAGAGGCACATAAACAGCCTTTAATTCCTAAGACATTCATTTTAGAGGTTGTTGTGCCAGTGCTGACCACTACGGAGAGCAATATTTTGATCCGCTAACAGTGTAGCTAGATCACTGTGATGAATATCGTCATAGTTGAATGTGAGTAAAGTGGTGTTAGAGTAGCGATAATTTGTAAAGCCTGACAATTTGGCTAGCTGATTTTTAGTATAATCTGTTAAGGCAATAGCGTAATTTTCGGCTTCAGTCCAATTTATTGTTTTCATCCAGTCTAAGACAGCGTTAAATGCTGAGATTCCGGCAATATTTGGTGTGTCCACTTCAAATCGATGCGGAATTGTTTCCGGTGTAAAATGGGAAAAATAAGCTTTGGTTAACATTTGGCCAACGCCTTGTCAGGGAGCGATCCCTTCTAAAGTGCATTTATTCCATAGCAAATCCCCAATCCAGTTGGACCATAGAGTTTATGGGCTGAAAAGACATAAAAATCAATGTGTAAAGCTTGTACTTCAATACCGCGGTGTACGATGCCTTGGGCACCATCAACCACGACGATAATATTATGTTGATGTGCTAGGGTAGTGATTGTTTGCATATCCGGTTGTTCACTGGTAACCTTGACTAATCGCAATTACTCGGGTTTTTGTGGTGATCAGGGTTGACAGATGTTCAATAGACAGTTGTTTTGTCGCTTGTAAGGGCCATTTAACCATTTTAGCACCAGTCTGTTCTGCGACGATTAACCACGGGATCAAATTGGCATGGTGTTCAATCTCACTAACGATAATTTCATCATTAGGCTGAAGGCGATAGCGAAAATAGTCTTGGGCAATAAAGTTAATCGATTCAGTGTTACCTTTTGTCCAAATAATTTCCTCAGCTTGATTAGCATTAATTAATTTCGCTACCTTCCTTCGTGTCTGCTCATAAGGATAAGTTGTTGTTTGTGCCGTAGGGTGTTGGCCACGATGGACTAAGGCATTATATGTTGATAGTAATCAACTGTTGCTGTAATCATATAGCTGGGCTTAAGAGCCGTTGCCGTGCATCTAGAAAAATGTTTCATCTTGGATAGCAGGAAAATATTGGCGAAATTGTGTTACGGAAAATGTTGTTGTCATGAAAAACCACAGCTATTTAAGTATCTTGGATCTATGCGCGGTAATTATTGCAATTTTACTTTGTTATCAATGATCTTTATAACAAGGTTTGTTATATTCATTTCAATTAAAATAATAGTACTAGTCTTAAATTAATTATATTGGTTTTATTAGTATCATAATTATATCATCCGATTTCATTTGTCGGTGAAAACAAATTTATTTAGCGCAAGTAAAAAAACGCCGCGATTAAAGGCGGCGTGTTAAAATTACTATGGACAGACAAGGTAAATGTATAGGAGTGAAAATAGTAGTATCGACTACTTAATCTGGAAAACCAGACAGTTTGCAAACACAACATCACAACCATAAAGCCAAGAACTTTACATAAATTAGCAGCTTAGCTATTCATTCAGGCCTAGGAAGCAAACTTACTATAGATATATACTGGTTTATCTACAATGGACAATTTATAATGCTTCAGATTATAAAAACTAATGGATATATAAGGATGAGTAAGAAACGATCATGTCAAAACGTATGCCTCCTCTTAATGCATTAAGGGTGTTTGATGCTGCAGCACGTCATTTAAGTTTTACTAAAGCGGCTGAGGAGCTTTTTGTTACCCAGGCACCCAGGCTGCCATAAGTCATCAAATAAAAGGTTTGGAAAATTTCTTAGGTTTGAAATTATTTCGTCGGCGTAATCGTTCATTATTACTAACTGAAGAAGGGCAAAGTTATTATTTAGATATTAGTGATATTTTTTCTTCGCTACGTGAAGCTACTCGAAAATTACAGGCACTGAGTACCAAAGGAGCATTAACCGTCAGTTTATTACCGAGTTTTGCTATTCAATGGTTAGTGCCACGTCTATCGAGTTTTAATCATGCTTATCCTGACATTAATGTGCGTATTCAGGCCGTCGATCATGAAGGTGATAAGATGGCCGATGATGTTGATGTAGCAATTTTTTATGGTTATGGTAATTGGCCAGATCTAAGAACAGATCGTTTGTATTCTGAATACTTAATACCAGTTTGTGCGCCTACCTTGTTAGCTGGGCGTTATCCCTTAAAAGAACCAAAAAATTTGGTTCATCATACATTGCTGCATGATTCTTCGCGACGTGATTGGCAGGCATATGTACGGCAATTATCATTACAAGACATTATTAATGTAGAGCAAGGACCTATTTTCAGTCATAGTGCTATGGTTATTCAGGCTGCAATTCATGGTCAAGGTATTGCATTGATTAATAATGTTATGACTAAAAATGAACTTGATACAGGCCGTTTAGTCTGTCCATTTAATGATGTTTTAGTCAGTAAAAAAGCCTTCTATTTAGTTTGTCATGATAATCAGGCGGAGTTAGGTAAGATTGCTGCGTTTCGTCAATGGATCCTCGAAAAAGCAGCAAGCGAGCAACAAAAGTGGGGCTTTATTACCCATGAGTAGTAAATTATATGACAAGTAAAATAATTGTTTTAAAAAGAGAAAGGATATTAACGTGAATACTCGTTTAATGTTGATATTTGCAGGAATTAGTGGATTTTTTTGTGTTGCGTTTGGTGCAATTGGTTCACACTTATTATCACCACTAATGAGCCAAGATCAAGTAGAATGGATTCGTATTGGGATACGTTATCAAGCAATGCACACCTTAGTACTTATGATATTAAGTTCAATCCTATTACGTAAAGTCATTTTATGGTTTTACTGGGGAGGTATTTTCTTCAGTATAGGTATTTTATTGTTCAGTGGCAGTCTCTACTGTATGGCCCTATTACAAGTAAAATATTTTGCGCATTTGACACCAATAGGCGGTTTTTGCTTTCTAATTGGCTGGATATTAATAGTTATTGGCGCAACTCGGCTTAGGAATCCAACAATACGTCATGAATAAAAATATTATTTTGTATTGTCGTTCCGGATTTGAAAAAGAGTGTGCGGCAGAAATTACAGATAGGGCTACGCAGATCGGCGTTTATGGCTATGCCAAAGTAAAAGACCATAGTGGTTATGTTTTATTTGAATGCTATCGGGCTACCGATGCAGACCGTTTGGCTAAAGAGCTCCCTTTTGGTACATTAATATTTGCTCGTCAACTGGTGGTTGTCAGTAAATTATTAAAAGATTTGCCGACTAATGACCGCGTGTCGCCTATCGTTGCGCTATTGCAAGATACAGTTGAACGAGAAGGTGAGTTACGAGTTGAAGTGCCTGATACCAATGAAAGTAAAGAGCTACTAAAATTTTGCCGTAAATTTACAGTGCCTTTACGTCATGCGCTTCGGCAACAAAAGATATTGTTATTGAAAGAAAACCAGCAGCGTCCGGTGATCCATGTTTTTTTTATTGCGGCCGGTTGTTGTTATGTGGGTTATTCTTATGCCAATAACAATTCACCTTTCTTTATGGGTATTCCACGGTTAAAACTGCCAACTGATGCACCAAGTCGATCAACGCTAAAACTGGAAGAAGCATTTCATTTCTTTATTCCTTATGATGAATGGGAAGAGCGTTTAGCGTCTGGTATGACAGCAGTTGATCTAGGTGCTTGCCCAGGTGGATGGACATATCAATTAGTGAAA
The DNA here is from genome assembly GCA_048493715.1 of Arsenophonus endosymbiont of Dermacentor nuttalli. Lineage (GTDB taxonomy): Bacteria > Pseudomonadota > Gammaproteobacteria > Enterobacterales > Enterobacteriaceae > Arsenophonus. The sequence continues at coordinate 1,240 of JBGDCZ010000029.1, read as the reverse complement.
CGCAGTATGATGGTCGATGCTGTTGATAATGGATCAATAGCAGGAAATTTAATGCAAACAGGTCAGGTGCGGCATCATCGAATTGATGGTTTTAAGTTTACCCCGCTAACTAAGAATATTAGTTGGTTGGTTTGCGATCTGGTTGAAAAACCAGCAAAAGTTGCTGCGTTGGTAACCAACTGGTTGGTAAAAGGATGGTGCCGAGAAGCTATTTTTAATTTAAAGTTACCGATGAAAAAACGTTATCAAGAAGTTTCCCATATTTTGAGCAAAATATCGCAGACACTAAAAGAAAATGGTATTAACGCTCAAATCCAAGCGAAGCAACTCTACCATGATCGCGAAGAGATAACGGTACATGTAAGACGAATTTGGTCAGCCTCTATACCAGGGCGTGACTAACGTTGATATTAAAAATAAAATTTTTGTTTTTTATTGGGTTATGGCATAAATCTGAGTTGTTGTAAATTTCCATTTAACTGTAGATCGGTTTTCAGTGAAGCACCCTGGCGGCTAATAAAAGCTATTTCTTGGGCTGGTTCAATACGTTTGCGCCATTTTTCAGGTAACGAATTGATATTAGCAAAAATGGCTTCTAAGCTAGGATATTGCTGAAGTAAGGTTGCTGCAGTTTTAGGACCAATGCCTGCTATGCCAGGAATTTTACTGCTATTTATGCCAGTTAATCCCCAATAGTCCTTTAGTTGTTCAGGTTTAACACCAAATTCTTTGTTTACGAACGATAAATCAAGCCAGCGCTTTTGAAAATAATCACGGATATAAATCGATTATGAAAGTAACTGATAATAACCTTTATCTGTCGAAATGATGGTGACACGATATTCAGTGTTAGCCACTTTAATCGCTAATGTTGCTGCCAGATCGTCTGCTTCATTTTCGACGGCATATCAACAAGCTAGCCCCTCGGCCTTAAACGCGATTTCAAGGTTTTTTAGTTCGTTATCAAAATCATCTGGCATCGCTTGTCTGCCAGCTTTGTATTGTGGTAAAAGTTGTTGCCGCCAGTTATATGAGTGGGCGAAGTATGGTTAATCAATTGGTGAAGCGTAAAAACACAAGCTTGTTGGCAAGGACTTCCTTGAACAGGATGAATACGTCTGATTAAATTTAAAGCATTAACAATAAGTAAGTGGATCATAATTTTTTGTGCATAGTTTAGCGTTGTTAGTTATTTAGTTATTTAGTTATTTAGTTATTTAGTTATTTAGTTATTTAGTTA
>JBGDCZ010000028.1:0-36943 GCA_048493715.1 Arsenophonus endosymbiont of Dermacentor nuttalli | reverse complement strand
TAACAAAGCATTTTGGTCCTCACCTAAACATCGATTCAATTTCCTAACCATCAAGTAAGTTTTAGTCACCCAGCTGTAATAGCTGGTTTAATGATGGCTCCAATGGCGATAGGTTCTATATTGATTGGCAAAATCTATTGTGATAAAAATATTAACTCACTACAGCTATAAAAAAACACTTTTTACCATAACATTTATTATTGGCTTAATTATTACTCAATTTTCATTGCAATCACTAATATGCCAATTTATGTTTTAATCATCCCTTTATTTTTACTGGGAACCGCGATGTCTACTCAATTCACCGCTATGAATACTCTTACGCTAGCAGATCTAACTGAAAATAATGCTAGTTCTGGTAATAGTATGTTAGCTGTACCCCAACAACTTGCTATCAGTTTTGGTATTGCCAGTAACACAGCAATTTTACACTTTCGTATGAATACTTACCTTCAAGTGATCATATTGATAGCTTTCATTATACATTATTACTATAGGTGTAATTACTCTGGCATCTTCGCTTATTTTCCTTCTGTTACAAAAAGAAGATGGACAAAATTTAATTAATAGAAAAGATCCCTCACTTTAGAAAGTTAATGCATGTAGGCTAAACTCCTTAAAATAAATTATATTTATTTTTTTGTTAGAAGTTACTAAAATTCAATAAATTAATTTGTAATAATTCTTTTCTCTTTGAGAAGAGTATATGTAATTAGCTAAACGCATTGAGCAATTACCCAGAAACTGGTCTATATGAGCGGCAATATCAGGAGAAAGTGTTTTTCTACTTGGACCACCTGGTATTACTAAAAGTATGATAGCTAGGCTAATAAAACAAGCCCTTAAAACAGTGAATTCTTTTGAATATCTGAATCTGATGACGCGTTTTTTAACTCCAAAAGAAATTTTTGGCCCTCTTTCCATTCAAGCATTAAAGGAAGAAGGACGTTATCAGCGTTTAACGAAAGGCTATTTACCCGATGCAGAAATTATTTTCCTTGACGAGATCCGGAAAGCCGGTTCGGCAATATTAAACACCCTGTTCGGCGATTAACGAGAAAAAATTTAGAAATGGCTTTCATGAAGAAAATATTCCTATACGCTTATTTGTTACTGCTTCCAATGAACTACCAGAATAAGATAGTAGCCTTGAAGCTTTATACGATCGTATGCTTATTGTTTATGGTTAAATAAGGTTCAGGAAAAACAGAATCTTAGAGCTTTGTTAAATAGCGAAAAAACAGAAAATGAAAATATTGTTCCTAAACAACTTCAAGTAACTAATGAAGAATGGCAAGTAAAAATTTGTCAAATAAAACTGCCTGATCATTGCTTTGAAATAATTTATAAGTTAAGGCAATAAATTGATAATTTAGTTCCAACACCTTATATTTCTGATCGTAGGTGGAAAAAGGTAATTCATTTACTCCAAGTTAGTGTTTTTTTTAACGGGCGTGATGAAATATCACCGTTATATATTATTTTATTTAAAGATTACCTTTGGCATGATCTGTAATCACTACAACTATTACCACAACTAATTACAATATTATTGATAGAAGAAGGTTGGCAATAACAAGCTATTAACAAGAAAATAGATGACTTCCATAATGAATGGCAGCAATCAACTCAAATAAATAGCAATAAAACAGCTTTTAAATTAACTAAAGAAAATCGTTTATTCAATCGTATACCAATTTATTCTGTACCGGATCAAATTAATGAAAAAAATATAACATTATTCTTACACACACCACTTACTTTACATAATATAAAAGTTATTTCTATTACTATAGATAAAAATTCAATTAAGGATACTTTAAATAAAGGAAAAATTTCTACTCAACTTAATGGCATTGGTTTTGCTCAATTAATTTCAGCAAATGTAAATAGCAAAAATCAATTGTAAGTCTTATATGCAAGTAGAAAATCATCAACTCTTTATTTACCTGAAAAAATAGCTGAAAATAAATTAGATAATAAATGGCTAGATAAACTCGAAGAAATTGATCATTTAATTCAACAACAAAAATCTTTATTTAGTCATCATCAACCTTGTTTTTTTATTGAAAATCATTGGGTAGCAACTATTGAGCAAAGTTTTTTAACTTTAACTGATAAATTATCTCAATTAAGAACACAGATGATAAGCAAATAATATATGTTGAATCTCACTACGATTGACATGTTACTCTCCATTAATGAGATGGAGTTAATATAAGAGGTTACTTTAACATTACTCATCACTCCTCAACTAGTCATTTTTTTCGAAAAGTATCCTAATCTTAGGCATATATTATTAAATGATCTTTTAACATGGAAAAAAATTTATACTTTATCAGCAAAATTTAGCTATCGATACAACAAAAATTTTTCAAAATCTGTCAGTAACTGTTAATAAATTAATAGAAATAAATTCTACTTTTCAGCAAGAAGCCCATTATTTGTTGGAGAAAATATCTCATGATTCAGCAGGACAATCTCTATTATTCAACGCTGGCGTCTTAAATCTTATCGTTAAAGTAACAACTATTAATAAGCTGTTATTAGAGCAGGAAAAAGAACAGTTATTGGCTGAATTAGAGCAACGATTGAAATTAACAGGCAATTTGACAGAAATTTTTAATCAAAATAATCAATCTGCTGGTAAATTTATGGGATATGAGTAAACGAGCCTTAATGTAATCTTCTAATAATATTCAATTGTTAATTCAATATAGTAATTTTTTACAACAACAACCTGAATTACCAGAATTATTAGGCAGAAAACAATCTTTCAAATCCCATCAAAAACAACAAATATTAGAGTCAATAATTTCATTGGAAAAAATACCTGACCAAATACCAGAACAAATTAGTGGCATTAACCATGGTAATGATATTTTGCGTCTTTTACCTAGTGAATTAGCTATGCTTGAATTTGAATTTTATCGCAAATTAGTTGAAAAACAGTTACTCACTTATCGATTACAAGGAGATAACTGGCAACAACGAAAAATATTACGTCCGGCTAGCAAACATCAAGAAAAGCAACAACAAAAAGGGCCATTCATTGTATGTATTGACACATCAGGTTCAATGGGAAAATTTAATGAGCATTGTGCGAAAGCTTTCTGTCTGGCTTTAATGAAAATAGCCATGCCTGATAACCGTCAGTGCCATATTATCCTATTTTCTATGGAAGTAATTTCATTATGATTTATTAAAAAATGATGGATTAGAACAATTAATTCACTTTCTAAACCAAACGGTTAGTGGAGAGACAGATTTAGCCGACTGTTTAAATAAATGTTTAGAAAAAATGCAACAACAATGGAAAGATTCAGATGTCGTAGTAATTTCAGATTTTATTGCTCAAAGAATACCTGATAATTTAGTAACGAGGATAAAGCACAACAAGCTCAGCAACAACATTTTCATGCTGTTACATTATCTAAATATGGAAAACCCGGTATCTTAGTAATATTTTCGATTATATCTGGCACTTCGATACCGGGCTAAAAAGTCGATTAATACGCTACTGGAATTAATTACAGCATATTAGCAATTACCGCATGACTTTCCGGTGACCATACACTACATTGAACTTGACCAATATGCTTTTTCTGAAGTAGTAACATCACTAAACGAGATTGTCCGATACCACCACCTATTGTTTGTGGCATATGACCTTTTACTAAAGCTTGATGCCACTCAAAAGACATTCTATCCTCATTACCTGTGATTGCTAGTTGGCGTGTAAGTGCTTCTGTATCAACACGGATACCCATCGAAGAAATTTCAAATGCATCCTGTAGTATAGGGTTCCAAACAATAATATCACCATTTAAACCGGCAAATCCCTCGCTGTTAGGTGTTGTCCAATCATCATAATCAGGAGCACGTACATCGTGAGCAAAACCATTGGATAGTTTTCCTCCAATACCAATAAGAAAAACTGCACCCAATTCTTTAGCTATTTCACGTTCTCTTCCTTTTGCATCAAGATCAGGATAGAGTTGTAATAGTTCTTCACTATGAATAAAATGAATTTGTTCAGGTAAGAATGGGGTTAAACCAAATTCTGAGCTAACAGCTTTTTCTGATTCTTTAATTGCATGATAAATTTTAATCACCGTCTGTTTTAGATAATATAAAGAGCGCTCATCCTTAAACATTACTTTTTCCCAATCCCACTGATCAACAAATACAGAATGAATAGGTGTTAAACGATCTTCGTCAGTACGCAAGGCTTTCATATGTGCATAAAGCCCTTGGCCGGCTTTAAAATCAAAACGGCCTAACGTTTTACGTTTCCATTTAGCCAATGAGTGTACAACTTCAAAAACAGAGTCTGGCATAGATTTTACTTTGACTTGTACTGCTTTTTCATAACCTGACAGATTATCTTGAATCCCATCACCGAGACGAATTAAGAGAGGTGCTTGAACTTCAATTAATGCTAACTCTTTTTCTAATAAACGCGAAAAATAAGACTTAACAAAACTAATTTGTTGTTGTTTTTCAATGAATGACTTTTCCATATTTTTTACCTCATAATCTGTAGCGTTATTTACTTTGTTATATAGATTAAGCAATAAATTTGGTCATAAATTCAATATACTTAATAAAAAAAGCCATTATGATTTATAATATTCAAAATATAGGTCTAAAAAATAAATATTCTTCAAAAATGGTGTTTTAAAATGGTTGAAAATTATCAGATCAATAATCTGGATCGTGACATACTTAATGAACTAATGAGAAATGCACGGATCCCCTACGCTGAAATGGCTAAAAAATTTGTTGTCAGTCCTGGTACAATACATGTTCGCATCGAAAAAATGAAACAAGCCGGCATCATTATAGGAACACGTGTGGATGTCAGTGTGAAACACCTAGGTTTTGATGTTTGCTGCTTTATTGGCATTATCTTAAAAAGTGCAAAAGACTATCATACCGCGTTGAAAAAACTTGATGAATTAGATGAAGTAGTCGAAGTTTATTACACAACTGGACAATATAGTATATTTATTAAAGTAATGTGTCGTTCTATTGATTCTCTACAAGACGTGCTTATCAACAAGATCCAGACCATTGACGAGATCCAATCGACAGAAACATTGATCTCGTTACAAAATCCAATAATGCGTACGATCAAGCCATAAAAATGAATAACCATATTATCCACAGGTAGATCCCAACTAATTCACAACATACAATAACGATTGTTTTAAATAATGAGGTTCATAATGACAAAAGTAACATTGATAATTGGCAACACCATGGGAAACGCTGAATACGTTGCTGAACATATAGCTGAAATATTAGAAAAATATGGTTTCGACACAGAAGTTACATATGGACTTAAATGAGCTACCAATAAAAGGCATCTAGTTAATTGTTTGCTCTACTCATGGAGCGAGTGAATTACCTGAAAATATATAACCTTTAGCAAAACAGATCGGTGAAAAAAAACCTGATCTTAGTCAGATTACTTATGGTGCAATAGGGATCGGTAGCAAGGAATATAATACTTTTTGTGGTGCAATCCATAAATTAGATCAACTATTAAAGGATCACGAGGCAAAACGCATAGGCGAACCGTTAGAGATTGATATTTTAGAACATGGCATACCAGAAGATGCCGTAGAAAAGTGGAAAGACAATATTATTCATTTGAATAAATAAAAACCAAATAAATGTTGATAACTTTGCTAAAAAGCGGGTAATAATCCGTAGTTATCCATAGAATAAGCTTTAAAATTATGACATCCTGTGCATAACTAGCTATATTAATCCCAGCTTATACGGTATAGGATCACTTATCATTCACAGCTAAAGATCATAAATAAGATAATGATCTTGCTAAGGTATTTTCACTTATCCACAGAAGATCACGATCCTAATAAAAGATCTAATAAAAAGTTAAATAAAAAGATCTTATTTCTATTAAGGAAAGATCATATAACTTGCCTCTTGGCAAAACTCGAGTAAAATTCATTCCCCAAGTCATATTTAACATTAAGGTTTATACATGTTTTACCCAGAACAATTTGACGTTATTATTATCGGTGGAGGTCATGCTGGTACTGAAGCAGCTATGGCAGCTGCTCGTATGGAACGTCAAACTTTACTTCTAACCCATAATATTGATACGTTGGGTCAAATGTCATGCAATCCAGCTATTGGTGGAATTGGTAAAGGACATCTGGTTAAAGAAATTGACGCCTTAGGTGGCCTTATGGCCATTGCAACTGATAAAGCAGGGATCCAATTTAGAACCCTTAATGCAAGTAAAGGTCCAGCGGTACGGGCTACAAGAGCGCAAACCGATCGCATGCTTTATAAGCAAGCTATTAGAACTGCATTAGAAAATCAACATAATCTAATGATATTTCAACAAATAGTTGAAGACCTTATCATAGAAAATGATCAAGTTGTTGGCGTTATTACAAAAATGGGATTAAAATTTCACGCAAAATCTGTAGTACTAACGGTAGGTACTTTCCTTAATGGTAAGATCCATATAGGACTAGAAAATTATAGTGGTGGCAGAGCAGGTGATCCTCCTGCAATTAGCCTGTCACATCGGTTAAGAGAATTACCTTTACGAGTCGATAGACTTAAAACAGGAACACCCCCTAGAATAGATGCAAGAACAATTGACTTTTCCCAATTAGCACCCCAATTTGGTGATGATCCCATACCTGTTTTCTCTTTTGTCGGACTGAAGGAGCAACACCCACAACAATTACCTTGCTATATCACTTATACTAACGAAAAAACTCATCAGGTGATCCGCGATAACTTAAACCGCAGTCCTATGTATGCTGGTATTATTGAAGGAGCAGGTCCTCGCTATTGTCCTTCCATTGAAGATAAAGTTATACGGTTCGCTGATCGTTCAGCACATCAGATCTTCCTTGAGCCAGAGGGGCTAACAAGTAACGAAATTTATCCTAATGGAATTTCTACTAGCTTGCCTTTTGATGTACAAATGCAAATTATACATACGATGAAAGGTTTGGAAAATGCTCGCATTATTCGACCAGGTTATGCTATTGAATACGATTTCTTTGATCCCCGTGATCTAAAGCCAACTTTAGAAAGTAAATTTATTAAAGGGCTATTTTTTGCTGGTCAGATTAATGGCACTACAGGTTATGAAGAGGCTGGAGCACAAGGACTACTAGTTGGCCTTAATGCGGCTCGTTATGCTTTTGAACAAGAAGGATGGTACCCTCGTCGAGATCAAGCTTACATGGGGGTTTTGGTCGATGATCTCTGTACACTAGGTACTAAAGAACCTTATCGTATGTTCACTTCACGAGCAGAATATCGACTTATGTTACGTGAAGATAACGCAGATCTACGTTTAACAGAAAAAGGGTATGAACTTGGTTTAATTGATGAAAGTCGTTGGCAAAAGTTTTGCCACAAAGTTGAATTAATTGAACAAGAACGTCAACGGCTACGTAATCTTTGGTTACATCCTAATTCAGATAATATTAATGAACTTAATGAAGTTCTAACTGTTCCACTTTCAAAAAAAGCGAATGGAGAAGATTTACTTCGCCGGCCTGAAATGAACTACACATTACTTACTTCACTAAACCATTTTTCACCTGCAATTGATGATCTTCAAGTCACTAATCAAGTTGAAATTCAAGTAAAGTATGAAGGTTATATTATTCGTCAACAAGAGGAAATCGAAAGACAGCTGTGTAATGAATATACCACGTTACCAACTAATTTAGATTACAAACAAATTACAGGACTTTCTAATGAAGTAATCGCTAAGCTAAATGATCATAAACCAAGTTCTATTGGTCAAGCATCACGTATATCTGGTATTACGCCAGCGGCAATATCCATATTATTAGTTTGGTTAAAAAAACAAGGTTTATTGCGCCGGAGCGCTTAGAATGAGCTTAATAACCTATTTTAAAACTTTATTAGTTAAAACAGATATTATTTTGACCGATCAGCAAATACTACAGCTTATCAGTTATATTGAATTATTAAATAAGTGGAATAAAATATATAATTTAACATCTGTAAGATCACCCGAACAGATGGTTATTCGCCATGTCCTAGACAGCATAATTATAAATAAATATCTTTTTGGTAAACTATTTATTGATGTTGGAACTGGGCCAGGATTACCGGGTATACCACTTGCTATCGTTCGACCTGATGCTCATTTTACGCTGTTAGATAGTTTAGGTAAACGAGTCAGATTTTTGCGACAAGTACAATATGAATTAAAGCTTAAAAATATAGAGCCTATTCAAAAACGTGTTGAACAGTACCAACCGGTAGAGAAATTTGATGGCATAATAAGTCGAGCATTTTCTTCTTTACAGGATATGCTTTCATTGTGTCAACATCTTCCAAAGCAAAATGGAGGAAAATTCTACGCACTTAAAGGTACACTTTCAGCAAGTGAAATATCAACTTTTCCTTCTCATTTTAAACTAAATAAAATTATTTCATTGGATGTACCCGGACTTAATGAACAGCGGCATTTGGTGATTTTAGGGCATGATTAACATTGTTTTTAATCAAAAAAGGTGACATTTTTTAGTCACAAAAAGTAACTTTCTAAATGTTATTGTTATATTAAAATTTTAAAAAGAAATAATGTTAACCTTTTTGTTACATTACGATTACTAAAATACACAATAAACTTATTACATACTTGTATTGTTAATTAGTTATATATGATTATCTGAAAGTATTTTTTTATTTCATTAAAGAAATTATTAGTGGCTTACGATTGATTTTTTATCTTTGATTTCTCAATTCTTTTTGCCTTATTTCTCTTTAAGCGAATAAAGAACTATCTTAAAGTGTGAGAAATATCATATTTTAAGAATTAATATGATTAAATCATAGTAATTAACTTGACCTAATTTTGTTTATTTCGTGTTAGGTCGAAAATTTTAAATATTTGTTCACGTTTTCGCTACTTATAGATTGAATTCATTTTAAAGGGTCGTATACTTTGCAAGTTTTTGTCTCTTGACACTTTTGAGCAAAGACAGTTTTATACGTACTCGGCAATTTAGGACTTAAAATACTGGGAGAATATAAGTGTCATGCCTGTATCCCTTTACAACGGTAAAATTGCTTTAAAACTGTTGTTACTACAGTTAATGGCGCTCGTGATCCTAAGTATAGCTTTCTACATGAATAGTGTAGAATGGGGTTTATCTGCTTTTGCGGGTGGGTTCGCATGTTGGTTGCCTAATGCTTTATTCATGCTGTTAATACGTTATAAAAAGGCAGTTAAAAAAGATGTTTCCATTCACATTGCATGGTTTTTTACCATTGGTGAGGGAGTAAAAGTTATTATAACAATAACTGTATTGGTAATTGCTTTAGGTGTATTTAAATCAGCATTTGTACCATTAGGTTCGACCTATTTAGCGATGTTGATTATTCATATCATTACACCAGCTGTAATTAGATAGTAAGCATTTTTAAACAAAAAAGGGTAAAAAACATCATGTCTGCATCAGGAGAAGTGATGACTGCAGGAAGTTACATAGGGCACCATCTAAATAATCTTCAGTTGGACTTGCGTACTTTCAAATTAGTTGATCCCCACAGCAAAAATGATCCAACGTTTTGGACATTAAATATTGACTCGCTTTTTTTCTCAGTTGTCCTTGGAATTATTTTCTTATGGCTATTTAGAAAAATTGCTGTTAATGCAACGAGTAGTGCACCTGGTAAACTACAAACTGCAATAGAAATGCTCATCGGTTTTGTCGATAATACCGTTCGTGATATGTATCATGGTAAGAGCAAAGTCATTGCACCTTTAGCTTTGACGGTGTTTGTTTGGGTGTTGTTAATGAATACCATGGATTTATTACCAATCAATTTACTTCCCTATATCGGAGAACGTTACTTTGGTTTGCCTGCATTGCGTGTTGTTCCAACTGCAGATGTAAGTGTAACTATGTCAATGGCAATTGGTGTATTTATCTTGATCATTTTCTACAGTATCAAAATGAAAGGATTAAGTGGATTTACTAAAGAGTTAACTTTACAACCATTCAATCATCCGATTTTTATTCCTATCAATTTGATTTTAGAAAGTGTTAGCCTGCTGTCAAAACCGGTATCACTGGGTTTACGGTTATTCGGTAATATGTATGCAGGCGAATTGATCTTTATTCTCATTGCGACTTTGTTACCTTGGTGGTCACAGTGGATACTTAACCTACCCTGGGCGATTTTCCATATACTGATTATTGCACTACAAGCCTTTATTTTTATGGTTCTTACGATCGTTTATTTATCGATGGCATCAGAAGAACATTAATTTCAACTTATTAATAATTTTTTATTTAACTGAAACTAAAACAAATTGGAGACTGTCATGGAAAACCTAAATATGGATCTGCTGTACATGGCTGCCGCTGTAATGATGGGATTAGCAGCGATTGGTGCTGCAATTGGTATTGGCATCATGGGGGGAAAATTCTTGGAAGGTGCTGCTCGTCAGCCTGATTTGATTCCTCTATTACGTACGCAGTTCTTTATTGTTATGGGATTAGTTGATGCCATTCCGATGATTGCTGTTGGTCTGGGTCTATATGTGATGTTCTCTGTTGCTTGATAAACGCAATACAATGGGAAAGAATATTAATATGTTAATTTTTAAAGAGGTATTGTGCGATGAATCTTAATGCAACAATCCTCGGCCAGGCTATCGCATTTGTCCTGTTTGTTTTGTTTTGTATGAAGTATGTATGGCCACCAATAATGGCGGCAATTGAAAAACGTCAAAAAGAAATTGCTGATGGTTTATCTTCTGCAGAGCGAGCTAAAAAAAACTTGGACTTAGCGAAAGCTGATGCGGCCGAACGACTGAGAAAAGCAAAAGCAGAAGCGCAAATCATTATTGAGCAAGCTAATAAGCAACGAGTTCAACTGATTGAAGAGGCTAAAGTAGAAGCAGAAACTGAACGTAACAAGATAGTTGTTCAGGCACAAATTGAAATTGATGCTGAGCGCAAGCGTGTACGTGAAGAGTTGCGTAAACAAGTTGCTATGTTAGCCATCTCTGGTGCTGAAAAAATAATTGAACGTTCCGTTGATGTAGCGGCTAATAGCGACATCGTTGATAAATTGGTCAACGAACTGTAAAGGAGGAAAGGGGCATGTCTGAAGTTACTACGGTTGCTCGCCCCTATGCCAAAGCAGCTTTTGACTTTGCTGTAGAAAACCATCTTGTTGACAAATGGCAAAATATGCTCAGTTTTATTGCTGAAATAACCCGTAATCAACAAATTGGTGAGCTGCTTTCTGGTTCGGTAGTGCCAGAAACATTAGCGAAAATATTTATCACTATTTGTGGTGATGAAGTCGATGAACATGTTCGAAATCTAATTCGCATTATGGCTGAAAACGGGCGTCTAACTACGTTACCAGAGGTTTTGAAGCAATTCATACAATTACGCACTTTTCTGGAGTCAACCGTTGATATTGACGTCATTTCTGCCACTGAACTAACTGAAAAACAGCAATTTAAAATTTCTGCAGCGATGGAAAAACGTCTGTCACGTAAAGTTAAGCTGAATTGCAAAATTGATAAGTCTGTTATCGCAGGAGTAATTATCCGCGCCGGAGACCTCGTTATCGACGGTAGTGTGCGTGGTCGTATTGAGCGTTTAACTAACGTCTTGCAGTCTTAAGGGGATTGGAGCATATGCAACTGAATTCCATCGAAATCAGTGAACTGATCAAACAACGTATTGCTCAGTTTGATGTAGTGAGTGAAGCTCACAATGAAGGTACAATTGTTTCTGTTAATGATGGGATCATTCGTATCCACGGTTTAACCGAAGTTATGCAAGGTGAGATGATCGCATTACCTGGTAACCGTTATGCTATTGCACTTAACTTAGAGCGTGATTCAGTCGGTGCCGTAGTTATGGGATCCTATGCCGACTTAGCCGAAGGAATGAAAGTAAAGTGTACCGGTCGTATTCTTGAAGTACCTGTAGGTAGAGGATTACTTGGGCGGGTTGTTAATACGCTTGGTGAACCTATTGATGGTAAAGGACCTATTGAAAATGATGGTTTCTCGGCCGTTGAAGTTATTGCACCTGGAGTTATCGATCGTCAATCGGTTGATCAACCTGTACAAACAGGATATAAATCGGTTGATGCGATGATCCCTATTGGGCGTGGTCAGCGTGAATTAATAATTGGTGACCGTCAAACTGGTAAAACAGCTTTAGCTGTTGATGCTATTATTAATCAGCGCGATTCGGAAATAAAATGTATTTATGTCGCAATTGGACAAAAAGCTTCAACTATTGCTAATGTGGTATGTAAATTAGAAGAGCATGGTGCACTTGAGAATACAATAGTTGTTGTTGCTACAGCTTCTGAGTCGGCCGCATTACAATATCTTGTGCCATATGCTGGTTGTACAATGGGTGAGTATTTCAGAGATCGTGGAGAGGATGCGCTAATTATTTATGACGATCTCTCTAAACAAGCAGTTGCTTATCGACAAATTTCACTATTGTTACGGCGTCCTCCTGGACGTGAAGCCTATCCTGGTGATGTTTTTTATCTTCATTCTCGTTTACTAGAGCGAGCGGCGCGTGTTAATGCTGAATATGTTGAAAAATTTACTAATGGTGAAATCAAAGGTAAAACAGGTTCATTAACGTCATTACCGATTATTGAAACGCAAGCAGGTGACGTTTCTGCATTCGTACCTACCAATGTTATTTCAATTACAGATGGACAAATTTTCTTAGAGTCTAACTTATTTAATGCGGGTATACGTCCGGCAGTTAACCCAGGAATATCAGTATCACGTGTAGGTGGTGCGGCTCAGACAAAGATTATCAAAAAATTGTCTGGTGGTATTCGTACTGCTTTGGCACAGTATCGCGAGTTAGCTGCATTTTCACAATTTGCTTCTGATCTAGATGATGCGACACGTAAACAGCTTAGCCATGGACAGAAAGTTACCGAATTGTTGAAACAGAAACAGTATGCACCAATGTCAGTTGCGCAGCAGGCTTTGTCTTTATTTGCTGCCGAACGTGGTTATTTGGAAGATGTTGAACTAGCAAAAATTGGAGATTTTGAGACGGCATTGCTAGCTTATGCGACTCGTGAACATTCTATTTTACTGAAAGAAATTGATCAGACTGGTAAATATAACGATGAAATCGAAGCTAAGTTAAATGCCTTGCTAGATTCTTTTAAAGCAACTCAATCTTGGTAATTCTATTCGGCCTTTATTTGGACCGTTTGGTTAAGAAAGAGGAGCTGAAATGGCGGGCGAAAAAGAGATACGTTTTAAGATCGGTAGTATACAAAACACACAAAAGATCACTAAAGCGATGGAGATGGTTGCAGCGTCTAAAATGCGAAAAACGCAGGAGCGTATGGCAGCTAGTCGTCCTTATGCAGAGACTATGCGTAGTGTAATTGGTCACTTAGCATTAGGTAACTTGGAATATAAACATCCTTATCTTAAAGAACGTGATGTTAAACGTGTTGGTTATTTAATTGTTTCAACTGACCGTGGTTTATGTGGTGGTTTAAATATTAATTTATTTAAAAAACTACTGACAGAAATGAAAATATGGACTGATAAATGTGTTCAGATTGATCTGGCATTAATTGGTTCTAAAGCAGTTTCATTCTTTAATTCGGTTGGTGGTAATATTGTTGCTCAAGTAACCGGGATGGGAGATGATCCTTTTCTGTCCGATCTTATTGGACCCGTGAAAATTATGTTAGAAGCATATGATGAAGGGCGTATAGATAAGTTGTATGTGGTAACTAACAAGTTTGTTAATACTATGACTCAAGTACCAACAATTACTCAATTATTGCCTCTACCTTCTGGTGATGATGAAACATTGAAAAAGAGATCTTGGGATTATTTATATGAACCTGATCCCAAGGTACTACTGGATACCCTGTTGCGTCGTTATATCGAATCACAGGTTTATCAGAGCATCGTTGAAAACTTAGCTAGTGAACAGGCTGCTCGAATGGTAGCAATGAAAGCGGCTACTGATAATGGTGGTAACCTGATCAAGGAGTTGCAGTTAGTTTACAATAAGGCTCGGCAAGCCAGCATTACTCAGGAGCTTACCGAAATAGTTTCGGGAGCTGCTGCAGTTTAATGGGTAGGTTTACGAATTATGTAGAGGATTCAAGATGGCTACTGGAAAGATTATCCAGGTAATCGGCGCCGTAGTGGATGTCGAATTTCCTCAAGATGCTGTACCCAAAGTGTACGATGCGCTTGAGGTAATTAATGGTAAAGAAAAACTGATTTTAGAAGTTCAGCAGCAATTAGGCGGCGGAGTTGTTCGTTGTATCGCTATGGGAACTTCTGATGGTTTAAAACGTAATTTAGAAGTTGTTGATTTGGCCCACCCAATTGAAGTTCCTGTCGGTAAAGCGACATTGGGGCGCATCATGAATGTATTAGGTGATCCTATCGATATGAAAGGGGAAATCGGTGAAGAAGAACGATGGGCTATTCATCGGGCCGCTCCTAGTTATGAGGATTTATCTAGTTCGACAGAATTACTCGAAACCGGTATCAAAGTTATGGATCTTATTTGCCCATTTGCTAAAGGTGGTAAAGTAGGATTATTTGGTGGTGCTGGTGTTGGTAAAACAGTAAACATGATGGAGCTTATTCGTAATATTGCGATTGAGCATTCCGGTTATTCGGTCTTTGCCGGTGTCGGGGAACGTACTCGTGAAGGTAATGATTTTTATCACGAAATGACCGATTCGAATGTTTTGGATAAAGTTTCTCTGGTTTATGGGCAAATGAATGAACCACCAGGAAACCGTCTACGTGTCGCTTTAACGGGATTGACGATTGCCGAGAAGTTTCGTGATGAAGGGCGTGATGTATTATTATTTATCGATAACATCTATCGCTATACATTAGCCGGAACAGAGGTATCTGCACTCTTAGGTCGTATGCCTTCAGCTGTGGGTTATCAACCTACTTTAGCTGAAGAAATGGGGGTATTACAGGAGCGTATCACATCAACTAAGACTGGTTCAATAACTTCTGTTCAGGCAGTATATGTTCCTGCCGATGATTTGACTGACCCTTCTCCAGCGACAACTTTCGCTCATTTAGATGCAACAGTCGTTCTCAGTCGTCAAATTGCCTCATTAGGTATTTATCCTGCTGTTGATCCATTAGATTCAACTAGCCGTCAGCTTGATCCACTGATTGTAGGACAAGAACATTATGACGTAGCACGTGGTGTCCAGTCTATTTTACAGCGTTATCAAGAATTGAAAGATATTATCGCTATTCTAGGAATTGATGAGCTGTCTGAAGAAGATAAATTGGTTTTTGCGCGGGCTCGTAAAATCCAACGCTTCCTGTCTCAGCCATTCTTTGTTGCGGGAGTTTTCACCGGTTCACCGGGAAAATTTGTTTCTTTAAAAGATACCATCCATGGTTTTAAAGGTATTTTGAATGGTGACTATGATCATCTACCTGAACAAGCATTTTATATGGTAGGTACTATTGAAGAAGCTATAGAAAAAGCGAAAAATTTATAATGTCGCTGATGGGAGGTTGATATGTCTGCAATGACATACCATCTGATTGTGGTAAGTGCTGAAAAGCAGATGTTTGACGGCCTTGTCCAAAAAATCCAGGTGACTGGCAGTGAAGGGGAATTGGGGATCTATCCCCAACATACTCCGATGTTAACCGCCATTAAACCTGCTGGTATGATACGTATCACCAAACAGTTTGGTGAAGAAGAGTTAATCTATCTTTCTGGTGGTATCCTCGAAGCTCAACCAAATGGTGTTATTTTACTGGCTGATACAGCAATCCGTGGTAAGGATTTGGATGAAGCTAAGGCATTAGAATCTAAGCGTAAAGCAGAAGAGTATATTCGTAAAACACATGGTGACGTCGATTATGCTCAAGCATCGGCAGAATTAGCGAAAGCAATTGCTAAATTACGTGTCATTGAGCTGATGAAAAAATGATATAATCTTTAGAAGTTATTTAGAAAAGCAAGTCATATAAAGACGACTTTTTTATAAAAATTAGGTAAATACAGGGAGTGAGACACTTTATTGATGTTTTGCTCCTTTTCTTTTATATCGCTAGTCAGCTTTTTTATTTGAACGAAATATGTAGTAATTTGTTCAATAAATGGTTTTACTTTTACCATAACTTATGGAGTTATTAGGTTCTTTATGTCTATGAACGCAAAAAGTGTTGTGATCCTTGCGGCGGGTAAGGGTACCCGCATGTATTCTGACTTACCAAAAGTTTTACATCCACTGGCAGGCAAACCAATGGTGCAGCATGTTATTGACACGTCATTATCGCTTGGAGTATCTAAAATTCATTTAGTTTATGGTCATGGCGCTGAATTACTTAAATCAGCTTTAGTTAATCAACCGGTTAATTGGATCTTGCAAGCAGAACAATTAGGTACAGGGCATGCGATGCAGCAGGCTGCACCTTATTTTGATGATAACGAAGATATTCTGATGCTCTATGGTGATTCTCCACTGATAACGAAAGAAACCCTTGAACGATTAATAAAAGTTAAACCCAATGGAGGGATTGGGCTGTTAACGGCATTAGTTAATGATCCGACAGGTTATGGGCGTATTATTCGTGAAAAAGGTGAAGTAATTGGAATTGTTGAACAAAAAGATACCACGGAAAATCAAGCTAAAATTAACGAAATTAATACCGGTATATTGGTTGCTAATGGTGGTGATTTAAAGCGATGGCTAAAAAAGCTTAGTAATAACAATGCCCAAAATGAATATTATGTTACTGACATAATTTCATTGGCTTATAAAGAAGGTTGTAAAATAAATGCTGTTCATCCTAGCAAACCGAGTGAAATGGAAGGGGTAAATAACTGTTTACAGCTTTCAACACTTGAACGTATTTATCAACAAGAACAGGCAGAAAAATTATTATTAGCAGGTGTTATGATCATTGACCCTGCTCGTTTTGATTTGCGCGGTACTTTAAAGCATGGCCGTAATGTGACCATTGATACTAATGTTATTATCGAAGGGGATGTTGTACTGGGTAACAATGTACATATTCATGCTGGATGTATATTAAAAAATTGTACTATCGATAATAATTCAATTATTAGCCCTTATTCAGTTATAGAAAGAGCAAAATTGTCTACAGCTTGTACTGTTGGCCCTTTTGCGCGTTTACGTCCAGGGACTAAACTAGCAGATAAGGTGCATGTTGGTAATTTTGTTGAGGTTAAAAACACGGCTTTAGGAGTTGGTTCTAAAGCTGGACATTTAAGTTATTTGGGAGATGCTGAAATTGGCAGTGATGTAAATATTGGAGCAGGAACAATAACTTGTAATTATGATGGTGCTAATAAATTTAAAACGACGATTGGTGATAATGTTTTCGTTGGTTCCGATACGCAATTAATTGCACCTGTTACTATTGCTAAAGGAGCAACTATTGGTGCAGGAACGACATTAACTAATGATGTTAAGGAAAGTGAACTTGTTATTAGTCGTATCAAACAGAGGCATATTTTTAATTGGCAACGTCCAGTAAAGAAAAAATAGTAGCAAAATAAATAGTGACGATTAATCATTTATTTTATAAATGAATAATCCTAATATCTAGACCATAGGAACGGTAAAAACCGAATATATTAATCAGGTTACGCACCATAAGAGCATTATGCTCCTCTATTTTGGAATAAAAATTGATGTGTGGAATTGTTGGTGCAGTAGCACAACGTGATATAGCTGAAATTCTTATCGAAGGGCTTCGTCGACTGGAATACCGAGGTTATGACTCTGCGGGTTTAGCCGTGGTTGATCATAAAGCTAATCTGACAAGATTACGTGAAACGGGTAAGGTTCAAATCCTGGCTGATGAAGTAGAAAAACATGCTGTGATTGGTGGTACGGGTATCGCGCATACTCGTTGGGCAACCCATGGTCAGCCAAGCAAAAAAAATGCACATCCGCATACATCTGAATATATTGCGGTTGTTCATAATGGCATTATTGAAAATTATCAGGAACTGCGTGAACAGCTTAAAAAACAAAAATATATTTTTACTTCAGAAACTGATACTGAAGTTATCGCTCATTTAACACATAGTGAATTACAAAAAGGTGGCACGTTACTCGAGGTGGTACAACGAGTTATTCCTCAATTAAAAGGTGCTTATGGTACAGTTATTATGGATAGCCGTACTCCTGGATTGTTAGTAGCTGCACGATCGGGGAGCCCTTTAATTATAGGTTTAGGTGTTGGTGAAAATTTTCTAGCATCTGATCAATTAGCTCTTTTACCGGTTACACGTCACTTTATCTATTTAGAGGAAGGTGATATTGCTGAAGTGACTCGGCGGACAGTGCGTATTTTTGATCAGCAAGGCATAGAAGTTGAACGAGAGCAGATAGAATCCGATGTTCAGTATGATGCAGGTGATAAAGGCATTTATCGTCACTATATGCAAAAAGAGATCTATGAACAGCCTTTAGCAATAAAAAATACCTTGGAAGGACGTTTTGATCAGCATGATAGTGTTATTTTTAGAGAATTAGATAAAAAAGCCCAAAATATATTATCTCAAATTGAACATATTCAAATTGTTGCTTGTGGTACTTCATATAATGCCGGGATGGTTGCCCGTTACTGGTTTGAATCTTTAGCTAGTATACCCTGTGATGTAGAAATTGCTTCTGAATACCGTTATCGCAAACCGGCACGGCGTAAAAATAGCTTATTGATTACGCTTTCTCAGTCGGGTGAAACAGCTGATACCTTGGCAGCACTACGTTTATCGAAAGAGCTTGGTTATTTGGCATCATTAGCGATATGTAATGTTTTAGGCTCATCTTTAGTACGTGAATCAGATTTTGCATTGATGACAAAAGCCGGTGCCGAAATTGGTGTGGCATCGACCAAAGCTTTTACTACCCAATTGACGGTTTTATTATTGTTAGTCGCTTATCTGATCCGCTTGAAAGATAAAAATATTGCTCTTGAGCGAGACATTGTTCAGACATTACATGCCCTACCTGCTCGTATTGACAGTATGTTATCACAAGAAAAAATGATCGAAATTTTAGCAGAAGATTTCTCTGATAAAAATCATGCTCTTTTTCTGGGTCGTGGTGATCAATTTCCGATTGCGGTTGAAGGCGCGTTAAAGCTAAAAGAGATTTCTTATATTCATGCCGAAGCCTATGCAGCTGGTGAGTTGAAGCATGGCCCACTAGCGCTGATCGATGCGGACATGCCGGTTATTATTATTGCGCCAAATAATAAATTACTGGAAAAGCTAAAATCAAATATTGAAGAAGTTCGTGCTCGAGGCGGATTACTTTACGTTTTTGCTGATAAAGACGCTGGATTTGTTGACAGTGAAAATATGAAAATTATTTCATTACCTCATGTTGAAGAGTTAATTGCGCCTATTTTTTATACCGTTCCGTTCCAATTATTATCTTATTATGTTGCCTTAATTAAAGGCACTGATGTTGATCAACCAAGAAATTTAGCTAAATCTGTGACAGTGGAGTGAGTTGGATTTAAAGAGTGATATTTAGGCTATCGTCAGTAAATTATTACATATAATATCCTACAGTAGCTTTTTATTTTACATCTTGTTACATGTTTCTATAATGAAAATGAAAAATGCGCTTCGCTCTAGTGTAGTTTTTTACATATATTAAATACTAACAATTTAAAATTTTATTATTGATTAGCGGAAAAAATATTTTATTTAATAAATTTATCAACATAATGCAATGATTAAATAATACTGATAGTTTATCGAGCCCTAACCGTTAACAGAATAAGGAATTAAGGATGCTATTGCAATTAAAGGGGATAAGGTGGTTTATTCTTTCGTTATTTTGCTTGCTTTTTATTATTGGTTGTAACGATAATAAAATAACTGACGTGCAAAAAACAACGATTAAACAAGATATTCCAGTACGTGGGGTATGGCTAACTACCGTATCTCGGCTTGATTGGCCTTCCCTTTCATCGGTTAACCTTGATTCAGATCAGCTTAGAATTGAAGTACAGAAAAAAGCCCTAACTGATAAACTCGATAATTTAGTAAAGATGGGCATTAATACCATTTTTTTTCAGGTAAAACCAGATGGTACAGCGCTTTATCGTTCCCATATTCTCCCTTGGTCTGACGTGCTTACTGGTGTTGTCGGTAAAGATCCAGGTTATGATCCATTAGCGTTTATTATTGCTGAAGCACATAAAAGAAATTTAAAAATACATGCTTGGTTAAATCCCTATCGTGTTTCAATGGATACCAAACCAGAAACTATTGCATCACTGCAAAATACACTTTCTTCTCCTCCGGCTAGTGTTTATGTTTTACATAAAGATTGGATACGCACAGCCTACGACCGTTTTGTGCTTGACCCAGGATCACTAGAAGTGCGTAATTGGATCACTAGTATTGTTACTGAATTGGTTAGAAACTATGATATTGATGGGATTCAATTTGATGATTATTTCTATTATGAAACGTTTTCATCCAAACTTGATGATGATGAAACATTTCAAAGATATGGTCAGGGTTTTCTGGATAAAGCAAGTTGGAGAAGAAATAATACCTTGTTATTGATTAGGGAAGTTTCTTCAACGATCCGTTCTTTAAAACCAAATGTTGAATTTGGTATCAGTCCTGGCGGTGTTTGGCGAAATATTGCTGATGATCCGCGAGGCTCTAATACCAAGGCTGGTGGTCCTACTTATGACAGAGCCTATGCCGATACCAGATTGTGGGTAAAAGAAGGTTTATTAGATTATATTGCGCCACAGATTTATTGGCCTTTTGCCCGGGAAGTTGTCAAATATGATGTGATCGCAAAATGGTGGACTAATGTGGTGAGATCGACTAACACTAAGTTATACATTGGGGTGGCATTATATAAAGTTGGTGTGCCATCTCAGGTTGAGCCAGATTGGTCTCTTGACGGTGGTGTTCCTGAATTGAAAAAGCAACTTGATTTTAATGATTCGTTGCCTGAAATTAAAGGAACGATCCTATTTAGAGAGGCACTTCTTCAGTCCCCGCAAACTGAACAGGTAGTAGAATATATCAAATCCCGATGGCATTGATCTAGGCAATAAAGTTATTTGCAGCGATTTTAAGCAAAACACCCTTAATGTCGGGTGTTTTTGTTTTTATCGGCTATAAAAAGATTTTTGTTTGTTATGTAATAAATAATTAGTGATAAAAAATGGCAGAAATGATTTAAATTTGCGATTATTGTTTATAAATGGCAACTATTTTACTTAGCAACGAAGTTCAGATTGGATATAACGAAAATGAAAAATGTTGGATTTATTGGTTGGCGAGGAATGGTTGGTTCTGTACTGCTACAACGTATGGTTGAAGAACGTGATTTTGATGATATCTGTCCTGTTTTTTTTACCACCTCCCAACATGGTGAATTGGCGCCAAAGTATGGTCAACTTGAAGGGACTCTACAGGATGCTTTTGATCTTAACAGACTGCAAACATTAGACGTAATAATTAGCTGCCAGGGTGGTGATTATACCAAGCAAATTTATCCTAAACTAAGAGCATCGGGGTGGTCAGGTTACTGGATAGATGCCGCATCTTCATTAAGAATGGCAGCGGATAGTATCATTATTCTTGATCCGGTTAATCGTCAATATATTGATAAGGGTTTAAATGAAGGAATAAAAACTTTTATCGGAGGCAATTGCACGGTCAATTTGATGTTAATGGCTTTAGGTGGCTTATTTGCTGAAGACTTGATTGAGTGGATTTCAGTGGCGACCTATCAAGCTGCTTCTGGTGCAGGTGCACGTAATATGCGTGAATTATTACTACAAATGGGTGAGTTATATTCACAGGTGGCTAATAAATTGCAAAATCCTGCGGAGGCTATTTTATCAATTGAGAAAAAAGTAACCGATTTTGCAGTTAGTGGAAAGATGATCACTGAAGCTTTTGGTGCACCATTGGCCGGTAGTTTGATCCCTTGGATAGATAAACAACTATCCAATGGCCAAAGCCGTGAGGAATGGAAAGGGCAGGCTGAAACTAACAAAATTTTAAATACTAAGAGCCATATTATTCCTGTCGATGGTTTATGTGTTCGTATTGGAGCATTGCGCTGCCATAGCCAGGCATTTACCTTAAAATTGAAAAAAAATGTTCCTATTGAAGATATTAAGCAAATTTTGGCCGGCCATAATGATTGGGTTCGCGTTATTCCTAATGAGCGTCAATTAACTATTCAAGAGTTAACACCTACGGCAGTGACAGGAACGCTAAATATTCCTGTTGGCCGTTTGCGTAAATTAAATATGGGATCGCAATATTTATCCGCTTTTACGGTTGGTGATCAGTTATTATGGGGAGCGGCAGAGCCTTTACGCCGTATGCTAAAAATATTATGAAAATTAGATAGTTATTATCTAATAAAAAGCCCCAAGTTAGGCATGGAGCTTTTGTTTTGTCGTTTAAAATTAAATGTCTATATTTTCTGCCTTTAATGCATTTTCTTCAATAAAAGCTCTACGTGGTTCAACCGCATCACCCATTAATGTGGTAAATAATTGATCGGTGGCGATGGCATCTTTCACGGTAACACGAATCATACGGCGAGTATCCGGATTCATTGTTGTTTCCCATAATTGCTCTGGATTCATTTCACCTAATCCCTTATAGCGTTGCACCATCAAGCCACGGCGAGATTCTTTTGATAACCAATTCAATGCTTCTTCAAAGGAAGAGATAGGCTGGCTACGCTCGCCTTTTTCAACATATGCCCTTTCCTCAATCAGATCACCTATCAACTGACCGATTTTAGTAATACGAAGGTATTCAATACCATGAATAAAATCGTAATCTAGGTTATAATCAGTATCAATGCCATGGGTTCTAATACGTAAAACCGGTTCAAATAACTGACGTTCACGATCTTCATTAATATGGTAACTGTAGGTACTACCATGTTCTTCATTATCAGATAGACGGTTAACTAACATGTTGATCCAGTCTTCTACTTTTGCTTTATCTTTTAAAGCATCTTCTACCAACGTAGGTTGATAAATGAGATTATTTAATAAAGCAAGCGGATAGACACGTTCTAAACGTTTGATAATTTTTTGAGCAGCATTATATTCAACGATTAATTTCTCCAATGGTTCACCTTTTAATGCCGGGGCATGCGGGCTGGTATAGAGCGCGGCATTATCTAATGCTATTGAGATCAAATATTCGTTCATAGCCTCATCATCCTTAATGTATTGTTCTTGCTTACCTTTTTTCACTTTATATAAAGGTGGCTGAGCAATATAGACATGGCCTCGCTCAATAATTTCTGGCATTTGACGATAGAAGAAAGTTAACAATAAAGTTCGAATGTGGGAGCCGTCGACATCAGCATCGGTCATGATAATAATGCTGTGATAACGTAATTTGTCAGGATCATACTCGTCACGACCAATACCACAGCCTAAAGCCGTTATTAGAGTGGCAACTTCTTGCGAGGAGAGCATCTTGTCGAAACGGGCTTTTTCGACATTAAGAATTTTACCTTTTAGTGGTAAGATTGCCTGATTTTTACGGTTGCGCCCTTGTTTTGCAGAGCCACCGGCAGAATCACCCTCAACTAAGTAAAGTTCTGATAAAGCCGGATCACGCTCTTGGCAGTCAGCTAATTTACCTGGTAATCCCGCTAGATCAAGAGCTCCTTTACGGCGAGTCATTTCGCGTGCTTTACGAGCTGCCTCACGGGCACGGGCGGCGTCAATGATTTTGCTAACAACGATTTTTGCGTCATTAGGATTTTCTAATAGATATTCGACAAATTTCTCATTCATTAATGTTTCAACAACGGTTTTTACTTCTGAAGAAACCAGCTTATCTTTTGTTTGTGAAGAGAATTTGGGATCGGGAACTTTAATTGAAATGACGGCAATTAAACCTTCACGAGCATCATCACCAGTAGCACTAACTTTCGCTTTTTTCTGGTAACCTTCTTTATCCATATAACTGTTCAGCGTACGCGTCATTGCGGTACGGAAACCAACCAGATGGGTTCCACCATCTCGTTGTGGAATGTTATTGGTAAAGCAATAAACATTTTCTTGGAAACCATCATTCCATTGCATGGATATTTCTACATTAATCCCTTCTTTTTCAGCTGAAAAGTAGAAAACACTTGGATGGATTGGGGTTTTATTACGGCTTAAATATTCAACAAAAGCTTTAATTCCCCCTTCGTAATGAAAATGGTCTTCTTTGTTGTCACGTTTATCGATTAGACGAACTGATATACCGGAATTGAGAAAGGAGAGTTCCCTTAATCGTTTTGCTAAAATATCGTATTCGAATTCGGTAACGGTTTTAAATGTTTCTAAACTTGGCCAGAAACGAATATAGGTTCCCCACTCTTCAGTTTCTCCAACAATAGTTAAAGGCGCTTGTGGAACACCTAATTGGTAAGTTTGTTCATGGACTTTTCCCTCACGGCGGATCACCAACTCTAATTTTTCTGATAAGGCATTAACGACAGAAACACCAACACCATGTAAACCACCAGAAACTTTATAAGAATTATCATCAAATTTGCCTCCAGCATGGAGAACCGTCATGATGACTTCGGCGGCAGACACACCTTCTTCTTCATGAAGATCGGTTGGGATACCACGACCATTATCTAGAACGGAGATGGAGTTATCTGTATGTATGGTTACAACAATATCGGTACAGTATCCTGCGAGGGCTTCGTCGATAGCGTTGTCGACAACCTCGAAGACCATGTGATGAAGGCCTGTACCATCGTCGGTATCACCGATATACATGCCTGGGCGTTTACGCACCGCGTCTAGCCCTTTTAATACCTTGATACTTGAGGAGTCATATGTATTCGACATCAACGTTTCTCGCTAATTTCTAATCCTATGGTTGAACTTCTATTTTGCCATGTTTTACGCAAAACATCCTGCTATTTCCATCTAACATATCTTTAACTTGCGCGATGGTAATCGCGCTAACAAAGACCTGAGCTTGTGTCGCTTTAAGCCGTTCAGCTAATAATTGACGGTGATCCTTATCTAACTCAGAAGCAAAATCGTCTAACAGATATAAACATCGTTGCCTACTCTGGCGGGTGAAATACTCACCTTGTGCTAATTTTAATGCGCAAATTAATAATTTTAACTGTCCACGGGATAGGATATCTTCGACAGCAATCCCTCCTACACGGATCCGTAAGTCAGCTTTGTGTGGTCCTAATGCGGTGTAGGTTAGCATTCGGTCACGTTCAAATTGTCTTACCAGTATATCTGAATAATCGGTTTCTTTATCCCATCCTCGTTGAAATGAGAGGCTAAGTG
Source organism: Arsenophonus endosymbiont of Dermacentor nuttalli (assembly GCA_048493715.1). Taxonomy (GTDB): domain Bacteria; phylum Pseudomonadota; class Gammaproteobacteria; order Enterobacterales; family Enterobacteriaceae; genus Arsenophonus. The sequence continues at coordinate 11,532 of JBGDCZ010000028.1, read as the reverse complement.
AAAATTCAGGTAAAAACTGTTTACAGGTCTTTTCAATATCTTTAGCAATACCTGCAATATAACTAGCTCGCCATTCACTTATTTTATGGGCAAGTGGGATCAGTTCATAGTCCCAATGACGAAGCTCATTATAACTTGTTACTTGACGTAATGCTGCATTACGTTGTTTTAATAGCCGTTTTAAATCAGACCATGCAGCAAAGAACTGCGGTTCATTATGGAAACATCCCCAGTCAAGAAAAGCTCGACGATATTTAGGACCACCATTTAGCAAAGTAAAACCTTCAGGGGTTATTAATTGCATTGGTAATAATTTAGCTAAATCAGCAATTTTATGCCCATCAGTGCCATCAATACGAACTTTACTATCACCGTTACGATCTTTACTTAGCCCTAAAATGAGTTCCCGCGACTCTGGTACTAAAGGAACAAGACGACCATGTAATACAAAGTTATCTTGTTCATTACGAATTACACGTGCGGCTTGGATGCTACGAAAAGCTCTACCGTGTCCTAAGGTATAGATCGCTTCAAGAATACTTGTTTTGCCGCTGCCATTTGGCCCAATCAAAAAATTAAAACCGGTTGCTAATGGTAAATCCGCACTTTCGATATTACGAAAGTCGCGGATAAGTAAACGCGAAAGCATCATAAAATTTGAATATTACAGACGCATTGGCATAACAACATAAACTGCTGTGTTATTGGCTACATCTTCAATTTGTACACTTGAATTTGAATCAGTTAACAACAAATTAACTTGCTCACATTTTAGTGTATTTAATACATCGAGGATATAAATAACGTTAAGACCAATTTCTATCATTGGGCTTTGATAATTAACATCAACAATCTCTTCTGATTCTTCCTGCTCGGGATTGTTGGCGGTAATTCTAAGTTGATTTTTACTTATATAGAGGCGTACACCGCGAAATTTTTCATTTGATAAAATTGCAGCTCGTGAAAATGCTTGTTTTAGTTTATCACAATCAGCGGTTAATGTTTTATCCGGATTTTTGGGCAGAACACGTCGGTAATCAGGAAAACGGCCATCAACCAGTTTAGATGTGAAAATGAAATCGCCAACATGAGCACGGATATTATTACTACCAATTTGTAACTTAAGTGATTCGTCACTACTATCCAGTAATCGCATAAATTCTACTACACCTTTACGGGGAACAATTACTGAATGTGTTGGTAAATCCTGATTGATATTGAGTGAACAGACCGCTAAACGATGTCCATCGGTAGCGACAGTGCGCAATTCTTTACCTTCAGTTTCAAATAACATGCCATTGAGGTAATAGCGAACATCTTGGTGAGCCATTGAAAATTGGGTTGCCTCAATTAGACGTTTTAAGGTAGCTTGAGGTAGTTCAAACTCGACTTCACTTTGCCAATCGTCGAGGTTTGGAAAATCAGCAGCAGGGAGAGTCGAAAGCGAGAAACGACTTCGGCCAGAACGTACCAGCAAACGTTCTCCTTCAAGAGTCACTTTAATTTCTGAGCAATCTGGTAATCCTCGCCAGATGTCGAAAAATTTACGTGCAGGTACAGTGATTGAACCATTTTCACCCGCTTGTGTTAGTGTCACCTTTGCTACCATTTCTACTTCTAGATCGGTACCTGTTAATGAAAGTATGTTTTCACTGACTTGCAGTAATAAATTACCTAAGATAGGTAATGTAGGCCGTCCACCAAGTGGACCGCTGACTTGTTGTAGTGGTTTAAGTAATTGTTCACGTTCAATAGTAAATTTCATAGCATTATGATGATAATGTTCTGATTAAGTTAGAAAAATCCTCTTTGATGTCGTGACTTTCTTCCCGTAATTGCTCGATTTTTCGACAAGCATGGAGTACGGTTGTATGATCTCGTCCACCAAAGGCATCCCCAATTTCGGGCAAACTATGGTTTGTCAGCTCTTTTGCTAATGCCATTGCCATTTGCCGCGGACGCGCAACAGAACGGGAACGACGCTTAGATAACAAATCGGCAACTTTTATTTTGTAATATTCAGCAACTGTTTTTTGAATATTATCAATAGTGACCAGTTTCTCTTGTAATGCTAGTAGATCGCGCAATGCTTCGCGAACAAAATCGATGGTAATAGCCCGACCGGTAAAATTAGCATTGGCAATAACCCGATTCAATGCCCCTTCCAGCTCCCGAACGTTTGAGCGCAAGCGTTTGGCAATAAAAAAAGCCACTTCATCCGGAAGTTGAATCTGATTTTCATCAGCTTTTTTCATCAGAATAGCGACGCGTGTTTCCAATTCTGGTGGTTCAATTGCAACGGTCAATCCCCACCCAAAACGAGATTTTAATCGATCTTCAACCCCATTAATTTCTTTCGGATAACGATCTGAGGTCAAAATGATTTGTTGATTACCCTCCAGCAAGGCATTAAAGGTATGAAAAAATTCTTCTTGGGAACGCTCTTTATTAGCAAAAAATTGGATATCATCAATTAATAGTGCATCTACTGAGCGATAATAACGTTTAAAATCTTCAATAGCATTATTTTGTAACGCTTTTACCATATCCTGAACAAATCGTTCAGAATGCATATAAACCACTTTGGCATTCGCTTTGTGTGCCATGATGTTATTGCCCACCGCGTGAAGTAGGTGAGTTTTACCTAATCCTGTTCCACCATAAAGAAAAAGTGGATTATAAGCTCCACCAGGATTGTTTGCTACTTGGCTTGCAGCGGCACGAGCAAGTTGATTTGATTTACCTTCAACAAAATTATTGAATGTATGCTTAGGGTTAACATTTGAACGATATGCGATTTCAGGTTGAATTTTTGTATTGTCCCAACTAGGACGCACTGTTGAATTTACAGGCGTCGAAATAGTTTTACTTGCTGCTGTATGTGTTGAAGCGCTACTTTGTGTTATTTGAGGTTTATTACCCACTTCGAATTTCAACGCAGGCACATCAGAGCCACAAAAGTCACTCAATAATTCATTAATATTATTGATGTATTTATCTCTTACCCAATCTAATACAAAGCGGTTAGGGGCATAGAGTGCTAAGGTGTTATCACTCAATTCTGCCTGGAGAGGGCGTATCCACATACTGAATTCTGTGGCAGGTAACTCATCCTGCAATCGGGCAAGACATTGCTGCCAAAGTGAAAATGACACGACGGACTCCCCTAAAACAAGACCAATGGAAAATGTTAATTTAAATAGGTAATAAAAACAGTTAATACCTCAGAAAAGGTTTACCGAAAATTTGCACGATAACTATATCAGTTTGTACAATCTAAGATCTCAGAACCTATAATAGATCATATCGCAAAATTTGAATAAGATCCTCACTCTTTTACACAGTTTTAGCACTTTTTATCCACAGGATTAAATTTAGGATCATGATGTATTAAAATGAATAAGGAATCAAAAAGAATACTAGCACATATATTAGGTATACATAACACCTAGTAACAGATAACTTTAGATCAAACTTTGCGATTAGTCTCTATCTAGAGCCAAATAATTTTTTAATCCTTTAATGATCCTTGAGATTTCTATGAGAATCAGTATAATCTTTCACCCTGTGTGTGATATAATCATTTTTCCAGTTTTTGCACAGCACTTGCTAAGTAAGAAAGAAAAGTAGGGTATTAGGTTTGATGATAGTTAATGGTGGAGATAAAGTGTCGAATTTGTCTCCTACATTGCGTAATGCTATATATTTTATTACAATTTTGCCTCTTTGCTATGGTGTTGTTGCGATTGGATATATCAGTACTGTTTGTTTTATTGGTCACCCACGAGTTTACTGAATCAATAATAACTATTTTGTTAAGTTAGGTAGAAACCGTTATGAAACGCACTTTTCAACCGTCCGTACTAAAACGTAACCGTTCTCACGGTTTTCGTGCTCGTATAGCCACTAAAAATGGTCGTCAGGTTTTAGCTCATCGTCGTGCTAAAGGCCGTGCTCGTCTGACCGTTTCTTCAAAGTAATAACCCTATCGAAGTGGTTATGCTTGCTTTTCCTCGGGAGTTAAGGTTATTAACTCCCAGTCATTTTGATTATGTCTTTCAGCAGCCACAACGGGCGAGATCTCCGGAAATAACCATTCTTGGACGCCTCAATGAGCTGGGATATCCACGCATTGGTCTTACTATCGCAAAAAAGAGTGTTAAACGTGCTCATGAACGCAATCGCATTAAGCGTTTAATCAGAGAATATTTTCGTTTACATCAACATGAGTTGCCTTCGATGGATTTTGTGATATTAGTAAGAAAAGGGGTTGCTGATTTGGATAATCAACAAATTACCGAAACATTAGGCAAATTATGGTGTCGTCACTGTCGTTTGGCTCGCGGCTCTTAATCGCGATTATAAAAGGTTATCAATTGTTAATAAGCCCATTATTAGGACCCCGTTGCCGTTTCGACCCTACGTGTTCGCAATATGCAATCGAAGTAGTATATCGATTTGGATTGATAAAAGGTGGTTGGTTAATGATGAAACGCATATTAAAATGCCATCCTTTACATGCAGGTGGCGACGATCCCGTTCCACCTAGACAGAATGACCACAATAGAGAAAATTAACGATGGATTCGCAACGCAATCTTTTGTTCATCGCTTTGCTATCTGTTTCGTTTTTAATTTGGCAGACATGGGAAAGTGATAAAACACAACCTATAAATACTGACCACATCGTAAAACAAATGGATATGCCAAGTCATGATGACCAAGCTAATTTAGGTCATGAGCAAGCTAAACTGATCAAAATAAGAACTGATGTGCTTGAATTACGAATCAATACCCGCGGAGGCGATATTGATGAGGCTGATCTATTGGTTTACCCTAAGGAATTACACTCAACTGATCCGTTTCGTTTATTAGAAATAAGTAAATATTTTATTTATCAAGCACAGAGTGGCTTGATCGGTCAGGATGGTCCTGATAACCTTCGTTATAATAATGGATTGCGCCCTTTATATCTCACAACTGCGACGAATTTTGTTTTGCAAGATGGTCAAGATGAACTACGTGTTCCTCTCACCTTCACCGGTAAAGATGGGGTGATTTATCAGAAAGTCTATGTATTAAAACGCGGTAAATATAATATTTCCGTTGAGTATAATATTGATAATAACAGTGCAAAACCGCTGTCGCTGGCTTTTTTTGGTCAATTGAAACAGACCGCAGAACTACCAAAAGAGCGTGACACAGGAAGTAACAATTTTGCTTTACATACCTATCGTGGTGCAGCATATTCTTCCGATGAAAACAATTATAAAAAATATAGTTTCAGTGATATTGCTGATAATACTTTAAGCATTAGTACCAAAGGTGGTTGGGTCGCAATGTTGCAGCAGTATTTTGCTACCGCATGGATCTCTGGCTATCAGGAAAAAAACACGTTCTATACCATTGATTTAGATAAAACTATTGCTATTATCGGTTATAAAAGTTCACCGATAACGATAGCCGCTAACAGTAAAGGAAATTACACTTCAACATTGTGGATAGGGCCTGAATTACAATCGGAAATGGCAGCAGTTGCACCACATTTGGATCTAACAGTTGATTATGGTTGGTTGTGGTTTATTTCTCAACCGTTATTTAGGCTATTGAAATTTATTCATGGTTTTATTGGTAATTGGGGCTTTTCTATTATCGTCATTACTTTTATTGTTCGTGGAATTATGTATCCGTTAACCAAAGCACAATATACTTCAATGGCAAAAATGCGTCTGTTGCAACCTAAACTTGCAGCGATGAGAGAGCGGATCGGCGACGATAAGCAACGTATGAGCCAAGAAATGATGGCGCTCTATAAAGCAGAAAAAGTCAATCCGTTAGGTGGTTGTCTACCTTTATTGATTCAGATGCCTATCTTCCTGGCTTTATATTATATGTTGATGGGCTCGGTAGAGTTACGTCATGCCCCTTTCATTGGTTGGATTCAAGATTTGTCCGCCCAAGATCCTTACTATATTCTACCGTTGTTAATGGGTTTAACTATGTATATTATTCAGAAAATGTCGCCAACGACAGTGACTGATCCTATGCAACAGAAAATTATGACCTATATGCCTGTCATTTTTACGGTATTTTTCTTGTGGTTTCCTTCAGGTTTAGTTTTATACTATATTGTTAGTAACCTGGTGACGATTATCCAACAACAAATTATTTATCGTGGGCTAGAAAAGCGTGGTCTACATAGCCGCGATAAAAAATAAGTTTTAGTATTTTGTTATTTGTAATTGATAAAAATAACAAAATAGCAAATTTATTAAGGCGGTCTAATGACCGCCTTAATCATATTTATTATAATAATTGAGAGTAAAATGAGTATATATACCAGTGATACAATTATTGCCCAGGCAACTCCTCCTGGACGTGGTGGTGTTGGTATTCTGCGAATATCAGGGCCAAAAGTTATTGAGGTTGCGCAGACTGTTTTAGGTAAATTACCTCAGCCTCGTTATGCGGATTATCTTCCTTTCTATGATACCAACGGTAAAGTATTGGATCAGGGAATTGCGCTCTATTTTCCAGCGCCCAACTCATTTACTGGTGAAGATGTTCTAGAATTGCAGGGACATGGCGGGCCGGTAATTATTGATTTATTACTTAAGCGGATTTTAGCTATTAATGAGATCCGTATTGCAAAGCCAGGTGAATTTTCTGAGCGCGCTTTTCTTAATGACAAAATGGATTTAGCGCAGGCTGAAGCTATTGCTGATCTAATCGATGCGAATACTGAGCAGGCTGCTCGTTCAGCGGTAAATTCCTTACAAGGTATTTTCTCGCAACAGATCTATGAAATGGTGGAAGCGCTTACTAACTTGCGTATTTACGTTGAAGCCGCGATTGATTTTCCAGATGAAGAAATTGATTTTTTATCTGATGGTAAGATAGAAACAAAATTGCATCAGGTGATTGCTCATTTAGATAGTGTGTGTTTACAAGCTTATCAAGGCCACTTATTACGAGAAGGCATGAAAGTTGTGATTGCCGGCCGACCGAATGCAGGTAAATCTAGCTTATTAAACGCGTTATCTGGTCGTGAAACAGCAATTGTAACGGATATTGCTGGCACAACTCGAGATGTATTACGTGAACATATTCATATTGATGGGATGCCACTCCATATTATTGACACAGCCGGTTTACGTGAAGCGACTGATGAAGTTGAGAGAATTGGTATTGAGCGAGCCTGGCAAGAGATAGAGCAAGCTGATCATATATTATTTATGGTGGATAGCACAACCACCGAGGCAACTGAACCTCAGCAGATTTGGCCTGAATTTATGGCTCAATTGCCTAAATCTTTACCTATTACGGTAATTAGAAATAAAGTAGATATTACTGCTGAACCAACAGGTATAACAAATGTTGGTAATTATTCACTTATCCGTCTTTCAGCCTATCGAAAAGAAGGAATCGATTTATTACGCTATCATTTGAAACAACGTATTGGATTTAATCATTATATTGAAGGTGGATTTTTAGCCAGACGCCGTCATATACAAGCACTTAACCTAGCAAAGGAACATTTGCAGCAAGCATATCAACAGTTAGTAGTTACTCACTCAGGCGAGTTATTAGCAGAAGAACTACGCTTGGCCCAACAAGCATTAAGTGCAATTACCGGTGAATTCAGCTCTGATGATTTGTTAGGTCGTATTTTTTCCAGTTTCTGTATTGGAAAATAAAATGTAATCAATAAAGCACAGTTACATCAAAATTTATTATATTTTTGTTAGGCATATATTTGATTTAATTTTTTGCTATTTTAAAGACAATTATAGTTATTATGCTGTTTTTTCTAAAAAAATAGTAAATTATCTCGTTTTATTTTATAAAAGTAGATTAATTAAGAAAATTAACGGATAAAAGGGATTAATTTTACCAATAATGTTATTTTTATTTTACATTAAAATAATTATAGTAACGTATATTATCTCGATTCTATAGGTTTTTGATAATTCTAAATGTAAAACTATAAATAGGATTAATATATATGCTCCCTCCTCCTTTCAGCTAACATCACAACAAACATAAATTACCATAATGCAAACTTATCCACTAGGCCGAAAAATCGGAGTATGAAACTCGAAGACTATCTGATTAAAAGCCTCGGCGGAATCGATAGTCCAGAGAAATAGATAGTGGGCACAAGAATTACTGGCTGAATATGATTTCCCGGCAAATAGTTGCCATAATTCATTAGAATTTGCTATTCATTATCTTCAATGGCAACAAATACCTCATTGGGCAGAGCAATATACAAGATAGCACCTATTAAAACGCAAGTTATAGATCAAGATGGAAATTATCATACATTATCTTATCTTGCTAACAGCCTGTTCCATTCAGGAGTTGATGGTGGTGTTTATCGAGATAGTGATAAAAATTATGTGTTAAAAAAATACCATGAAACATATGATAATTTGGATTAAAGTGAAATTGGATCCATTGAAAAATCTATTGCCTTTTTTTGTCATTACTATGGTCAAGACAGCGCAGTAATTTATCATGATGAGGAAAATTTATTTGTCAGAATGAAGAAAATTGCAGGTAAGCCCTTAATTCAGGTAGAGTCATTGCCGGCTAATGCGATTGAAAAATTTGAACCTATGTTAGCGGCTATAGCAGAAAAAAGTATTTTCCATTCAGATTTACAACAAAATAATATTCTGTGGGATAGTTATGAAGGTACATTCAATCCTGTTGATTTTGGTGATTGATCCGCGAGATTTTTCTAATAAATTAAGCCAGAAAATCTTTTATATGCCATGTAGTATGACGCGGAAGATTGTACAAATCTGATCAAACAAAAAATAATCACTTCATATGATCAAGCCCATTTATTTCAGGCGATGGGATCGAGAAACTTTATTTAAATTCTTAAGGCTACATTTGATATTCTCGGCCTAAAGGTCGAGGATCATTGCTGTATTTGTAGCATAAGCTGTTCTTCAATTTGCTATATCTTTCATAAAAGTTATTTACTTTAAGTAATTTATTCTTTCTATAGTTATTGATATATCTAAAATATTTTATAACTGGCAAATAAAATGACTGATAAATAAACTTATAACTTTTATCATAACTTATAGAAATATTATTGGATACAAAATAGCTCTTTTTTTGGTTATCTATTTTTATTATTGAAAGTATTTTATAAAAATAAATAAAGCTTTAAAATTGGTATTAATTATTGGCGCTCACATAGCCTTTATTCTGCAGGCAGACAGAACTTTGGTATGGTAAGCAACTTGCCACTGCATATTTATCTAGCAGTGGTGTAAAGCAGGTAATAGTTTCATACTGAATAAAATGATTTAAATCGATTAGCTTTTGGTCTTTTTACTCATTCTATCAATATAAGTCATTCTAAAGGCAGATAAAACAAAAGCTAAATGGATAATGACACTCCACATTATTTTATTTATCCGGTACTTTTTCCGCTTCCATAAATAGCCGTAAAAGATGAACTGAAGAAATAGCAACAATTGATGAGGCAACTTTGTTTTTAATGGAATTAACATCCATTTTCTCGATCCAGCTTAATTTTTGATGTTTATCATCAACGGTCATTTTTAAAATAAAGTTTTCATAACCTGAAAACATCACCATAACTAAAAGCCCGCCAACCAGTGCAATATCAACCAGGGATAAAACCGTTAATATTAGTCCTGATTCAGTAATAGTAAAAAGTTCAGGGATGATATGAATTATCTGCTGAAAAAATTTTAAAGTGAGTAAGATAAATCCAAATGACAGCCCTATATAAACAGGAAATAATAACCATCTTGATGCGTAAATGATTTTTTCAATCGACTTTTTTATGTTATTTATCTTTCTATTTATTTGAATTTCTAAATCTTAATTGCCAAAGAAGGTTACTTTTGTTTAAAAAGTAACAAAGCTTTTACTTTGCTTCTTATCACGACTTTTGCTAATGTTGTTTAGTTCTATATTGTAAAATTTTTTCTGTTGATTGTCCAAAATAAAAACTTTTTCCCTAAAATCCATTCATAACGCAGATTTAGCGATTAAAACTAGTTTATTATTAAGTGCAATTGTTATTCTTCATTTTCTTACTTGATTTTTCTTTTCAGCCAAACCAGACAAGTTATGTTTAACATTTTCATAGCAATAATAGTACCATTAGAGGATGAAAATTGACTATAACTGAACGCATTTTCTATCAATTTGTCAATTTTTTGTAAAACTAAATCCAATATAAGTAATAACAAACGCTATTTATTTGTTTTATGCAAACTTGTTCAATATGGATAATAAATGACTAATTACCGTGTCATGAGTTATATTATCCTGTTAACCCTATAATGATTATATTAAAAAAATATATATACTAAATATCTATTTGAATTTTATTTTATAAAAAATATTGATGAAAATGGTTACCACTAAATTTAATTATATTTATCTTTTTAATAAATAATGATAAATGATTAGCAATGCCGCCTGTTTTAACTCAATAAATAAAATTTTAATGTTTTAATTTTGTGTCTGAAAGATAATCTCAATAAATTAGTTAATTTATATAAAAATAATAAACATGCGGGCGGCTGTTTTTATCAACAAAAAGAAGGATTCGGGGGACAAAAAGTTCATATTGGATACTACTATTTTAACAGACTGCGTTATTGGGTTGGCTATCTCTTTGAACTTAAGTTGAAAGATGTTATTTATAACTAAGGCTAGTAAAATGACGAACTTAATACTGATTGAAATTTTGATTATGGCTTAAATGTTAACGATTAACCCGCTAATGAGTAAATGTTCAAGTTAATTGTCAATTTATTTAACCTAATTTTTCTGATTCTTCTCGGTTTTTCTTAATAATAACCACCGCTTGATTGCTCTTAAAAGTGCATATGGTGAAATATTGGCTGGCGAATGCTTGGTTTCTTCAGTGGTGGTGGGCGATGCTTTATTAAGAGTTAAATTGGCCAGAATAGTGATCACTGTACTATGGTAATGCCACTATGGAGAAACATTTGCATCATGCTAGGAAAGCCTTCAAATAAATGCGGTACCATAATCGGCATCAAACCTAATCCTAAAGTTAATGCTATCACCATTTCGTTATTGTTATGTCGATATGTAATACTACTGAGAGTGCGAATACCGGATACGGTTACCATACCAAACATAATAATTCCGGCATCACCCAATATCGGTTTAGGTATTGCGACAACCAGTGCGGCCATTTTCGAAAACATACCCATTAGAATGAGCAGCACTCCAGATACAGAAACAACGAAACCGCTACGCACACCGGTAAGACCAATTAGACCAACATTCTGTGCAAACGCAGCATAGGGAAAAAGATTAAACAACCCCCCTACCATAGTCGCAATACCGCAGGCATTGAGACCATTACGCAAAGTGGTTGCATCGGCCTTTTTTTCAACCATATCGCCAATGATCATCATTGATGACATGGTTTCTATCATTACCACTATATGAACGCATCCCGTTTGCAAGGCTTCCGTTATTTTGACATTGACGATAG
>JBGDCZ010000027.1:0-37400 GCA_048493715.1 Arsenophonus endosymbiont of Dermacentor nuttalli | reverse complement strand
AGATACTGTATAAAATAACCGGTAACTGTCAGCTCTAGTCTGAGCTACTACAATTTATTTACGTTGCTATCTATGTACTTAATAATAAAAGGGGAAATATTACTTTCCCTATGTTACTATGCTATTTTAACCGCTTTAATTAGCATTATTATCCATTCTATGCCGTTGAATGCTAGGTTATTTTGCTCAACAGCAGTTCTATTAATACCATATTGAATGTTGTTACTTAGTGACTAGACAGGCCCAATGCTAGGTTTTCACTAAAACAAAGTCCTTTGCTGCTAGATTGATTTTGCTGAACTTTTGCCAATATATCCGTATTGCCTAGATTGACGGCAATAATATCGGCAATAACTTTATTTGGTTCTCAGTTAGCGTCGATATTAAGCTAGCTTATGACACCAGTTAGGTGTTTGCTACCGGTTTTATTTCGGCATTAGATCCACTTTGGATGGTAGTTGCTAGAAAACGCCCGCAAGCGATAATATTACTAGGCTTAACGAAGTTATTATCCCAATTTAATATGGACTTACAACGACCATTACCACTACCAACCCATGCCCGTGTGATTAGTTTGCACCATTTTCAGCTTACATGCTGATTTTTTTCAATCGTTGAGCGAACTTGATTCATTTTAGTTAGTAGTTTATTCGTATTGTTGGTTTTAGCCCAGCCGCTAAAGTTATCGAGTTTAGCATCGAGCTTATCGAATAATTTAATCTTGGACAGTGTTCTGTTTTGGCTTGGTTTATTATTGCCGAACAGCTGTTTCATCCAGAATTGAGTTACGATATTGGTCAATTTAAAAATCTCCTATAAGTTTTGTATTAAAACAGAACAATTGTATCCTTACTTTTTTTACAAATTCACTAGCAACTGTAACAATTAAGAGATAACCCCCCATATTTTTAATTTTTGGCACCACAGTCGATGTTCAGGAGAAAGCAATTTTAAAGGATCGAATGGATAAGGTTTTGGTGTTGCTTGCAGAAATAGTTGGCGTGCCATTGCGTGTAACCAAGCGGCTCCATTAACATCTTCGAAACCTTTTACTTTTTGAAACGTAAAACTAAACTATGTAATTTACCAAGTTTCACTTCAAAGCTTAATATCTCTTTTTGTTGTTGCTCATACCACTTAGGAAAAATGAATTTAGTTAATTTAGTGAATATATTCTTAGGTGGGCGACTTACTTCTATAATGGCATCTTTAATAATGGCAGTTGCATTTTTATTCGTTGAAAGTGGTAATGTTTTTTCTAATGGTGTCGGTAGTAACTCAAGATTATGAATAATTATTCCTTATAATTTCCTATTAAACTATGTAATTTGTGTAAATAGTTTTTTAGTTCATTAAGATTTTGCTTTTCTTTTTCAGCCTCTAATTTAATGTCTTCTGTTTTTTTTATTGGTGGATTGTTCTGTGGGTATATCTAATGATACATATTCGCAAGTTCTTTAGGTGAAAGAAGCTAAGTTAGTTAAGCTTTGAAAGTTAGTATATTGTAGAGCGATTTCAGCATCGAGTTTTGTTATTTCTTCTATTGGTTTATTTCTTGAGCTTATTATTTGATTAATAAGTGTTTTATTGACAATCGATATTTCTATTTGTGCAGATAATTTTAATTTATTTTTTTAAAACCGGTTGTTCTAATTTTAAAAGTTCCTTAAATACATTATCTGTATGACTAGTTGTTGTGATATCTTTATTGATAGATTTATTACATTTTTATTAACATTAATATTTTCCTTTGTATTTTAATGACTTTTCTTTATTTGCTTTAATTGCATAAAGTCTGGAATCATTGATTGCTAAGGGTTTATTTGGTGTTGAAAGAATAAATGTCATTATAATTTCACTAGATATAATTTATTTTTTTCTTGATAAAGCAGCTTTACTCCATGATATAACAAGGTCAAGTTAACAGCTGTATTTATCGAGATCTATCTAGTAAGCTACTGATATTTTATGAAATTTTATTATCAAAGATAATAAGTAGAGAAAAATACTGTGAACTAGATTAATTAAGTGGTTGCATAAGGTTTTAATATTCTCTGCAGCATGGTTATTATTATCCGATCTGTTCAGTAAAACAACGTAACTATTATATAACAGTCTGCAATATAAAATATCGGTGTGGTCAGCAAGAACTAAATGGTTTGTGTTAAAAAATGATGAAACAATAAAAATTGATTATAAGCTTATGAGAAAATTTATTTTAAAATAAGTTACGGTTTCATTTAAGGAAAATAAATTTTATTTTTATGTTAAAAATATATTTAAAATATGTTTTTTTGTTATTAGGTAAAAATATATTTGGACTTTGCTGGTCATATATTGAGGTAAATATTTTTCATAAACTTTATCAAACAATTATTTTTTTCTTTAACTGTTCTCAGGTATTTACCGGATATTTTCGCTTCATCATACCAGAGATACTCTATTTTAATAGAGTTAGTGGAGGTATTATGTCGTTATTTAATAATCCGATGCAATTAATTGTTGTGCTTTTTTGCTTATCCATAATGCCTTTGTTTGCTGTAATGGGAACTTCGTTTTTAAAAATTTCTATTGTTTTATCCATGCTACGCAATGCGTTAGGCATACAGCAGATTCCGCCTAATATGGCTATTTATGGTTTGGCATTAGTATTGACTTTATTTGCTATGGCACCAGTTGGTTTTGCAATTCGTGATAATATTAAAGCTCAGCCGATTGACTGGAATTCTGTTAATTCTGTGGAACAAATTAATTCTTCAGTTGTTGCTCCATATCAAGATTTTTTGAAAAAAAATACTAGTGAAGAGCAAATTAAATTTTTTACCCAAATAGGTTATAAAATTTGGCCTAAACAATATCAAACTTCATTATCTCCTAACTCTTTATTAGTCATGGTACCTGCATTTACCATGAGTCAACTTATTGAAGCATTTAAAATAGGTTTTTTAATTTATCTTCCTTTTGTTGCAATCGATCTTATCGTTTCTAATGTGTTATTAGCCATGGGGATGATGATGGTTTCTCCAATGACAATCGCGCTTCCCTTTAAATTATTAATTTTTATTTTAATGGGCGGTTGGGACAAACTTATAGGTCAATTGATGGTGTCTTTTTCATGAATGAGTCCACCATTATTCATTTTACTTCGGAGTTGTTATGGATTGTGCTGCTACTCTCGTTACCGATAGTGATTGTGGCATCCCTTACTGGATTATTGGTGAGCATATTACAAGCTCTCACACAAATACAAGACCAGACATTGCAATTTCTTATTAAATTAATAGCTGTCTGTATAACCTTGGCGGTTAGTTACCACTGGATGGGGAGTGCGCTACTTAACTACGCTATTTTATCTTTTGATCAAATAGGTAAATAAGAGGATTAGATGAATAGCCTAATGCAAATGGTGCCATGGTTGGCATTAAGCATGATGCGACCTCTAGGAATGTTACTATTATTGCCGCTGTTTAAAGGGGGAGCGATGGGTGGTAGTTTAATTCGTAATAGCTTGGTATTAGTGTTTGCTTTGCCCATCGCGCCGATAATTAAGACCATGCCAATTGATTTCGCTCATCAAAGCCTGTCAGAAATAGTGTTTCTATACAGTGAAGAGTTGCTTATTGGATTAGTGCTTGGTTTTTGCGCGGCCATTCCTTTTTGGGCTATTGATATGGCGGGATTTATCATCGATACTCTGCGCGGTGCCTCTATGTCAACCATCTTAAATCCTTTAATGGGATTGCAATCTTCTATTTTTGGAATGCTATTTACCCAAATATTGAGTGTCTTGTTTTTGGTTTCCGGTGGTTTTAATGCCTTACTCACTGCGCTTTATCATTCCTACAATGTGTTACCCCCAAATGCGCCGTTATCATTTAATTCATCAATGTTGTTATTTATTGAGCAGCAGTGGCGAATGATGTTAGAACTTTGTATAAGTTTTACTCTACCTGCCATGGTGGTAATGATTTTAGTAGATGTAGCATTAGGACTGATTAATCGTTCGGTAGAGCAGCTTAATGTTTTTTTTCTGTCCATGCCAATAAAAAGCGTATTAGTTGTGTTTCTTCTTTTAGTGAGTATGTATTTTGCATTTGATCACTATTTTATGAAAATCCAACAATTTGAAAAACAAGTTTCAACTTTATTCCAACTTTGGCGAGGATGATATTAATGGCTGAAAAAACGGAAAAGCCGACACAAAAGAGGATAAATGAGGCGCGTCAAAAAGGACAAGTTATTAAAAGCAATGAAATAGTAACAGTATTAAAAATGGCCGTAATTTTCGGTTATTTTATCGTTGAAGGGCATACTTTATTTAATGCGATTGGTGAATTGGTTATATTGACCGTTAGCTCTCTGTCTTTACCAATCGATGTAGCGGCTAAAACAATTGTCGGTTCATTTATAATGTTGCTGTTACGTTTTATGGTTGGTTTGGTGATTATATTAATTGTCACAATTGGCTTAAGTTGTCTTGTTCAAACTGGACCAATTTGGGCATATAAAAGTTTGGAATTTAGTTTTAATAAAATGAATATTATTAAAAATGCTAAACAGATTTTTTCGATGAAAAATCTTTTTGAATTTAGTAAGAACCTTTTAAAGGTAATTGTACTAACTTTAGTTTTTTATTATTTGCTAGATTATTATGTAAACCTATTTCAATATTTGCCAACTTGTGGTATTGACTGTGGTGTAACGGTAACTTTTACTCTAATTCAATGGTTATGGGGGGGGTTTTTAGTTTGTTATATTGTGTTTGCCATATCAGATTATGGATTTCAATATTATCATGTGATGAAAGAGTTAAAAATGTCGAAGGAGGATACAAAGCGAGAGTTTAAAGAAACAGAAGGTAATCCTCAAATTAAGCAAAAGCGTCGTGAAATACAACGAGAAGTAACGAGTAATTCAGTGGTTGCTAATGTTAGAAAATCAACAGTGATTGTTCGCAACCCAACCCATATAGTCGTTTGTCTTTATTACCAAGCTGGAATTACTCCATTACCTCAAGTACTTGAAAAATTTCGGGATAATATGGCACTACATATTGTGAAACTAGCAGAAAAAGCAGGTATTCCAATGGTCGAAAATATTCCACTAGCGCGTGCACTATTTCAACAAGTAGAAACCGGGCAAATGATCCCAGAGAGTTTGTTTGAACCGGTTGCTGAATTATTGCGCTTTGTTATGGATCTTCGTTACGATAGTGATGATTGATTATTTGTTTATAAGAATTTGAAACTTATCACTCTTTTAGTTGTATGAATGATAAGCGTTATAATGAATAATAAGTTGCATTGTTTTTACTTATTAAAGTAGTTTCCTCCATCGCTTGAGGTTATGAATATAGGGTATCAAGTGTGACAAAAACCAAGATGGGGAAGTTAAATGATTACTGGGGATTTGAAACGAATCAAGATCGTTGTGGTGGATGATCATGACTTGATCTTTGATGGCTTAAAAAGCTGTCTTGCCCCCTACTCCGATCTGGAGTTAGTCGGATTTGTTACTGATGGTCTTGGTGTATATGATGCATGTTTAAAATTACAACCAGACCTTGTAATAATGGATCTAAGTTTACCTGGCATGAGTGGTGTTGAAGCCATTCGCCAATTAAGAAAACGTTGGCCAAAATTAATGGTAATTGTATTGACTGCTTCTGAAGAAGAACGAAAAGCACGTGATGCTCTTGATGCTGGTGCTAATGGGTATGTATTAAAACATGGCTCGAAAAGTACGCTGATAGCGGCAATTAAAAGCGTGGGTAGAGGTAAGTTTTTCATCGATCCTAATTTGGATGTAGCAAAAATTGTTGCCTTGAAAGGAGTTGAAAATGGGGATATTCCAGTATTAACCCATCGAGAAAAACAGGTACTTAAGCTTATTTTCGAAGGCAAGCGTAATCGTGATATTGCTGAAGCATTAGTGATAGGCTTAAAAACAGTTGAAACACATCGCATGAATATTATGAGGAAACTAGATGCGCATAGTGTAGCTGATTTGATGAAATGGGCGCACAGAATGGGATTCTAACAGCTTGGCCCTGTTACGGGCCGTGATGTATTAATGATTGATTATATTCTAGTGCGGTTAATAAGACCTCAAGTTCGTCACTAAAAAGATATTCTTGTGTTTCCAGACGTTTTTCTAACTGAGCTGCGGTTTTTGATATATTTTCAAAACCGGTAAGGGCTGCGCTACCTTTTATGTTATGTAAAAGGTTACGTAGATCTTCCCAATTATGTGTATCCAGGCATTGTTGAATACGTTTGATCATATCAGAAAAGTGCTGAGCGAGTCGTTGGTTAAACTCGTTTTCAGAAAGTTTCATGATGGGTTCAGCATTATCGCAGTTGACTTCAGGTTGCATATCGCGATCGATTTGAATTTCGGCGGCCATCTCAATACATTGTGCTAATTGCTCGAGTGATACCGGTTTAGTCAAGTAACCATTCATTAACGATATTGTTTTTTCATGCTCGCTTGGATTAGCGTTTGCGGTAAGTGCAACGATTGGACACTCAGCATCTAAGATTACATTACTTTTGCGCCATAACCGAGTAGTTTGATAACCGTCAATATCGGGTATCCGTATGTCCATCAATACTAAATCAAAAATATGTTTTTTACCCAGACTGAGCGCCGCTCTACCACTGTCAGCAGTATAAACCATTTGACCAAGCTCAATTAACATTTGACTAATAATGTCACGGTTAGTGGCAACATCATCGACTAGAAGTATTTTCAGCTTCCAGGGTATTATCGTTTTGAATAATATTGACGAAGAGGGTAGAGAAATACCATGTTGGATTTCATACAGCTGTTTCCACAATCGCCATGGCAAATAGGTTAATTCTTCACTTTCAAGTAAGGGATTATTGCCATCCTTAGCCTGACTACCCCACAAAGCAATTTGTGCGTGTAGTCTATGAGGTGCAATGATAGGTTCTGGCTGCAAACGCATGGGTGAACTGGGTTCGAGTAAAGGCATGCGAAATATGAATGTTGAGCCATAGCCATAATCACTCTTGAGGGTAATATTTCCGCCCATAATAATCGCGATTTTCTCAGAAATGGAGAGACCAAGCCCCGTTCCAACTTTATAGTGTGATGATTGAACAAAAGGTTGGAATATACATGCTTGATCCCCTTTTTTTATCCCCGGGCCGGTATCTTTTATATAAAAGCAGAGCTGTTTTTTTTCTACTTTAATCGTTAGGATGATATGCCCTTGTTCAGTGAATTTTGCCGCATTGCCCAAGAGATTTACTAAAATCTGTTGTACTCTTAATGAATCTAAATTTGAAGATTCTGGCACATCATTATTGACTATGCAGTGTAATTTAACCGGTTTATCTACTAAGTGAGGTTGAATCGTCACCATAGCATCGTCAACAATTTTTAGGATCGGATAGCGGCGAAGGTTTAATTCAACTTGATCAGCTTCAATACGAGAAAAATCTAATATATTGTTAATAATACTGAGCAACGATTTAGCACAGGTATAAGCAGTATTACGTAAATTAGCTTGTTTTTCGGAAAGCGGTGTGTTTTGCAATAATTCTAGTGATCCAGTGATACCATTAAGTGGAGTACGTAGCTCATGACTGATAGTGGTAAGATGCTCACTTTTACGAGCGGTAGCCCGCTCAGCCAATTGTTTGGCTTCAGTTAGTTCAATGGTACGCATTGCCACTTTGTTTTCCAATTCATCATAACTATGTTTGATAGTGTCAAGTAATGCATTGTATGCGCGGGCAATATCACCAAGCTCATCTTTACGTGATTCCGGTAAACGGCGACTAAAGGTTGGTTGGACATCCTGTTTAATAATATTAACAAAATGACGAATAGGTTTTGCCAAGTATTGCCATAAGATCCACAACATGACAATGGTCATAATAACAAAAGACAATAAGGACCATTTCAATTCATGGACAAAAGGATTATATGCTATCTGTTTAATCCGTGCTTTAGGTATTAAAGTAATTTGTTGCCAATTTGGTCCATCGATTTGTTCTGATATTGCATAATAATTGCCAATATCGATGCCATAAAGCGATCCTAAAAGATGAGTATAAGTCGGGATTAGCATTCTAATATCAGCCATCTCATTTTTAGAAATATCTAGCTGATGATTGAAGGATAGAACGCCTTTGGGAGTAAGGAAAAAATTCATATCACTGGCATGATAAATATTAGAAACATCCAATATATCATTAATATCAATGACAAAACCGACTTGTTGTTGATTAGATTTTTGCGATAGAGGACTATAACTCATTAGTATGTAAGAACGTTTGCTTTTGGCATCATATAGTGGCTCACTCCAACGAAAACCATCTGTGGTTGGTTGCTTTGCCAGTGCTGAAATCTCAGTTATCCGTTTAGTTAAATTATTACGCTCGATGGTGGATAGTGCATAAATAGCTATATTCTTACCTGGTTCAATGATAAATGTGTCAATATATCTTTGTTGACCTGAAGTGCCAAATGTTTGTAGTGCCCATAGATTAGTCACATTTGTTTTCATGGGATGAGAGCCAATATTAATTTGTCGAGCAACCAGTTCATTTTGATTAGGAATGTGCAGGCATTCAAACTGAGATTCAGTAATACGGCGCTCTAATTGCTGAATGTCAATAATTGCCTGTTTAAACAGGTTACGATTCAAATGAGCCCGAATTTCACTCGTTTGGTGATAGGTCATAAGAATATGTTGTATGGCACCATTATATATATTGTTATAAAAATTTATTTCGATAAGTATCCATAAACTAATGAGTACCGAAATAAAGGCAAAGGTGAGTTTAGTCACTAAGGACGAACACCAATGTGTATTCATAATTACTCTCTTATCCTAGAACGTATGCGCCAAGTCATACATACAATTTATTAACAATAACGCAAATTGCGGTTGAGAATCCACTCTAATTTCTCTATTTATTTTTTAATCTGTTTATATCTCGATGAGATTAAGGTATTTACCTGATACGACAAAGATATTGTATTACTCATACTTGTTAACAGATAAAAAAGGTGACCAGACAATGATAGAAAGATTTGCAGCAACGGGATTGTTTGAGATTGTCGAAAAAATAGAAAGCGATTGGAACGCAATTTGTACTGGCAGAAATGCTCATTGGCTACCATCTTCTTTCGGTACAACAGTTGGTGTTCAGATAATGCCCGCCAAAAGCAAAATGTGGTATCAACAAGCAAGTTTATTACTTGTTTGCTGTCCAGAAGGAAGAAATATGGGCCTAGATTATCGACGTTCTAATTGGGTGCTCTGGCAAGTATACGATAAAGATATTGATGACGAGCTACTTATTCAATCTATTTTTAGTCACCTAGCATTAGCTAAATTTTTGGAAGAAGGTTTGTGTCAACCTGTAACATCGCCACCAGTGCGCTATCGGAGTATAAGAAGATGAAAAAAAAACTCTGGTGCTTATTTTTATTAACAACCACTGTTGCGCAGGCAGCACCAATTTCTTCCATCCATTGGAACGATAATGAGCCCTTTGTTTATGTGAGCCGCGGAACACCGCTCACATCGGTAATAAGAGATATTGGTAATTCTTATGGTATTCCTATGGATATTAGTGGCCAGATACAAGATACCTTCAGTGGCCGAATTGAGAATAAAACACCGAAGGAGATCCTGGCATTTTTGGCGCAACAGTATGGTTTAGTGTGGTATTACGATGGCGATGTATTACATGTTTATAAAGCACAAGAGATGAATAATCAAATCGTTTCGCTTAGTGCTTTATCAAGTGAACGTGCGTTGAGCTATATGGGAAAAGCGGGTTTTTTAGATAAAAATAGTTGTCAAGTTAAGTCAATCAATGGGTTGAATGCGCTCCAGGTTTACGGCGTGCCAGATTGTATTAATAAAGTAACCAAATTTATTAGCCAGATTGATCAAGAGGCAAAACAAAGCATTCAGACACAACGTTCAATACGCATTTTTCCGCTTAAATATGCTTCAGCAACGGATACTATTTATCAATATCGTAAACAAAATGTAACAGTGCCGGGTATTGTCAGTGTCTTGAAACAGATGAATCAAAGTAATGTAAGTGGCGCAAATACTCAATTAGATACAACCGCATTTGCTGCCGATCCAAGGCAGAATGCGGTAGTGGTTAGTAGTAATAAACACGATATGGGGCTTTATAGCACGCTGATTAAACAGCTGGATATTGCACCAACAATGATTGAAGTCTCTGTGACAATTATTGATGTAGATGCTTCAGATTTTAACCAGTTAGGTATTGATTGGTCGGCAAATGCCAAAATTGGTGGGGGAACTATTTCTTTTAACCAAGGCACATCAGGCAGTGACAATTTTTCAACGGTCATTGGTAATACAGGCAATTTTATGGTGCGCTTGAATGCATTAGAGAAAACTTCTAAAGCAAAAATACTTTCTCGTCCGTCAGTGGTGACACTTAATAATGTCCAAGCCGTGTTAGATAAAAATATCACTTTTTATACTAAATTACAGGGCGATAAGGTAGCAAAACTGGAATCGGTAACAGCTGGCTCATTACTGCGTGTTACCCCAAGATTGATTGATAGCAATGGTCGGAAAAAAGTCATGTTATCACTCAATATCGAAGACGGTCAGCAAGCGAAGGCTGTTAATGATAGTGAGCCATTACCGCAAGTACAGAATTCAGAGATAGCGACACAAGCAACATTGAATACTGGTGAAAGTTTATTACTTGGTGGTTTTGTACAAGATAAAGACCAGACAGTGCAAAATAAAATTCCATTATTAGGCGATTTGCCATTGATTGGAGGTTTGTTCAGAAGTGAGGATCGCAGCAAACAGAGTGTTATACGTTTGTTTTTGATTAAAGCAGAGCCTGTCAATCAAGGAGGTTAATCATGGCAAGTGATTATAAATTGCTATGGTTAAATGGTCCGATGCAAGGGCGAGAATTATTTCTGCCTGAGGGTGATCTGACCATGGGAATAGATGGTGACATTATAGCACCATTAGCGGGTCACACCTCCTTATCACTGACGGTGCTGTCACAGGGGATTACGCTTAATCAGCCGATGACGGTATTAGTTGAAGGTGGCATGCATACTGGCCCGATGACAATTCCGCTAAATCAAGTCATTGTTCTGGCAGGTATCGGTTTTATGATTGGGCGAGCAGATGAAGCATTACAATGGCGTCCATTACCGAAGGCCAAACTGGCCGGCAAAACTAAATGGCGTTTATTACTGTGGTTGGGATTTTCGCTATCCATCGGGTTGGTAAGTTTATTTCTACTGTTATTACCACCAACATCAGCCAACCAGTTTGAGCCACATATTTGGTTAAAACGGCAGCTATTGGCACCTGAATTAGCACAGATACAGACGCAATGGGATAGTAATGGTGTCTTAACGTTGAGTGGTTATTGTAACAACTTTATCACATTGTCACGACTGGAAAGCGAATTGAAATTTCATGGCATTCGTTTTCGTGACAAGACAATTTGTATTGAACAACTCGTGGCAAATGTGCAGTCAGTTCTGGTTGCTAACGGTTATCTGCAGGCGGAGGTAACAACCGGTAAAGAGGCAGGAGATATTATTATTTCAGGCACAATTCAGTCCGGCAAACAATGGGATACAGTTACCCAACAACTAGCCCAATTAAATGGTTTACGTCATTGGCAAGTAAGCAATGCTGTTGGTGGTTTTAGTCAGCAATTAATCGATGCATTACGGAATAAAGGGTTATTAAATGGATTGATGGTTGAGCCTCGCCAAAACTGCATCATTATCACTGGCTTGAGCCAAGCGGATAAGGAACAGAAAATAAATCAGGTAGTAGCTTCACTTTCTGCTTCATCTGAGCAGCATATGAATGTACGAATTGAAAATATCCCTGTTCGCGAAAATTTAAGTGATTATCTTCCTGGTCAGGTTGTTAGCTATGGAGGTAACAGTAAAGCACCTTTTGTTGAGTTAAGTAATGGTGTACGACTTAAATATCATAGCCAGTTAGATAATGGTTATGTTGTTAGTCACATTGATTTTAACGGATTAGATTTAAACAGAGATGGTAATTCCGTACATATTCCATTTTCTTTTTAGGGGGGTCGTATGACATGTATTACAAAATTGGAAGAAAATTTAAAGCAACAACCGGAATATCAAGCAACTTATTTACAGCAGTTAGATGACTGTCAAAAAAGTTTAAGACAAAATAATACTAAATCTTCATTGGTATTATTAGATGCAGTAATAGCAGCAAAACAAGTTATTAATATTTTAGCGCAGCGATATAAAAGCAAAATTAAATAAACGTTTATTTTTCTATTTTTTAGTTTTTATAAATTTATTTTTATCATCAGAGTTTTTAACCATAGGAAATAATTATGTTTAATGATATTCAAGCATTAATATCGGATTTAGATTCTCGTCGTTCATTGTTATTTGAACAAATGAAAGAGTTTGAATCATTGCAACTAGAAATTAAGCAATTGACTGAAGACTCTAGCCATAATGTTACTGCACAAAATAAGTTAAAGAAATTAGAACAAGCATTTCCTGAAGGTTTAGAAAAATGCCAAAAGGATATTCTTGCTAAGATTAATTCCCTTGAAAAAAATTTTAAAGCTATAGAGAAAATTTTTAAATCAATTAGCCATGATCCCGCTGATGAAAGTAATACATTATTGGGATCAAAAGCTGAAACAAAGACAAAAAAGAAAACTTTCAAATCTTATATTTAGTTAAGAGGATTAAATTATGACTAATCCAATATTAAATTCATCAGGAAATCATATTGTCAATTCAGAATTTGGCAATGGAGTTAACGATACCTCTGCAATATATGGAGATTCAGTATTATCCGGTGGTATTGCTGTACTCTATATGTTTATGAGTTTGTTATCTGATGTTGCCAATTCAAAATATGCGCAAATGCAGCATAAAGCTGATATATCACGTAGCGTCCAGAATATGGCTAATCGGGTTGACGAAATCATTGCTGAAGTCTCTAAAAAAGGTGATAAAGCAACCGGCAAACTTCCCGAAGATGTTATTAAATATATGCGTGATCATGGTATTACCGTTGATGGCATGACAATTGATGAGTTTTTGAAAAAAAATGGTGAAGATCTTGATCAAGGTAAATTACAAGCGGTTAAGGCGGCACTAGAAACCGTATCAAACCGCGCGTCAGATTTCGTTTCTCAATCTCAGCTGCAATTACAAAAAGTTATGCAAAGCTACAATGTGACAGTCAGTTTAATCAATAGCATGCAGACGATGTTGGCAGAAATGAATAAATCGATTGCCCAAAACATTCGTTAAGAGGAAACTATGGATAATAAAGATTTTGCAACTTTACTTGACTTTGTACAACAGGGCGGGGCGTTGAGTTGTTTGGCAAATGTTGATCAAAATGATCTTGATTTGCTTTACCGCTACGGTATACAACTTATGAATTATGGCGATTATCAAGGTGCCAAGCGGATCTTTTTCTTACTAATGCGATTGAATCAAGGTAATTTTGATTATGTTTATGCCTTGGGAACCTGCTGCCAACAACTAAATGAACATGAAGAGGCTATTTTTTGTTTTGGTCGGGCGGGAATGAATCGTTTGCATGATCCTAGCGGTCCTTACTTTGCTGGCATCAGTTATATGGCAGTTGGCAATCGCGAATACGCAACAAAGTCTTTTCGTGCCGCACTACGGATATGTAACTGCTTGTCGGCTGAGCAATGGCCTGAAGTAAGGGAAAATGCCAACCAAAAGTTAGCTTATTTAATGGGAGAAACGTGCCATGAGTAATTTGAGTGTTTCTTCATCCATTAATTCAGCGGATATACAACGTCCTAATGTGCATGATAGTTATCCTGTTGAAAAAGCGAGTTTACCTGAATGGTCGAAGCCAAGTACTATTTCATTGAATGTGGAACGTGATGAAAAAAATGACGTCGTTAGTCATCAGCAAGCTAATGAGGCTTTTGCCCGAATATTGCAAGCCTTGCAAGCTGATGATGGTACCACATTGAATCAAATAGAAAAGGCATCAATTAACGATATGATCCTGCTGGCTGCCAATCTGAGTTTGAAGACATTTGGGGATACGGCTAATGCGGCAGCTAAAGCCAGCAAATTGATGACTGATACCCAAGTGTTTTTACGTTATCAACGGGTAAAAGAGTTTCAAAAGCAGCTGGCTAAACAGATTGAGCAATCGGAAAAAGCGCAAAGATGGGGTATTTTCGCAGCTATTTTTGATTGGATTATAGGCGCAGTAGAGGCAGTTTATGGTGCGCTCAAGCTGGTTGAAGGGGCTGCCCGGATTGCTGTTGGTGATGTTGTTGGTGGTTCATTAGATATTGTAAGTGGCTCATCTTGGCTGTTTGCTGGCATCGCAGGAATTGTAAAAGCAGCGGCTGAAACGGCGATATTGTTAGGCGCAGATAAGAACAAATGCCAGGAAGTTGCGGATATCGCTGGTAATATTCAGTTAGGTGCTGAACTTGTTGGCATGACGTTAGATATTTTCCAAGCCGGACGTGCGATATCGGCGACCAGAACGATAGCCAAAACAGCAGGCGAAACCATGAAAGAAGCGGCGCCTAAATTAGTTGAAGCGGTGGTTAAAAATTCACCTCAAGAAATATCAAGTATTGCTCAGAAAGTTGGTCAGCAAGTCTCTGAACAGATCGCTGAACAAATTAGTAAACAAGTAATGAGTGGCGTGGAAAAAGGCTTAGAAGAAGTTGCTAAACGCGGCGGACAGATAGCCAAAGCGTTAAGTGAGGCCTTCAGCCAAAAGGCAATACAAACTCTGGTGACTCAATCCGTTGAGAGGATCGCTACCCAGGCAGTAGAAAAGGGGGTGCAAATCACAGCTGAAGAACTCACTAAGCAGGTTACCAAGTTAATACGTAATGAAGTAATTAAACAAGCTATTAAAGCCTGTACTTTTATTTCTATAAATGTGGCATATATTTCAGCAAATGCAGGTAAAACTGTTACTAGCGGTATTATTAGCATAGAAAAAGCCAAGCTACAAAAACAGATTGAAGCATTGATTCTAGAACAGAATTTTATGGAATTCTGCTTTGATTGGTATGACAAAGCGAAAGAACAGCAAAGTAAGACGATCAAAGATCTATTAAGTAAGCAGAGTGATACCTTAGAGGGTGTAACTAAGACTATTAGTGAAACAGGTATGTTGCAAGCACGTATATCCAGTTCAACTGTTTAGTGCCAGCAAATTTTTATATTGTTGTTTCAATTAGCCATTGTTATTCATAAGTTGGCAATTAAATAGCTGAATTTTGATAATCGTAAGTGCTTGCTAATGCTACTTCTAGTTCAGATTGGAACATGATTAGTTTGACAAGAATTGTGAGAAAGTAACATTCAGCTGCTAATTGGTGGTTGATCATAAAATAGCAATCAGTGTTGCTCCAATATCACCAATAGCGGAAATTAATGATCTTTAGTAGGAGGTAGTTATGAGTGATATTCAATTAATGTCAGCGAATTCAGCTTCAGTAAATAAATATGACTGTTTTGATAACAGTGGGCTTTGTGGTGGTAATATGGATGTTATCGCTCAGTTCGATGAATTGTTTATTAAGCTGACTGAGATGTATAAAAAACTGCGCAATATTTTGCAGGAATTTAATCAAAAGCAACAACAGCTAGGCTGGAATTTACAAGTGGAATCGCTCGATAAAAAACGTGAAGGTATTGAATATGCCTGTAAAGCAGCTCGATTAACAGGCGGATTTCAAATTTTTTCGGGGACAATTGGGGTGATAAGTGCTGGTTTGTCGAAACCATTTGGTGAGATAGCCACACATTTGGGGCAAGCCATGAGTAAAGGTTTTGAAGGGACTGGGCAAATAAATTCTGCTGAAATGACAAAAACGGCAGAATTGGACAAAGTCGAAGGTGATTTTCAAGCGATGAATTTTCAGAACTACGCAAAAAACATTAAGGATACATGGGATAAAGCCTACCAATTATCCGAACAAATGCGATCCATCAATAAAGATTTTGTTGACTTATACTCCCGTATTAGCTCAGCGTTAGTCAATAAGTAAATTTTAGATAATGAAGTAAGATAGCTAGTAGGTTAGGCTAACATAAGCCGCTCAAAATCATCTATTGGGCGGTTTTAATTAAGTGGGGTTTTAGCCAAAATGGCAATAATAAATATCAACAATAGAGTTACTCTAGAGCAATTAACAGCCATCATTGAACAGGCATTTACACAACCGCAAATGCTTGCACAACAACAAAACATCTCAACCGAGATATTAAATGCGACTTATCAGCAAGCTCTAGATGCCTATCAACAGCAGCAAATGTCATCAGCATTAACTGCTTTTACTTATTTGGTAATGTATCAGCCTTACGAATTTGACTATCTTTTCGGATTGGCTTCTACATTACATGCACTTGAACAATATCAGCATGCATTAGTGTTTTATGGTTATGCCAATTTACTTGATGCTAGAGATGCGGGCGTGACTTTTCGTATCGCTCAATGCTATCTAGCAATAGAGCAAACCAGTGAGGCTATTGATGCATTACAGACATCAATAGAGCAGAGTTTTATTGCACCGATACAGCCTGATGTACGTAGACTTGCACAGACACTATTAGATAAAGTTATGCGTGACTTTCATGATTAATAAGGGTATTTTTATGCCATATGATAATACTATCGATGCTCGTAGATCAGCCTTAGCTTACCTTGATCTTGCTCCATCGAAAATCAAACCGTCGACTGCAACACAGCAATTCAATACTAGCCAGATACCACTGGCACCAGCCACTAATGTGACTCAATGGTTAGATCTTGAGGTCAAGAAAGTGGATCTCGAGGTAAGCAAACCGCTGGATCTAGGACCAGTAATTGAACAGCGAATTAATCAGTCTAAACAATACTATGATGAAGCTAAGCAGCAAGGTATTGAAATTGCTAAACGCTCTTTTTTTAAAGAATTATTAAATGTTGGGGTCGCCGGCAGTGGCTTAGGTCTTTCGCTTGCCGCTACTCTGTTGACTGGCGGAACGACAATTCCATTACTGATTGCTTCCAGTGTTACATTTGGACTGGCCGTTGCCGATGCTGGATATGCTTATGCTGATTGGCATAGTAAAGCAAAGGGGAGGGAAGGATTGAAACTAGGTGCTGATAGCATCGCTAACGGTGTTTGTCTATTCTTCAATAAGGTCGGCATGGCAAGTAGTAGCGCTGAAAATTGGGCTAAATATACCTCTGCTTTGTTACGTGCTGGTTTAGCTGTGGGTACCTTATGTACTAGCGGGGCAGTCACGACAGCGACACTTGGCAAGTGTAGTGGTCTCTTTGTAACGACTCAATTTGCAAGTAGCAGCGTCAATATGTTTGCTTCAAGAACGGCGGCTACGGCTGTGGACAATGCAACTGAAAAAAAAAATTTGCTTCAGGAGCAGCAATTGCAGCAACAACAAGTGCTAAATAAATTAGAGAAGATACGTCATGGGCTTTCTGATCAACAACGAGAGCAACAAGATAAACTCAATTTGCAGATACAGGCAGAATTAGAGCAAAAAAAACGTTCAGTTAGCTTTGAACATGATTTGCAACTTTTGAAGGAAAATGCCGACTTAAAGCAAGAAAATCTGCAATTGAGGCATCAACTTGATAGGCTGAAGAGCAGCACACCATCTGAGACATAAAGATAGCGATAAATGTTATCATTGTTTGGAAAATAATGGCTAAAAGTTACAATATCATCTGGCAATATTTAGATTTTATGTTGGATATTAAGCAGATAATCTAAAGAAAATAAAAAATTAACGGGATTTGTTGCAGCCTGTTAATTTCTTAAAAAAATATACTTATTCTTTAATTTGATAAATATATTAATTTTTTTTAATATTTAAACCTCAATTTATTTCTTGTCATTCAACGATAAAATTTATTAGAAAGATCGTCTTTAATTGTTTTATTCCATCCAGTTCTACCTATTTATTAGGTACTTACCATAGTAGTTTAAAGTCTGATGACAAATTGTGTATTTTTTATTGTTATTTCAGGTGAATACCGGATATAGAAATTGAATATTAACGCCCAAACTGTGTTTAAGAAGTAAAGCAATAAAACATAGATAAGTCATTCAACAACAGTAAGACACTAACATAGAAATATTAATAAAGAAAAGAGTTGAATGGTTTTTTTAGTTTTAAAAAAGATTTGCATACGGATACATCATTAAGTGTTTTGATCAAGTGAAATAGTATCTTTTATGTCGTTTGGTAATACCTATTTAAGCCATTTTATTTGCTTAATATTTTTAAAATGAGATGTATAAAGTCTGGCAAACGATGCTTAATTTGACATTAGAGTAAAATTATGGATTTCAACGCTATCATCAACCAATTATCACAACTATCTGCTAATGCTGCTGGCGATATTAAAAGTAAAATCGCCAACGCTAATCCTAATAATCCTGATCAGATGTTGCAGATGCAGTTTGCAGTACAGCAATATTCCAATTTTATTGGTTACGAGAGCGCTTTGATCAAAGTGGTTAAAGACATGATACAAGGAATTATTGCCAAAATATGAAAAGAGAAGATAAACAATTATTGGTAGAAATTGCCCTTGCGGCTGCTAACCATGGATTAATCAAACAGGCTTATGCCATTTTGGCGGTGTTTCCTGAATTGATTGCTGATGAAGAGTCACTTGGGTTATGTAGTAGTTTGGTCTACTTTGCATTAGGTGAAAAAAGTTCCGCGATACGTGCATTGACGGGCTTGCGGAGTAATCAAGCGGAAGGATTACGTTGTTTATTTTCTTTGCCAGCTGACATGCTCAATCATTCGCAAATTTGTACTTTATTAGCGGGAGATGAAAATGGATATTAAAGCGGTAGTACCCATCAATTTGATGAAGACACAAGCAGCTGAAACGATTAATCCAGACACTAAGTTAGTGGAAAAATTCAATCAATTAATGCAAAACGAGCACAGACAAACTGAAATATTGGGGGCAGTGCTGCCATCAAGTGTTGATGCGACAGCTCAGGCACTGTCACCTACGCAAGCCGTTCAAGAACAAACAATGGTAGTGAAAGCGGTGCTTGAAGTGGATATGGCAGCCAAAACCGCGGGAAGTCTTGCACAATCGATTAATAAATTAGTGACAATGCAATGAAATACTTAAAGTATTTATGTTTATTATTAGTGTTATTCTTGACCGGTTGTAAGGTCGAGTTATATCGTAATTTGCCACAAGATGAAGCTAATCAGATGGTTGCATTATTAATGCTAAATAATATTGATGTTAATTCTGAAATCGATAGCAAAACAGGCAAAGTGACCTTGCAAATCGAAAAAGATAAGTTCATCGATTCGGTGGAAATATTGCGGCAAAATGGTTATCCCAAAGCCCAATATGTCGGTATTGAGGATCTTTTTCCAGCCGGTCAATTAGTTTCTTCTCCTGTGCAAGAAGAGGCCAAAATGCGTTATCTCAAAGAACAACAGCTAGAGCGTACGTTATCGAGTATGGATGGCGTCATTAGTGCACGAGTCTCGATTGCTCAGGCGGATAATAGTAACGGTAATATTAATAATACCACACCAGAAAAATCAGTGGCGGTTTACATTAAATATTCACCCGAAGTTAATATGAGTGGGATTGAAGTACAAATTCGCAACTTAATTAAGAATGCGATATCAGGATTGCAATACGATAAAATTAGTTTGTTTTTACAACCAGCAGAATTCCGTTACCAACCACAAATAATTAAAACCGATGACCAATGGCAACATATACAGAATTATATTGTAGAGAATAAAAAGTTAATTTTGTTAAGTTTTACTGGTGTATTTATTGTAGGGGCTGCAGCGTTAATATTTAGACGTCGTAAGGATAAATCTTGATGACTGAACTTGCGGTAAGATTTAATTATTTGTTATCCCATCCAGGCGAAGTAATGCATGCGAAATGGTGGCAAAGAATTGAACTTAACGAGTGGCAGTCTCGCTACCATATTAGTAATGAATTAAAACGACGCTTAGATAAATTAATACTCAATCGATTAGGGTTTCAACCTACTTTATATCGTAAACTACCTGAGAATATACAGCCTTGGCTTTCGTTAATAATGAAAATACCGTTTTTATTCACTGTCGTTGGGTTAGTTTGTAATCCTTATCCTGACTATTTGTGGGATAGTGTTTATAGGTCACGTTTGACGACCTTATTAAGCCAGGAACAGATCAAACAACTAATCGCTTTATGGCCAACCGAGCACCACACTGTTATGACGCCTTGGCTAGTTGAAGAGTTCCTTGAACAGGCACAACTTTATGCTTTGAATATTTTTTCTCATTATTGGCAAGGTCAGGATTTTGAGAAGCTACTCAGCTGGTATTTTGCTCCACTAGAGGAGCAGATGGACTGTTCACAGCAGCAGGTTAAGCAGGCAGTTCGATGGTTATTTCGTTTGGAGCGTTTCTTATGAATCGATTTTTAGTGTTAGTCAAAGAGTTTCAGCTCTCAAAGCAAACATTGGAAATCACTCCTCATGAAATTCAGCAAGGTTTAGCTGAATACAGACGGGAACAGAAAGCCCGGCAGCGTATTAAACGATATGCAGATAAAGTGCGGCAAGAGTGTGATGCTCTTCGTCTTGAAGCCGAAGAAATTGTTGGCAAAGCAGAGAGAACTGCTAAACAGCAACAAGAAGCGTGGCGAACACAATTGCGGCAGGAAGTGGTTACAGAAAGTATCGATTGGCTTGTTGAGCAGGCCCAACTAGAAAAACAGTTAGTCATCGTCTTACAGGAACGTATCTGTCAACAAGTAAAATTAATCATCAAAGCTTGGAGCCAAAAACAAAATATCAGTCAAAATCTTATTACTCAGATCACCGAACAGATCAGTAAAGCAGCCACTAAAAAAAGTTTAACCTTGAGTGTTGCACCGGAACAGGCTGATGAGGTACGTAAAGTATTTACAGAGAATATGCAAATTAATATCCGTTCTGATTTTGCGCCATGGCAGGCAGAACTTAGTTCAAGTTGTATGACATTACGCTTTGATTTATACGAACATCTTGATCGGCTGCTTGAAACCTGTGTTCCCTGCTATGAAAAAAACACTTGAGAGGAACTTGTGATGCGAATTGAGCAAACTGATTATCTCGATTTTAAATCTCTGCAAAATAACAAGAAGTCAGAAAGTTTTTTACCTACAGAAAGTACAGCAATGCAAGCCAGTGTTGCATTAGCGGAAGTACGAGCTGAAGCGCTTGAAGAAACTTTAGAAGGTTTGAGCTTAGGATTAAGCCAAATGATGAAAAAAATAACCGATTCAAGTAAGAAACAAAGTGCATTATTTAATGGTGTAGAAAAACTATTGCAGCAATTAGATGAAAAGCAACACGGGTCTATTGAGCAAATTGCAAAGCAACTACTTTCCCTTAAAGATGGCGAAAAAATTTTACAACAACTTCCTCAACTTGTTTTGGATAAAGGACAGCTTATTTTTTTGTTAGCAACTTTAGTTGGTATGACAAGCTTGGCTTTATCTGAACGATTGAAAATTAAAAAATTTTTAATGTCGTTGTTAGCAGAAGAAGATATTGAGTTAGCGTTAATTGCAGCTACACAAGGAACAGTTATTAACACTTCACGCTTGCAAGCTTTGCGTCAACTCTATCAGCATGCAGCGCACGGAGAAAAAGGGCTGAGTCATTGGTTTAAGTTATTACAACAACATAAAGATCGACGACGCACTATCCAAGTATTAATACGTGCATTATCTGAGCCACTGGTAAGTCATGACCAGTTAGACATGACTAAATTGGTAACTACGATTGACGATTTACGTCGCTTATGGCTGTTTTTAGCTTTTAATGAGCACTGTGCTTGCTTGTCTCGTACCATGAATTTAGCAAACGATAAAGTTGCAGAAATCAGTATTGAATTATTAGAGCGAGGTTGGACCTATCCTGAAGCATTAGCGCAGTTGATAATAGCTTTACCATTGACAATTATGCAGCGTTTAATCTTTTTACGTAAATGGCGTGAAATTATGGTGGTCATGAGTGAAGCTTGTTATCGCGATCCAGAACAGAAAGAGCACATTCTAGAGGTCATGCTACAACTGCTTGAACAGTGGAATGATGAGTATGCTGTTTAATGGAGAGGAAAATGCGCAAAGAAGATAGTGTACTTGCTCGATTTGTCCAATTACTAGGTTTACCTTTGGTATGGGATGGTAGTGATCAGTGTACTTTATTACTTGATAATCAATTAATGATGTCCATACATCCTAAAGGAACTTATTGGCAATTATACGGTTTTTTAGGCCAGGTTGATGTGCAAAAAGCACATTTACTATTCACTACTTGTATGCACCACAATATGCAATTGGTTGAAAATAATGATGGTGCTATAGGTTATGATTCAGTGCAGCAAACTTTACTATATGCAGTTAATTGGCCCGTTCCGACTAGTGGAGAAGAATTATTAGTATGGTTTGAACGCGCGACAATTTGCTATGAAGCACTTTACCGTGAATTTAGTCAATGTCCGGAGCTAACAATATAGGTTGTTATATGATTATTAAATTAGAGGGATTTTCAAAAAATTCGTGTACTGATCCTTATTTGATATCGGGGCAACAGGATAAAGGCAGTTCGGGCTTGGTTCATGCTAAGATGAGTTTTAATGATAATGTATTAAGTACATTAGCTAAATTACCTTTTCTAAAAAATGAAAATGCGATTCGCGCTTATGTGGTACGTCTTAATATAACGGCTCAACAGAAATTAACCCTGTTTTTACGCTCGTTAGCGGAAAGATATGGTTTAGCTACGGTTAAACAGACGCTACCTAGATTAGATTTATCAAAAAAGACTCCATTGGCTGCCCATAAAATTGAGTTTATTCCACAATCGTTATTATTGGCCATGAGTCAACAACCTGAAATGTCTGTTCCACAGACTCAAGATATTAATAATAAAGTATCTTTACTCATCCAGTGTAGCAATGCGATAAAGCGACTAGTAGGTCAAGGTGGACCCAGCCATTTACCTATTCCGACTACAATACCGAAGTTCGGCAATTGGTTTTATAAGGAAGATAAGGATATTCAAAAAGTACAGCAGGTTATTGCTGGTTATCATCAGCTAGTTGAAAAAGAAGAGTATCAAAGTGCATCATCACGCTTGTTAACTTTAAACGATGTACGTAACCAGGGTGATGAATTTTCTGATCTCTATAGCAAATTAAAAAGTTATCTTGAGTCTTATCAGCAAGCACTTGTTGATATTGAACAATGTTGTCTTACAGTTCCTTCCACGCAACACGTTCATTTGACTTCATTTTTGCAACATGTTTTAGAGCAAAAAAAGCACATAGCCACCATTGCTATGCAATTGGCAATTTTACCTGAGTTTTGGCAGCAGACAGTCATCGAGCGGCAGATCATTAATGCCCGTTTTGAGAATTTGCCGGCAGAACTTAAAAATTTGGCCTCCGAATCGGTATTATTACTCAGTCATCAACTTATAGAAATGTTTGATCAGGCTCTATCAATAAAGGAATGGCAAGTACAGTTAACTGAATTCTGGGCGAAGGCCGAGTTACCATTACCTTCACCCGCTGAACTGACAACTTTAGTTGCCATTATGGTGATTGAACGCCCTGAATTAGCGGGTCAAGTTGTTATTCCTTTTAAAGAAGAAAAAGATAAAATTCAGCATGGTATATATCAACAATTAAACCAGGTGCTAAAACAGAGTCAGATTCAGGCTAAAGATAGCAAAAAGGTGTTTGAAGAGCGTTTGGGATTTGATGACAAACAGAGTAATGTTCGTAGTCGATCAGCATTTTTAACCAACTGGTTAAATCAATCCGACCAAAAAAACCTTTTACATGAACAATATGTCACAGCGATGCTGATTGGCATTAGTGGTGAACGTTGGATATCACAAGATAAAACTCTTATTGCTGATGGGACGGTTAATATTGCAGATTTAAAAATAGAGCCTGGTTGTGAAGCTGATATTCAGCACTTAGCCGAAGATAAAAAACTGGTTGCCTTGGTGAGACAAGTGCTAACTGCGCAAGATCAAGTCTATCGGTTTGAAGAATTGTATGATAGTGAAAACGATCAACCTGCCATAAATTTCCAATATGACGTAAAACAACGCGTATTGTCATCGCGAATAATGGCATCGCCTGAGCGGTATTTGCCTTTTTTAACTGGCAAAATGGCGACGCTGACAGATTATCATACCTCATTACAATCTCTGACGCAGATGTTAGATGCAGAAAAAGTGCGTTGCCGTTTTGAAACAGAGCTTAAACAAATCAGCGAACAAACACAGCATTTACGTTTGTTACAGGAAGCAACGACGGTTTGGCACAGTGTCAAACAGCAATGTCAGCAACAAGACCAATATATTAATCAGTTGCACAAATTGCAAGATATTACTATTCAAGAAATAAGAGAGCTTAATAAACAAGGCTATCTGGCTTTCTTACCACAGTTACGGCAATTTGATTTAGCGGTGTATGACCTCAGCTTGCGACAGAAAGAGTTAAATAGAGAACTGCCAACTCTAGTATTGCATTTAGACACTCTTTTTCAAGGCGAAAACTGGCAGCAAAGTGAGAGGTTACAAAGTGAGCCGCAGGTTAAAGAGTATCTAGCGAAGAAAAATGAGCTACAAGAAATTGAGAAAAGGATTATAGAGCGGGATGAAGAATATCAAGCTGCTTTACTGATGTTGGTTCGCTATGATCGGCAGGTAAATAAAGGCGAGGGATATCTAGAGCAGGGTGATTACTACAGCGTACAAGCATGGTGGCATTGGGTGGTGCAAAATATTACCGGCCAATGGGGAGGTTGGTTAGGTGAATTTAGACCTGATCTGCGAATCTTGATTCTACAGCACCAGCTAGCAAAAAATGGTATGCAAACGTTGATGGAAGCTTATCAAGCACTATGGCAGGTTCTAAAGCCCTCTCACCTAAACGATGCAGTGGATAGTGATAAATCTCAAGGCATCTCAGCAGCATTTAGTGGTTTACATCGTTGGGTAATGGCACATCCAATGGAATCACAAGCGTTGGCGAACGATATTACCCATGCTTATAAAATTATCAGCGATAATAGTGGTTGGTTTGGTGCCGATCTTGCTGCCGCTGTTAGTTCGATTTGGCAAAGTGCGACGATAGAAAATCAAGTTAAAGATATTGTGCAGGGTACACGAGAGGTTTTGCCCTTACAGCCATCGTACTCAATGACACCTGAAGTGATCGCACTATTACATTTTACACATTTATTACCTTACGCGGCAGTCAGTATCAAAGGCAGTGTTCAAAGTGGGTTAGTTAGTTCAATTGCATCGTTTTTTGGTGCCGGTTGGGCCAATAATATGATAGGCGGCTTTATACAAACTTGGGCGGAACAGAAAGTCGCCTCAACGGTATCAGCCCATCGTAATACTGAAGTGATGGTTAATGCACTCATGTTAGGAATCAGTGAACAGGGTAGCTTTAAAGATCGTGCTAGCTCGGTAGTGAGTTATATGATGAAACGCCAGTTACTGCAAGATATTGGTACCTTAGGTCGTGATTGTTTTGAAACCAGCAAAGCAGGAACTCTTCGGCGCTGGTTACAAGGTACTATTAATTTTTGGCAGCAAATGGATGTTAACGCAAAATTATTTAGTGTTGCCGCAATTACTGGTACCGCAGCCATTTCAGCTACCGTTGCCGTGTTAGTAGTCATGTTCACAGTAGGAACAGCAGGAGTGGATTTAGCAGCATTAGGTGTTGGCGCATTGTTAGCTGCCACCATAGGAGGTTACTTTGGTTATAGTGGATTAAATTTACTTAAACATAGCGAATTGCTTGGTTTTCGTCAGGCATATGAATATGCGCAAGATAAAATGATCGAACAGCGTATTCAAAAAGCGTTACAGCGATTTATCAACAAGAAATATCAGGGTAAAACAGTGGCTGAACATTTAGATATTCAGTTAGCCGATATTGAAAAACATATTTCATTTAAGCAGGTAACGAAGCAGGCGCAAGCTCAATCTTTTATGCTACAACTGGAGAATTGGGGACGAGTACAACAGCAGCAATTAAACAAACATCAGCAAGCAGAACGCACTAAATTACTGGATAAGGTTTCACAACAATTAAATGGTTGGCAAGAGGTTGATAGCCAGCAATTGACAAAGTGTTTAGATGATATTGATGCGGTACTTGTTCAGTCTACAGCTGTTGCCTGGTTTTATCAGCAATAGGGCAAAGGCATCGGCTAGCAGCCGAATTATATTAGCTTGATTTAGAATAATTTATTAATTTAATCAAACTAGCTGGGGGTGTTAACTATGGCAACGCGCCCACTAATATTTTATTTAATTTTAACCTGGTTGATGCAAAGTTTATTTTGCTTGCCATTAGGTTATTTCAGGTATTTACCGGATACGAACACAGGGCTTCCTCTAGCATGCTTAATTAATAGTTAAGAGGGAACGACATGAAATTGCAACTGGTTCGTAATCTTGAACATTTTTTTTCTTTGTTCAATCACAGGATAGTCGAAATTTCAACGGCAATTGAGTGTCACTGGCCACCTTTTGGTCTACGTATTGAAATCATTGAAGAGCGTTTTCTTATTACTAGTTGGTTGTTGAAAGAGGGTGATTATGATCTGCTACAAGCATTAAAGCTTAATCAACCAGAGCGGTTTTGGGGGATCCCTCAGCGAGTATTTATTATTCGCCAACGCCCCTATTTGAGTGCATGGTGCCCAAAAGAGAGTGATGGTCTTTTTTTATTTCGTCTGTGTCAAAGACAACGTCAATTTCTTTCTCAGTTACCTAAAGGAGCCTCCTGATAATGTCAATAACTCGTTGGTTAGCACAAATTGCAGGACGTCAAGATATTATCCTTAGCGCCATGTTAATGCTGTCAGTATTCATGATGATCTTGCCCCTGCCGACTACCTTAATTGATGTATTAATAGCGATCAATTTAGGGTTATCGATCATTTTATTTATGATGGCTATCTACATTCGTGATCCGCTTGATTTCTCAGCTTTTCCGTCTATGTTGTTGATTACCACATTATATCGTTTAGCTCTGACTATCAGTACTAGCCGCCTAATTTTATTACAACATGATGCCGGCGAGATTGTGTATACATTTGGTAGTTTTGTGGTTGGCGGTAATCTTGGGGTTGGTATCATTATTTTTGCCATTATCACCATTGTACAGTTCATTGTTATTACTAAAGGTTCTGAACGTGTGGCTGAAGTGAGTGCTCGATTTTCTCTCGATGGTATGCCTGGTAGACAGATGAGTATTGATGGTGATATGCGGGCAGGTATCATTGATGCGAGTGAAGCCAAACGACAAAGGGCATTAGTACAAAAAGAGAGTCAGCTTTATGGTGCAATGGATGGTGCTATGAAATTTGTTAAGGGTGATGCCATTGCTAGCGTGATTGTCATTTTGGCGAATATCTGTGGCGGGATTGCCATTGGTGTGATCCAACATAATATGTCGGCAATGGAAGCATTAAATACCTATGCTATTTTGTCGGTTGGTGATGGATTAATTGCTCAGATCCCGTCGTTGCTTATTTCAATTACGGCAGGCTTAATTGTTACTCGAGTACCCGGAGAGAAAAAGAATAATCTGGCTGGTGATTTGGTACAGCAAGTACTCAGTCAACCCTCATCACTGCAAATGACTGCTGGTATTTTATTAGTCTTTTCTATTATCCCTGGTTTTCCTTGGTTTGTATTTTGTTCATTAGCATTGATGCTGTTTGTCTGTGCTTATTGGATGAAACGCAAGGCAAAAGCGAAAAAAGGTTCAGGTCAAGTTTACCCGTCAGCAGAGAATGGAACGGAACAGGCATCGCGTGAGATGACACCAGGCACAATACCACTGCTAGTTATCGTTGGGCAAAAAATAATGACAGAGACTATGGCTGACAAATTGCAAAATTTACGTTGGCAATTATTTGAAAAATTAGGCTTGCCTTTACCAGAAATACAGTTACAAGTTGACATAAAAGAGCCAAACAAATTACAAATACTGTTATATCAAGAACCGGTCTTCAAAACAGCAGTAGATCCTGCCGCAACTTTATTAACTCAACCAATTGATTTACCTCAAGTACGTAAAGAGCAGCTAATTTTTAATCATCAGCCAATTTATTGGCTGGAGGGAGAACATCAATCATTGCCACTGGACACAGGCTATAAGGGAGTAGAAATTGTCACCTATTTGGTAGAAAAAGTGGTTTATCACTATGGTAAAGAGTTTTTAGGGGTCCAAGAAACGCGGTATCTGATGGATGCAATGGAGATGCGTTATGCTGAATTAGTCAAGGAATTACAGCGCTTACTACCAATCAGTAAAGTGACTGATGTTTTACAGCGTTTAGTTGAAGAACAGATTTCTATTCGTGATCTAAGAACCATTTTCGAAACGCTTGTTGAGTGGGGATCAAAAGAAAAAGATACCGTGATGTTGACTGAGTATGTTAGGGTTTCTCTTCGCCGTCATATTCGTCGCCGTTTTACTAGCGAAGAGGGTTGGATCCCTATGGTATTAGTCGGTGATGGGATTGAAAACATTATTCGTGAATCTATTCGTCAATCTGCTATTGGTTCCTACTGCGCACTTGAACCTGCGCAAGAGCAGCAGATTATTACCGCCATAAAACAAAAATTACCAACTCAAGCCGCTTGTGTTGTGCTGACTTCACTTGATGTACGTCGTTATCTACGCAAAATTATCGAACCAGTATTGACAACAACCGCTGTACTTTCATTCCAAGAAATTGGTGAAGATGCCGATATTAAAGTCCTTGCTCAAGTTGATATTACAGGGGAGAGACTGGATGCGCTCGCTGGATAAAGCAAAAATCGTTCGAGCGATGGTTAGCCCACTATTTCAGCCAT
Source organism: Arsenophonus endosymbiont of Dermacentor nuttalli (assembly GCA_048493715.1). Lineage (GTDB taxonomy): Bacteria > Pseudomonadota > Gammaproteobacteria > Enterobacterales > Enterobacteriaceae > Arsenophonus. The sequence goes on along the minus strand of JBGDCZ010000027.1, from coordinate 8,391 downwards.
TGACCGATATTCTACCTTATCGATGCCAGGGTAAAGTGCAGGAAGTATTTACTAATTTGGTTAAAGTGACACTACCCGGAGCTAAGCAAGGTGAGTTATGTCTGATTGATAATCGATTAGCGGCAGAGGTAATTACCATCAAAGAGAAAGAAGCTTGGCTATCACCATTCGACACGACCATAGGTTTAGTTGCTGGCGCTTATGTTGAGCGTTTGGGGCATGGACACCGAGTGCGAGTGGGAGAACATCTATTAGGTGGTATTGTTGATGGTTTAGGACGGCCGCTAGAAAAAATGCCAATTGCTGGTGAATGGCGGAGTAATCATAATGCTGCCCCCGATCCATTAACACGCCAGTTAATTAGTGAAGTTTTGCCAACCGGCATCAAAGCGATAGATGGTATATTAACGCTTGGTATTGGTCAAAGGATCGGTATTTTTGCCGCGGCTGGTGGCGGCAAAAGTACACTACTCGGTATGTTAGCCAGGGGCTGTGAAGCCGATGTAGTGGTATTGGCGTTAGTTGGCGAGCGGGGGCGTGAAGTGCGTGAGTTTCTCGATAAGCATTTGCCTGCTTCGGCAAGAAGAAAAACCATATTGGTTGTCGCCACCTCAGATCGCCCTCCTTTAGAGCGAATGAAAGCTTCTCTGACGGCAACCACCATTGCTGAATATTTTCGTGATCAAGGTAAACGGGTATTGTTGATGGTGGATTCATTGACCCGCTTTGCGCGCGCCGCACGTGAAATTGGTTTAGCAGCAGGGGAACCGCCTGTTGCCAATGGTTTTCCGCCAAGCGTCTTTGTTCATATGGCTGCTTTATTAGAGCGGGCGGGTCCGGCTAAGGTGGGTAGTATTAGTGCTATTTATACCGTGTTAGTGGAAGGCGACAATATGAATGAACCTGTTGCAGATGAGGTTCGTTCTATTTTAGATGGCCATATTATTTTATCTCGTCAATTAGCTGCAGCAGGGCATTTTCCAGCTATTGATGTGAACGCCAGTGTTAGCCGCATTATGGACAATATCGTCAGCAAAGAGCATAGCTTGCATGCCCGTCGCTTACGGCAATTGCGAGCGCTTTTTCAGGATGTTCAGCTATTAATTCGGGTTGGTGAATATCAATCCGGGCAAGATAAAGATACCGATGAAGCGATTGAAAAAAATCCAAAAATTAATCAATTTCTTTGCCAAGACTGTGATGAATTAGTTTCATTTGACCAGACGATAGAAAATCTAACCCAACTAGTTTAGTGTATATGAAAAATGAATTTTCTAACCATGAGCGCGTTATTATTAAACGACTATTGCGAATACGTCAGCAGCGAGAAATCGGCTTGCAATCTCAATGGCAACAAATTCAGCGTGAGCAGGAAGCTATGCAGGTAACCCTGGCAGAGATGCAACAGCAACGGCTGAAACTTTGGCACGATTTAGCAACGCCTTCATTACCAAATGAGACCATTTCCCGCGACCAGCTGGTGCTATTTAAACAATCTATGCGGGAAATTTATCTTGAAGAGCGCACACTAAAGGCTAATATCGATCAATTACGTCAGTCGATTGATGAATTCGAGTGCCAAAAACAGCAACTGGCTAAAGAACGTCTGGTAATGATTAAAAATCAAGAAAAACTGAAAGAGGTGGCGAATGACTAATATGATCCATTGTAATGTTGCCATCGGTAATTTGGTGCCCAATGTTCAACGCCGACAAGAGGCTGATCCGGAACTAAAACGTCGTTTTGACCGTTATCTGCAGGCCCAAGAGCCTGATAATAGATCGTTAGCATCTGGTTTGCCTTCTGTATTAGAAACACTGGCTTATACCAATAGCTCAGCAACAGTAAATAATGTTTATCTGTTACGTCAGGGCAACAGTTTAACTTATCGACTACTTAATGGGCCGATGATGGGTATGATGATCATTGCTCGTTGGGAAAAATATGGTGCGGTCCATTTGCAGTTAAAACCGACTAATTCTGTTCAACGTCAAGTAGTAGCACGAGTCGAGAATAAACTAAAAGCGACATTAGCTGGACGGGGTTTTTTACTGTCTTTGGAGATAGAAGATGGAGCACAATGAACGGCGAATGCTTTATCAGTGGTTAACTACCGGTTTAGCAAAAGATAATTGTCGTATTCAGCTGGCTTATGTTGAAGGTGATGGACAGTGGTGGTCATGGATGGCTAATGATTCGGTTGGTATTTGGTGTGACAACACCAATTGGCAGCATGCTCTGCAAACCTATAGTGGTAGCCTTGATCCGACACTTGTTAGCGAAGATTTGTATCCTTGTATTAGTGCTGCCTGGTTTTCATTACTGGGAGAAACGGTTAATGCTAGATTAAGCCAACAACCAACGGTTTATCAGTTGCCTAAGGGAATTTATCCCGTTATTACGGTAGATGAATGTCAGTTTGTGGTGGTCAATATCGGGTTAGAAAAATGGCAGAATGCTTTCTCCGATTGGACACCTTTTGACGTTCCGTCACCACAAGTTACGGTTAAATTGTTAGCCGGTTTTATCGCTGATTGCGAAAATATTCGTCATAAATATGGTTACTGGTTATCAGGTGACGTGGATATTCGGCACGGAGAAGCATTATTATGGTGGCATGCGCCATTGGCTGTTGTCACATTAACTGATGTTAATCAATTATGGGTAAAAGAGATCCGACCACCGATCACATTTAATCAAATACCCTATTTGGCACAGGTTGCTACCGTTGATTTGCCATTAGCTCAACTTTATACGCTTATTGCAGCAGAAAATTTGACTGGTAAAGTGACGTTAGATAGCCGAGTCTGTTTATTATGTAATGAACAAACGATTGCCTGGGGAGAATTACTCACTACTCGAAGCGAGACGGCATTTTATTGCCTTGAATTGGAAAAATAATTCTGCCATTTTTTCTGGCCTCTTTTGCTAATGAGATAATATGGAAAATTTTTAGCTTAGACAAAAGAGGTAGAAAAAATAGTAGCTGTAATAAAGCTATATGATCATGTTTATGATGACATGCAATGCATTTAATTTTATCGGACAGATACAGCAAAATTATTGATAACACAACAGCGCCAATAAGGTATAAATAGCCGGGTACGTTTTCATGCCAGTCATATAACAACACGCAATAGAATGAGATTGATGATATTAACAGGAAAGCTATTATCAGCAATAAGTATGACACAATCAGTGATAGGAATTCTTTCATATAACCTCCTATTAGATTAGATGACAATATTATTTCAGCATCTATCTTACATTGATATGATCCTAACTATAGATGATTATTAACAGATCGTATAAAAAATTTAAATTTTTCATTATATTTAATCTCTTCTGATACCGTTAATAATGTTCTTTTTAGGCTATTATAAAGTTCTTTTTGCTATTTATCGCTAGGCTGGCGGCTGAATTTTTTTCAACACACTATGACAATGTTCTGTCGCATAATCAATCACTTGGTTATAAAAATGGCGCTACAAGTAAAAGCGTTGCCGGTGCCAAGTAAACGCTCCTTTCAATCATCAAATGTATTTTGTGCAATCATCGTGGGATCCATTCTGTGGGCTTTTTCCATTAAGGCGTAAGCATAATATCTAAACATTAGCGGAGGATCCAATTCGGTACCAAAGATAGCACTGGAGGAATAACGGGTAAAAACGGCAGATAGAGAAAGCAAGTGTTCTGCTTTGTCTCGTTCGGTACTGGCTGTCAAATTATACAGGTCCATGATTGGGTGAAAGTTTTCATTTTTTAATGTATAGACTTGTTCCAGATCAAGCACCTGAGTAAAAATGTCCTTTAGTGTCTGTTGAGAAGTTTCATCAACTAATTTAGTGGTAAAAATATTGGTTTTTTGCGCCTGAAGGAATTAAGCGTTAAGTTGTTCTCAAATTTAATGTCTCAATCAACTTATTTAATGTTGCTTGATATTGGCTATAAGTAAAATGACTAGAAAACAGCGGGAAATCTTGCTTAAAACAATCAGTTAGACTGAATTGTTGCGGGCTTAAATTTTCTCCATTTTGAAAAAGAAAAATGTTATTCCACTTGTTTTCCAGAGCAGGATGTAGCATTTTGGTCAGAATATTTTCAGCAACCACTAATGTTCTACCAGCCTTGGTCGGTGAAAGTAACAGATAGTTTTGTGCATTACTTTCTGACCAATCTACCTTGCCGGCATAATCACCAAATATCGTCTGAATTTGTTCATATTCTAATTGTTTCTTTATTTCAGGTAGATTTAAATATTTTTCATAGAGCTTGTCAGTCATCGTGGTGGTTACGCCATCAATACCTGTTTGAGTTCTAGCTGCCAGGATAGTTTGTATAAAACTACTATTAAATTTCGCTGAAGTCATCAGATCCGGTTGATGGTTAAAATAATTGATAAAATTGCTAATTTCTTTATTGGTTATAAAAGGTGGTTTTGCCAAAATATCTAATAGTGGTACAGTCACATGGTTAAGATCAAGGTCAGGCTGGTCAAGAGAATGAATGAGTTGTAGAGCTAACTTGTTTTTTGTTCCCTATACCTACCTGTTATCAATACTATTAAGACTGGTTAGCAGACTGCTTTGGTTGTTACTGCTTTGGTTGTTTAAGTGATTAAGTATCGCATCTAAGTTATCCTCATCCCATTCATGAGGAAGGTGAAGTGTGAAACTGTCATTCAAAGAAGCACCGGCAAAATTAGTGTTCTTAATTGTTAACTCTTTTAGGATCGTGTTACTCAGATCGGCATTGCTAACATCGGTATTAACTAGGTTAGCTCTGGTTAGGTCGGCTTGATCTAAAATAGCCTCACGCAGGGTAAGATCATTCAAATATGCTTGCGTTAAATTGGTGTTAATTAAATTTACACCATGCAGGTTACTTTGAACTAAGGTCACGCCACTTAGGTTATGGTCAGATTGGCGTTAGTCAAGTTAGCATTAGCTATCGTAGCTTGTGCCAAATTAGCGCCAGTCAAATTACTACTATTGTTTAAGAACACGCCTTCCAGTATAGCTACATTCATTGCAGAGTTTACTAAATTAGTATTACATAAATCAGCCTTAGCTAAGTTAGCACCTGTCAATTGAGTTTTGTTTAGGTTAGCCTTTCGTAGATTATCCTTAACCAGTTTCGTTTAGTGCATTTTAGCCTTTGCTAGATTAGCTTCCACTAGGATAATTTCTGTCAGGTTAGATTTGGTTATATTGGCCCCTTGTAAATTAGCATGAGCAAGGTCTTGGTAGCCACCAAAACACGGGTAAGATCCATGTAACTTAAGTTTTCAGCAGATAAATTAATGGTGATTCCAGGCCGCCGTTTTGCCACTTGTGTGCTTAATGCTTGCAATTTTTGCTGTTGTGATTGGTAAAAAGCGGAGAAATTAGCTTGTGATGACCAATTTTTAGCAGCTTCATTAGTCCCTTTGCCACCCATGCCTTGGGTTCTTAATTGATAAAGCCGCTCGCCTATTGACACCGGTGCTAAGGCCAATTCACCCGCCGAATTGCGCAGATATAGCATTGCGGCGACAGTACCTCGCGAAACATCACGTACCACGTGACTGAGGTGACTAAAGTAATGGCAATACTTAATCCTTGAATAACACGAATAATTAAGGAAAGACATGCAGACTAGCTGTTTACGTCAACATAAATGTTGTCACCGCATAGATACCAGCGCCGGTTAACATAATTATGAGGCGGCCTATTGCATCAGAAAGTGGGCCAAATATTAATTGTTCCAGACCAATTGCCAATGTGTAGACCATAATTGAAAGTTGGGTTGATGAGATGCTTTTATTAAATTCTTTTGCTATATCTGACATAGAAGGTAAATAAGTATCCACCCCTAAAATACCCATCATGGTTAGCAAGGCTAAGCCAAAAGTAAAGAAGCCCAAATTTTGTCTGTTAATTTTTTTCATAAATATTTCCCTTTATAGAAAATTTTATTTCATGCATGCAGGAAAATTTCTGATAGATATTCAGACGGAGTTGACACTAAATAGCAAACTTTTTTATTTTCTGTTTAGAAGTAATTTAGTTTTATATGGCTTGCTATTTTTTAAATTGTATTTCATTAAAGTTATAGAAATTGAATGAAATAAAATGTAACTACATTACTATATTAGAATTTATTAATTAATAAAATGTTGATGAAAAATAAATTTAAATTTACTTTGCGGTAATTAAATCATTATATGGTAGTGATATATTAAAAAAGACATCATCACTTTGGAATAAGCTAATAAATAACAGCATGCTATTTTCTTTGCTAATTTTAATGGGCAAATTTTGTATTTTTATAATAGCTAGCAAAGGCTCGGTAACTGACCGAGCCTGTTGTTTGTTATATATTGAGGACAACCTTAGCAATTTCGAAGTAAATAATCAGACTAGTACCATCAACTAGCGTTGTGATAAATGGTGCTGAAACTACCGCAGGATCAATGCCACACCTTTTAAGTAATAGAGGAATGACAGAGGAGACAATCGCTGACCAGAGAGTAATACAGATCAGCGCCAGACTGACAACAATACAAATATCCCAACCGATATTCATAAAGCTGGCACGCAGGATCCCGGCTGCCCCTAATGTGATGGCAATTAATACAGCAGTAGACATTTCTTTACGTAAGATCTGGCAGTAAGTGGTTGATTTAAAGTTCATCAATAACCCTTGAACGAACGATAGTTAATGTAATCTGTGTACCACACTGTTGCCACCAATAATGGAATAAAAAAGCTAAAGTAATGACAGCTTTTAATTGATCTTCAAATGATTTGATAACAGTGCTGGTATAGGTTTCAACAATAAACAGTAAAAGCAACCAAACACTGTGTTTTTTCCATAATGCAAAAGGACTCATTTGTAGATAAGGTTTGTCTAACGGTAAACTACCACCTTGCAGTTGAGCATTTTCGGTGGCATTATCTTCCAATATGTGATCAATTTCTCGTTCGCTAAGTGCACCAACTAATACTCTTTTATCTAATACTGGTACCAGATAAAACCACAGTCATGCAATGATTTTGCTAATTCGGTGCGTTTACCGTCAGGCGCAAAAAAGAAAAAATTGGGGTGCATAAGTTGGTTGATGCTATCACTGTCAGTAGGATGTTTTAATATTGATTTCACTGCTAAAATACCCATTAATTTATCATTAGTGGTAATGAAAATTTGGTTAGTGATATTGTTTTCCTCAAGTTTTTCTAGAAAAACTTTTTTTGCTTCAGTAACAGAGATATGTTCTGGTAGAGTCATATAATTCTGTGTCATAATGAAGCAGCAGTCGCGTTTGCCTGGTCAATATGATAGTGAGGTTTAAACGACAGCGATTATAAGTTCACTTATCTCAATTACAATTTCTTCTTAAATCTGTTTATTTAAGATTTAACAAAATTAAATTTTGACAGTGAAAAATAAGGAAATGTTGTCTTTACTTTATTATAAAGTAAAAAATATGATTGTTTGAAATATGAATGAATAAAAATTTAGATTGGTTTTAATAAAAATATTATAAAGGGTTTTAACTTTCTGTTATTTATTATTTTAAATAAGTTGATTTATATTACATAAATGTTGCTGGTGCGATGATAGTAAATGTGCCTTTAACAATTAAAATAAATACTATGGCCCAAACAGCAGCAGATAATAAGCAGATACTGTATACCTTGGTTCTGGCCATTAATAGCATACCGGCTGCTAATGGGATCATATGTCTTAATACCGCAATAAAACGTGATGTAAATAACACTATCATCCCTTGATTTTGCAGCTTGTGATGTGCGTTATCAATAGTCGATTGGTAACGGCTAAAAAAGCGACTAAATAATTTTTTGGTAGTTATTTGATTACCCAAATAATAGGAAATTATTGAACCGCTAGTTGCTCCTAACGTAATAGCTAACCAAACTAAAGTTATATGTAATTTAGGTAGACTGGCTGTAATACCGGTCAATAACATAATGGATGCAGGCGGTAGAAAAGAAGATAAAGCAACAGTAGATTTGCTCATGGCGATGCTAAATAATATCGTAAATAACCATATTGGATGTAAATTAAATTCTGACCAAAATGTATTTAAATATGTCATAAATTGTTCTGTTTTCATGGCGTTATTTTCTCTTTACACAGTTTCTTTGGCCAGGGATGAAAATATAATAATATAATCTATCTATATTAGAGTAAACAAAAGTTATTTAGTGGTTGATATAATAGAATTATTTTTTTAAATTTAGTTATTTATTTTTAAATAAAAATAACTCGCTTAATATGTGCAGATGTTAATGAATGGCTGGCTAAATGGTGAATTGACATTGACAATTAAATAAAAATAAAAATAAAAATAAAAATAAAAATAAAAATAAAAATAAAAATAAAAAT
>JBGDCZ010000026.1:0-40882 GCA_048493715.1 Arsenophonus endosymbiont of Dermacentor nuttalli | reverse complement strand
TTATTTAGTTATTTAGTTATTTAGTTATTTAGTTATTTAGTTATTTAGTTATTTAGTTATTTAATTATTTCATAGCAGGGTATATAGGCTGAACTGCTGGGTAATTTCATTCGATGTTGATTAACGAACTCACGTAATAATGTATCCATATGAGCCATAATTTTAGCATCACCATGAAGTTTATATTGTCCATGTTTTTCAATTTCTTTCATGCCCACTTCTTTAACATTACCGGCGACAATACCCGAAAAAGCTCGGCGTAAATTGGCGGCCAATTTTTCCGGCTTTTCCGGTTCATAAAATAGGTTAAGTTTTGTCATATTGCTGTGGGTTGGAGAAAAGGGAGTTTGCAGTTCTAGATTAACTTTTATTGACCAATTAAAGCTATAAGCATCACCAGTATTGAGACGATTTTCTTTTACCTGTGGCATCTGTTTTTTCATTTCCCGCGCCACTGCTTCGGGATCATCGATGATAATTTGATAATAATTACAGGCTTGTTCACCAAGGGTATGCTTAATGAAATCATCGAGGGTATCAAAATAAGCTTGGCTTTCTTTAGGGCCAGTTAGAATTAATGGTAGGGTCTGATTATTATTTGCAGGATCCATTAAAATAGCTAATAAATAGAGTAGTTCTTCGCTAGTGCCTGCACCACCTGGAAAGATAATGATCCCATGGGCAATACGTATAAATGCTTCAAGGCGTTTTTCAATATCCGGCATGATAACCAGTTCATTAACCAGTGGGTTAGGTGGTTCAGCGGCTATAATGGAAGGTTCGGTTAAACCAAGAAAACGGCCGTTTTTATAACGCTGCTGGGCATGGCCTACTGCCGCTCCTTTCATCGGCGCTTCCATTGCTCCCGGGCCACAGCCGGTACAGATATTTAATTCACGTAAGCCTAATTCATTCCCAACTTTACGGGCATAAAGATATTCAATTTCGTTTATTGAATGGCCTCCCCAGCAAACAATAGTATTGGGATCTTCATCGAGATGCAGTACTCGGGCATTACGCAGGATAGTAAAAATAATGTTAGTGATATTAATGCTATTATGCAGGTTTAATGCCAGTAGTTTTTCTGCTGATATAATCTGTGCATGAACAAAAAGAATATCTCTTAACACAGAAAATAAGTTTGCTTGTAGTGAACTAATAATTTTGCCATCAACAAAAGCTTTTTCTGGCGGGTTAATTAATTCAAGTTTGACACCACGTTCACGTTGTAAAATATTGATATCAAAATTTGGATATTTGGCAATTAATTCTTTACTATTATCTGTCTGACTGCCTGAGTTAAGCACAGCTAAAGAGCAGTTTCTAAATAGTTGATAAAGATCGCTACTCGCTGTACGTTTAAGAATGCTGACTTCAACTTGTGATAGTAGATCCATTGAGCCAAGTGGGCTTACATGCGTTATCAATTTAGCCTCCTCATTGCCGAGCCAATCGCATCATTGTTGGCTGGAAATTCTCATTGCTACGCCAAGGGTTAATGTCTAGCCCACCACGACGGGTATAGCGGGCGTAAACGCTTAGCCTGCCGGGTTGGCATAACTGAAGAATATCAGTGAAAATACGCTCAACACATTGTTCATGAAATTCATTATGGTGTCTGAATGAAACTAAATAACGGAGTAGTTTTTCTCTGTTAATTTTAGCGCCGCAATAATGAATTTGTATTGAGCCCCAGTCTGGTTGCTGGGTGATTAAGCAATTAGATTTTAATAGATGGCTAACTAATGTTTCTTCAACTTTTATACCCTCGGTTGCATTTTTAAGATAATCACGATCAAACTCATAATTAGTAATGTCTATCTCTTGATCATCAATACATTCACCAGACAGATTATTAATAGTTTGATTGGTGAAAATGGTTAGTGGTTGTATTTTTACCGTGACTTCCCCTGTTGCACATGCAGTCAGATCCTGCATCAGCCGTTTTTCAACTTCTTGCCAGCTAATAAATTGTGTCTGGTTGAAACTATTTAGATAAAGTTTAAAACTTTTAGATTCAATTAGATTTATACTATTAGCATTAATAGTAACATGGCCGATAGCCACTTGAGGAAGTCCTCGACAGTTTAACCATGAAAGCTCATAGAGAGTCCAAATATCTGCACCATGAAAAGGCAGTTTATCTGGTAATAATCCTAAAGGTTGTCGATTTAAGCTACGTGGAACAGCTTGTAATAGATGCTGCGCATAAGTATCTTGATATTCAGTTTTTTTACCGAGCGTAAGATGTTGTAGCTCACCATTATCTTGATAAAGTGACATAGAGTTCCTTCATGAAATAGAAAATAAGCAAAGTAGTTGCTAGTTTAATCGATATATTAGAATAAGTTTGTTGTTTAATGTATAGCTTAACAACAATTTGCCTAGATAGATAATAAGGTTGTATGGCCACCTATACTGTACTGTCTCGGAACTAATTCCGTCAACGTGGCAAAATCGTTGCTAATTGCGTGTTGTTTACCATCATTCAACAGGGTGATCGAACTGAAGAGAAATTAACTTTAGTGTGTGATCTAATTCATTTAACTTTCTGCTTATAAAGTGGGACCCAGCGTAGGTTCCCATATATTCCTCTGGGTACAGGCTTAGCTTGCGGGTATCAAACTTGTGTATATGTTAGAAAAGAGGCAGCGTCAACCTCTGAAAAAGGATAATTTATTCCAGATAGCACAATCTTATCTTTTAGTTAGCTAAAAATTCGGCAACCTGTCCTTTGCTAATGGGTCGGCGCTCCTGCAACAAGCCTCTTAAATAGGCTGTGATAACCATCTTTAACAACATATTATTATTAATTATCAGTATTTCGCCTTATATAGTATAAGCATTAATATTGTAAAATAATTTTTCATTTAATTAATTTTCAACAAATACAACACGATGGGATCAAATGACTATTCAAGCTTGCGGTGGTTCATACCCTACAGATATACGATCTACTAACCCTCTAATCTACTGCGGTGAAATGAAAACTAAAAATGCGCTTTACTCTGAATGGCAAAGCTGGGCTGAAAATGCTAGCTCAGAAGAGAGCGAAAACAGGTAGTTAGCTATGACCAGAATACGGCGTTGTTTTGAAAGTAGGGAATATGATTTAGATTTATCTGATCTTAAAATAAGTTCACTACCGGAAGCATTTCCACAATTAATGACGAATTTAAAGGTATTATTTAATTTTCCATTTTCTAAATGAATAAAAAATCGGAACAGGAAATAGATGAAGTACTATTGCAGATGGAGAGACAGATAAATGGTCTAGATAGTGTTGACCAATGCGATGGCAGAAGTACTAATGATATACGTACTTACACAAATTGCATCGATATAGCAAAAGCTGAAGTTAAAAAAATACATTATTTTTTAAAAAACCTAATTAGCACTAATGATACGGTAACAGCTGAAGTCAGGTCCATAATAAGCAGGATTGCCAAAACGACAGGCGAAGCTGTTGGCGGTGCTGTAGGCAGTAGTGCAGGGGTTATATCGCCGCCAGCAGCGCTTGTAATCGCTGCTGCAGGGGGATTTATTGGTAGCATGGCAGTAGGCGCTGTGGTAGAGAAAGTGTTGGGGGATCAATTTCAAGAAATGCATATCTCTACCGACAAAATGTTATCTGAATTGGAGAGTGCAGATAAAAATCTTGTATTAAGATAAATTTTACCAGAAAACATAAAGTAAAAAGGAGGAAATCTAGCTCTTTCTAGGATAGCAACACGGATCGAAAGAAAAATAGGCATAAAATTGCCACTTCAAGGAATATTTACCACCATCCATGAAATAAAGCAATGCCGAGGAATTAGTTACGCTAAAAAGTTAAAGGTAATCGCGTTATCGAGACGATTCAGCAACGTCTATCGGAAGAAAATCATGCTAGGATAGTTTCCTATTTTAAAGCATTAGAGGTACCTTTGTAGGAAAAAAACTATTAGGATGGAAAAATCCATTAGGATTATTGGGAGAAATTTCGCTAGAACACCTCTCTAAGGATAGAGAATACATCATGGGCGAGATAAAAGGTATAAAGAATCTTTTGGCAGATGATCTATATATACTCTACCGAAGAAGCCACCACTTTGTTGCTATTTTTTGATGATGAAGAACCATCGATGGAATGTTAGTAGTACTCAAAACAGAGAAAGGTTGTGTTGCGTTAATGCAACACAACCAAAGGAACTGACACAGTGCTATATTGATTAGCTCAGTCCTATGCAATACAGAATGGAAAGTTATATTCCGCTGAATAAGTGTGGCAAATTAATTTTCACTCTAATATTCACCAATTTTATACTATTAGTTTCTGATGGGCGGGTAAAATTTTAATAGATTCACGCCAACACTTTTTATTGTTACTTCAGATTCTGAATTTGAAATTAGTTCCGTAGCTAATATTACTGACCAAGTTATATAGAAATATTTTAGTCAACAAACTTATACCGTTTGAACTGGTAACTTGATTGAATTTTTTAAAACAACTCACTGCTATAATTGAATAGTAAAGGTATTAATATATTACTTATTTTTTGTGAGATATAACTTACAACTTATGTAAGTTATATCTGCTGTTATTACTTTTTAAACCATGAAGCGAGATGAAATATTTTTTTATTCCAGTAAGATGAAGAAATATTCTGTAATTATCGGAAAAAATGATTAAAAACTATCTTTTCTATTCTTGTGTTCCTCAGATAAAATCCGACATTCTTATGTCCGCTGATAAGTTAGCATTTATCAAATGTAGCATAAATCTAAACGGCAAGTAGATGTATTCTGTCTGAAGTTTATAAAACGATATAAACCCAGTGATTATTACTAACAATAAGTGATAAATATTAGTTTATTTTTTAACATTTAATAATCTAAATATTCAATAAAATAGAGGAATAAGAAAGGTAGTGTTAGGGATAAATAATGATAAGCATGACTGCTTACAAATAACTACCTCGTAAATAATAGAAAGATATATTTAGTAGGATGCTGATGATGCATAAATATTCTATTTAATAGCGTTACACATTATATAACCAGTCGATTTTCTAGACTGGTTTTTTTTATGGCTTAAATAGGTTAGAAAAAAATTATTTTAACGATACTATATTGGTAATAATATAAGTTAGCGTTGTTCTTTATAATAATAAGTCTATTCTATTAATTATAATTTATGATTGATTGAATATTTTATTTAGATTTACCATTGAATAATAAAATTAACATCATGCTCTGCTTTTAGTTGGATGATTACATCATGCTCTGCTTTTAGTTGGATGATTACATCATGCTCTGCTTTTAGTTGGATGATTAATAATGTAATAATTTATTTATGATAATAGTGTAGGAAATGAATATCAATTTTATCGTTGTAGAAAAACTGCGCCTCATTGAAGCAGAGCTGAAAAACCTTAATCTTTGGAGTAATACTCCGCCACCAGCTGAAGCTTTTGCTAGTCATTTGCTTTTGCTGTTGATACCATGGAGGCACATAAATGGTTGCAATGGGTACTATTACCAAGGCATATGCTATTATTGAACAACAGGCTGATTTTCCAAAAGTATTTTCTATTACTCTCTATTTCGAAGAGATCTATAAAGCAGAACAGGAAGGTCACTATTGCCAATTATTGGAATATTTACGCGCTTTAGATGCAATCTTTTCACAGAGTAATTCAACGGATGCTTGAAGTGATTTATCGAGATCAGCATTTAATTGCTATAAACAAGCCAGCTGGGTGGCTTGTATATCGTAGTTGGCTTGATCGACATGAAATACGTTTTGTCATGTAAACCTTGCGTGACCAAATTGGTCAACATGTTTTTCCGGTGCATCGTTTGGATAAACCAACTTCAGGTGTATTATTGATGGCGCTTTCCAGTGAGGTTGCCTGTCTTTTAGCACAGCAATTTGAACATCATGCGATTGTGCGAGGCTATGTTAACGACGCTAATATTATCGATTATGCGTTGACGGCTGAAAAAGATAAGATTGCTGATAAATACGCCAGCAAAATAAGTCAACCTCAATCGAGCATTACTCATTATATGCCACTGGCTAAGGTTGAATGTCCGCTACAAATTGGTCGTTATCCTACTTCACGTTTCTCTCTTTTAGCACTGACTCCAAAAACCGGCCGGAAGCACCAATTACGACGTCATATGGCACATATTCGTCATCCAATAATTGGTGATACCAGCCATGGAGATTTGCGTCAAAATCGAGGCGTTTCCTATCATTTTGCTACTAATCGTTTAATGTTACATGCAAGTTATTTATCTTTTAGACATCCAATGACAAGCGATAAATTGCAGTTGATAGCAAAGTGGGATTATGCTTGGATGCGTTTGTTAACACAGTTTAATTGGTTAGGTATTGTACCTGAACTCGAGCGTCAGCAGTTATCTATAGTATAAATTTAATTTTTAACCCTTATTCCAATTTATTTACTTGAAATACAAATTTCGCCTAAAAGCGAATTAATATAACCATACATAAGCTAACAGTTGGTTATTTTAGGGAAGTTTTGCTAAATCTGCTTCAATTTCAGCAAGTTTACTTATGACTACAGATTCTAAATGGTGTAAATCATTTAATATCTTACTTTTTAAATCGTGTTTGGCTTGATCATGTGACATACTTGATTTAACTACTCAATTAATTCCCGATGGAATATGTTATTTCACCATTGTTACAGATTAGCATAATAATTAAGAATAAGCGGATACATAATCGATAATCCGCTATGATAAATCTTAGTCGATGGTTCTTAGTAACTCATTAATGCCAACTTTTTTTCTGGTTTTCTCATCAACTTTTTTTACTATAACCGCGCAATATAGGCTATAGTTGCCATTTTTGGTTGGTAGGTTTCCTGCGACGACGACTGAACCAGCAGGAATTCGGCCATAATGTATTTGATTTGTTTCCCTATCATAGATTTTGGTGCTTTGGCCAATATAAACTCCCATTGAGATGACAGAGCCTTCTTCAACAATGACCCCTTCGACAATTTCAGAGCGAGCACCAATAAAACAGTTATCTTCAATAACGGTTGGATTAGCTTGTAAAGGTTCTAAAACACCACCAATGCCAACGCCACCGGATAAGTGAACGTTTTTACCAATCTGTGCACAAGAGCCAACCGTTGCCCAGGTATCGATCATAGAGCCTTCGTCAATGTAAGCACCAATATTAATATAAGATGGCATTAAAACAGTATTGCGGGCGATAAACGCGCCTTTTCGGGCAGTGGCCGGTGGCACAACCCGAAAACCTTCTTGTTGAAAACGAGCATAATCATAGTCAGCAAATTTCATTTCTACTTTGTCATAATAGCGACTTTCTGCACCTTCGATTAGTTGATTGTCATTGATACAAAATGAGAGTAGCACAGCTTTTTTAAGCCATTGATGAGTTACCCATTTTCCATCTATCTTGTCAGCGACTCTTAACTGGCCTTTATCAAGTTGAGTCATCACTTGATTGATGGCATTACTTAATTGAGCATCGGTGGTCGCGGGGGTGATTTTTGCGCGATGTTCAAAAGCATTTTCAATAATGGTTTTAAGTTGCTCCATAAAATTACTCATCCTCTATGCTGTGATTATTTATCATGTTTACTTTTTTCTTCATCTGTGGAAGCCAGCGCTTGTGTCAATCTTTCTGCCAGTTTTTGCTGTATATTTTGATTGAGCGCTTGGTTGTTTTGATCAGTAAGTACAAACAAATCCTCTTCTTTCTCCAATCGTAGTGATCCTGGCTCCGTGTAAAGACACTGCCATTTCAGTAAATATATTACCAATTTGTGCCAATAATCCGGGTTTATCACGGGCAATAAGCCCCATATAAGTCCGCCTGGTATTGTGGTTGGGCAGAAAATGAACTTTAGTTGGTACATTAAAATGGCGAAATTTATGATGTGCGTTACGTATTTTCAGTGTATTGCTATCTGGGGACTTAATAACCTTTAATAAAGCTTGGCGAATATTTTCATAGCGATCGTGAGCAAGCGGTTGCCCGTTGGGATCTAAGACAAAAAAGGTATCCATCGTCATATTATCTTTGTTAGTAAAGATTTGTGCGCTGTGAATATTACGGTTTCGCCTATCAAGTTCTCCGGCAACTGCAGCAAATAGTGATGGACGATCGGGACACCAGATAAATATTTCTGTGCCACCATGAACGGTCCCTGTGCTAATCAGTATCAAAGGTTGTTTTAAATGGTGTTTTAATAAGGCACCGGCGTGCCAGGCAAGTTGCTGTGAATTATGGCGTAAAAAGTAATCAGCATGGCAGCGTGACCATAATTTTTTTAGATCAGCGGCATGAATATTTTTTTCACCTAGTTGTGTTAACGCTTGCAAGCGATTGTGTTGGATACGTTGGCGTAAAGTTGGTATTGCTTGTGTACCCTGATTTAATTGATTTTTAGTTAATAGATAGAGTTCTTTTAGTAGACTTTGTTTCCAGCTATTCCATAAGGTTTTATTGGTTGCGCAGATATCGGCAACGGTGAGGCACAAAAGATAATCTAAACGGTTTATGGTTTTTACTTCACTAGCAAATTGTTCAATAACAACCGGATCTTGAATATCACGCCGTTGGGCTGTTACTGACATCAGAAGGTGTTGACGCACTAGCCAGGTAACTAAAGATGAATCATGTTCGGATAGGCCATGGGCTAGGGCAAATTTTTTTGTCTCTTTCGCCCCTATTTCAGAGTGATTTCCTTGTCTACCTTTAGCGATATCATGGAACATAGCGGCCAGACGTAAAATTTCAGGTTGAGCAAGCTTAGTATAAATGGCAACACATAACGGATGTTGCTTATTATTTTTTTGATCAGCAAATTGATCAATTTTTTGTAACACACGTACAGTGTGCTTATCGACAGTATAAGTATGGAAAAGATCAAATTGCATTTGTCCAACAATATCTTGCCAAAGCGGGGTATAAGCAATAAGTACATAATGTAAGTGCATTGGAACAATGGCACCTTTTACCGCTCTAGGAGGATGGCGTAGAATAGTGATAAAAATTTCACGAGCAATCGGAGTTTCGCACAGAGGTTTAGTTAGTTTTTGACAGGCAAAACGCAATTGACGTAGTGTTGCGGAATATATCCCTTGAATATTAACATGCTCCGCCATTTGATAAAATAGCCGCAATATGGCAGCCGGATCACGATGGAAAAGGGTAGTATCAATCAGCTCGATAAGCTCCCCTCTTAGTTGAAATTCATGATCAAGTTTAAGTGGTTCTGCCAGGTTTTTTTCGCTAAGAATGGCTTCATCAAATAGTTGCAGCAGCATGTTATTGAGTTCTCGAACACGCCGAGTCACGCGATAGTAGTCTTTCATAAGTTGCTCAACTGGCTGATTGTCTTCACCTTTATAACCTAGTAGCTCTGGGCAACATTTAACTGATGTTCAAATAGTAGGCGATTATCATAACGTTTTATCATTAAATGCAGGGCAAAGCGCATACGAAGCAAAAAATTTAGACATATTTTTAACTCGCGATATTCGGCTGGCTTTAGAAAGCCGAACTTAATTGTTTGTTCAATGGTAGTTGCACCAAAATGACGCCGTGCAAGCCATAACAATATATGAATATCACGTAAACCGCGGGGACTACTTTTGATATCTGGTTCAAGGTTGTAACTGGTATGATAACGTTGATGGCGCTGGTGTTGTTCACTACATTTAGCTGTAAAGAATTGCTCAGATGGCCAAAAATTCTGGCTAAATATCGCTTGTTGTAATGTGAGAAATAGAGCTCGATCGCCACAAATTAGCCTTGATTCAAATAGATTAGTGGCGATAGAGAGATTTGACTGTCCTGCTTGTAAGCACTGTTCCAGTGTACGAACACTATGGCCAACTTGATAACCTAAATCCCATAATAGAGTAATAAATTGACCGATGGTCGCGGTGATAGTAGTAGCTAAAGGATGGTGGCTTAAAATTAATAAGTCTATATCTGAAAGAGGATGTAATTCCTGTCGACCATAACCACCTACAGCAATTAATGATAATTGGCGAATATCACCAAAACGATTAATTTGCCACAGACGCTGTAACAATTTATCCAGATATTTGCTCCGAGCGGCAATAAGTTCAGTAGCACTAACCCCGGCTTTGAAAGATTGTTCTAACAATTTTTGAAAGAGTTCTATCTGTTGTTTTAATAAAGGTAAAGTAAAATCCTCTTGAGATAATTTATCAAGAACAAGGATGGCAGAGACAGGCTGATTACTTTTTATCATGGCATCATAACCGAAATTGCTGGAGGGGATCTGATTATGAGATCACTAAATAAATGGCATTAATAAACAAAAAAGAGATAAAGCAATATCATTAATCTACAAGCCCCCAAAATTATGGAGGCTAATCAGAAAATTATTTATTCACTAATATAGCTGAAATAAACGGTTCTTCTTCTTTGCGTAACGTTAAAATTTCACACCCATTGTCGGTGACAGCTAAGGTATGTTCATATTGTGCCGACCAACCTCGATCTTTTGTTTTTACTGTCCAGCCATCTTTCATTGTTCTAATACGATGATCACCGGTATTTACCATTGGCTCGATAGTAAAAGTCATGCCTTTTTGTAGTATTACGCCGCTGTCATCAGCATCGTAATGTAATACTTGAGGTTCTTCATGAAAAACTTGACCGATGCCATGTCCACAATATTCACGCACAACAGAAAAATGATGTTGCTCAACGAATTGCTGAATTACATGGCCTATTGCCCACAAACGAATACCTGGTTTCACCATTTTTAAGGCCAGATAGAGGCTTTCTTGAGCTACTTTACATAACCGCTCGCCTTGAATGGTTGGTTTACCGACAATGAACATTTTGGAAGTGTCGCCATGGAAGCCATTTTTAATGACTGTGACATCAATATTAATGATATCACCTTCTTTTAAGATTTTTTCGTCACTAGGAATACCGTGACAAATGACATCATTAACGGATGTACAGATAGATTTAGGAAAGCCATGATAATTTAAACAGGCAGGGATAGCTTGTTGTTTTTCGACAATATGTAAGTGACAGATGCGATCAAGTTCGCCGGTGGAAACACCCGGTTTTATATAAGGTTCAATAATTTCTAACACTTCTGCTGCCAAATGCCCGGCGACACGCATTTTCTGAATATCTTCTTCTGTTTTAATTGAGATAGCCATGAATTCTGCCTTTTATGCTGATTTAAGTGAGTAAATAACCCGCTTATCAGCGTATTATGTTGATAAAATATAAACACTGAATGTTGACGGTTATGTTAGCAGTGAAGTGCAGTTATGCCAACTAACGACTTAACATATCAATTTTCTTAAAAATATGAAAATAGCTGAAAGAGAATGTTTAGTTGTTTCAAATTGAGCTATAATCAGTATTATGTAAAAATATTATAAAAATTATAATGTTAGAAAAATAATTCAGTAAACTATTTTATGCTTAATTTTATTTAGCCATGAATATTATTTATTGTTGCAGCCCATCGCTGTTATTTTGCTTGATATTTTTATTCAGCCAAATGGTTTGAATGCAGAAAAATATAACTATAGTTGGTGTTTTACGTTATTTTATGGTATAAAGCGCGCCGGCATTCTGTGTATTTCAATATAGATAAATGCGGATTAGCTCTAACATAAACTTAATTGTGTTATAACACACACACAGATCGGCACATTTTCCGGGGTGCTTTTATGTGGGAGAAACCTACAGCTAATGAGTCGGTGAATGGGATCTGTGGAGGCATAACCCCAATTTACTAAATTATAGAGGTTCAAATGGCAACTGTTTCCATGCGCGATATGCTTCAAGCGGGCGTTCACTTTGGTCACCAGACTCGTTACTGGAATCCAAAGATGAAAACTTACATCTTTGGTGCGCGCAATAAAGTGCATATTATTAGTTTGGAGAAAACTGTTCCAATGTTCAACGAAGCATTAGCTGAGTTGACTAAAATTGCTTCACGCAAAGGCAAAATTTTGTTTGTTGGCACTAAGCGTGCAGCAAGCGAATCTATAAAAGAAGCGGCTAATAGTTGTGATCAGTATTTTGTTAATCACCGCTGGTTAGGTGGTATGCTGACTAACTGGAAAACCGTTCGTCAGTCTATTAAGCGCTTAAAAGATTTAGAAGCACAATCTCAGGATGGTACTTTTGATAAATTGACCAAAAAAGAAGCGTTGATGCGTACCCGTGAGCTTAGCAAGCTAGAAAATAGTCTGGGTGGTATTAAAGAAATGGGCGGATTGCCTGACGCTTTGTTTGTTGTTGATGCGGAACATGAGCATATTGCGATTAAAGAAGCAAACAATTTAGGTATCCCTGTGTTTGCTATTGTTGATACTAATTCTGATCCAGATGGTGTTGATTATATTATCCCTGGTAATGATGATGCGATCCGTGCAATTAAACTGTATCTAACTGCTGTTGCTAAAGCTGTTCATGAAGGTCGTTCTCAAGATCAGGCGATTAAACCAGAAGAAAACTTGCTAGAGACTGAATAATAAGGCCAGCTCTTCGTTAAGCATGGAAGAGCCCTTATGAACCAGGTATTAAAATATATTGGTTATAGGGGTCTAATTGGCTCCTTTTATTTATAAGAATGAGAATTGTCTGCATGGGATGGTTTCCCCATCAGATAGATTGAGGAATAAATCACATGTCTGGAATTACCGCTGCTTTGGTAAAAGAACTGCGTGAACGTACTGGCGCAGGTATGATGGAGTGTAAAAAAGCATTGGTTGAAGCTAATGGTGATATCGAATTAGCTATCGATAATATGCGTAAATCAGGTCAAGCAAAAGCGGCTAAAAAAGCCGGTCGGGTGGCTGCCGAAGGCGTAATAATGGCGGAAGTTTCTGCCGATGGCAAATTTGGGGCATTGCTTGAATTGAATTGTGAAACGGATTTTGTGGCTAAGGATGCGAGTTTTCTAGCATTCGGTAACGAAGTATTGAAATCCGTGGTAGCTGATAAATTGTCAGGTATTGATGAATTAAAGGCCAAATTTGAAGAGCAACGTACAGCAATCGTTGCCAAGATTGGTGAAAATATTAATATTCGCCGAGTTAAGATCCTTGAAGGTGAAAGAGTAGGCTGCTATTTGCATGGTGTTCGCATTGGGGTTCTTGTTTCTGCTGAAGGTGCTGATGCTGAGCTGATTAAACATATTGCTATGCATATCGCGGCGAGCAAACCCGAATATATTACGCCAACAGATGTTCCGGCGGATGTTGTTGCCCATGAGCATCAAATTCAATTAGATATCGCAATGCAGTCTGGTAAGCCTCGTGAAATTGCAGAAAAAATGGTCACTGGCCGCATGAACAAATTTACCGGAGAGATCTCTTTAAATGGTCAACAATTTGTGATGGATCCAAGCAAAACAGTTGGTGCACTGTTGAAAGAGAAAAATGCAAAAGTTACTAACTTTATCCGATTTGAAGTTGGTGAAGGTATCGAAAAAGTAGAAACTGATTTTGCGGCTGAAGTTGCAGCAATGAGTCAATAGTGATACCAGATGATAAATAGAGCCGCCAATGGGCGGTTCTGTTTTATCCAAATATTTATAATTTTTTTATCTGGCTGGTAATGAAACATCAATGATGATTTATGTGTAAATTTGCCACTAAATTATTTAATTAAGCATATGCTTAATTCAAAAGATTTTTGTTAATATTTAGACTAAATTATATCTTTACTCTAGAAATAAAGAAAAGTAACTAATCCAGTATCTTATATTTAGACTTTGAACTAAGAATTTTAAACCTTCAATAATTTATCTGCTCAGGACGAAACACCATGGCAACTAATGCAAAACCCGTATATCAGCGTATCTTGCTTAAGCTTAGTGGCGAAGCTCTACAAGGTTCAGAAGGTTTTGGTATTGATGCGAGCGTTTTAGATCGCATGGCCCAAGAAATTAAAGAACTGGTAGAGTTAGCGATACAGGTTGGTGTCGTTATTGGTGGTGGCAACCTATTTCGTGGCGCAGGGCTAGCGGAAGCAGGAATGAATCGTGTGGTTGGCGATCATATGGGAATGTTAGCGACGGTAATGAATGGGTTAGCCATGCGTGATGCGTTACATCGTGCATATGTTAATGCCAGACTAATGTCAGCAATACCATTAAATGGGGTGTGCGACAATTATAGTTGGGCTGAGGCTATTAGTCTGCTTCTTAATGGCAGAGTTGTTATTTTCTCGGCAGGAACTGGCAATCCTTTTTTTACAACAGATTCAGCTGCTTGTTTACGAGGTATAGAAATTGAGGCTGATGTTGTTTTAAAAGCAACCAAAGTTGATGGTGTCTATTCAGTCGACCCATCGAAGAGTACAGATGCGGTTTTTTATAATAAATTAACTTACCAGGAAGTATTAGAACGCGAATTAAAAGTTATGGATTTGGCGGCATTTACGCTGGCTCGTGATCATAATTTACCAATCCGCGTTTTCAACATGAATAAACCTGGAGCGTTACGTCGCATCGTAGTGGGTGAAAATGAAGGTACGTTAATTTCGCGTGATTAATCTCTTGAGAGACACGGATGATTTTTGGCGGTATGATATTGTTAGCATCGTTAAAATAATTGAATTGGGTCATCGTTTATGGCCTAAATACTTATAACCAGTTGCTAAGGGTTTAAATGTGATTAATGAAATCAAAAAAGATGCTGAAGAACGTATGGAAAAAAGCGTTGAAGCATTGAAAAGTCAAATTAGCAAAGTTCGCACTGGCCGTGCATCACCAAGTTTATTGGATGGTATCATGGTTGAATATTATGGCACCACAACGCCATTACGTCAGTTAGCTAATATTACAGCTGAGGATTCACGTACACTGGCGATTACTGTATTTGATCGTACGTTAGGGCCAGCAGTTGAAAAAGCCATTATGGTATCAGATTTGGGCCTTAATCCTTCTTCCGCAGGAACCATAATACGAGTGCCTTTACCACCGTTGACGGAAGAACGGCGTAAGGATTTGATTAAAGTTGTCCGTAATGATGTTGAGCAGGGACGGGTCTCTGTTCGTAATGCACGGCGTGAGGCGAATGATAAAATTAAGGCTTTACTAAAAAATAAACAAATTAGTGAAGATGATGAACGTCGTGCACAGGATGAGATCCAAAAATTAACAGATAATTTTATTAAGAAAGTCGATGAAGCATTAGAACAAAAAGAAAACGAATTAATGGAATTTTAAACGTTTTTTATAATAAAGCCATATGCCATGTATTCAAGTAAGTATGGCTTTATTATATCTCTAAATTTATTGCTCCATTTTATGTTATGCTATATGGCTGAGCTAGACATAATCCTTTTTAATTAAAATAGTAGAGCATACATATCACAATGATACGTCTGACAATTTTAGGCTCGACGGGTTCAATTGGTAAAACGACACTATCAGTAGTCCAACAAAATCCAGGAAAATTTGAGATTATCGCATTAGTTGCACATAAAAATGTGGCGATTATGGTTCAGCAATGCTTAGAATTCCAGCCACGATATGCTGCTATGTCAGACGAAAAATCGGCCAATAACTTAAGAAGCATACTAAATAAACAAGGATGTAAAACTGAAGTTTTATCAGGCCATAAGGGAGTTTGTGAGCTAGCGGCACTTGATAATGTTGATCAAGTTATGTCAGCTATTACTGGAATTGCTGGTTTAGTACCAACGCTGGCTGCCATCCGTCAAGGTAGGCGAATTTTACTGGCGAATAAAGAATCACTGATTACCAGTGGTCAACTATTCTTTAACGCTATTAAAAAATATGGTGCTCAGTTAGTCCCTATTGATAGCGAACATAATGCAATATTTCAAAGTTTACCGACTGAAATTCAGCGTAATTTAGGTTTTGCTAATCTTCAACAGCAGGGAATAACGCGGATAGTCTTAACTGGTTCGGGTGGCCCGTTCCGTGAAATCCCTCTCACTTATCTTGACAATATAACACCTGATGAGGCTTGTAATCACCCTAATTGGTCTATGGGACGTAAGATTTCTGTTGATTCGGCAACTATGATGAATAAGGGGCTTGAATATATTGAGGCGCGATATTTTTTTAATGCTTCCGCTGAGGAAATTGAAGTCATTGTACACCCACAATCCGTTATTCATTCAATGGTGCGTTATCAGGATGGTAGCGTAATCGCACAATTAGGAACGCCAGATATGAGAACACCAATTTCTTATAGTATGGCTTATCCTAATCGTATTCCTTCAGGTGCGACGGCGCTTGATTTTAAACAATTATCTTCGTTAACCTTTATTGCGCCAGATTATCAACGTTACCCCTGTTTGAAATTGGCGATTGATGCTTGCCAGCACGGACAAGCAGCCACAACAATTTTAAATGCTGCTAATGAAGTTTCCGTCGCTGCATTTTTGGCCGGAAAGCTTCGATTTACTGATATTGCGAAAGTTAATTTGGATATAGTTGAAAGGCTAAGTTTAGCCGAACCTGAAAACATTGATGCAGTTTTAGAGATTGATCGTGAAGCGCGTCAAATGGCAATTAATTATATTGAAACATTAGCAATATCCTATTAATAAATGATTTTAGACGCATAAAATGTTTCTGTATATTTATTTCATGTTAAATTTTTATACAATTATAATGGGTATAGGTATTAAAAATGAACATAGGGCTCACTATTAACTTATTAGTAAATATGAAAATTCTTTGCCCAAGCTTAAGTATTTCTGTTTTTATTATCCATAATCATTAAGCGCAATAGTTGTGTTAGCTTATAGTAAGGAACTATTTTAGCATGAAACTTATGTATGATGATAGCTCACAGCATCGACTACCGAAGCATGTTGCTATTATTATGGATGGTAATGGGCGTTGGGCGAAAGAACATGGAAAGTTAAGAATTAAAGGGCATCGAGCAGGTACCGTTGCGGTGCAAAAAGCGGTTAAATTTGCAGTTGAAAATCATATTCAGTCTTTAACGCTTTATGCGTTTAGCAGTGAAAATTGGAATCGACCAGAAACTGAGGTTAGTGCGCTGATGGAGCTTTTTACCTGGTTTTTGGGTGATGAAGTTAAAAACTTAAATATCCATAATGTTAAATTAACTATTATTGGCGATATAAGTCGATTTAAGCCTAAATTACAAAATCGTATTAAACATGCGATTAGCTTAACAGAGAATAATACCGGACTACAGCTCAATATTGCCGCTAATTATGGTGGTCGTTGGGATATTACCCATGGAATGCGGCTTATTGCTGAAAAAATTAAAGCGGGTTCATTATTACCAGAAAATATTAATGAAGATATGGTAAATGAATTTATTAGTTTACATGATCAACCAACCGTTGATTTAGTTATTAGAACTGGGAGAGAATACCGTATTAGTAATTTTCTTTTATGGCAGATTGCTTATGCTGAATTTTATTTCACCGATGTACTCTGGCCGGATTTTGATGAGGAGACTTTCAAGAGTGCAATTTTGGCTTTTAATCAGCGTGAACGACGTTTTGGTAATACTGAGTCTGATGATATTCATGAAGAATAGGGGGTTGTTTTGTTAAACTTAAACTTAAATTCTCGTATCATTACAGCTATCATACTTATTCCATTAGTTATCGCTGCACTTTTTTTCTTGCCTCCTAACCTATTTGGTTATGTTATCATTGCTATTTCCACTTTAGCTGCTTGGGAATGGAGCCAATTTATTGGCTGGACAAAGCAGATTAAACGAATTATTTGTGCGGTTTTATTTAGTATTAGTTTATTGGGATTACAATTTTCATTGCCGGATCTCACTCAATTAACAACAGAGCCTTTGATTATTTATATTTTATCGGCTGGATTAGTTTGGTGGTTAGTTGCGATAATATTGGTTGTGACTTTTCCTACTTCTGCTCGATTCTGGTCTCGATCGGCACTATTAAAAATTTTGTTTGGTATTTTAACTATTTTGCCTTTTTACTGTGGCATGCTGGTGTTAAAAAGTGTCGATTATCATATTGATAATTTTATCGGTGCTTGGTGGGTGCTTTATGTTATGCTATTAGCTTGGAGTGCAGATACTGGCGCTTATTTTTTTGGTCATTTATTTGGTAAACATAAACTGGCAGTGAAGGTTTCTCCTGGTAAAACCTTTGAAGGTTTGTTTGGTGGTATGCTGACGGCAGGAATTGTTGCCTGGTTGTTTAGTTTATCTATTCCTATTTTAGTGATCCCCAAGTATTTACTACTTTGTTCTGTTATTGTTGTAATTATATCTGTCTTTGGTGATTTAACGGAAAGTATGTTTAAACGTCAGTCTGGGATCAAAGATAGTAGTAATTTAATTCCAGGTCATGGTGGCGTGTTAGATAGAATCGATAGTTTGACCGCAGCTATACCGGTTTTTGCAGGATTGACATTGTTATTTTTTAGTCTTTAAGGTATATCATGGGATTTCTTTGGAGTTTAGCTGCATTTGTTATTGCATTAGGTGTGCTAATTATCGTACATGAATTTGGCCATTTTTGGGTAGCTAGGCGTTGTGGTATTTATGTTGAGCGTTTTTCTATTGGTTTTGGGAAAGCCTTATGGCGTAAAGTAGATCGTCATGGTACAGAATTTGTTATTGCCTTAATCCCCTTAGGTGGCTACGTTAAAATGCTAGATGAGCGAGTGGCTCCTGTAGCACCAGAGCGGCGCTATTTTGCTTTTAACAATAAAACAGTGGGTCAACGTGCGGCAGTGGTTAGTGCCGGGCCATTAGCTAATTTTTTATTGGCAATATTTGCTTATTGGTTAGTTTTCATTATTGGTATACCTTCTGTGCGTCCTGTTATTGAGGATATTCAGCCAAATTCGCTAGCTGAGCAAGCAAATATTTCGCCAGGTATGGAACTAAAATCAATAGATGGTATCGAAACCCCTGACTGGAATGCTGCTCGTATCGCCTTAATTAGTAAAATTGTTGATGAGGAATTAACCGTGCAGGTTTTACCGCCCGGCTATTCAGCACCTATAAAAAAAGTGCTTGATTTAAGGCAATGGCATTTTGATCCGGAAACCCAAGATCCTATTTTATCTCTAGGGATTATGCCTGTTAGTGCAAGACAAGATCCCGTTGTGCGTAATATTCAACCTGGTTCAGCAGCGGCATTATCCGGTTTACAAATAGGTGACAGGATTGTAAAAGTGGATGAGCAAATGTTAGATATTTGGCATCCATTCACCTATTTTGTTAGGCAAAGTCCAAACATTCCATTGTTATTGACTATTGAAAGACAGGGTGAACAGCAGCAATTAACTTTAACACCGGAAGTAAAAACAATAGCCAAAGGGCAGAAAATTGGATTTGCAGGGCTTGAACTATCAGTGATACCACTTGCAGATGAGTATAAAATCACTCAGCAATATGGTCCGTTTTATGCGCTGTACCAGGCAACGGATAAAACTTGGCAGTTGATGAAATTAACAGTAAACATGATAGGTAGATTGGTTACTGGTGATATTAAACTCAATAGTCTTAGCGGACCTGTTTCTATTGCAAAAGGGGCAGGTATTTCCGCTGAGTCTGGGTTAGTGTATTATCTGATGTTTATTGCATTAATTAGTGTCAATTTAGGGATCATTAACCTGTTTCCTTTGCCTGTATTAGATGGTGGGCACTTACTTTTCTTGATAATCGAAAAGATTAAAGGAGAGCCAGTGTCTGAGCGTGTACAAGACTTCAGCTATCGTATTGGTGCTATTGCATTGATATTATTAATGGGGCTTGCACTTTTCAATGATTTCTCTCGTCTGTAAGAGAGAGACTAGTTAGGAATACTCATAACAACAATGGCGATGAAAAAGTTGCTCATAGCATCGCTGCTATTTAGCAGCGCCACTGCATACGGTTCAGACGGGTTTGTAGTACAAGATATTCATTTTGAAGGTCTTCAGCGCGTCGCCGTTGGTGCAGCACTATTGAATATGCCGGTTCGGGTAGGAGATACGATTAATAATGACGATATAGGTCGTACTATTCGAGCTCTATTTTCAACTGGTAATTTCGAAGATGTTAGAGTTTTGCGTGATGGAAATACGCTGATTGTTCAAGTAAAAGAGCGGCCAACCATTGCAAGCATTACATTTTCTGGTAATAAATCGGTTAAAGATGATCTGCTAAAGAAAAATCTTGAAGCTTCAAATATTCGTGTTGGTGAAGCCCTTGATCGAACCAAGCTGGCTAATATTGAAAAGGGACTTGAAGATTTTTATTACAGTGTCGGTAAGTATAATGCGACGGTTAAAGCTGTTGTTACACCTTTGCCCCGTAATCGCGTTGATTTAAAATTGATCTTTTCTGAAGGGGTTTCAGCTAAGATCCAACAGATTAATATCGTCGGTAATAAAGCATTTACTACCGGTGAATTGGTAAGCCGTTTTCAATTACGGGATGATGTGTCTTGGTGGAATTTTGTTGCGGACCAAAAATATCAGAAACAAAAACTCGCCGGTGATTTAGAAACACTGCGTAGTTTTTACCTTGACCGTGGTTATGCAAAATTTAATATCGACTCCACCAATGTAAGTCTAACGCCTGATAAGAAAAGTATTTATGTGACCATTAATGTGACGGAGGGTGATAAATATACCATAGCGGGTGTTGAATTAAATGGTGAAACAGCTGGTCATCATGATGAAATTAATGAATTAATAACCATCAAACCTGATTCGCTTTATAATGGTACTGAAATAACTAATATGGAGAACAAAATTAAGGGTCTCCTTGGTCGTTATGGTTATGCTTACCCACGTGTTATTACTCAACCTGAAATCAATGATGAAAATAAAACAGTTAAATTGCATGTTAATGTTGATGCAGGTAACCGTTTCTATGTTCGCCAAATCCGTTTTGTCGGCAATGATATTAGTAAAGATTCTGTTTTACGGCGTGAGATGCGTCAGATGGAAGGCGCATGGTTAGGTAATGATTTGGTCAACTTGGGTAAAGAGCGATTAAATCGTACTGGTTTTTTTGAAACTGTTGATGTGGAAACGCAACGGGTCCCAGGTACTCCGGATCAAGTTGATGTTGTCTATAAAGTCAAAGAACGCAATACCGGTTCGATGAACTTTGGTATCGGCTTGGGAACCGAAAGTGGTGTCAGTTTTCAGGTCGGTGTTCAGCAAGAAAACTGGCTTGGTACTGGTAATGCCGTTGGTATTAGTGCTAGTAAGAATGACTATTCGACCTATGTTGAGTTATCCTTAACAGATCCTTACTTTACGATTAATGGTGTTAGCTTAGGTGGGCGAATATTCTATAATGATTTTAGTGCTAAGGATGCCGATCTTTCACGCTATAATAATAAAACTTATGGTGTTGATAGTACCTTGAGTTTTCCTTTTAATGAAAATAATGCATTTCGAATTGGTGCAGGCTTTGTTCATAACTCCTTATCTGATATGAAACCTCAAGTTGGTATGTGGCGCTATTTGCAAAGTATAGGTGAAAATCTCAATTTTGATGATAAAGCGCGCTATAATTCTAATGATTTTACCCTTAATTTGGGTTGGATTTATAATAACTTGGATCGTGGTTTCTTCCCGACCGCAGGCAATAAAACCTCGATAAATAGTAAAATCACCATTCCAGGTTCTAATAATCAATACTATAAGATTCGGTTTGATACATCACAATATTATCCCATTGACGAGGATAAAAAATGGGTATTATTAGGTCGAGCACAGCTTGGTTATGGTAATGGTTTTGGTGGTAAAGAATTACCGTTTTATGAAAACTTTTATGCTGGTGGTGCCGGTACGGTACGTGGTTTCCGTTCCAATAATATCGGCCCTAAAGCGGTTTATCTTGAAAAAGATAAAAAAGATGGGGTAAAACCAAAATCGGGTAGTCCATCAACGGATGCTGTTGGTGGAAATGCCATGGCAACAGCGTCATTAGAGTTAATTACCCCAACCCCGTTTTTTGATGAAAAGTATGCTAATTCGATCAGAACCTCTTTCTTTATTGATGCGGGTACTGTATGGGATTCGAATTGGAGTAATACACCTGCAAGCTGGAGAGCAGGTATACCTGATTATGGTAAGGCATCCAATATTCGAGTTTCGACAGGGATTGCATTGCAATGGATGTCACCGCTTGGTCCACTAGTCTTTTCTTATGCCAAGTCAATAAAAGATTATGAAGGTGATAAATCTGAAGAGTTTCAGTTTAATATCGGTAGGACATGGTAAAGCGTCAATTCAATTCATCAATTCTCTCATGATTAGATCATAAGAGGTAAGGAGTTAAATGTGAAAAAATTGTTGTGTGCAGCAGGCTTAGGTTTAATTTTATCCGTATCTGCCAATGCTTACGTAGAGAAAGTTGCCGTTATTAACGTCGGTGAAATTTTTCAGAATATAGCGACTAGTAAAGCGATATCTAAGCAACTTGAAAAGGAGTTTAAAGGACGGGCGAATGAGTTGCAAAATATGGAAAAAGATTTACAGACTCGGGTTGAGAAGTTGCAAAAAAGTGCTGCCAAACCTAATGAAAAAGATCTGAAAGCGTTTGAAGCTAAACGGACCGATTTTCTTAAAAAAGCACAACAATTTGAACAAGATAACCAACGCCGTCAGCAAGAAGAGCGCAATAAAATATTGCAAACCATAAAGACTACAACCAAAACTGTTGCTGAAAAAGAGAGCTACGACGTGGTAGTTGACGTAAATGCGGTTCTATATGCGAAAGACATTGCTAACCTGAAAAATATTACCGATTTGGTTATAAAGAAGGTTAAATGATAGATGGTTTCTATTCGATTAGCTGATTTAGCCCAGAAATTGGATGCGCAGCTACATGGTGATGGTAATATTATCATTACAGGTATTGCGCCTATACATTTAGCGAAGGAAGGGCAAATTACCTTTTTATCGGATAGCCGATACCTTACGCAATTAGCAGAATGTAAAGCTACCGCTGTGGTATTAAAGCAGAAGGATCTACCAGCTAGTAAAATAGTAGCATTAGTGGTTAAAGATCCTTATCTTGCTTATGCTCGATTAGCTCAGATTTTGGATACCACGCCTAAACCTGCACATAATATCCATCCTTCTGCTGTTATTGCCGAAGATGTTCAGCTTGGTGAAGACGTTGCCATTGGTGCTAATGCCGTTATCGAGTCAGGAGCGACATTAGGTAATCAGGTTATTATTGGTGCAGGTTGTTTTGTTGGTAAAAATGCCAAGATCGGTCAGTCTACTCGTTTATGGGCAAATGTTTCTATTTATCATAATATTAAGATAGGCGAACATTGTTTGATTCAATCAGGAACAGTCATTGGCTCAGATGGTTTTGGTTATGCAAATGAGAAGGGTCAATGGGTTAAAATACCTCAATTAGGCACAGTTATTATTGGTAATAATGTCGAAATTGGTGCTTGTACTACGATTGATCGAGGCGCGCTTGAAAATACAATTATTGGTAATGGCGTTATCATTGATAACCAGTGCCAAATTGCTCACAATGTGATTATTGGTGATCATACAGCCATTGCTGGTGGAGTTATTATCGCTGGTAGTTTAAAAATAGGCCAATATTGTATGATTGGTGGTGCTAGCGTGATTAATGGACA
This sequence comes from Arsenophonus endosymbiont of Dermacentor nuttalli, assembly GCA_048493715.1. Classification (GTDB taxonomy): domain Bacteria; phylum Pseudomonadota; class Gammaproteobacteria; order Enterobacterales; family Enterobacteriaceae; genus Arsenophonus. The sequence continues at coordinate 17,259 of JBGDCZ010000026.1, read as the reverse complement.
TATGGAAATTTGTGATAAAGTTACTGTGACCGGAATGGGAATGGTAATTCGTCCAATTAATGAACCGGGGATTTACTCCTCAGGTATCCCTTTACAGCCTAATAAGGTGTGGCGAAAAACAGCGGCTTTAGTCATGAATATTAATGAAATGGCTAAGCGGCTAAGGGCATTGGAACGTAAGATATTTAGTAAAGATAACTAAATATAGCTTGAAGATTTGTTAATTTCGGCCTGCAGAATAACCTCATTTAGGGTTAAAGCAGGCCGTATTATTCATATTATAATTTTTTAAATTTAAATAAGAAGAGTCTTTTCTATGAGTTATAAGCATACTCTGGATATAGAAGAAATTTTAGGTTTGTTACCCCATCGTTATCCTTTTTTGCTAGTTGATCGTGTATTGGATTTTGAAGAGGGTAAGTATTTGTGCGCGCTAAAAAACGTCTCTTTTAATGAACCTTTTTTTCAAGGTCATTTTCCTGGTAAGCCAATATTTCCGGGTGTTTTAATTCTTGAAGCAATGGCTCAAGCTGCCGGTATTTTAGCTTTCAAGAGTGTTGGAAAATTGGCACCAGGTGAACTTTATTATTTTGCAGGCATTGATGAGGCAAGATTTAAACAACCAGTACAACCTGGCGACCAGATGATTTTTGAGGTAACGTTTATTAAAACTAAGCGTGGCATAACACGTTTTGAAGGTGTGGCGAAAGTGGATGAAAAAGTTGTTTGCGAAGCGACAATGATGTGTGCTCGCAATCAGGAAACAAAAAATGAAGGCTGATATGATTAATAAAACAGCGATTATTCATCCCACTTCGATTATTGAAGAGGGTGCGATTATCGGTGCGAATGTCCATATAGGCCCGTTTTGCTATATTGGTTCCCAGGTTAAAATTGGTGCAGAAACAACATTAAAATCTCATGTGGTTATAAATGGCAATACCACAATTGGCTGTAATAACCAGATATTTCAGTTTGTCACTATAGGGGAAATCAATCAGGATCTAAAATATCAAGGAGAACCAACTCGGGTTGAGATTGGTGATCACAATCGTATTAGGGAGAGCTGTACTATTCATCGTGGCACCCTACAAGGTGGAGGTTTAACAAAAATAGGAAATGATAACCTATTGATGGTAAATACTCATATCGCCCATGATTGTTTGTTAGGTAATTTTTGTATTATTGCTAATAATGGTACTCTTGGCGGACATGTTAAGCTGGATGATTATGCCATTATTGGTGGTATGAGTGCGGTACATCAATTTTGCCAAATTGGCACCCATGTTATGGTTGGCGGTTGTTCCGGCGTTACACAAGATATTCCGCCTTATGTTATTGCGCAAGGTAATCATGCGACTCCTTATGGTGTGAATATTGAAGGTTTAAAACGTCGTGGTTTTGATAAAGAATCGCTACATGCAATTAGGAACGCCTATAAGATCCTTTACCGTTGTGGTAAATCACTAGATGAAGCTAGAAAAGAATTGGTGGTACTAGGTAAAGATAATCAATATGTAAAAATACTGAGTGATTTTTTGGAGAATTCAACGCAATCTAACCGCGGGATTATTCGTTAATAAGCAACCTAATATAGGAGAAATCTTTGCCGAATAGTCTTCATGTTGCAATTCAACAACGACCTTTGACTATTGGTCTCGTTGCGGGAGAAACATCAGGTGACATACTTGGCGCAGGTCTTATTCGTGCGTTAAAGCAGCAGGTACCTAATGCGCGTTTTGTCGGTGTTGCCGGTCCATTAATGCAAGCAGAAGGTTGTGAAGCGTGGCATGAAATGGAAGAACTTGCTGTTATGGGGATTGTTGAAGTTATGACTCGACTACCGCGATTATTAAAAATTCGAGCTGAGCTAACTAAACGTTTTGCCAAATTGCGACCTGATATATTTGTTGGTATAGATGCGCCTGACTTTAATATTACTCTTGAAGGGAAATTAAAGCAAAAAGGCATAAAAACTATTCATTATGTAAGCCCTTCTGTTTGGGCATGGCGACAGGAGCGTGTTTTCAAGATAGACAAGGCAACAGATCTAGTGCTTGTTTTTTTACCTTTTGAAAAAAGATTTTATGACCGCTATGACATTCCTTGTCGTTTTATCGGGCATACTATGGCGGATATTATACCGCTACAGCCTGATAAACAGGCTGCCAGAGCACAACTAAATATAACCTATGATGCTAAATGTTTGGCTATTTTGCCTGGTAGTCGTTGGGCTGAAGTTGAAATGTTGAGTGCAGATTTTTTGCGTGCCGCTCAAATTTTGATAAAAGACTTTCCGCAATTACAAATCTTAGTTCCTATCGTTAATCAACAACGTCGCCAGCAATTTGAAGCCATTTATCGAGAGATTTCTCCATCCTTACCATTAAAAATTTTAGATGGTCAAGCACGGATTGCTATGATTGCAGCAGATGTTACTTTATTAGCTTCTGGGACTGCTTCATTAGAATGCATGCTAGCAAAATGTCCGATGGTAGTAGGATATCGAATGAAGCCGATGACCTATTGGTTAGTTAAGCGCCTGGTTAAAACTCCTTTTATTTCGTTGCCTAATTTATTGGCGGGCGAAGAGTTGGTTAAAGAATTTATTCAACAGGATTGTCAACCTGAGCAATTGGTTGAATCACTTAAGTCTCTACTGATTGATGAACACAAGGTTAAGCACCTAACACAGACTTTTTTGCAACTACATAAAAGTATCCGTTGTAACGCTGATCAACAAGCGGCAGAAGCTGTCTTGGAGTTAAGTAAAAATGAATAATTTTATTTATCCTAATTCTAAATATATTGCTGGTGTTGATGAAGTCGGCCGCGGTCCTTTGGTTGGGGCAGTCGTGACTGCTGCTGTAATTTTAGATCCAAAACAACCAATAATAGGCTTGGTGGATTCAAAAAAATTATCGCAAAAGCGGCGTGAGGCACTCTACATTGAAATTCAGAACAAGGTGTTATGTTGGAGTATAGGGCGTGCGGAACCTGAAGAGATAGATAAAATTAATATATTACAGGCAACTTTCTTAGCCATGCGTAGGGCAGTTGCTGCACTTACTATTATGCCTGATATTGTTTTGGTAGATGGCAATAGAAGCCCGCTCTTTCCTGTACCTTCTCAGGCGATTGTTAAAGGTGATAGTTTAGTGCCAGAAATTAGTGCCGCGTCAATATTAGCAAAAGTGACCCGTGATAGGGAAATGCGAGAGTTAGATAACTTTTATCCAGAATATGGTTTTGCTCAACATAAAGGTTACCCAACGGCATTTCATTTAGAAAAACTTGTGCAGCATGGTGCAACACAGTTTCATCGAAAAAGTTTTGCGCCTGTGCGCCGAGTACTAGCTTTGAAAGAGTGTAGCTAAGAAAATGGCGGAACCACGTTTTATACACTTGCGTGTCCACAGTGACTATTCGATTATGGATGGGTTAACAAAAATTAACCCATTGGTTAATAGAGTGGCAGAATTAGGTATGCCTGCATTGGCACTAACTGATTTTACCAATCTTTATAGTTTAATAAAATTTTATGGTGCGGCACATGCCGCCGGTATTAAGCCGATTATTGGTGCTGATTTTTATGTCGAAAGTGAATTACTAGGTGATGAAGTTGCCCACTTAACGATACTGGCCAAAGACAATAAAGGTTACCATAATCTAACATTGCTTATTTCAGCCGCCTATCAAAAAGGTTATGACGCAATAGGACCAACAATCAAACGAGAATGGTTAGTAACGCATAAAGAAGGACTCTTACTCCTCTCTGGCGGCCGTCTGGGAGATGTAGGTAAATTTCTGTTACGTGGAAATCAGCAACTGGTTGAACAATGTTTAGATTTTTATCAAACTCATTTTCCTGATAACTATTATTTAGAACTTGTTAGAACCGGGCGGCCTGATGAAGAGAGTTATTTACATGCCGCTATACAATTGGCGGCACAAAAAGGTGTACCAGTTGTTGCCACGAATAATGTCCGCTTTATTAATAGCGATGATTTTGCTGCACACGAAATACGTGTGGCGATCCATGATGGTTTTACACTAGCTGATCCGAAAAGACCTAAAAATTATAGTCCTCAACAATATCTACGTAGTGAACAGGAAATGGTTGAACTATTTGCGGACATTCCTGAAGCACTTGAAAATAGTGTTGAAATTGCTAAACGCTGTAATGTTATGATCCGTTTAGGCGAATATTTTCTGCCACAATTTCCTACTGGTGATATGAAAACGGAAGATTTTCTTATCAAATGCGCTAAAGCTGGCCTTGAAGAACGTTTACAATTTCTTTATCCCGATGAGAAGGAAAGAGCTGAACGACGGCCCGAATACGATGAGCGTTTAGATACTGAGTTACGAGTGATTAATCAGATGGGATTTCCTGGTTATTTCCTTATCGTAATGGAATTTATTCAATGGTCAAAAGATAATGGTATCCCCGTTGGCCCTGGACGAGGCTCAGGTGCTGGCTCATTAGTGGCTTATGCATTAAAAATTACTGACTTGGATCCGCTTGAATTTGATCTGCTATTTGAACGCTTTCTTAATCCTGAACGTATTTCTATGCCTGACTTTGATGTTGATTTTTGTATGGAAAAGCGAGATCAGGTTATTGAGCATGTTACACAAATATATGGTCGTGAAGCCGTCTCACAAATTATTACTTTTGGTACCATGGCAGCAAAAGCTGTTATTAGGGATGTTGGCCGAGTTCTTGGTCACCCGTATGGATTTGTTGATCGTATATCGAAATTAGTGCCTTCTGATCCTGGCATGACCCTTGAAAAAGCCTTTGTTGTAGAGCCACAATTGCAAGAAATTTATGATGCTGATGAGGAAGTCAAGGCATTGATAGATATGGCGCGTAAACTTGAAGGCGTAACGCGCAATGCAGGTAAACACGCTGGTGGTGTGGTTATTGCGCCGACCAAAATAACGGATTTCGCCCCCCTTTATTGTGATCCTGAAGGACAAAACCCACTTACCCAATTTGATAAAAATGATGTTGAATACGCCGGTCTGGTTAAATTTGATTTTCTTGGTCTCAGAACACTGACAATCATTAGCTGGGCGTTAGATATGATTAATGAGCGTCGAGCAACACAAAGTTTAGCGCCCATAGATATAGCAACTATTCCATTAGATGATCAAAAATGCTTTGATCTGTTGCAACGGGCAGAAACGACGGCGGTATTCCAACTAGAATCGCGTGGTATGAAAGATTTGATTAAGCGATTAAGTCCGGACTGCTTTGAAGATATGATCGCTTTAGTTGCGCTGTTTCGCCCTGGCCCATTACAGTCAGGCATGGTGGATAATTTTATTGATCGTAAGCATGGCCGAGAAGCCATCTCTTATCCAGATGTTGAGTGGCAGCATGAATCATTACAACCGGTTTTAGAACCTACCTACGGTATAATTTTATATCAAGAACAAGTTATGCAAATTGCTCAGGTGCTTGCTGGTTACACGCTAGGTGGTGCTGATATACTCCGGCGGGCCATGGGCAAGAAAAAACCGGAAGAGATGGCAGAACAACGCTCAGTTTTTGAAACGGGTGCTGTTAAAAATGGTATTGATGGTGAGTTAGCGATGAAAATCTTTGACCTGGTAGAAAAATTTGCCGGTTACGGATTTAATAAATCACATTCTGCCGCTTATGCATTAGTTTCTTACCAGACTCTTTGGTTAAAAACACACTATCCAGCTGAATTTATGGCAGCAGTTATGACTGCGGATATGGATAATACCGAGAAAGTAGTTGGTTTGGTTGATGAGTGCTGGCGCATGGGGTTAAAAGTACTACCACCTGATATCAATAGTGGATTATATCATTTTCATGTCAATGACAAAGGTGAAATTGTTTATGGAATTGGGGCAATTAAAGGTGTTGGTGAAGCTCCAATCGAAGCTATTATTGAATCTCGTCAAAAAGGCGGTTATTTTAAAGAGATTTTTGATCTTTGTGCACGGGTCGATACTAAAAAACTTAATCGTCGAATGATGGAAAAATTGATTATGTCCGGTGCTTTTGATCATTTAGGTCCGCACCGGGCAGCGTTAATGTCTTCATTAGAAGATGCATTGAAAGCGGCAGATCAGCATACTAAAGCTGAGGCTATTGGGCAAACAGATATGTTTGGCGTATTGGCTGAAGCACCTGAGCAGGTTGAGCAATCTTATGCCAGTGTAGCTAAATGGCCAGAACATCTTATATTAGAAGGCGAACGTGAAACGTTAGGTCTTTATTTAACTGGTCATCCTATTACAGCTTATTTGCCTGAGATTGAACGTTATACTAGTGGATTAAGGTTAAAAGATGTGAATCCAACTCCACGTGGACAACTATCAACGGTAGTTGGTTTAGCGCTGATAGCTAAAGTGGTAACAACTAAACGTGGAAACAGAATAGGTATATGTACTTTAGATGATCGCTCAGGACGCTTGGATATAATGTTATTTTCGGATGTGTTAGAAAAGTATCAGCATTTGCTAGAGAAAGATAAGATATTAATTGCCACGGGTCAGGTCAGCTTTGATGATTTCAATGGTGGTAATAAAATGTCTGTTCATGAATTGATGGATCTTAGTGAAGCTCGGGAAAAATATGCCCGGGGTATTGCTATCTCATTGACAGACAGACAAATTGATGACCAATTATTAAACCGTCTTCGTAGCACATTGGAACCTTATCGCTCAGGAACAATACCGGTTCATCTTTATTATCAGAAGAAAGACGCCTGTGCTAAATTAAAATTAGGTGTCACTTGGCGGGTAACTCCTACAGATAAACTTCTGACTGAGCTGCGAACTTTGCTAGGTAATCAGCAGGTAGAATTAGAATTTGATTAAATAGGAATATTATGAGCCTTAATTTTCTGGATTTTGAACAGCCGATTGCTGAGTTGGAAGCAAGAATAGACTCGTTAACGGCAGTAAATCGTCAGGATACCAAGCTAGATATTGACCTAGATGAAGAGGTCGCTAGACTTCGCGAAAAGAGTTTAGAGTTAACACGTAAAATTTTTTCTGACTTAGGAGCTTGGCAAATTGCACAACTTGCCCGTCACCCCATGCGACCTTATACCCTGGATTATACTCAACGTATATTCACCCATTTCCAGGAATTAGCAGGTGATCGTGCTTATGCTGATGATAAAGCAATTGTTGGTGGGTTAGCTCGCCTAGATAGGCGTCCAGTGGTGGTCATTGGCCATCAGAAAGGGCGAGAAACAAAAGAAAAAATCCGCCGCAATTTTGGTATGCCAGCACCAGAAGGATACCGTAAGGCTTTACGGTTAATGGAAATCGCTGAGCGTTTTAAGTTACCTATTATTACCTTTATCGATACTCCGGGAGCTTACCCTGGTGTTGGCGCGGAAGAACGTGGTCAGTCTGAAGCGATAGCCCGTAATTTACGTGAAATGTCCCGGTTTTCTGTACCGATTATTTGTACCGTAATTGGTGAGGGTGGCTCTGGTGGCGCATTAGCAATTGGAGTAGGCGATAAAGTCAATATGTTACAGTACAGTACTTATTCAGTCATTTCACCTGAAGGCTGCGCTTCTATTCTTTGGAAAAGTGCCGATAAAGCACCATTAGCAGCTGAAGCGATGGGGATAACTGCTTCGCGTTTAAAATCACTTAATCTTATTGACAACATTGTTGAAGAGCCGCTGGGTGGCGCACATCGTAATTATGAGCAAATTGCTCATAATCTTAAGCAGCGTATTTTAAATGATTTGAGTGATATAGATTTATTTAGTCCTGAAGAGCTGAGAAACCGTCGTTATCAACGTTTGATGGAATGTGGTTATTGCTAGTTTTATTGTAGGATGAGTAAAAATGGAAATAACTATAATGGTTATTTCCATTTTTTTAGCGTTTGCAAATCTGCTAGTTAGCAGATATTGTAGTTAAAAAGCTTATATTTCTTGTTGTTTTTTTTATTAAGTTTTATTTAATACAATAAATTATGTCAATATTAGTAGTATAATAAGTGAAAAATAGAGCAAGTAATTAATTATGTTATAGGTAGTAAAAATAATTATGAAAGTTGATGAGGTTGCGTTACTAAGCCAAATTATTAAAACCATCGGTTCTACGCGCCGAATATTGGTAGGATTCAGTGGTGGACTCGATTCAACGGTTTTATTGCATGCCTTAGTGACAATACGGCAAACCACAGTGCCAAATCTCAACATCCGAGCGGTTTATATTCATCATGGCCTAAGTGATAAAGCTGATGATTGGACCATCCATTGCCAGAAAGTTTGTTTAAACTGGCAGGTAGAATTTTATTCACGTCAGGTTGAGGTTGTCCCCACTAAAAAAGGCATAGAAGCAGCGGCTCGTGATGCTCGATATCAAGCATTTCGTGAGATATTCTTACCAGAAGAAATTATTGTTACTGCACAACATTTAGATGATCAAGCTGAAACTTTCTTATTAGCACTAAAACGAGGAAGTGGGCCTGCTGGTTTATCTGCAATGCCAATTTCTATTCCATTTGCTGATACTTATTTAATTAGACCCCTATTATCTTTTAGCCGTCAGCAATTGGCTGGTTATGCTCAAAAAAACGCCCTTTCCTGGATCGATGATGAAAGTAACCAGGATGACCGCTATGATCGTAATTTCTTACGATTAAACATTATGCCACATTTTAATCAGCGCTGGCCGCATTTTTCACAAGCCGTTTCCAGAAGTGCCAGTTTATGTGCAGAACAAGAAGCCTTATTAAATGAGTTGCTACAAGATTGTTTATTGCAGCTGGTAACTGAAGAAGGAGCGTTACAGCTTGATGTTTTAGCGGATTACTATGAAATGAAGCGTAACGCAATATTACGCCGTTGGTTTAGTTTACATAGAATTTTGATGCCGTCACGTGCTCAATTAAAACAGATTTGGCAGGAAGTGATCTGTGCGCGACCAGATGCACAGCCGCAATTTATCTTAGATAGCAATGTTATTCGTCGTTTTAAACAACAGCTTTGGCTTTTGCCACAATTTAAAGATATTACTAAAATTTGTTTAGCTTGGCAGTTACCTTCTGCCATTGAATTGCCAGATAACTTAGGTACCTTAATAGTTTCTGATAATGGTAGTGGTTTTCGTGCACCGTTAGCCGATGAGAAGGTTACGGTTCGATTTGGATTAAAAGGCAATATTAAAATTATTGGTCGGCAGCACTCTAGACGGAGTAAAAAGCTTTGGCAGGAATTAGGTATTGCGCCTTGGTTAAGAGAGAGAACGCCTTTGATTTATTATAATGATGAGCTTATTGCTGCGATCGGCGTATTTGTTACAGAATCTGGCAGATGTATTGATGGGCAGCCTGAACTGAAAGTAAAATGGATAACGAATAAAAAACTTCACTTTACTAGTAAGGATAATGATTGAGGTTGTTTAATCATAGCTTTTTTCATGATCCGAATGATCAATGACTATGAGCTCAATTTCAGGGTGACTAAAACTAACAATATGATCTAACAGTAATTGCTTTTTTCGCCAGAAACATCCACAATCAGATATTCAACATGTTTTTTAAGGGTAGGTCAATAGTTTGACCTTCTATGATCTCGCCATTATACAGTTTATGGTTAACTAGAGGTTATGTTGGCAAGCGATTCTATAATGATCGTAGTCATCACAGTTAATTGGTTTGTATTCAGCATCTTTAGACATAATCCCTCACCACTATTGTTAAGTGGCGGTTATCTGACACCTTCGATTATTTGTAATTATAAACATTACCGCTTAAAGCGCATATAGTAGCACACTTTTTTTCAACATAAGAAAGAAAAAGTCAGAATGATTTTTGCTAATATTTACTGTACATAATGGAATTAATAAATGAGTTTTAAATATTGTTGAACTAGGTAAAATGTGATGGCGAAAATAACCGAATGTTATTGAAATAGATCTATTTTATAGATGGATTTGGAGCAAACTATGAATCAAAAGGTGTTGAAAATATTAATTTATTATTAGTGGTGTGGTATGATACTGGCCGGTTGCCGAGATAAATTGTCACAGTCTAGCAGCCAAACAGTTGATAAAGTTTATACTGGAGTAGTTCCTTGTGCAGATTGTTCAGGTATTGAAACCACCGTTCTTTTCAAGCCAGATGGTACATTTATTGAACAATTGACCTATTTGGGCAAGCAAGAACAAAAAAATACTTTTTATGCTACAGGAAACTGGACTAAAAAAGGCAGCAAATTTCTTTTGCTTGATACTGATGACCAAAAAACCTATTTTCAACCTAGTGCTGATGGTAAAAAAATAGAGTATTTGGATCAGGAAGGAAATAAAATAGAAAGTAATTTAAATTATACCTTGGAACAAGTAAAGCCTGAGAAAAAGAGTGGAGAATATAGCTATATCGCTGATACGGCTTTATTTAAAGAGTGTAAAAGTGGTCGTACTTACAGTGTAAGTGGTATCGATTTGGAAAAGGGATATAGCGCAACGGGTGTAGAAGCGGGTAGACCCGTTTATGTCGAAATTGAGGGTTATTATACCATCCGTCCTTCAATGGAAGACGGAATGTTTGATACAACACTAATCCAAACCGGCTCTATTAAATTTGATAAATTATGTGCTTGTCAGCCCGACTAAATTATCAGACATATAAAATGCCCACCTGTTGTTAGCTGGGCATTTAGACAACAATAACTATGATGGTAATTAGCTAAGTTTGGTTTTCAAAAAATCAACTATCTCGACAAGGTCAATGAATTCCTTATCAATATTGCGCCGGTGCTTATATTCAACCTTGTTGTCATCCAAATTACGATCACCGAACACGATGGTATGAGGTACGCCGATAAGCTCCATATCAGCAAACATCACACCGGGTCGTTCTTTGCGATCATCAAAAATGACATCAATACCATTTGCACGCAAATCCAGGTAAAGTTTTTCAGCAGCTTGTTTAACACGATAGGATTTATGCATATTCATCGGTAAGATAGCAACTTGAAAAGGAGCAATTGCATCAGGCCAAACAATTCCTCTATCATCATGGCCTTGCTCGATTGCTGCCGCCACAATCCGGCTAACACCGATACCATAGCATCCCATAGTTACCGTTTGATTATGACCATCTTCATTTTGGACGGTGGCCTTCATTGCTTCCGAGTATTTTTTGCCCAGTTGAAAAATGTGGCCTACTTCAATTCCACGTTTAATTTGTAGTATTCCTTTACCGTCAGGACTAGGATCACCTTCGACGACATTGCGTAGATCATAAATATCGGGTAACGGGAGATCCCGTTGCCAATTGATACCAAAATAGTGTTTATGATCAATATTGGCTCCAGCACTAAAATCGCTCATTACGGCAACACTGTGATCGATAATTACCGGTATTGGTAAATTGACCGGACCCAATGAACCTGGACCAGCCTTAAGTGTGGCACGTATTTCTTTTTCTGTCGCAAATCTCAACGGGCTCGCGACCAACGGATGTTTTTCCGCTTTGATTTCATTTAATTCGTGATCGCCACGGATCAATAAAGCAACAAATTGATGGCCGCTCTCTTTAGCTGCATTAACAATTAAGGTTTTAACTGTTTTCTCGATGGGTAAATTATGTTGCTCAACTAGCTCAGCAATAGTTTTTACATTAGGCGTGTCGACAAGACGTATATCTTCAGTTGGCGCAGCACGTTGCGTGACACAGATCGCTTCTGCCATTTCAATATTAGCGGCATAATCCGATGCGCTAGAAAAAACGATTTTATCTTCACCACTATCAGCTAATACTTGAAATTCATGTGAAGCATTACCGCCAATAGAGCCAGTATAGGCTTGAACTGCTCTAAAATTGAGTCCTATACGGGTGAATATTGCACTATATGTTGCATACATTGTATTGTAAGTTTGTTGCAACGAGTCTTGATTGATATGAAAAGAATAAGCGTCTTTCATAATAAATTCGCGGGAGCGCATGACACCAAAGCGTGGCCTTACTTCATCGCGAAATTTTGTTTGGATCTGATAAAGGTTCAATGGAAGCTGCTTATAAGAAGTAACTTCGTTACGAATAAGATCAGTAATAACTTCTTCATGAGTAGGGCCCAATACAAAAGAGCGCTCCCCGCGGTCAACTAAACGAAGTAACTCTGGACCATATTGTTCCCAGCGCCCACTTTCTTGCCAAAGATCAGCTGGTTGAACTATAGGCATAGAAATCTCGATTGCGCCAGCGCGGTTCATTTCTTCACGAATAATATTTTCAACTTTGCGTAGTACACGGACACCGGTTGGTAACCAGTCATATAGCCCTGAAGCAAGTTTACGGATCATACCTGCGCGGAGCATCAACTTATGACTGATAACTTCAGTGTCGGCGGGAGTCTCTTTTAAAGTAGAGAGAAGATATTGGCTTGTACGCATTATTAGCTTCCATCAACAACGAATCATTTCCAGTTGGTATTAACCAACCATTAAGACAAAATTTGCTTCTAGTCTACCAGTGATTTGCTAATGTCAAAAGACATAACTTATTTTTTTAGTGTATGAAGCGAGATAACGACAGCAATATTAGCTATAATCTGCCATCGAACATTAAAATCAAGCAGGTGTACAGCGTAGATTTTTTCGTCAGCAACTCTTGTTTTATAAGCCGGACGTGGATCTTGCGCTAAAACCTGACTAATAAAACGCTCAAGAAAGGGATAGTGGGCTTGTTGCTTAATAAGCTGTTTTTGAGCAATAGCTGAAAAAACAACTTTCATTTTACTAGCAGGCGCATTTTGGGCAAATCCAGTAACGGCTTTTGGTAAAGATTCAACAAATGGCAGGTAGGGTTTTATATCAATTACAGGGGTACCATCGACTAGATCTAAACTGCCTAAAGCTAGGCCTACTTCATTAGCACTAATAATCAATTTTTTCAGTTTAATTAATGACATACCGATAGAATTGGGACGAAAAGGTGAACGAGTGGCGAACACTCCCATTTTAGTATTACCACCTAAGCGAGGAGGACGTACCAGTGGGCGCCAACCTGCTTGCATGGTTTGATGAAAAATGAAGATCAGCCAAATATGGCTAAATTGTTCCAATCCACATAGTGCATCAGGATGATTATAAGGCGGAAATAGGCGCAGATAACCATGTCCGTCTTCAATTAAGCCCGGCTGTCTAGGAATAGCAAATTTTTCTTTATAAGGTGATTCTATTACCCCAATCGGGTTAAATTGAAAATTATTCATTTTATAATATTCAAAGCAGAACCTTCACAAATAGCAACTTGATAACATTCTGGCGAACTAATTATTTCACAACGATGAAGTAACACGACATCAGCGGCCATAGAAGAAGCTTTTTTCAGCATGTTTTTCTTCGCTGTCGGAATACTTACTGTTGGATCTTGTCGATTAGGTTGGCATGAAATACCGGAAACAATACCCCGATCTTTAAATGATTTACCAAGCAATTCTTCTGTTTTATTAATAAGTTTTACTGTAGATCCTTTTGGTGGTGATATTTTGCTGATGACATTTTTTGGTGTTTTTGGCGTTGTTAATTTATCTTTTTGATTATTTTCAGTAGGGGAATGTAAACTACAACCTGATATCCAGAGTATAAGAAAACAGAGTAATAGGCGCATATAAATTCCTTATTAAATGAATCAAATAGAACTAAATATTAGTCTTAGCCACGATAATAAAAATAATTAGCTCATTGGGATTTATAATAAAATAAGCGGATATAATCCGCCTGTTTCATTTTGTCATATCATTCTTTGTGATATAGTAATCACCAACCCGGGATAGCCCCACCGTCAAAAATTTTATTAGCTGCTGTGGCAACTTCTGACGATTGATATGCTTTAACAAATTTTTTCACATTTTCATTATCTTTGTTATCTTCACGACTCACAATTAAATTTACATAAGGTGAATTTTTGTCTTCAACGAACAATCCATCTTTTGCCGGTGTTAATTTAGGTTCGGCGCTACTAGCCCAGGTTGTATTGATAATAGCAAGTACAATTTTCGGATCATCTAAACTGCAGGGTAATTGAGGTGCTTCAAGTTCAATAAAGTTCAACTTTTTAGGATTTTCAGTAATATCCAATACCGTTGGCTGTAAACCGGCACTTTCATTCACTTTAATTAGGCCCTGTTTTTGTAACAACAATAGTGAACGACCTAAATTGGTAGGATCATTGGGCAGAGCGATTTGGGCATCATCTGGCAGCTGTGCAATGGATTTGATTTTCTTCGAATAAGCAGCAATTGGATAAATAAATGTGTTGCCAATTGCTACTAATTTATAATTACGATCTTTAATTTGTTGTTCTAAATAAGGTTTGTGTTGAAATACATTAAGATCAATGTCACCGTTGTCCAACGACTCATTTGGTAGTACAAAATCATTAAAGGTAACTAATTCAACATCAAGATGATATTTTTCTTTGGCTACTTTTTGTGCGACTTCAGCCACTGCTAACTCTTTCCCCATAATAACACCGACTCTGATGTGATTAGGTTTTTCTGTTTTTTCTCCACAGCCACTAAAAATTAATATACTTAATAGTGTTGCAACAGCTGTGCTAGTTTTTATTTTGATAGACATAATTACCTCTTTAGGACTAACTAGTATTAAATTTTAGTGTTTTTGAATAATACTTTTATCTGCGTGTTTTTTTCATTATTTGTTCGCCAACAAATTGAATAGCGAAAACTAAAATAATTAGTAAAACAAGTACAGTATTCATAACAGTTGGGTTATAGGTATAATAGCCGTATTGCATAGCAATCTGTCCTAATCCACCAGAACCCACAGCACCACCCATGGCAGAGTAACCTACTAACATAATTAAAGTAATTGTTGCTGCATTGACTAAACCGGGCAAAGATTCAGGTAACAAGATTTTACTAATGATCTGTAATGGTGTTGTGCCCATAGAACGAGCAGCCTCAATGAAACCATCTGGGATCTCTAATAGCGTATTTTCAACCATACGGGCAATAAAAGGTGCTGCTCCGATAGTTAGCGGAACGATAGCGGCCTGAATACCGATTGATGTGCCGACGATCAATTTAGTTAATGGAATAATCCAAACCAGTAAAATAATAAATGGAATGGAACGAAACACATTAACTATTGCAGACACTATTCGGTAAAGGGCCAAGTTTTCCATAACTTGTCTAGGGCGTGTTGCATAAAGTAATATCCCAATCGGCAGTCCCAATAAAAACCCCAGAAATCCTGAGACAAACGTCATAATAAGCGTATCGAGTGTGCCATTTAGTAGCAGTATTAACATTTTCTCAGACATAACCTAAGACCTCCACTTTTACATGGTGTTCTTCTAAAAACGTAATTGAGTTTTTAACATATTCTTCAATACCATGAAGCTCAGCAAGCATGAAACCAAATTTAACACCACCGGCGTAATCAATTTGTGAGCTTAATATATTGATGTCGATATTAAATTTTTTCACAGCCATTGAAATTAATGGTGCGTCAACTGACTTACCGGTAAATTCTAATTTCAATAACGGTGATAAATTTGGCGCGGGAGCCATCTGTAAACGCGCTCTATAATCTTCAGGAATATCTAATGCCAATGTTGATTGAATAAAATTTTGCGCAATCGGTGTCCTAGGATGAGAAAATACTTCACTGACACTATCTTGTTCGATTAATTGTCCATCACTGATAATCGCGACTTGATCACAAATACGTTTTACAACCTCCATCTCGTGAGTAATCAGTAAGATGGTTAAACCTAAACGTCGATTAATGTCTTTTAATAACTGAAGAATAGAATGGGTTGTCGCTGGATCTAATGCACTTGTCGCTTCATCGCATAATAATACTTTAGGCGAATTGGCTAAAGCGCGTGCTATAGCAACACGTTGTTTTTGTCCTCCGGACAGGCTGGCAAGATAAGCATCTTTTTTATTTACTAAACCGACCAGTTTTAATAACTCGGTCACTCGTTGATGAATTTTGGCTTTTGGCGTGTTACTCAGCTCCAGAGGTAAGGCAATATTATCGAAAACATTTCGTGAAGAAAGTAAATTGAAATGCTGGAAAATCATGCCGATAGTACGGCGTGTGAAAATTAATTCTTTCTCAGAAAGATGTGTCAACTTCTGTCCATCAATTAATACTTCACCTGAAGTTGGACACTCAAGCATATTAACACAACGAATTAGGGTGCTTTTACCTGCACCGGATGTGCCGATAACACCGTAAATTTGGCCTTTAGGAACATGCAAGTTAATATTGGTTAATGCGTGGATTGTCTGTGTTCCTTGGTGAAAAATTTTATTAATGTTAGAAAGTCTTATCATTGTGATCTACTAAATAATAGAAATAGATTGGTGAGAAAATTCAACCATATTTAATATAGATGTTAGGGTGTCTAGACGTCCAAGTCAACAAAAAATGTAACTATTAACCTTGTTCATATTTGCGCTTTTCATATAATGAACAAGATTAAATTTAATGGAGTAATGTAGTGAGTCAAAGTATCCCGGCAATTTTCCTCGATCGTGATGGTACAATTAACCGCGATCATGGTTATGTTTACGAGATAGATAATTTTCAGTTTATCGATGGCGCTATTGAAGCAATGCTTGAATTAAAAAAAATGGGCTATGCTTTGATTCTTGTTACTAATCAATCTGGTATTGCAAGAGGATTGTTTACAGAATCGCAATTTCTTGAATTAACAGAATGGATGGATTGGTCTCTTATTGATCATGGTGTTGAGCTTGATGGTATTTATTATTGTCCTCATCATCCCGATGCTATTGAACAAAAATATAAAGAAATATGTAATTGCCGTAAACCAAAGGCTGGTATGCTATTGGACGCTCAAAAACAACTCAACATTGATATGCAAGCTTCTTATATGGTGGGCGATACGCTTTTTGATATGCAAGCTAGTAAAGAGGCCCATATTGGAACTAATGTATTAGTTACCACAGGAAAACCTCTCACTGACGATATTAAAAAGTATGCTGATTGGATTATAAATAGCCTGGCAGATTTACCTAATAAAATAAAAAATCGTCGATAAAAATGAGAACATTGTTTATAAATAAAACAAAACTATCTTTTTTTAAAAAAGTACTTGTGCAAAGATAAAATCAACCTATAATGCCCACCCTTAAAGCAATTTAGCCATTAATTAATGACTATTTGCCTAGCAATTAAGGTAAAAAGCGTAGCATACGCCCCCTCAACGGCAATGACCGCACGCTCTTTAAC
>JBGDCZ010000025.1:0-40938 GCA_048493715.1 Arsenophonus endosymbiont of Dermacentor nuttalli | reverse complement strand
AAAATAAAAATAAAAATAAAAATAAAAATAAAAATAAAAATAAAAATAAAAATTAATCACAAAAAAGCATTTATATCAATATGTACATAATAATTGATAATAAATGTTTAAATAAATAACAGTGTAAAAGATGATAAGTTAAAAAAATATAATAAATATTACATTTGTAATGTAAAATTAAAAATTTACTATAAATATAGACAACATAGCTTTTTGTTATAATTTACTTTAACAAAATATTTCGAGCAGCTAATTGTTTCTTAAGCCGCTCTTATTTATTTAATTATGCTTTAATAAAAGCAAACTAATAGCCAATGATTAATAATCAATAAGATAAAGTTGTTTTATAACAATCTCTACTCAGCTCTTTTTTGCTAGTAAATTTTTTTAATTTAATCAAACACCTATACGCTTAGCAACTTCTTCATAAGCTTCAATTAACCCACCTAAACTCTGGCGAAAACGATCTTTATCCAATTTATCCATAGTTTTTTTATCCCATAAACGACTACCATCTGGCGAAAATTCATCACCCAATACAACCTGACCATTAAGCAAGCCAAACTCAAGTTTAAAATCAACCAGAATCAGCTGTGCTTTATCAAACAGCGTATTTAATACTTCATTGGCTTGATAACTTAATTGTTTCATCTTACTTAAATGTGCTTTACTGACCCAACCAAAAGTTTCACAGTAAGAATCATTAATCATTGGGTCATGCTGCACATCATTTTTTAAAAATAGATCAAAAATAGGCGGCTCAAGCAGGGTACCTTCTTCGATACCAAGTCGTTTAACTAGAGAACCGGCAGCTCGATTACGAATAACACATTCAACTGGAATCATGGTTAATTTTTTTACCAATGATTCAGTATCTGATAGTAAACGTTCCATTTGGGTTGGAATACCAGCTTGCGCCAATTTTTGCATAATAAAATAATTAAATTTATTATTTATCATTCCCTTACGTTCAAACTGTTCGATACGCTCACCATCTAGTGCCGATGTATCATTGCGGAATTCTAATACTAATAAATTAGGATCATCCGTAAGGTATACGGTTTTCGCTTTTCCACGATACAACTCAGCTTTTTTTTGCATTTTACCTACTCCAAAATTTGATCATTTTAATAAAAAAGTGCTTAAATATGACGTTAAAGCAAGACGCAAACGTTTACCTTGTTAGACAAAAGAGAATAACAAATTAGCGGTTATTTGTGTAATTAAATAATGTGATACTGTATATTTGATTTGTCGCATTAAAAGCGAGATCTGTTAATACGTTATTTTATTTTGATTTATCAATAAAAAATAGTTATGTGTATTGGTAAATAATCATTAAAATACAGTTATTATCACATAAAAATCATACTATTTTGTTAGTGATAACACTTCCTTTATTCATAATAATTTATATAACTTAGAAAAAAATAATGCAAGAAAGAGCAATGGATGTTAACTATTCCATGATTCATAGTTAAGGATTGAGATTAACTCTATATTCACAACTATAACGAAGAAAAAAATCCATTGATGAAACTAGTATTTAGATGAAATATGTGAGCAAACCAAAAAATATTTATAATTACTATTTGATAATAATTTCTAATAGTTGGTTATTAACTTGCTCAGCATATATATTAGATCCAATTTCATTTAAATGATGCTTATCATGATAAATAAGTTTATTTTTATAATAATGGTATATTTTTAAAAAAATCAATATATTGCCTATCCAAAAAATAAGTATTTTTATAATTCTTAACTAAATTAGCTAATTTCTTATTAGCAACCTCTGAACTAAAGTCTTTGGTTATAATGGTCTTGAAACCTAAAAATTCAATTCTATAAGAACGTAAAACATTTATAGACAATATTGGAATTTGTGAAAATACTATAATTTTTTTGTTACTATTATTTTTTAAGAAGTTATATTATTGCTGTTATAGTTGTTTTATCTTTATGGTAGTTCCATTTTCCCGCTAAAATAATAATCTTGTATTTATCTATTTCTTTGTTTACATAGGCGGTTTGGTCTAAGCAAGGTTTTTACATAATCAGGAAACTTTTCAATGTTAAATCCTGTTATTGATAAATAGCTACTAGCTGTTAGTATTTTAAATAATAGACCGTTTTTTTGCCAAATTTATTAAAAAACAAATTCAACTGGGCAGCATGTGAATCACCAATTACAAGAATCTTATTTTTTTCTTCAATTCTATCTTGTAAGCAATTACCTATTATTTTTCCATGACAGATTTTATTATTATCAGCATATCTACTGCATGAAAGTGGTAGCGGTTGAATTATCCATTTATTAAATTGACTAGATACTTTGTAACTTGTTAGAGTAATGGTTATTAAAAGTAAACTATAAGCCCACACTTTCTTATTATTCTTTAAGTTTCGTAATGGTTTTTCTATTAATTTATAAGACAACCATGTAAGAATAAAGCTTAAGAGTATATAAATTTAATAACCCCAAAAAGTGAGATCATATGATTTAGTTGTATATCGTATAAAGACAAGAATTGGCCAATGCCACAGATAAAGAAAGTAAGAAATTCCACCGATCCATATAAACAATTTATTAGATGTAAAGTGTTCACAAAACCATATTGATAAAGCTAATTAATGTAACTCCCAGACAAGGTAATAAAACCCATACCCCTGGAGCTTGGCTTTCAGGTATAAATAAAAAGCTTACCGTGATAAATGCAAAACCTAATAGCCCTATATAAGTAGAGACTTTCTTTGAAAAAGAAAAGTCTCCTAGAAAGTAAACAATTAATATACCTATAAAAAATTCAGGAATAAGGGTCATTAAAGAAAAATACTGGGGCTCATTTTACTGAAATGTATATAGTTTGTGTAAGCTAATAAGGTTATAAATATAGCTGGTAGAATATAACTTAAATATCTTTTTGGACTAATAATTAGTACTATTGGAAGTAAAAGGTAGAATTTCATTCCATCGATAGTGACCATGTTTCAATAGCGGTAGTTCATAAGCACTAGGCACGAAATAGTCGCCAAAATTAGTGAAATCTTCGTTATTATTGAAGAAAAGGCAGATTTTAAGGTTTCTTTATAAGAATATAAAGTCTTGCGGAATAAATATAACCAAAGCTAACAAAGTTGTTATAACAAGTAAGACTAAGTACGCTGGTAATATTCTTTTTATCACAAACTTGCTCCAATTGAAGCTTTTATCCTTTGAATTAAATATTAAAAAAGAGATTATAAAACCTGATATGACAAAAAAATATCTACGCCAAAAAAAAAAAAACCAGCAGGGAGCCAATCTTTATTAGCATGAAAAATCATGACAGCAAGCACAGCAATTGCTCGTAACCCTTGTATATCAAATCGTAATTTTTGTTGAGAGCTACTTTTAATATTCATTTACTATTATAGTATAATAATAAGCTATGCAAATTATAATGATTAAGTTAAATATGTAACAAATTTTTCCTATTAATTATGCTCATATCCTCAGTTATAATAAATTCAACAATTCGCACTAAGTATGAAAATTTGAGTAAATGCAATGAAACAAAAAGCCATATGAAATAGTCAGCAAACATAAAATTAAAGTATTATTCCTAATTGAATGGTTTTGATTCTTCTCAAGTAACAGACGCTATGCACAGTAAATTATAGCCACTGCATATTTATAGATGAGAAATAAAAAAATAGCCTTTCACATGTTCATTCCGCAGTGGATAAAATGATTTAAATCAATCAACTAACTTTTAAAATGCTCACTCATCCCAAAATATAACGCTCAACAAATGCCAAATGCAAAAAAACAAAAAATAAGTAAATAATGACACTCCATCTTTTCCCATGAAGATCAAAAAATCAAAATAAAAAAATGATCTGTAGTGAATAAAGTGCTACAAATCATCTATCTTTTTATAAGCGATGTTAGAAATAATGGTAATAAACTCAGTTTTATTCGCTAATTACTACTAGTTTTACTAAACGCTGCTTTTAATACCGCCACCATTGCATCATTCTGCTTTTGCGTTAGGGTTGTCCCTTTTAGTGCCACAAATTGGAGACTAGTACGATTATTCACATCACCAACTTGCAATTTATAATCACCTTTTGGCACCGTATTAACACCAATTGCTTGCCAATCGTCGTTATTCATACCATTATAAGTAAGGCTAATCGCTCCACTGGCACGACTACGATCGCCAACTTGTATACCAATGCTTTCAAGTACGGACGGTAACCTTTCCCAAACAACATCATAAGGCGCACACACAATGATTTGCGGTAATCCACTACTATCACTACCACTTTGCACATCGATTATGGTATAGCGCCCTTGAACATCAGAACTAGTTGCGCTATTGCGCAGTTTATTTATTGAATCAATTAGCTCATTTAGCATTAAAATATTATAGCGTTGTATTTCTAGCGGATCGCTAATGCTCTCTTCACCTTGCTTCATGCCTTCATTAGTGACTGTGATTACTATTTGATTATTTTGTGAATCAAGCTGAATTTTCTGCCGAGTTTGTAAAGGAATATCTTCATCTCCACGCGGCCAAGTGATCCAATCTGTGATCAAAGAATGCTCTGGTTCATTGTTTTGCTCAACCTTAATCGCTTTTTGTTGTAAAATATAATTAATTTGTGACCAAAGAGCACTATTTTCCGCTGTATTACTTAAAAATAAGCGACTTGCTGTGAGACTATTTTCAATTTGTGTGTAACTAAGTAACGAAAGTATTTGAATGGGAGGACGAATATCTAATGCTTTACCCACCGTACCATTCTGATTAGCTGGCGGGATGTCATATTCACCGTTTTCTAATGGTAATGACATACCCTCAGGAATGGTTAACTTTTTTAACGGTGGAGTATTTAAATATGATTCGCCACCACTGACTTGGCGCTTATGACGTTGATTTGTGGTACAAGCGACCAACAGTACAGCAAGTGATAGTCCTGCAAGCTTAATAACCTTTGAATTGTGCAATAATTTTGCCATTAAATTTCCCTAAATTTTCTGTAAGTCAGCGATCTTAAGCGCCTCTTGTAGCGCTTTTTGACCAGACTGTGTTAACGGTGTCATGGGTAAGCGCAATCTATCAGAGTTAATAAGGCCTAACTGATAGCATGCCCATTTAACTGGGATGGGATTAGGCTCGATAAATAATTGATGGTGCAATTGGCATAGACGATAATTTAACTGCTGCGCTTCGGCATACTTGCCTATTAATGCTAGATTACATATCTCAGTCATTAACTTGGCGGCAATATTGGCTGTTACAGAAATCACCCCCTGTCCACCTAATTGTATAAAGTCTAACGCAGTTGCATCATCACCGCTAAGCAAAATAAAATTTTCATCATTTACTAACCTGCGAATGCGATTCACACGACTTAAGTCACTACTGGCTTCTTTAAGGGCAACAATATTACCTAACTTTGCTAATCTAGCAACTGTCTCAGGTAATAAATCACATCCGGTACGCGAAGGAACATTGTATAAGATTTGAGGTAAACTTGTCTGTTCAGCAATGGCCTTAAAATGCTGGTAGAGTCCTTCTTGTGAAGGCTTATTATAATAAGGTGTTACCGCCAAGCAAGCAACAACGCCAGCATTTTCAAAAGATTTAGTCAATGCAATTGCTTGTTTGGTTGCATTGGCGCCGCTGCCTGCAATAATCGGGATTCTGCCATCAGCATACTCTAATGTCGTCATTACTACATCCAAGTGCTCGCTATGATCAAGTGTCGCCGATTCTCCGGTTGTTCCGGCAGATACAATCGCGGTTGTTCCATTTTTAACATGATAGTCAATCAGTTTTTTCAAACTTGGTTTATCTATTTGCCCTTTTATATCCATCGGGGTAACAATTGCAACAATACTTCCACGCAAAAAATTCTGATATTCAATAGAATGATTAACCATAACCTTTTTCCTAAATGAGACATTAAAATTATGGTACTTTTTCAGCCTGAAGAAAAAAACCTTCTTATAGATGAAATTTATTAATAATCACTTTACCTTATAAAAATAAATTAATGATTATCAGCATACCGTCGGTCTATTATTCTCGCCACATTTTATTATTTTATCAGCCGATAAATCATTTAAAATTTAAAAACTAGCAAAAAAGTTACCATTTCATTTTGCTAAGGGCTATTTTATCACTTTACGATCTGTAATCGTATTGTATTAATATATTTGTTTTTTAATCTTGGCAGGAGCTTTTTTTATGGTTACCATAAGATATTCACAAATGAAAGATATATAAGGAATATGACTTGCCACAGAGTGAACAACAATCTCTCATCATTACTGTGCTGGGTGCAGACCATCCAGGTATCTCGTTAACAGCGTTATTCAACTGGTCAGTAAGTGCGGATGTAATATTGCAGATAGCCGTCTGGCAATATTTGGCAAAGAATTCAATTTTATCATGATGTTATCTGGTAGTCCGCAATCGATTTCTTTAATAGAAGCGACGTTGCCTAAGAAAGGCGCTGAATTAGAACTATTATTTATTATGAAAAAGACTACCTCCCAGAATTTACCAAAAATATTCTTCAATAATAACCGCCAAAATTATTGTTAATGATGCTCCCGATATCGTTGAACAATTTACTAGCTTATTTATCAGCCTTAACTTCAAGCTAGCCGAACTGGTATCAAAAATCCATCCAGCGATGAACAACTTGAAATGCAAATAACAGCCCAAAATTCTATTGATGATAATGAATTAATTATCAAAAATAGATTTAATCAATTGTGCACAAAATTAAATGCTCAAGGTACAATTATCCTTAATAAGCAAATCGCAATAATAGATAGAATTAAATGGAGAGAATCTAATGAGTCCATTAAAAACCGGTGACAAGGCTCCTCAGTTTAGCCTTCCTGACCAAGATGGCGAAATAATCAATTTATCAGATTATCTTGGTCAACGAATTTTGATCTATTTCTATCCCAAAGCAATGACTCCCGGCTGTACTCTACAAGCTTGTGGATTACGCGATAAGATGAATGAGCTTAACCATATGGGTGTTGAAGTTTTTGGCATAAGTACTGATAAACCAGAAAAGCTATCACGTTTTTATGAAAAAGAAATGCTAAACTTCACATTACTATCGGATCCTAAACATGAGGTAACAGAAAAATTCGGCGTATGGGGAGCAAAACAGTTTATGGGGAAAACTTTTGATGGTATTCATCGTATTAGTTTCCTTATCAATACTAAAGGTGAAATTGAACATGTGTTTGACAAGTTCAATCCAAGTGACCATCACCAAATTGTGCTAAATTATCTCAATACTCATCCGTGATAAAAATCTATTGTTAATTGTCCAGCATGTTTTGCTGGCAATTAACAATTAAAAGACTATTTTTCAGTTCAGTTACTAAATTATCTTCCGGCCAGACATGCATCACAGCTTTAATTAACGTTGCCAGTGGGATAGCAAAAAACACTCCCCAAAATCCCCAAAGCCCACCAAAAACCACAACAGATAAAATAATAACCAGAGGATGCAAATTAACTGCTTCAGAAAATAAAAGAGGTACAAGTAAGTTGCCATCAAGCCCTTGAACAATTAAATAAGCAATTAACAGAGTCCAAAAATCGGGTCCAATACCCCATTGAAAAAGGGTAACTAATACCACCGGAATGGTAATTACCACTGCACCAATATAGGGGATCAAAACAGAAATACCAACAAATACTGACAGAAATAGGGAATAACGCAAACCTAAAAAAATAAATGCGATATAAGTACAAATACCAACAATCACCATTTCAATAACTTTACCACGGATATAGTTAGTAATCTGTTGGTTCATTTCCTGCCAAACTTGTCCGACTAATAACCGATCACGAGGTAAAACACATTGTAGGCCACGTATAATTCTGGTCTTATCTTTTTAGCAGAAAAAATACCATTAGCGGTACTAAAACTAGATATATTGCTATGGTAATAATCCCAATAAGTGAAGCGACCGAATACTTAACTACAGATTCACCTAAAGTCGATAAACGACCACGTAAATTATCAGCTATCATATCAATAATACCGGCGTCGACTAAAGCAGGATAACTTTCAGGTAATGCCTTAGCATATTCATTAAAACTATTGACCATCGAAGGTAAATCAAATAATAAATTCATTCTTTGCTGACAAACAATGGGTACAATAATTAAAATAACCATCGCACTAACATAAAAATAGTCAGAACAATCGATGCCGCCGCCAGCCGCGAAAATCCTAACTTACCCAGTTGCTGGGTTGGCCATTCAAGTAAATAAGCCAACACAATTACAACTAATAAAGGAGCTAAAATATCGTGAAAAAAGAATATGATACAAAAACCAATAATCAGGCTAATAAATAATGCAATGACCTGAGAATCTGAAAATCTTCGACGGTACCATTGCAAAAACATCTCCAGCATATATTTACTCCTAAATGTGGTAAATGAATTTTTAATCCATCAAAATTATACCAATTGACAGATTATCCAGTGAGGTTTGCTATCATAAAAATATTATTTAACAATATAATCAATCGTAAGGGATACTTTGGGTTTATGAATGCAAAATTGGCTAAGCCACTCATTACTCTGGTAATAACAATGACGTTAGCAGTCCCAATGAAACCTGTTTATGCCGCTATTGAAGATAATCTGCCTGATATTGGCACTACAGCAGGCGGCACATTGACTATCGATCAAGAGATCATTATTGGTGACGCACTGACGCGTCAATTACGCGCAAACACACCGCTCATCTACGATCCTTTGTTAAATCAATATATTAACCATCTCGGCATGCGCTTAGTAAAAAACGCCCATTCAGTAAAAACCCCGTTTAATTTTTACCTGATAAATAATCCCAATATTAATGCATATGCTTATTTTGGTGGCAACGTAGTTCTTCACTCCGCTCTCTTTCGTTATAGTCAAAATGAAAGTCAGTTAGCTTCCGTGATCGCCCATGAAATTTCTCACGTAACCCAAAGACATCTTGCCCGTATGCTGGAAGATCGGGAACGTAATGCACCCTTAGCCTGGATAGGTGCTATTGGCTCGGCGCTGTTAGTGATGGCTAATCCACAAGCAGGTATTGCGGCGCTGACAGGAACACTAGCTGGTGTGCAGCAAGGAATAATAAGTTTTACCCAATCTAACGAGCAAGAAGCCGATCGAATTGGTATTCAAACTTTACGTCGCGCAGGGTTTGATCCTAAAGCGATGTCTGATTTCATGCAAATTTTAGCCGATCAAAGTCGCTATATGTCAAAACCACCTGAGATGCTACTAACCCATCCATTACCAGATAGTCGTTTAGCAGATGCTCTAAATCGTTCCAATCAATACCCAAAAGTTAATCTTTCGCCATCACTCGATTTTATGCTGGCTCGTATACGTATCCTTGCTATGTATACAACCGGGCAAAAACCAATTTTGGAACAAATTTTATCACAGTATAGCCAAGGTGATACTAAAGAAAGAATGGCTGCTGATTATGGTCACGCACTGTTACTTAATGAAGAGAAAAAATATCAGACGGCCCACAATATTGTAAACTTAATGTTAGCTAAACAACCGGCTAATCCTTGGTTTATTGATCTTATGACCGATATTGATATAGGGTTAAATCAACCGCAACAAGCAATTTCTCGTTTACAAAAAGCGCTAACCAACACACCCAATGACCCGGTTTTACAAATCAATCTTGCTAATGCCTATATTGCTAATCATCAGTATACACAAGGCAGTCATTTATTGTGTAAATACACTTTTGATAATCCTAATGACTTAAATGGTTGGACTTTACTGGCAGAAGTCTCAGCTAAGCAAGCAAAGCGTAGTGAAGAGTTAGCTGCTTATGCTGAAGGTATGGCATTGCGTGGTAATTATATTACTGCTATTCAATATCTAACAGATGCCAGTCGGTTAACAAAAACCGGTAGTTATGATCAAGCCAGATATGATGCCCGTATTGATGCACTATGCCAGTTACAAATACGTGATAAAAAATTACAAAAACCCTAAGGAACTTACGATATGTCTCAAGAAGTGACAATTTACCATAATCCACGTTGTTCAAAAAGCCGAGCAACATTAAAACTATTAGAAGAGATGGGGATCAAACCGCACATAGTTGAATATCTTAAAACACCGCCGAGTCCCAATAGCTTGAAAACTTTACTCTCACAATTGGGTTTCACTGAACCTCGACAATTAATTAGAACCAATGAAACTATTTATCAAAGACTTAATTTATCTGACCGCTCGTTATCAGACGAGATGTTATTTCAGGCAATGCACGATAATCCGATATTGATTGAGCGACCTATAGTTATTGTCAATAATCAAGCACGCCTAGGACGCCCGCCAGAAAAAGTAAAAAACCTATTTAAATAACTTTGCATCTTTAAGAGGTAAAAACAAGTTTACCTCTTAAATTAAAGCTTAAGAATATCTTTAACAAAGGGAATGGTCAGTTTACGCTGGGCAACAATCGATGCATGATCTAACTCATCTAACACAGTAAATAATGTACGGGTTTTTCTATCCAAACGCTTTAATACAAAACGACTAACTTCTTCAGATAACTCAAAACCGCGTAATTTTGCACGTAATTGTAGTGCCTGGATCTTATCCTCATCACTAAGGGGATGAAGTTTATAGATCTGCCCCCAATCAAGCCTTGAAGCTAAATCAGGTAAGGTTAAATCAATTAATCTTGGTGGCCTATTGCCCGTAATCAATAAACAAGTTTTGCCGATCTCTAAGATACGATTGTATAAATTAAAAAGTGCAATTTCCCACGCTTCTTCATCAGCAATACAATGAACATTATCAATGCAAACCAACGCTAAATGTTCCATTCCATCTAAAACATCCGGCACAAAATAACTACGTTTATGTAAAGGAACATAACCAACCGCCTCACCTTTTTGTGACAATTGAGTACATGCAGCATGTAATAAATGGCTTTTTCCACTACCTTCTTGCTGAGACCAAAAATAAATATAGCTACCATTAGGTTGATTAATAGCGGATTTAATTGCCGCTAATAAAATACCATTCTCTCCAGGAATAAAACTGGCAAAGGTTTCATCATCAGGTGTAGATAAAGGCAATGAAAGCTGCGACGGCGTATTCAGAAGCACCTCTTCCTGTATAGATAAGAAAACACATACAGTTTAACACAAAAGTTGTAATTAGATGAACTTAAACAATGCCATCTTATGGAACTAACAACTTGCATATCATTCAGCAAAAATCAGCTATTTTTTAGTGGGGTTGACCGACTCAAGCTTAGTGGTTATATAAGTTTTCTCTGGACGAATAATATTAATAAAACGAAAAACTAGTGACATAATAATACCGATAATGGTAGCAAGGGCCATCCTTTTCAATTCGGCGGCACCAATATTGACAGAGGCACCACTTACACCAATAATCAGAATAACTGAAGTTAAAATTAGATTTTGTCGTTTATTATAATCTACTTGAGAATCAATTAATACCCGTATGCCTGAGGCCGCTATGACATGATACAGTAATAAGGAAACACTCCATAACCGGAGTCGAAATAAGCTGAATTGCCGCCGCTAATTTACCTACACAAGAAAGTAAGATAGCTAATATTGCTGCGCCACCTATTACCCAGCTACTGTATACTTTAGTGATTGTCATCACACCAATATTTTCACCGTAAGTGATATTCGGTGTTGAACCCAAAAAGCCTGAAATAGTGGTTGATAAACCATTAGCAAACATTGAACGGTGTAAACCGGGATCTTTTAATAAATCGCGCCCAACAATATTAGCGGTCACGACTAAATGAACAACATGTTCCGCTATAACAACCAGTGCTGCACGCAAAATAGTTAAAATAGCAATCCTCTCAAAACGTGGAGAATAAAATGTGGGTAATGAAAACCAAGGTGCAGCCGTGACTGAAGTTAAATCGACTACTCCCATTAAAAATGCTAGCAGATAACCTGCCAGTATCCCAATCAAAATATAGGAATAATTGCTAAGAAACCTAGAAAAACAACCGAACTCAGAATGGTAACGATCAAAGTCGTAACTGAAATAATCATAGTACTTGAATCAACAGACATATTCGCTTTAGGCAAAAAACCGGCCATGCCTGCTGCCGTTTGAGCTAATTCCAGACCTATAACCGCAACAATCGCTCCCATTGCGGCAAGTGGAAAAATAATATTGATCCAACTTCTACCTGCTAGTTTTACAATCAGTGATACTAAGCAAAAAAGTAACCCACAAACAATAAATCCGCTCAAGGCTAACTCATAACCCAGTGGCAATAACAATAAAACTGTTGCCGGGTTGATGTTAAATAAAATAGGTACTAATACCGTCGCACCAAACATAGCAAACAGATGCTGAAAACTTAATGGAATAGTTTCTCTTAGTGGCGGCCTTTCGGCTACCCCAATTACACCGCAGGTCATGCTTCATTACTAATAATTAATTAATCTATTATTGCTCATCAAAACTGAGCTATAAAGCCCACCATTTGATATTTTATTTTCATAACAGAAAATTTTATTAAACTTGAAGCAAACTTTATTAATATCATAACGAGATCTTTAGGCTAGTTACAAATAAAAAACAAATTTTATTATAATTGTTTTATCAAGTTTAACACTCTATTTTGCAAGTTTTAATTGATTGCCTGAAGATAAAAAATATCATTCAAGGTAATCTTATGCTACTTTCTGCTTGGTTAGAAAAAACCATACTGAAGTAGAAAATAACAACTATTTGCTACGTTTTGATTAATATTTTTTATTATTTTCATTATCAAATAAAAAATAATTCTTTTTTACGTTATAACTAATTTCAAATAAATATAATTTATTAAACTTAAAAAGTTATAAATAATATAATTATTTTGGCTAATTGAAAAATAATAAAATTACTACAACTTATAATAATATAGTGAATATATAATTTATTTGTAAATGAAATTAAAACAACTATTTAAATTAAAGGAGTTTTTATGACGGATATAAACAAATTTAATAGCATTGATAATTT
The DNA here is from genome assembly GCA_048493715.1 of Arsenophonus endosymbiont of Dermacentor nuttalli. Lineage (GTDB taxonomy): Bacteria > Pseudomonadota > Gammaproteobacteria > Enterobacterales > Enterobacteriaceae > Arsenophonus. The sequence goes on along the minus strand of JBGDCZ010000025.1, from coordinate 27,857 downwards.
TATTGATACAGCAAAATATAATGGAGAAAAAATCAGCAACTTATTAGACTGTGCTGAAACATTTGGTTCAGGAAAAGAAAAAGCTTTTCAAGATGATAAGGAATAGAATGAAAATAGTGATCAAGATATAAAGGCAAAAAAACTCGCTGATTCACCAACAAATTTTATTACCACAATAATAGCCAATATCCGTGATGAATCAAAATAGACGCCAACAGATTCATTAGATAATGCATCCCTTTATTTAAGCAATTTTTTAGATTATCTCTATCAAATTAGAAGCTGTAACTATATTTTAAATTTTAACAGTCGCTCTGCAAGCTTCAATACCACCAATCCACATCTATTAGCTGAACATATTATTGCTAGCCATAAATTTATTGATAATAACGAACGTACTAGTTTAACCAATGAATTAGCAAGCAATCTTACGGATTTTGTGAAATTTAATCAGCAAAATCATAATCTTATTCAACCGGTAATAAAAGCGGATCATCAAGCTAAATTATTCTATCATAGTATTTACTCTAATCCTGCTTCCGGCTATAGTTTTAATTATATCGCCTAAGAGTTTATTTTTGCTCACTAAACTTACAGTTGAAAATGCTAAAGTTGAATTAAATAAAAAATATGAAGGATTAAACCGCTCGTTAGATAAAAATAGAGTGAAAAAAACACCTTACACTTAGGCTATTAAATTTGAAATGATAACCTACAAAGTTAATTTAATAAGATTGGTATCTATATCCAATCTTATGAGTATAATTAATAAAAAATAACTTTAACAACAAACATTACTTGGTACCAAATATCTTATCACCTGCATCACCTAAATCCAGCACAATATAACCATGTTCACCCAGATGATCATCGATAGATACAATATAAAGTTCGACATCGGGATGGACAGCTTCCAGTGCCTTAATACCTTCAGGTGCCGCAACTAATACCAATACTTTGGTAACTTGGCAGCCGGCTTGTTTAAGTAAATCGATTGTAGCAATCATCGAGCCACCTGTTGTTGCTAACATTGGATCCACAACTAATGCCATACGTTCATTAATATTTGAAGCTAACTTTTGAAAATATGGCACCGGCTCCAACGTCTTTTCATCACGATAGCCCCCCACCACACTAATACGAGCACTAGGAATATTTTCTAATACCCTATCCATCATTCCCAATCCGGCGCGCAAAATCGGCATCACGGTATTTTTTTTCTTTTAATTTGCTCGATGTTTACCTGACCACACTATATTTCTTATAGTGATCATCTCAGTTTCTAAGTCTGCTGTTGCTTCATAAGTCAAAAGACTGCCCACTTCAGAGGCCAACTAACGAAAACGTTTGGTATTAATATCTTTATCCCACATTAAACCGAATTTATATTTTAATTTAACAGGTGTTTCACTTCAACGATTTGCATGACACGCTCCTTTATACAAACGATCAACAAATAAAAAATCACCAGATTATAGCGCTTTTTTAGACGGCTTCCAGCTGATAGATTAAGCTTTTCTTGGTCTAGTATTTAATTCTGCTGACTATTTAGTTTTATAATCAAAACCTGTAAAGAGTCTCGCAAACGTTTGCTTAAACTGGTAGAATTATCGCTGTTTCCATCTATTTTACTAAATGCAATCGCCTTGGGAGCTTGCTGTGACAGACAAAATTTCTCTCAGCTATAAAGATGCTGGTGTCAATATTGATGCAGGTAATATGCTGGTCGAACGTATTAAAGGTGTCGTCAAACAAACTCGCCGACCAGAAGTGATGGGCGGATTAGGTGGCTTTGGCGCATTATTTGCGTTGCCACAAAAGTATCGTGAGCCAATATTAGTTTCAGGTACAGATGGTGTTGGAACAAAACTGCGATTAGCAATGGACTTAAAGCGTCATGACACGATTGGTATTGATTTAGTTGCCATGTGCGTTAATGATCTGATTGTTCAAGGCGCCGAACCACTATTTTTTCTTGATTATTATGCGACCGGTAAACTGGATGTAAATACTGCTGCCAGCGTGATCAAAAGTATTGTTGATGGCTGTAAACAGTCAGCTTGTGCCCTTGTCGGTGGGGAAACAGCAGAGATGCCAGGCATGTATCATGGAGAAGATTATGATATAGTCGGTTTCTGTGTTGGTGTGGTTGAAAAAGCAAAAATTATCGATGGGAGCAAAGTTAAAGCTGGTGATGCCGTGCTTGCTTTAGGCTCTAGTGGCCCACATGCCAATGGTTATGCCTTAATTAGAAAAATTATACAGATCAGCCAAATAGATACAGCCACTAATCAACTTGAAAATAAATCACTGGCCGATCATTTATTAGCCCCAACGCGAATTTATGTTAAAAGTATTCTATCTTTAATTGAAAAACAGAATATTCATGCTATAGCCCATATCACCGGTGGTGGTTTTTGGGAAAATATTCCACGGGTTTTACCACCAAACACTCAAGCACAAATTGATGGTGCTAGCTGGCAATGGCCGGCCATATTTAGCTGGTTACAACAAACCGGTAATGTGACGAAGCATGAAATGTATCGCACCTTTAATTGTGGTGTTGGCATGCTAATCGTCTTACCAGCAGAAGAGGCCTCCGACGCACTACAACTCCTCAATCAGTCAGGTGAAAAAGCCTGGCAAATTGGAAAAATTGTAGCGATCAAATCCAATGAACCACAGGTTACCATTAGTCAATGAAAAATCTCGTGGTATTAATTTCTGGCAATGGTAGTAACTTACAAGCCATTATTGATGCTTGCCAAAAACAAAATATTACAGCGAAAATTAGTGCTGTTTTCAGTAATAATCCCACTGCTTATGGTTTAAAACGGGCTAAGCAAGCAGCTATTCCCACTGTGGTAATGCCCAAAGCTAATTACCACGATAACCATGCTTATGATACTTCACTTCTGGCTGCTATAGCACAATACCAGCCAGATTTGATCGTGCTAGCTGGCTATATGCGTATTCTCACACCTCTCTTTATAAGCCATTATTTAGGTAAAATAATCAATATTCATCCTTCTCTACTGCCTAAATATCCGGGATTAGATACCTATCGTAAAGCGCTGGAAAATGGTGATAAAGAACACGGTACTTCGGTTCACTTTGTCACTGAAAAACTGGATGCAGGTCCGATTATACTCCAAGCTAAAGTACCTATTTTTGCTGCTGATCAACCGCAAGATATTATCGTCCGCGTACAAACTCAGGAGCATCGTATTTATCCACTAGTCATCGATTGGTTTATTAAAGGGCGATTAACGATGGTCAATAATTCAGCTTATCTAGATGGCTATAAGCTTCCTCCATACGGTTATGCTAATAAAGATTAATTTTATCTGTCATCCGTTGTGATGCTAATGGCATCACAATTTCGTCTCCTTATAGTGGTCGATATTTATACCATTTCTAATTGATTTTGTAGTAATAATCTGTCAATAGTTAACTAAATAGTTATCAAAAATCGAGTTTATTGCTAAAATATAATTGCTCTTATTTATCACTCAGCTGGTTTAATATTTTACTATTCAAATTGACTAAATACAGAGCATCAATAGCGATTATTTCATAAATGCTAAGTTTTACTCTCAATCGAGGTACCCAATGCCTACTGGCAAAAAAAACGAATCAATTACACTACGACCTTTAGAACGTGAAGATCTTCCTTTTGTCCATCAATTAGATAATAACGCCAGTGTGATGCGTTATTGGTTCGAAGAGCCTTATGAAGCCTTTGTTGAATTAAGCGATCTCTATGACAAACACATCCATGATCAGTTAGAACGCCGGTTTATTATTGAAAATGAAGGTACTAAAATTGGTTTAATCGAATTAGTAGAAATCAATTATATTCATCGTCGAGCGGAAATTGGCATTATTATTGATCCAGTATTTCAAGGTAAAGGATATGCAGCTAAAGCCACCAATTTAGCGATGGATTATGCATTTTCTGTTTTAAACCTTTATAAAGTCTACTTGATTGTGGATAAAGAAAATACCAAAGCACTACATATTTATAAAAAATTAGGTTTTTGCTTTGAAGGCGAACTGGTTGATGAATTTTTTATTAATGGTAAATATCGTACCGTCATTCGGATGAGTATTTTTCAATATCAATACAACGATAGGAAAAAAAATCCCAACTAGAAAGCAATAAAATATCTGAAAAATCATGAGTAATCAGATAAGCTAGTAAGTAACAATAGTCCTTATTACAAATAACAATCTTGGTTATGGAGTAAGTAAAGATGTCTCAAGATCGACTTTATACTGAAAAAAAGATCAGTTGACTATCATTTAATGAGCGGGTTTTACAATAAGCAGCCGACAAACGTAATCCGCTGATTGAACGCATGCGGTTTTTAGGTATTTACTCCAATAACCTTGAAGAATTCTATAAAATTAGGTTTGTTGATGTTAAACGACGTATATTAATTAACGAAGAACACGAAACCGCATCAAGTTCACGCCAGCTACTAAACTAAAGTTGCCAAGCTCGATCAAAAATTTGACTCACTCTATTAATGAACTATTACTTGAGATGGCACGTAACCAAATTTTTCTGATTAACGAACGGCAAATTTCACCGAACCAACAAATTTGATTACGACAATTTTTTCGCCAACAACTTCGCCAGCATATTACCCCTATCTTGATCACGGCAGAAACTGATCTGGTTGAGTTCCTAAAAGATGACTATACCTATCTGGCTATTGAGATTATCCAAGGACAAAATATTCAACATGCGCTATGCGAAATTTCTGCTGGTAAACAACCGAGCTTTATCCATTTACCGCCCGAAATGCCAAAACGCAGAAAGTCAATAATCCTGCTAAATAATATTTTGCGTTATTGTCTTGATAAAATATTTAAAGGCTTTTTTGACTATGACCAATTAAACGCCTACTCGATGAAAATAACAAGCGATGCTGAATATGATTTAACCACTGAGATGGAATCAAGTATGCTGGAATTGATGTCATCAAGTTTGAAACAGCGTCTTAATGCCGAACCAGTACGTTTTGTCTACCAACGAAATATGCCTGATAAAATGGTAGCACTGCTCAGAAAAAAACTCAGGTTATCTAATGATGATTCTGTGATCGCAGGGGGAGTTATCATAATTTTAAAGACTTCATTAAATTTCCCTAATAAAAATTTACTTAATAAACCCCTACTACGTTTACGTCATCATTGGTTTTATAATTTCCACAATGAATTTGTGGCGATCAGAGAATAGGCTAAACTTCTTACTGAAGCCGAGGTACATGTCATTTTCTCTGCACCTGGCCTTAAAATCCACGCTAAACTCTTTATTATTTCTCGTCTTAAACAAGGTCAAATTATTCGTTACGCACATATTGGTACCGGCAACTTTAACGAAAAAACTTACCCGTCTCTATACCGATTATTCATTGTTAAAGGCAAATCACCAATGAAGTAAGGCGGGTATTTAACTTTATTGAAAACCCTTACCGACCTGTCAGCTTTGAAAATCTAATGGTTTCACCGCAAAATTCACGTATTCGGTTAATGCAACTGATCGATCGTAAAATTGCCAACTTTCAAGCTGGTAAAACATCAGGTATCTGGCTAAAAATTAATAAATTAGACGACAAAGAATTAATTAATCGCCTTTATGATGCCTCGAACGCCGGCGTGAAAATTCGTCTCTTGAACCACGGTATATGTTCACTAGTTCCTAGCCAACCTCGTTTTAGCGATAATATTCAAGTCACTAGCATCGTTAACCACTTTTTAGAACATGATAGGGCCTATGTATTTAGTAACAATAGCAATGAAGAAGTCTTTATTTCCTCAGCTTATTGTATGACGCGTAATATCGATTTTCGCATTGAAGTGGCAGTTAAATTAATTGATCAACAACTGAAACAACGGGTGCTCGACATTTTGGAATTACAATTTAATGATACAGTTACAGTTAAAGCTCGGTATATTGATAAAGAATTAACTAATCGTTATGTCCCACGCGGTAATAAACGCAAAATCCAAGACCAACTTGCTGTCTGCGATTATTTAAAATCACTAGAACAGCCAGAAACAAGAGCTTAACACTATGCAATTAACAAAACATTCAGCATCGAGACCTATGGAAATTGTGGCAATCGATCTCGGCTCTAATAGTTTTCACATGATTATCGCGCGCATTGTTAATGGCGCCCTACAAATTTTAACCCGCATTAAAAAATGTGTTCATCTAGCCGACAGTTTAGATGAACAAAATAGGTTAAGTGAAAAATCAATTCAGCGTGCGTTGGAGTGCCTAGCGCTTTTTGCCGAACGTTTGCAAGGTTTTCCCGCTGAAAATGTCTGTATTGTCGGTACCCATGCCTTACGGGAAGCGGTTAATGTTGAAGAATTCCTCCAACGAGCTAAAGCTATTATCCCCTACCCAATCGAAATCATTTCAGGCCAAGAAGAAGCGCGGTTAATTTTTATGGGGGTCGAGCATACTCAGCCCGAAAAAGGCCATAAGTTGGTGATTGATGTCGGTGGTGGTTCAACTGAACTTATTACTTGGTGAAGGTTTTAAGCCTTTATTAATGGAAAGCCGTAAAATGGGATGTGTAAGTTATGCGCGACAATTTTTTGCCATAATGTGATTAACACAACCAATTTTGAGCGTGCCTATTTTGCTACCCACCAAAAACTAGAAAATCTTGCTTGCCAATATCAAAACAAAAGTTGGGACTGTGACTTCGGTGCTTCAGGAACGATAAAAGCAATCTATGAAGTTATCAGCCAGTTAGGTGACTCAGATGGGATGATTATCCCTGAGCCTGAGCGCCTAATCAAACTAAAAAAATTAGTCCTCAAGTATAAAAATTTTAAATTATTAGATCTGCCTGGTTTATCCGAAGAACGCGCTCACGTTTTCGTTCCCGGCTTGGCCATCCTATATGGTATCTTTGATTCCCTACAAATCAAACAATTAACGCTTTCTGATGGTGCTTTACGTGAGGGAATACTGTATGAAATGGAAGGACACTTTCGTCATCAAGAGATTCGCCAGTGCACCGCTTAAGTTTAGCCGAACACTATGATATTGATAGAGAACAAACACAACACGTATCAAAAACACTAGCAATCCTTTATCAACAATGGGCAAAACAGAACCTCAAGTTGGTTAATCCACAAACTCAAAGTACCACTTAGCTGGGCGGGGATGCTGCATGAAGTCGGATTAAACATCAATCATAATGGGCTACAACGTCATTCTGCCTATATTTTACGCAATACCAATCTTCCCGGGTTTAATCAAAAGCAACAATTACTACTGGCAACACTGGTTAGGTATCATAAAAAAGCATCAAATATGACGAGTCCCCTAAGTTAAATCTATTTAAGAAAAAAACAATACTTACCCATGATCCAACTATTACGATTAGCAACACTACTTAATAATCAGCGTCAATCGACAACAACACCAAACTCGCTACGGTTAAAAACAGCTCAAAGCCATTGGACACTCTATTTTCCTAATCACTATCTACAGCAAAATGTGTTAATACTGCTATTTTTAGAAAAAGAACAAAAATTCTGGCAAGAAGTGCCTGGTTGGAAATTAAAAATTAAAGAGGAATCTGCTTGATATTTTGTTATTTTAAAAAATAAAATTGCCCAAATATAAATCTGATTTAACTGCTTGATTTCTATTCGATAACTTATCTATCCTGCTGATAGTAGTTGTTTAAATAATGTGTGCATTTAATCAAAAGTCTTAAAAATGATAACACCTGATAATAGGTTACGGCTATTAGTATTTAAGGATAACCATGTCTCAACCAGCCTTTTCATCGAATATTACCTCACTAGTTAATCCACATTCACAAAAGCTAGAACAGATTAGGCAAGATATTTTGACGCTTTTCCAGCAAAGTGAAGAGACGATTAAAATATTAGCTAGCCAACATGACAAACAAGAGAGCTTATCAAGTGTCGATCATGACAAAAAAATTACCCAAATCAAATCCCTGTTACATACCTTGCATGCCGCTGATATTGCTGATTTACTAGAAATGTTACCGTATGACCAACGCTCATCGTTATGGTATTTAATTCACAACAATATCCGCGGACAGGTATTAGTTGAAGCCTCAACCTCAGTCTGGGAAAGCTTACTAAAAAACATGTCAGACCGAGAATTACTGCGGGCTGTCGCTAATTTACATGTTGATGAACAAGCTTATATAGCAGAACACTTACCTCGCGACACTATGAGTATCTTATTGACTTACCTGGATCCTAGTTTACGTAATCAGATCCGTGAAGTACTGCAATATCCTAAGGATAGCGTTGGTCAAATGATGGATTTTGAATTTATCACCGTCAGGCCTAATGTTACCCTTAAAACCGTACAGCGTTATTTACGCCAACACAGCAACATCCCAGAAGCAACCGATAAAATTTTTATTGTTGATATGCAAAATCGCTTACAAGGGGAATTACCATTAACGACAATTTTAACCGTCTTACCAACAAAAACTGTGGCTGATGTAATGAAAACCACCACGGTAAGTTTTTTACCCAATGAGAAAGCGGAAGATGCTGCCAGTGCCTTTGAACGCTACAATTTGATTTCAGCTGCTGTGGTTGACAATAACGGCTTATTAATGGGACGTTTAACCGTTAAAGACATTGTCGATAATCTTAATGAAGAAAGTGATAGCAATATCCGGCGCATGGGCGGATTAAGTCCTGAAGAAGATGTCTTTGCACCAGTCGGGCAAGCAGTAAAAACTCGCTGGACCTGGCTCGCCGTTAACCTATGTACCGCATTTATTGCCTCAAGGGTTATTGGTGTTTTTGAAAATACCATTTCTCAGCTTGTTGCTCTGGCAACTTTGATGCCGATTGTGGCTGGGATTGGTGGCAATACTGGTAATCAAACCATTACCATGATTGTGCGTGCTATTGCATTGCACCAGATCCAGACCGGTAATTTCTCATTTCTATTATTAAGAGAATTAGGCGTGGCTTTAATTAATGGCATTGTCTGGGGAGGAATAATGGGCATCATCACCTATTTGCTGTACGGTAATCTTGAGATGGGTGCCGTCATGACTTTAGCGATGATCCTAAATTTAATGATGGCAGCATTAATGGGTGTAATTATTCCATTAATTATGGTAAAATTGAGTAGAGATCCAGCAATTGGCTCAAGTGTAATGATAACCGCAATTACAGATACCGCCGGTTTTTTTATTTTCTTAGGTCTGGCGACCCTTTTTTTGGTATAAACTAGCAGCGTTATTCTATGAGAAGAATATTAGAATAGCGCTTAAAAATTCACTTTATTGAACGGTTTTTTTATACTGAACATATTTAGATTAATATTAAAGTTTTCTTATGCTTATTAATTAAAGCCATAACAAACTTAAATATTATGATATTTTATGAAATAAGACAATTTAAAATTTTATCATTAAGCTGCTGGATTATTATCTTTATTTTATAAAAAATAGCCTGACTAAAATAGTCTAATTATCGGAATATATAAATTAAAAAAATAAGTAGCTATTTATCCTATTTTAAGTTTTCCGTTTAAATTATAAAATATTATCCTTCGCTATTTTGATAAGAAGGATAAAATTTACCACTCATATCTGATTATTACAAAGATAACATTACGATTTTTAAATAGAGATTTGATTATTATTTTATTGCTTTTTTACCGTTAATAAAATAATGTCAATCAATAAATTACATTATTCTAAGAATAATTTATCCAGTAAAGTAATACACTAATTTCCAGTTAATAAAATAAAAAGGATAAAAACATGCCATCGCTAAACAATACATCAAGTCAGCCTTTTGCCAGGCCACTAAATCGTCAAGATTATAAAACGCTGGGTCTATCTTCACTAGGTGGCACACTTGAGTTTTATGATTTCGTTATTTTGTCTTTTATGCCAAAATCCATCTTGCAACTTTTTTTCCGAGTGATAATCAATTTCTCGCTCTGATGGCCTCCCTGGGTTTATTTGCCGCAAGCTATCTTGCTCGCCCATTAGGTGGCATCATTATGGCGCACTATGGCGATAAAATAGGTCGTAAGCGTATGTTTAACCTAAGTATATTTATGATGTCCTTTCCTACTCTGGTTATCGGCTTATTACCTACTTATGCTACGATCAATGCGACTGCACCACTGTTATTACTTTTAATGCGTATAATGCAGGGAGCAGCAATTGGTGGAGAAATGCCTGGTGCCTGGGTCTTTATTGCCGAACACACACCAAAACAGCGTTATGGTTTAAGCATTGGCACTCTGATTTCTGGTATTACCGGTGGTATTTTACTTGGTGCTATTATTACTATTATCATTGAATATAACTTTACTGAACAACAAATTGTCGATTTTGCCTGGTGCATCCTGTTTATTATGGGCGGCTTATTTGGCTTTATTTCCGTTTATTTGTGACGATTCTTACAGGAAACCAATATTCAAAGAATTAGCTGCGCAAAAAGTACTTTGCAGTGAGTTACCGGTCAAGACCGTTTTAACTCACATAAGCAAGCTTGTTTGATCACCGCCACATTGACCTGAACTCTATATCTAAATTAATTATTGTGATCATTTTGATGACACCTGACGTTATTTTACGAGGGATCTACCATATTGATCGTAATAGAGTCCTACAAGCTAACTGCCTTGTAGTACTAATGCTAACGCTCGGCTGTATAGTTTGGGACTATCTAAGCGATAAAATTGGCTCACACATTACGATGCTACTCGCTTATAGCGGCTTGATCATCAGCTCCAGCTATTTCTACTATATGCTATCATTGACCATCTCACTGTTAGCATTAACTAGTTATTATGGCATTATGGGACTATTTGTCGGTGCCGTAGTTTTAACACCTATTGTCAGCACCCGGGCATTTCCACCAGCAATTCGTTATTCTAGTCTGTCATTTGCCTACAATATTGCCTATGCCATCTTTGTAGGCTTAACGCCTATATCATCATCGGTGCCTGGCTACAACAATCTCACATGGCCCCCACTTACTATGTCAGTGCGTGGCTATTTTGGCTATCATAGTTGGCTTTTTACCACTGACGTAATAAAAGATGGCAAAATCATCAACCAGCAAAATCGAACGCTGACAATCATATCAGTGCCTCTATGTGCTAAAGTGTAATAATATCCAGGCTAATAGTATAAAAGTACTTCAGTGACAACACTGATGTACTTTACTAAAAAATAAAAATCTTAAGCTGACTAACGATAAAACGAAGCTAATTAACTCCAGGCCGGTGGCATAATACCTGCCAGGGTAGCAGCAAGATGTTGTTTTATATACTCAACTATGATGGTTGATAACACAGCGTTACAACTAAATGTATTATTACGGCCCAGCAATCTAAATCTATTTTGGTAGCAACACTACCGTCATCTGGTATAACTTGCCTTAGAAATCGGTCGTTATCTGCTGTTATCACTGTTAACCTGGCTATTGTGGCGTTTAGTGATCAAACCTCAATTACGCAAAAAACGCGAAGCAGAGAAAGCCACTAAAATAACCGCTGATCTCAAAGTGAAACAAGATGCCGATCACGCTGCCCGGCAAAGAATTGAGCAGGACGAAGCACTACGCCAAGACAGACGTGTTAGCGTGGAAATGCATACCCAACGCTTACGTGAAATGGTACAGAAAGATCCCCGTGTGGTGGCAATGGTTGTTCGTGATTGGATGAGTAACGAACTATGAGTCTTAGTGGAACAGAAAAAAGTGCCGTCATGTTAATGTCGGTTGGTGAAGAGCAAGCGGCTGAAATCTTTAAACACTTGAATAGCCGTGAAGTACAAAAATTAAGTATTGTTATGTTAAGTTTACGTCAAATCTCTAATCATAAATTGACGGATGTTTTGGCTGAATTTGAAGAGAATGCCATTCAATATGCGGCTATTAATGTTAATACCAATCATTATCTGCGCTCAGTATTAGTCAAAGCGCTGGATGAAGAGCGTGCTAATACTTTGTTGGAGGATATCTTTAAAACCAAAGAAACCGCCACTGGTATTGATACCCTGAACTTTATGGAGCCACAGATGGCAGCAGATATGATCCGTGATGAACATCCACAAATTATTGCTACCATCTTAATGCACTTAAAGCGCGAACAAGCCGCCGACGTTTTAGCCTTGTTTGATGAAAAATTACGTAATGATGTCATGCTACGGATCGCTAGCTTTGGCGGCGTACAACCCGATGATTTAGCCAAGTTGACTAAAGTGCTTAGTAATTTACTCGATGGTCAGAATATTAAGCACAGTAAAATGGGTAGTGTGTGAACTGCCGTCGAAATCATCAATTTGATGAAAAGCCAACAAGAAGAAGTGGTTATTAATGCCGTTAAAGAATATGACGACGAATTGGCACAAAAAATTATTGATGAAATGTTCTTGTTTGAAAACCTTATCGAAATGGACAACTGTTCGATGCACCGCCTGTTACAAGAAGTGGAAAACGATTCGCTAGTTATTGCATTAACAAGCCGGTTTGACAGATGTTCAACAGCAAGGTTACCAGACGGTTATCAACAAGGTTTAACCGAAGGTCATCAAGCTGGTACGCTTCAGGCCCAAAATGAAATGGCAGCGATCACCCAACAATGGTAATCGCTATTAACGTTTCGCCATTCATTAGAATGGGTTAGACAGCATCATTGCCTCACGCCTAATGCAGATTGCTCTACAAGCCGTCCTCAATTACATGTTAATCCTACCGATATCGCACTAATCAAATCACAATTGGATGATACTTTAACCGCAAATGGCTGGCGCCTGATCCCGGCACCGGAGTTCCAGCAATATGGTTGTAAAATCTGTTCTGAAAATAGTGAATTAGATGCCAGTTTAGAGACTCGCTGGCTGGAACTTTGTCAGTTAATTATACCGGAGAAATGCTCATGACCGCAAGACTTGCCCGCTGGTTAGGCCGCATTGACTTACTGGAAAAACAGCTTAGACAATTGACGCCAATACGCCTTATGGAAAATTAACGTGGGTGACAGGTTTCGTGTTAAGCCACCGGTCGTCTGCAAATACTGTTAGGGGCAAATTGTTTAATAAAACGCTAACAACAACCATTCAGTGATGAAATTACTTGCGAAGTGGTCGGATTTAATGGCCATAAAATGTTATTAATACCTTATCAGGATCTTGAGGGGATTATGCCAGGCACTCAAGTTTATCATCCATCGCTATCAGAAAAACAACAGCATATGGGACAACAATTTCCCCTTGGCCCTGCGCTGCTTGGTCGAGTTTTGGATGGTTTTGGTGAGCCATTAGATGGCAAACCCTTGCCGGCCACAGATAGATTTGCTTCGCTGGTTACTGCTCCCATTAATCCATTGTAACGAGCAACGATTAATCACCCACTTGATGTGGGTGTAAGAGCCATTAACAGTTTACTTACGGTGGGTCGCGGCCAACGGATGAGATTATTTGCTGGCTCTCGGGTAGGAAAAAATATTTTATTAGGCATAATGGCACGTTATACCCAAGCTGACGTGATCGTGTTTGGCCTGATTGGTGAACGGGGCCGGGAAGTAAAAGACTTTATCGAAAATATTCTCGGCTCAGCGGGTTTACAACGCTCAGTGGTTATTGCTGCTCCCGCCGATGTCTCTCTCCTATTGCGGTTACAAGACGCCACTTATGCCGGAAGGCTTTCGCGATCGCGGTTTGAACGTGTTACTTATTTATGGACTCATTAACCCGTTATGCCATGACGCAACGTGAAATCACGTTAGCGATTGGAGAACCGCCGGCAAATAAAGGTTATCCGCCTTCTGTATTTGTTAAATTACCAGTCCTGATAGAACGTGCCGGCAGTGGCAGTATTACCGCTTTTTATACCATTTTAACTGAAAGCGATGATCAACAAGATCCGATTGCTGATTCAGCACGGGCAATTTTAGACGGCCAAATTGTGTTATCACGTAGCTTAGCAGAATCAGGGCATTACCCGGCAATCGATATTGAAGCTTCGATCAATCGGGCCATGAACACGCTGGTCGATAAAACCCACTGTTATCAGGCTCAACAGTTCAAACAACTATTATTTCGTTATCAACGTAATCAAGATCTGATTAATGTTGGTGCTTATGCCGTTGGTAGTGATCCGATCCTCGATCAAGCCATACAGCTTTATCCCATTTACAACAATTTTTACGCCAGGATTGTGATCAGTACTGTTCAAAGGAGGCTCGCTATCAACAGCTTTGTCAGTTAGTTACCCCAGCTAACAGCGAAAATCATTAATTAGGCAGCATGAAACAAACCAATTCCTTCGCCCTATTACATGATTTAAGCCAACATGATAGTAGCCAGGCTATCGTATAGCTGTCACAGATCCGGCAGCAACATCAACAAATGCAACAACAATTGACACAACTGCTAAGTTATCAAGATGAATATCGGCAACAGCTTTAACACCATGCTTCACCAGGGCACCTCTTCAGCCATATTACAGAATTATCAGCAGTTTTTGCTGTCCCTTGAACACGCAATCGCGCAACATCAACAACATTTATTTGAATGGCAACAACGTGAGACCAGGGCACAAAAAACTTGGCAGGGAAAACAGAAAAAAACTAATTTTTTCAGTAAGATAAAAAACGTAGTGAACGTTTGCAGAAAAAACAGGCCGAACGCCTGGAACAAAAACAAATGGATGAAATAGCACAACTTGCTATTTTAAGGACATAACAATGATAGAAACATCGCTAATATTTAACGCTAGTAGCCACTCTTGCAACCAACAATCAGCAGCAGCAAAACAGCATCCTACCAATTTTGCTCAGATGTTAACTAACCCCTCATCACAAGTAAAAGAGCAAAGCACAGAAGCCAATACTAGCTCAGACGTTGCCCAACCGGAAAATCAAATGTCTTCTATTAGTGACTTTTATGCTGAGGAAGTAACCACCCAAATTGACGAGCCAACAGCGTTATCTACTAGCCCACAATTTACCCCTTTAATTGCCAATCAATTTATTGCCCCATCGCTGATGCAACTAGCGGAGGCAACCACTCAGCTGCAGCTGGCAAGTCGTCATGCTCCCTTAGCAGATGAAACAATAGAGCAGTGGGTATTGAACAATTAACCAATAATATTAAAAATAAGCAAGAAAAGCATGGCTTAAAACAACAGCATTGTGCTAGCAACCTCGACAACCAATAGTCAATCAATCGAATACCCACTGGCCAATTTATCAGCGTCATTTAATAAACCGGAGCCAGCGCAATTACAGTCTTTACTATCATCAATTCAGCCTACTATCAGCGTGGCGACACCGGCTAATACGCCAGAAAATAGTAAGCTATTTACTGGCTCAACAACCAATACTAGCGCACTACCACTAGCCGCTTCATCGCTAAATCCAGCCATATCAACTCACTCAATTACAGCTAACAGCCATTCTAGTGTATTGACTACGCCAATTGATCATCCTGAGTGGAGGCAAAAGTTTAGTGAGCAGATCTTATTTCTCAGCCGTCAAGGATCACAACAAGCCGAGTTACTCCTTCATCCGTAAGAGTTAGGTAGCCTACAAATCCAACTTAAAATTGTTGACGATAAAGCACAACTCTCGGTTGTCGCTGCTAACCAACAAGTCTATCAGATAGTTGAAACAAACCTCTCTCAGTTACGTAATGCTTTATCAGAACAAGGTATAGAATTGGGTCAAACACATGTTGGTGATCAGCATAATCAGCAAAATCGTCATCAACATAATCAACCAATAACATCAATAGCCAATGAGCCACTGTCAAAGGATAAGACAAATTTATTAGCCCGATCCCGCCAAATTATCCCAGCACAAGTAACAACCGGAATTGATGTATTTGCTTAAATTCATTGGCTCATTTTGTTTACTACTTTAACGGGGGAAATTTCCCCCAGTGATAATCACCATTCACCAATGGCAAAATAACCCACTATTTTTACTGTTTTATCACTGCGTCAAGTTATTCGTAGATCAGGATAATTATATAGAATGCAAAAACAGGGATAAAACGTTAATTGATAATCGCTTAATTATCCCAAGTAGAACCAAAAAGAATTACCTGCCTATGTCTAAATCGCAACAGCAAGGAAAACGCATAAATGGGGTTTTGCTTACCATTATGGAGTTATTCACCATATTAAGTTGTTTTATTACTGGCTATAGTTGGTGGTTATATCAAGCCAAAGAACATGATGAACATAAACCTGAAAAAAAAAAGCCTGGTGCTGCCCGTATTCATGTCATTAGAACCCTTTACGGTTAATCTAATCGATGATGATAAACACGATCGGGTTTTGTATGTCGATATTACCTTACGCCTGACCAGTGAAGAGACCCGTAAACGCCTACATAATTTTATGCCTGAAGTACGTAGCCGACTATTGCTACTGTTATCCCGCTAAAAAGCGGCTGAGTTAGCTACCAACACTGGTAAAGTTCACCTTATGTCTGAAATTAAGCAGGTATTAAAACCGACTTTTGATTTTGAATTAGAAGAGTCTGAACAAATTATTACCGATGTGTTATTCACAACGTTTATTTTACGATAAATCACATGAGCGATAACTTTCTTTCACAAACCGAGATTGATGCCCTACTAAATGATGCACCAACTGATAAAACAGCTACCAGTGCAGCGAAAACATCTACAACTGAAATGGATATCTATCCTTATAATCCGAATACTCAACAACGTGCTGTACGTGAACGACTGCAATCGCTTGAAATTATCAATGGCGTTTTGCTCGTCAATTTCGTATGGGATTATTTAATATTCTGCGGCGTAGTCCTGACATTACCGTAGGATTAATCAAAATTGAGCTTTATCATGAAATTGCGCGCAATCTACCGGTGATGACCAATCTTAATCTAGTACATCTAAAGCCTTTGCACGACACTGTCCTTTTCACCTTTGAACCTAATTTAAGTTTATATCGCAGTCGATAACCTGTTTGGCGGTGATGACCGCTTTCCAACCCCGGTTGACGGTCGTGAATTTATCCATACCGAACAGCGTATTATTAATAAAATGATGAAATTGGCGCTTGATGCCTATAGTGATGCCTGGGAGAGTATTTTCAAAATCCATGCAAAATATGTTCGTTCTGAAATTCAGGTAAAATTTACTAATATCGCTTCTTCCCCGAACGATATTGTCATTACCACACCATTTTTAGTCGAAATTGGCAACATGGTTGGTGAATTTAATATTTATATCCCGTTTGCTATGATCGAGCCGTTACACGAACGATTAACCAATCCACCAGTGGAAAATGTTAAACAAGATGAAGGCGTCTGGATGGAAGGATTGGTGAACCAAGTTAAATATTCTGAATTAGAATTAATCGCTAACCTTATTGAGCACCCAATGCGGCTCTCCAGTATCCTTAAACTGCAAAAAGGCGATGTCATTCCTATCGAAAAACCGAAACGCCTGCTAGTTCATGTTGATGGCGTACCCGTACTGACCAGTAAATATGGAACATTAAATGGGCATTATACCCTTCACGTCGAACATCTTATCAATCCAGTTTTAAACTCTCTGGAAGAGGAACAAAAACCATGAGTGACACCAAAGAATTTCACTGACAAACAAGCTAAAACTTCGGCTGAAAATATCTGGGCAGAAACCATTGCTCAGCAATCTAAACCACCTAAATCACCTGATAATGGACCGGCGATCTTTAATAATTTGGAAATTTAAGATATTGAAAATCAATTTTCAGATATTAATATGATCATGGATATTCCAGTTAAACTGACATTGAGTTAGGTCGCACCAGAATAACCATCAAAAAGCTATTAAATTTGACACAAGGTTCAGTTGTATCACTGGATGGCTTAGCTGGTGAACCGTTAGACATTTTAATCAATGGCTATTTGATCGCCCAAGGCGAAGTGGTGGTTGTCTCAGGCAAATATGGTATTCGCATTACCGACATTATTACCCCATTAGAACGCATGCGCAGATTGAGTCGATAGATTATGCCAGCCTATTCTTCTTTTCTCATTGCTGGGATGGCAGATAACGCTGCTCCATTATTAAAAGGGGGGACTACAACCAGTACCCCTCTACTTTCAGGTAGTAGTATGTTAACTGAAATGAGTAGCACCCTGCTACTGATTGTTGGTTGTCTAGTAGTTACTTTATGGCTAGTGCGCCGTTTTTTACCTAAGCGTTATCTAACAACCCGCGCCAGCGAGCGCGATTAAGGTAACAGATAACTATTCACTGGGCAATAAAGCCAAAATTACTATTATTGAAGTTGATCAACAGGCCCTGGTGCTTGGCGTCACGAAGAAAATATTACCTTGCTGCATAAAATAGCTGCCAAAACAGAACCGAATGATCAAGCTCAGCCAGTATCTGTGCCACCTTCCTTTGGTCAATTAATGAAAATATGCTTAACAAAAAGTAGAAAGAGTGATGCGTAAACTGCCATTTTTATTATTGAGCGCACTATTTTGGCTGCCATTACCAGCGTATGCGGCGATAGCCACCATGATTAGTCAACCATTAGCTAATGGTGGGCAAAGCTGGTCATTACCAGTACAAACCCTAATCTTTATTACCGCGTTCGGTTTTATCTCCGCGCTACTGTTGATGACGACTAGTTTCACCTCGCATCATCATCGTCCTTGGATTACTGCGTAATGCTTTAGGAACACCTACCGCACCACCTAATCAAATTTTATTAGGGTTAGTGCTATATGACTTTTTTCGTCATGTCACTAGTGTTTGATAAAATTTATCAAAATGCTTATTGCCTTAGTGAAGAAAAAATAACAATTGAAGCGACTTTAACAGAAGGCGCCAAACCTTTACGGCAATTTATGTTACAACAAACCCGTCAACCGGATTTGGCACTCTTTGCTCGCTTAGCCAATGACAGTGATTATCAAACTCAAGCGGATGTTCCGCTGCGCATTTTAGTTCCAGCATTTATTACTAGCGAACTAAAAACCGCCTTTCAAATTGGTTTTATGCTATTTATTCCTTTCCTGATTATTGATCTGGTGGTCGCAAGCATATTAATGATGCTTGGTATGATGATGGTACCACCTGCAACTGTTGCTATGCCATTCAAATTAATGTTGTTTGTTTTGGTTGATGATTGGCAGTTAATTTTAGGCTCATTCGCGCAAAGCTTTGTTAGTTAGGAGTAAAAATGACACCGGAAACAGTAATGGGCCTCGCTATTGATGGTCTGAAAATCACTTTAGCATTAGCCGCACCATTGTTATTGCAGCTTACTTAGCGGTTTAATTATTAGTTTATTACAGGCAGCGACCCAAATTAACGAGATGACTCTCTCTTTAACTCCTAAAATTATAGCAGTTTTTATTACTGCAGTATTGGCCAGTCCATGGATGCTGGAACTGTTTATAGATTATACCCGTCAGTTAATAACTCAGCTACCGTAACTTATTGGTTAATGATGATCACTTTAACACCAGATTTTTTTTATACCTATATCAACCAATTATTTTGGCCATTTGTTCGGGTATTAGCTTTATTTAGTATCGCGCCTTTTTTTGGTGAAAAACAAATTCCTAAGCGAACTAAAATTAGCTTAGCATGTCTGATCACCATTTTAATATCAACGACAATTTCAATACCGAAAATCCCACTCTTTTCCGCCGCTGGCTGTTGGCTATTAATACAACAAATTTTAATCGGTTTATTAATGGCAATAACGATGCAAATCGCTTTTGCTATCGTTCGCTATGCGGGAGAAATATGCAAATTGGACTCTTTTTCGCGTTATTTGTTGATCCGACTGCGGGTCCCAATATGCCAATAATAGCACGTTTTTTTAATCTACTATTGCTGCTATTGTTTCTATCTTTCGATATTCATCTTTGGATGTTGTCACTATTGGCAGATAGTTTTCAACTTATTCCGATCCAATCACTACAACTAACTAGCAAAAGCTTTATATTAGTGGCCCAATCAGCCGGAATTATTTTTTATTATGGTTTATTACTAGTGTTGCCTATTTTAACCTTATTATTAATATTAGTCTGGGGATCTTAAATCGAATTACCCCCAAACTTTCTATTTTTGTTGTCGGTTTCCCTCTGACCTTGTTAATTGGTATTTATTTATTACCTTTTTTAACAATTATCATTACCAAATATGCCGAAAAAATATTTAATGATATTCTTAGTCAATTAAGTATGATATTGTTTACATTATTTGGAAAATAATACTTTTTATAATGCCTTTACTCCATTTTACATTAATTATTTATTTCTATATAACCAAATCATTTTTATTACTTGTCATAACTGTCTAAATTTAATTCAAGTATACCAGTAGTAAAAATAAATATAGGCGAGTATAGGTTATGACTTATTTAGGCATTAGGCATGGTTATCCATTTAGCAACAATATCCGAATAAACACCGGTCTTTTTATTTAAATGTAACCATCGATCAACATATAATTTCCAAGTCATATCGTTACGTGGCAGCAAATAAGCTTTTTCGATATATTGCAATGGTCTTTTCGGATTAAGTGCGCACAATTTCGGATAATGCTTTTGTTGATAAAGGGCTTCTGATGCATCAGTAACCATGACATCAAATTTTTTATCAACAATTTGCTGAAATATAGCCGCATTATCATGGGTTAGTTGCAATTTTGCATTAGGTAAATAGTGATGCGCAAAAGCCTCATTAGTACCACCAAATGACGCCACTAAACGTACCGTTGGCTTATTGAGTTGCTCAATAGTCTGATATTTAGCTTTATCATCACAACGCACTAATGGAATTTTTCCATCAACAGCAATCGGGTTAGATAACCAAGCCGTCTGTTGGCGCTTTAAGGTGGCGGAAATACCACCAACAGCAATATCACACTGTTTGCTACGAAAATCTTCTGTTAATGTTCGCCAAGTGGTTTTCTGCCATTTAACTTTTGCCCCGAGACTGGCGGCCAGATTTTCCATCATAGTGACGTCAATTCCTTCATAGCTGCCATCCTGACGTAAATGAGTATAAGGCTTATAATCACCCGTTGCGCAAACCTTTAATGTTTTCGTTTTCATCGCTCGGTCAAGACGAGACTGCGCCTGTGCTACTGCGCTCAAGAAAACCAGGCTGACTACTATCAATTTCTTCATCATGCTTGTTCCTTTTTTATCGCAGGAAATTGTTTAGCTCAACAAAATCTAGTTAAACAAAATTACCCTCAATTATGAAAATGAAAAACAGCAATATCTATTTAATATTACTATTTTTTCAACGCCATAAAACTTTTAATTTTTGAATTTATATTATATATAGTAACTTGATCGGTAATTCAATAGATATTAATCGCATTCTATTCTTCTGCAAGAAGATTGGCTCAATTGTTAATATAAAAAATTAAATATTATTGAATAATAAAAATAATTTTCCAGCTATTAATTAAAATAAATAAGATAGAAATAAAAAATATAGTAGAAGAAAAAACAAAAAAACCAGGTGAAAATTATCCCCTGGTAAAATTTTTATCTTAATTATCTGGTTATTTTGTTGTTTACTTTATAATCTAAAAAAGTATTAGAATAATGATTCAAAGCAATATTTTAAATAGTGATAAATCTTTCATTTGTCCATATAAGCTATAAGAAGCCTGTATCACCTCTTTTAGCTGCTCAAATTCAGTTACTTATGCCAACATATCGGTATCGGTCAACTGGCTTTGCCGTTCTTTCAATAGCAATGAAATATCTTTACTACGGCTATTTAAGTGCTCAACTTCTTTTAGTTGTGAACCCAACTGCCAACTGGCTACTCGTGGTGGAAAGTGTTTTCATTGTATTTTGCAAATCACTATGCTCTTTATCAATATTGGCTGTTAATATACTTTGTGCTTGAGGAGCCGCTGATTGATAAGGTGTTCGCAGTGTCGGAATAGTCAGCTCTAATGACTGAAAAATATCCGCGCCAGTTGAAGGTTGTAAAACTTGCTGAGCAGTAAATTCACTGTCACTTCGCGATCAGCATCAATTATGCTGCTTAATCGCATCAGGGCTACCTTGATAACTTACCGTACCATTACTGTTCATCACTAACGGCACGCTATCTGTTTGATAACCAGCAAACAGATAGTTACCTGAGCTATCTTTGCTATTGGCTAAGCCCAATAACTCAGATTTTAAACTTTCCAGCTCTATAGCGTAAGCCTGGCGAGCATCCGCACTCATGATCGATTGATTAGAAACGGCCACCAAAGTTTGCTTAACGCGGCGCGTTAAATCTTCCATTCTTTCCACAATCTGTAGTTGCGACTGCATTTGATGCTGAGAAAAATTAGGCGCTGTTTTATATTGCATCAAACGAGCTTGGGTTTGATTAATTTGCACCGCTTCTGCTGCTATCGGGTCATCAGCAGACTGTAACAACCGTTTTCCGGTCGTTATACGCTGATACTTAGCTGTCAATTCTGATGGGGACTGCATCATGCTATTCATTTTCTGATAATGCATCAATTAGCTACTTAAACGAGTAACCATAACTATTTCCTTCTATTATTAATACTGTTATCAGAAAATACGCATTACAGTCTCAAACAAGCTATTTGCTGTCTGAATAACTTTAGCGTTTGACATATAGAACATACGGGTCCTAGATATTCTTCATCAAGATTGACACCGGAAATCGATTGTTGCTTTTCAAAGTAACTTTTAGTTATCACAGATTGGGCAGTTAGTTCAACTTTAGCTTGGCTTGCTTTCGACGCGATATCACTCACTATCGTCGCATAAGCTTTAGTAAAAGTTGATGTTCCATTAACCAATTTTTATCTTGTAATGCTAATAGCTGCTTAATATTAGTATTATCTGCTTGCCCTATTCCTTGATGGCAGCAGCAATACCTGCCTGATTAGTCGTTATAACAGATAATCCACTAATAACATCATCAACGACTTAATAATAAACTTGTCACCTGCTTGCGGTGCTGAAGTCGCGGCAATTTCAATTTCCATGCCATCAAAGGTCAATGTTGTTGCCGGATTACCAGCAGGTTGCGTGGCTACCTACATTCACACCGGTTGCTAGCTCAGTGATTAGCCGGTTAGTACCATCAAACATCATGGCATAATCAATGCCTTTAACTTGCGTAGCATCAGTAAATTTAGTGTCAAAACTGCTGGTTCCCTGATTTTGATTATTGGAAATTACGCTCGGTTGCCCAGTCTGAGATAGTGCCTGACCCACATTGCCCTGCAAATCAAACCCTGCCTGCTGGACCTGATTAATACTTTCGACCAGTATTAAACCCAGATGATTAATTTTTTGGCGGTTCGGCTGTAGCACTTCATCACGCACAGCCAATGCGCTAGCTAATTCGCCGCCAGTAATAGAAGTGGGATCAATTTCATGGCGTAGATTAATACCATCATCAAAAGCTAGCGTAATATGTGCTGGATCGGCTTCTGATGCCATGGCATTGATTTTGTTGACTTTAGTACCATTAATTAATGATAAGCCATTAGCAAAATTAATATTGATGCTGTCATCTTGAGTAATGACATTAATGCCAATCACACTTGATAGTTCTCGCGTTAGTTGATCTCGCAGATCTAACATCTCATTTGGAATATTACCTTGTATACCTTTGATTTTTTTAATTTCGCCATTCAGTTTAGCCACTTGCTGCACCAGTTGTGCCACTTTATCCGCCATCTTAGCGAGATTGCCATTAAGCCGTTGTTCCATTGCCTCAAATTGTTAGGCCACGGATTTAAATCGACTTACCATCGCTTGGGCTTTATTAATAACCACATTGCGCAAAGGCGCAGAAACGGCATCAGTTGATAACATTTGCAAACCACTAAAGAATTCCGTCATCGATGAAGCTAAATCGGTATCAGAAGCCGACATCAACTAGTTGCAATGCATAGTCAGCATAAATTTTCCACTCACCTTGCTTGGTCACGGCTTTGTTATAATGAGAATTAATAAACTCATCATATTAGCGGCGAATACCACTCACTCACTTTCACTCCATTCATATTATTACTGCAATCGGTAGCTAATATAGGGGCTTGCCGATGATAACTCTCTACTTTAGCATTGGCAATATTGCTATCAATTGTTGATATCGCAGTTTGTGCTGCTGTTAAGCCGCTCATTGTGGTAATTCATTAAACTGCTGGACATAGTCAGTTCCCTCATCAATTCGGATGCTGCCGGTTAACCGACAATAAGATAGTAGTTTCAGCCAATAAAACATCGGCCAAAAAAGGCAAAACTTAAGTAATGAGCATTAAAAAAGATCTCTCAGATCGTGCTGATAGATTTGCTTAACCTGCGAAGTGGTATTTTTCAACTGCTGAATAAGTTGGATCAGTTTTTGCGCTTAACTCGGAGCAGTGGCATAGCCAGCCGCTTGTAAAGCCATTGGTGCCTATTCTACTGTTTTAGCGGCAGTAGCGCTTGCTTTGCGTCAATAAATTAACATAATCAGTAATCGCCTCATAATAGGAGTGATAAACCCGAAAATTATCGCGTATCTTCACCACCTGAGCATCAATATACTCGGTAGTTACAATATTAGTCACTTTGCCCTGCCAGTTTTTGCCCGCTTTAATACCGAATAAATTATGGCTGGGTGTTTCTTCAGCAGTCAGAATTTGACTCTACCCCCAGCCTGACTCCAGAGCGGCTTGGGCAATAATTAGTAAATGGGGAATACCACTATTTTCACTGGCAATTCTGGCCGGGATAAATAACTTGGCCAGAAAACTAGCACCATTTTCTGATATATATTTTAACGTATCAGTAGCTTGCTCGGGTAAAAAACGCCGAAAAGTGTTCACCATCTGCTCAGGTAAATGAGCGTTAATCGGGGGCGCAGGCTGAACATTATCAGGCTCACTGTGTTGCCGAGTTAGTTGTTCAACCATGATATCCGCAAATCCTAAACTTTTGCGTGATAGATTTTAGGCTAATTGCTGGTCATAAAGTGCGATATAAAGATGACTCTGAGCATTACTCAGTAAACTTTCTTGATGCAATACTGCCCGTATACTTTTTAACATCATCTGTACAAAAACGCTTTCTAATTGCTCAGCTGCCTGGTGCAACCTCTGGTGGGGCTGCTGTCTAACTTGATTCTTTAAAGCATTTAAAGATCTGGCGTCATAAGCGCCACCTACCAGAGTGGTAAGATCTTTCATTAGATGATCTCCAATTTAACACACAGACAACCAGCACTTTCCATCACTTGTAAAATTGACATTAAGTCGGTTGGTGTCGCACCCAAAGCATTTAACGCCCAGATCACTTCATTCAAATTGGCACTGGCATTGACTTTATGTAAGCCATCGTGTTTTTCATTTGCAATATCTGTGCTACGTGTCACCACGGTCTTACCGCCAGCAAAAGGGGTGTCAGGCTGACTAACATTAACACGGCGATCTACCGTAATCGAAAGTCCTCCCTGAGAAATAGCACAATTATCTAACATAACACTGCAATTCATCACCACCGAACCGGTGTGGGCATTCAAAATAATTTTGGCATCAATCGGTACTGATTTAACACTCATATTCTGAATTTGCGCTAAAAAACGGACTTGTTCAGCTTGCCTGGCCGGTAATCTCAGTTGAACGGTTCGCGCATCCAATACGGTTGCCGTACCAATATCTTTGATGCGATTAATGGTATCGGCAATAGTTTGCGCCAAGGAAAAATTTTCTTCATTCAACTGTAAATTAAGGCTATTAGTTTTGCCAAATTGACTGGCTAATTCACGTTCAATGATAGCGCCACCACTAATTCGTCCGTCGGCTAGTTGGTTAACCTTAACACTACCACCACCAGCACTATCGCCGACCCCACCAACAATAATGTTGCCTTGTGCAACCACATAAATCTGATTGTCGGCGTCCTTTAACGGCGTCATTCCTTTAACGGCGTCATTAATAGAGTGCCACCGCATAAGCTTGGCATTACCCAGCGAAGAAACCACCATCACGTCAATGGTCTGTCCAGCTCAACCAAAAGGTGGCAGTTTAGCAGTTATCATCACCGTTGCCACATTTTTGAACCGCATATTGGTGTCAGCTGGAGCGGTGATGCCCAATTGGGAAAGCATATTATTGATACTTTGGGTGGTAAAAGGGGTTCGTATAGTTTAATCACCGGTACCATCCAAACCAACCACCAAACCATAGCCAATCAGCGTATTCTCCCGCATTCCCTCAATACTGGTCAGATCACGAATACGTTCTGCTTGCACCATATTTGAACATAAAAATAACATTGGTAATGATAACCAAAATAGTAACTTACCTAATAATGAATCAACCATAAGTTCCCTCGGTTTAGAATGGTGAAATATTTAACAAAATACACTGCAACCAGCCCATATTTTGTGCTTCGTTAATATAACCATCACCCACATATTCAATACGTGCATCAGCAACCTGTGTTGAATTCACGGTATTACTACCACTAATGGTTCGAGGATTAACCACGCCAGAAAAACGGATATATTCGGTGCCCTGAATTAATAGCTATCTGTTTTTCACCGACTACCTGTAAGTTACCGTTAGCCAGCAACTTAGTTACTGTGACGGTTATTGTTCCCTTAAAAGTATTATTCGCATTGGCGCCACCTTTTTCCACCAAACTCATTTTCCCCTTCCATATCAAACTGTAACTTATCAACTCCCACTAATTTATTTAATACCTTAGGTGTCGCACCGGCAGAAAAACCACTTTTTCCTTTACGACTAGCATTATACCATCTTGACTTATAGTGTATTTAAGGACATTTTCCAGTACCACAGCAAATCCTCCCAGCGGGGACTAATTGGTTATTTTGATCTCTTTGAAAAGATCCATCCCGGGTATAAGCATCAGTACCATTAGGTAATTGAATATGAAAAAATCCCTGGCCTTTAATAGCAACATCTTTACTATTATTGGTCTGCGATAAATTACCCTGGCTATATAATCGTTCAGTTGCAACCGGACGAACCCCAGTTCCTATTTGCAATCCCGACGGTAATATTGTTTGTTCTGAAGTTAGGGCTCCCGGTCGGCGTAAGGTTTTATACATCAGATCTTGAAACACCACACGCCCATGCTTAAAACACATTAGTGCTGAAGTTTGCCAGGTTATTAGAAATGACATACATTTTAGTTTGTTGAGCATCAAGCCCAGTTTTAGCAATCCATAAAGAACGGATCATTATTGATTTTCTCCCTTAATAACTTAACTAATAGCTAACAGTTGATTAGCACGTTTGGCGTTATCATTAGCACTATGGATAACTTTCATTTGCATCTCAAAAGTGCGCGCATTGGCTATCATTACCACCATGGTTTGGGCCGGATTGACATTACTGCTCTCTAATACACCAGACAGTAATTTGACACTATTGTCGATGGCTAAAGATTGTGCATTCGGCTCGGCAAGATGAAATAAGCCCTCCTCACCACGTACCAATTGTTGCGCTGCTGGTTTTACCCGCTTGATCCTGCCAACTTGGCCTAACTGAGTAGGAGGATCGGTCGGAATATAACCGGTAATGAACCACCGTGGGAATCTTGGAGACTAACTAGTCAGTCAAAAGGAGACCCAAATGTCGTCTAATCGTTATTTTCCTGAGTTTCGGGAACGAGCAGTAAGAATGGCGCTAGAGCAGCGTGATGAATACAAATCTGAATGGGAGAGCCTTCACGCTATCGCTCACAAAATAGGCTGTAACCCCGATATTTTGCGTACCTGGATACGTCAGTGGCTTTTATCATAGATGTCTTCGCCAATATGATTGTGGGCTGGTCAGTCTCTT
>JBGDCZ010000024.1:0-42490 GCA_048493715.1 Arsenophonus endosymbiont of Dermacentor nuttalli | reverse complement strand
TGCTAGACTTTGAATAAGTTAAGAAAGCTACCTTTGGGGTGGCTTTTTGCCGTTTAGGCTATTTTTAACATATTGATTTTAAATTATAAATAATAAAAAATTATTATTTAGTTGTAGGAAATGGCACTACTCTATTAGAGAATACGGCGTATCAATCTATCAATGCGGATCCTGCGTAAACGGCGAATAAGTTTTTTAACTTTTAACGGATAGCGTTGGATATTTTCAAGTTCTTGATAATGTTTCACAATATGAGTATGGGTTTTTATACATTGTAATTCTTTGTTTTTTTGCGATTGAAGAACTTTTTGGGGATCATGAATTAATATTGCATTTTCCAAATCCAGCCCCCAGGCACGAGGGTTGAGATTATTGCCGGTAGTTAATTGCCAGTGATTATCTATCCAGATGCCTTTTAAATGATAACTATTTTCACCGTCTTTCCATAACCTGATGATTAATTGCTGGCTATCTACGAAGGATTGTAACCGACAGATAAATCGGCGTAGGTTAATTTCATATAAATAAGGTAATACACCGATAATTTTGAAAGGTTCTTCTGGCGGAATATAAAAGTCATTAGCCGTTTTATCGCCAATAATGATTTCAATGTGTTTGCCATCTCGCAATAATTTACTAATTATACGTGTTAAAATAGTCGGTAAATTAAAATAGGGTGTACAGATAGTCATTTTCTTTTCTGTACTGTTCATTAAATGCGTAATAGTTTTATTTAAAGCATTTTTTTTACCTAAGCCGATTAATGGCGTTACTGCTAACTCTTCATTCGTGGCATTATTTTGAAATTGATAATGACAACTTTTTAAACTATGGCGAAATTGCTTAATTAAACTTTTTATTTCGGTATTACGAGGACGATGTGCTTGATCTAACCGTTGAACAGCGGGTGAAGATAACAAATTTTCGTCTATAAAGGTTTTCATAGTTGCAGCGAGTTGTGCATTATCTAATATATGATAACGATCATAGCGATAGCGGTTATATTGCTGAAGATAGACATCATTAATACTGGCACCGCTGTAAATAACGGTATCATCGAAGATAAAGCCTTTTAGGTGTAAAACACCTAATGCTTCTCGCGTATTGACAGGGATACCAAAAATAGGAATATTCAGCCCTGGGTGTGCCATTGATGTTTGGTAATACCAATCCGCATTAGTAGCACTAGCATTGGCACCAATACGACCACGTTGAGCTCGATGCCAGTCAACCATTATTTTGATATCTAATTTTGGTCGTACCTTTTTTGCTTGATAAAGTGCATTTAGTATATCCCTGCCTGCATCATCATGTTCGAGATAAAGTGCTGTAATATAAATATACCGTTCAGTGTTGACAATTTTGTCTAACAGGGCTTTACGAAAACATGCTGTTTGGTAAAGGGTAACGACTCCAGTAGCAGACTGAGGTAATTTTGCTAATTGCTCAATATATTGTTGATGCTTTGCTTTTTTTAGTTTGGACAACATCACAGTGTAAATTTTCTCTTTATTAAGGGAGTGGATTATATACTCTGATCTAGGTTGATTGAAAATTAGTGCGTCATAATAGCATTACTTTAATTTTTTGTATGTATTAATCCCCGCTATATTGATGAATTATTGAACCACTATTTATAACATTATGTGACATAGTTATTGAGTTATAAGATCATTTTTTTCAAAGTGTTAGATCAAGGTTAACAATATTATCTTCAAATTGATGAACCTGTTTAAAACCTAATTTTTGGGCTAGTTGCAGCATTTTTTTATTTTCAGGCATAGTGATTGCGGTAAGTCGCTGAGTACCTCGACTGCGGCTATATCTAATAATTTTATCCATTAATTGATAACCAATGGTATTACCTTTCATGTCAGAACGTACCAAAACGGCAAATTCTGCTTCTTGATTGTCAGGATCTTCAATAACACGAACAACGCCGATAATCTCAGATGATCCTTTAATCACGATAAAGGTCATTTCTCGATCATAATCGATTTGTGTCATATTAGCTAAATCATCATGAGTAAATTCATTAATTTCACTAAAATAACGATAATATAGATCTTCTTTTGTTACTTGAGTAATAAAATTTTTGAGCAAATGTTCGTCTTCGGGCAGGATAGGTCTAAGTAGACATTTTATACCATTTTTAAGATAAATAATTTCTTCTAATTCATTAGGATAGGGTCTGATCGCTAATCTTGCTTTGGGATCATCGACAATTGGTGAGAGTTCCATAGTGACGTCAAGTAAAGTAAATTCTTCATCAAAAGCTAAAAGAGGATGAATATTTAATCGTACAATTTGCGGACAATCTATCAGTAAGTTTGAAACTCTGACAAGTGATTGGCTAAGACCATCAATATTCAGTTGATGGTATGAATTTGTTGATTTTATTTTGTGATTTTTAATTGCCTGAATAACTAGATATCTTGCTAGGGTCATGTTAAGAGGGGGGATTGCCACAGCAGCATGGGTCTCTGGCTGCCATTCGACATCGCCATCACCTAATAAAATTAAGGGGCCAAAAACCGGATCTTGTTCAATCGCTATTTTAAATTCCAGCGAACCTGCTTTATTAGCCATACTTTGTACTAATAAACCTTGAATAATGGCATGCGGGAAATGGTGAGCAACCCGATCGAAAATTCCTTGGCTAGCATTTGCCACCTCTTCTGCATTACGTAAATAGAGCATAACTCCTTGAATATCTGATTTATGTGGAATGTCTGCAGAGCGTAATTTTAAAGCAACTGGATAGCCAATTTTTTCTGTAATAGCGATTGCTTGCTCACTATTATGGGCTATCCAGGTGGGTAGGATTTTTAAGCCATAGGCTTGTAAGATGGGTTCGACCTCGTGGGTGTCAAGTTCGGTTATGCCTTTTTTTAATGCTTTTTGGATCAATGCATGGGCTTTGGCTGTGTTAGCGGTTAATTCGATAGGTAGTGCCGGTGTCTCAGTCAATTGTTTTTGGTTACGGCGATATTCTACCATATGCATATAAGCAGTAATGGCTTCTTCTGGTGTTCTATAAGTAGGAATACTGGCTTCACTAAAACGTTTGCGTGCATCTTGCGATGAATATTCGCCACACCAGTTGGTTAGTATGGTTAACCATTTGCCGCGGGGATGGGATTGAATTGTTTGAATGATCCTTTCAGCTGTGAGTAAACTGGGGGCAATAGTACTAGGCGAATGAATAAGTAATATAGCATCATGATCATGGTTATCTAACATAATATTAAGGATTTTTATGTAATATTCTATGGTGGCATCATCACCGATGTTTATTGGGTTTTGATAGCTGTAAATATCCGGAAAGTCGGCTTGAATTTTTTGCTGAGTAGCAACATTAAGCGTTGCCAGTTTTCCTTTACGCCGAAAAAGCTCATCGAGCGCCATCGCGGCAGGCCCGTTACCATTACTGATAATAGAAAGCCTTTCCCCTTTGAGGGGAGACATATGACTTAGTGTTTCCACCGCAGAGAACATTTCATGGGTATCTTGTACTCGCAATAATCCTGCACGTTGGATAGCTGCGTCATAGGCTGAATCAAAACTTTGTACTTCGCCTAGTAAATATTGGGCTTGTTGTGTGCGACCACTTTTAACCACCAGAATGGGTTTATTACGTGATGCACTGCGGGCGGCTGAAAGGAATCTACGCGCGTGTTGAATATGTTCTATATAAAGTAATATAGCGCTAGTTTTATTATCTCTAGCAAGAAAATCAAGTAGATTATCGATATCAATATCCAAACTATTTCCTAATGCAATAAAGTAAGAAAAGCCAATTTTTCGTTGTTGTGCCCAGTCGAGAATAATATTAGAAACCGCCGCAGATTGAGAAATAAAAGCCAATTTGCCTTTTAAGATTGGAATGGGGGAAAAGCTGGCATTTAGTTGTTGCCAGGGGGCTAGGATACCCAAACTATTGGGTCCCAATAATCTTATATTGTATTGCTGGGTTAATTGTTTAAGTTTTACAAACTGAGATGGCGGTGATGAAAGAATAATGACCGCTTTACAGCCCATTTGCCCGAGTTGCTTTAGGCAGACTAAATTGCGTTGTGAATTTGTGCAGATAACGGCTAAGTCTGGGGAAAATGGTAACTTATCAATGGTAGCATAAGTGAGTATTCCCATTACCGCATTTTTATTTGGCGTCACTGGCAGGATCGGGCCGCTAAAGCCACTCGAAAGTAGGTTTTTAATAATGACTGATCCTGCTCGTTCTGGTTTTTCTGAGGCACCAATAACTGCAATGGATTTAGGTTGCAATAATGCGTCGAGTTCACGCTGGCTCATAGATATTCACCTCGTCATGGGTATTGACTATCAATGTAGCTGATATTTTCGCATTTTTCTGTGATTTTTGCTGTTAGAAGACAAAGTTTGTTTGCTAGATATTATTTATAAAAATAAATTATTAAATGGAAAGAAATTATTAAATGGAAAGTTGGTAATTATTAGTTTATTAAAGATATTTTTTGTTGAACAATTGTTATTTAATGTTCGTCAATATTTACCTGATTAAATTGCGTGGCGTTAAATATTAAATTAGTAGTGAGCGGATTTTAAAAGCAAAAAACTAAAAGTTTTATTATTTAGAATAATTAAGAATATTATATTTATTTAATGTAAATCAAAATAATTTCTTAATGTAACTGTCGATTACTATTACGCCGAGCAGAAAATAGTGAAAGTAGCGTAAAATTTAATGTGAAGAAGCCTAAAAGTGAATAAGGACGACTAAGCTAAGTTTTTAAAATAGTTAGTGTCTGATTTAGGTTGAAAGTACATTGGTATGTTGTCATTTTGCTATCAGCATAGGGAGGAAATAGTTTACTATCAATATAATGCTCAAAAACTAAATCTTTACCTGCTACTAATCGCTGTCTGACTTGCATCTCAAATTGATGCGGACAATAAAAATTGATCATCAGAGAACTCCCCATAACATATAAACATCGCTATTAGTTTAACTTAAGTTAATTACCCATACGGAATATATGTCTGGTATTGTAATTACTGTTATCTTTTACCCCAGCAAAAGTTGCCCCAAAAAAAATTCATTATAGCGCCCTCAAGATTTTCCATTTTTGCCCAATCGAGCGATGAGCTTATAAATGCCGAGGTATTAGACCTGTTACCATTTTCGATATCAGTGCTATCCAGAGCATATTGTCTGGCCTTCCAGCTTGGTATATCTACACCGTAGGTTCCTATACTACCGTTAATATTATATACGGCCCTGCCAAACGGTTGACTACAATTCTGTGTTTGTTTAGCAAGCATCTGGCGATTTTGACTTAATTGCTGAGGCGTGGTTTGGTTAGGAATTAAAGCTTGTCTAATACCGACAATAAAATTATCCAACATGGTTAGTTTCCCCTTTTTAGTTGTTTAAAAGTAGATCTAAAAATAGTTATAGGTATGCAACTTTTTACGCTATGAACTTATTCAACGTAGTTAACTAATAGAAATAGGTTAATATTTTTCGTTGATAGCAAGTTCATTGTTGCCAATTTATTATTTCTAGCATTAGTTCAGAAAATTGAACAAAATCATCGAACCAGCCGATTAAATTCTTTTCAGAAAAAACAATACCTATAAATCCTTGCCAAATAACCAGCTGTCCCTCATCACTTATTGATAATACCGGTTGATAAAGCTGGTGGCTTATTGAATTAAATTTCATTAAATCAATAACTTTTTCTTGACTAATATTTTCCAACACAGTGCACAAAATTAATCTACTCACAGGGTACTCAACCAATCTAACGGAAAATTTTCCATCTACTCTTGATTGATGAATCAATTTGATTTAAATTTACTGGCAATTGCAGTCCAATATTTTAATGTTATTTAAGCCGCAAACTCGTTTCCCATATGCTTATCTCTTTAGAATAATACACATTAGATTGCTTAATTATTAAATGAATAAAACTCAAGTATGATCAAGTGTAGACCTAAGATATTTCAAATTATGTCAAAATACAGATTTATAGATAAAAGTAAGGCAAATATGGTAATTATCAAACTAATATAAAACCACCATTTTATTAAAACGCCTGACTAGCGTTTAAAACTTAGTCAGTGGTCAAGTTATGATTGGCAAGAACAGAAATATAACAACCATTATCTAAACAACAAATTGCTATTTATAGGCAACTCTCAGTTAGCTGAATGTTTTTTGTACTTCAGTTATTTGC
Source organism: Arsenophonus endosymbiont of Dermacentor nuttalli (assembly GCA_048493715.1). Taxonomy (GTDB): domain Bacteria; phylum Pseudomonadota; class Gammaproteobacteria; order Enterobacterales; family Enterobacteriaceae; genus Arsenophonus. Next base: position 36,269 of record JBGDCZ010000024.1, on the reverse strand, counting down.
AAACCATGTTATGCCAGCAAAAGTTAATCTTTTGGTGTTAATGTTCCAGCCGCTATTTTTGCAACTAAAAATAAAGTATAAAAAGTCAGTAGCGTTAGATTCTAACATCATGTAACCTGCCTGCCATAACGTGGTTGGAGGCACTCATGAATGATTCATATAGCGGTAAAAACGGTAAAGTAAAAGTGATGTATGTTGGTAATAGCGACAGCAATACAAATAATGATCGCCGAAAGAATAAACGTCTCATTGATAAGAGCCGGAAATCGTCAACACGCCGTAATGATCGTAATAATGAACGTTCAACAGAAGAGTCCTGGAAAACAATTTCTCAACGAAAAGATGCCGTTATTAACCACAGTGGTATTAGTGGTAAAAGTCAGGTTGATCCGGAACAAATTCGCCGTCAGCGTTTAGAAGAGACGCGCATTTATGGTGAACATGCTTGCCAAGCGATGTTTAAGTATCGTCCATATGCGATTGTTCGAGCCTGGTTTGTTCAGTCTATTACTCCTCATTTTCGTGATGTACTTAAATGGATGGCGGTAAATCGTAAAGCCTATCACGTAGTTAATGAAGAAGAGCTGGCAAAAGCTTCTGGCACTAAGCATCATGGTGGGGTTTGTTTCTTAATTAAAAAACGAACCGGGTTTGATACTGAAACCTATTTAGCTCAGTCGGCTAAAATCGATTGTGTATTAGCCCTTGCGGATATTGCTAATCCACATAATTTAGGGGCAATTATGCGGATTTGTGCTCATTTTGGAGTAAAAGGAATGATTCTCCATAATGTTGCAGTTATGGAATCAGGCTCGGCTGTTAGAACCGCGCAAGGTGGAGCCGAGTACATTAAAGGTATCCAATCAGATAATTTTTCTAGCACACTTAATAAATTTCGTCAGGCAGGTTATGCCATTGTCACGGCATCTAGCCATAAAAGTAATATTGATATAGTCAAGGCTCAGTTACCGGGAAAAATAGTATTGCTATTGGGACAGAAAGGTGATGGAATAACTGACAGTATTTGGCAGAAAAGCGATATAAGCTTGAGTATTGGGGGTACAGGTCAGGTGGAAAGTCTAAATGTTTCTGTGGCAGCGGGTATTATATTGGCTAAATGGTGGCAACAAAATAAAGTTCAGACATATTGAATTGAGATAGTCAGTAAAATTAAACTATCTCAATAATTATTATTGCTATTATTTAGCTTGTTTTTTTATTCATTGCAATACTAATGTGTGCCTCCACTGCTTTGGCTATCCCTGGCCGTAAAAGGTGGTTTTGCTAACCAAAGTAAAACTAAGAGAGCAATAAAAACACCTGCTGATAACCAAAAAATTTCATTAGCTGAGATAATTAGTCCTTTTTCAGTAATAATTTTTGCTAGGTAAGCAGCTGACTGTTGCTCATTTAATCCTAAAGCGGACAATTCTACGAAAAATTTTTGTGCCTCTGGATTGTAGGGAGTAATAACTTCAGTAAAGTGAACATGATACATCGCTTCCCTGTGTGTCCATAAGGTGGTCGTTATTGACGTTCCTATGGTACCAGCAAGGGTTCGAGCAAAATTTGACAGGCTAGATGCAGAAGCGATCTTGTCAGCAGGTAATCCAGATAAAGTAATGGTGGTAAGTGGCATGAAAAAACAGGCAATGGCTAATCCTTGCACAAATTGTGGCCAAGCCACCGCGGCAAAATCCATTGCTGGTTCAAATGTCCACGCTCGCCAATAGTAGCAAGCGGCATACACAATAAAACTGAAGGTAATGATAACTCGCATATCAATTTTATGGCTAAACCGTCCAATTAATGGTGTTATAAGTAGAGGTAAAATCCCGACTGGCGCCGATGCTAAACCAGCCCAGGTTGCCGTATAACCAAACACTTCTTGTAACAATTGTGGTAGTAAAACAATAGTGCCAAAGTAGAGCATATAAGCCAGACTTAATGATAAACAGCCAATAGTGAAATTACGTTCTTTAAACAGAGAAAGATCGATAACTGGGTTATTGTCTGTTAATTCCCAAATAATTAGAAAGCTCAAGGTAATTACTGCGGTTATTGCCAGTACAATAATTTCTGTTGAATTAAACCAGTCTAGTTCTTTACCTCGATCGAGCATAATTTGTAATGCACCAACACCAATAATCAATAATGTTAATCCTATGGTATCAATCGGTTTTATTTCGGTGGCAGTTTCACGATCACGTAATATTTGCATAATAATAAAAATGATAGCGATACCGAAAGGGACATTAATAAAGAAAATCCAACCCCAATGATAATTATCACTAATATAGCCACCTAGGATCGGGCCACAGATTGGCGCAATGACGATTGTTATTGACCAAAGAGCGAGCGCCATATTACGTTTAAACGGAGGGTAGTTATTCAGTAGTAGGCTTTGGGAAAGAGGGATAAGCGGACCTGCTACCATACCTTGTAAGATCCGAAAGAAGATCAAAGTTTCTAAACTGCCAGAAATGCCACATAACCATGAGGTCAGAGTAAATAGGGTGGTTGACCAAATAAAAAGTTTAACTTCACCAATGCGTTTAGCCAACCAACCTGTGATAGGGATAGAAATTGCATTAGCTACCCCAAAAGAAGTGATCACCCAGGTACCCTGTGAATTAGCAGCACCCAGATTACCTGCAATAGTCGGAATGGCAACATTAGCGATAGTAGAGTCTAACACCTGCATAAAGGTCGCTAATGAGAGTGCAAATGTCAGCCATGCGAGTTTTGCGCCTTGTAATGGCTCTTTAACCACAATGAACTCCTTTTATTTTTGTTCCTGAATTATTATTAATAATATCGGTAACGAATTGATCAACAGGAGCCATATCAATTTTAAACGCATTAGTATGGTAAGCTGGTTTTTCGCGAGTTTTTAGTGCAAGCATAAGGCCATTTTTGTTACTTGTATCGACGGTAACTTGACTAGAAAGTCCGATCCGCAGAGGATATTTTTTTAATTGTTCTGCATCGATGGTTATGCGAACGGGTAAACGTTGAACAATTTTGATCCAGTTACCACTTGCATTTTGGGCCGGTAATAGTGAAAAAGCACTGCCGGTTCCCATATCTAAGCCCTCAACGCGACCTTGGTAAACAATATTTTTACCATAAAAATCGGTAGTGATTTTTGCCGGTTGCCCGATACGGATATCAGCCAATTGTGTTTCTTTAAAATTTGCGTCAACCCACATATTATCAGTTGGTACTACCGCCATTAGCGGAGTTGCCGGGGTAATACGCGCCCCGACTTGCACACTACGACGTGAAACATAACCATCAATAGGTGTGACAATTTGAGTCCGTTTTAATGTTAACCAGGCGTTACGGAGTTCGGTGGCGGCTTGTAACACCGAAGGTTGTTTATCTAGCGGACTATCTAATACGATAGCTTGATTAGCATTAAATTGTTCAATAGCAACATCGAGCGCTGCTTTAGCACTGGTTACTGCTTCACGGGCGTGTTGTAATTCTTCTTTACCAATGACTTTTGATTGGCCAAGTATTTCTCGGCGTTGAAGATCTTGCTGCAGTTTATTAAGTTCAGAGCGGCGAAGGGAAATATTCGCTTGAAACTGTCGGCTATTGATCATGTGTTGATGGGTTTGCCTGACGCTGTTGGCTAAGTTAGTTTTGGCTTTTTCCAGCGCTAAAATGGCATCTTTGGTATCAAGTTTAACCAAAACTGTACCACTTTTTACAAAATCAGTATTTTCAGCATTAACGGTCATAACGCTTCCTGCTACTTGAGACATTATCTGTATTTGATTTCCAGCAATATAGGCGTTATCGGTACTTTGATGGTGGCGGAGCACCAAAAACCAATAAATTCCACATACCACTGCAATGAGAATAAAAAAAATGCTGACTAGTATTATTATAGTTCGGCGTTTTTGTGTTTTAGCGCATGTTATTTGTTGTTCATTAACGCCCATCTTGTATCAAACTCCACATTATTATTTTACTAAAATTAATATTTAATCTACGCTTTAGAAGCAAATGTTTCCAGTAGCTTACAATGATTCCACTGGAAACGGTATGTTTATTCTTAATAATTTTTTATGATTGAGGGTGGTTTTGTGGTAATCATCAACATAGTGTTTGATTGTCAAGATCATCAAGTTTAATTAATAACTTTCTCATCAACTTTTCGATAGTATTTTTTTCTTCGGCATTGAAAACAGACCAAATTTTTTCAAAATTTTCATTTTGACGAGGAAGGATTTTTTTTAGAAAGTTTGAACCCTCTTCGGTTAAATGGAGATGTAAGCACCGGCGGTCATTATGGCTTTCCTTACGTTCAATCCATTTTCGATTTTCCAGTTCATCTGCAATGCGCGTTGCATTTGTTCTTGAAGAACCTAAAGCATCACTAAGTTCAGATGGTTGTATACTATGGGTTTTTTGGGTGTCGAGAATTATTAATGCCATAAATAAATTATCATTAATTCCTTGTTTTTTAAGCATATTATTCCTATTTTCTAACAATTTACCTTGAACATGCATGCATAAACGCGTTAAGAGAATTTGCTGATAGGGAAGCGGGATAGTTGATTTTTCTTGTTGCTTTTTGTGTTCATTAAGTAATTGCTCTATCGGAGAAAATGAAGTTTCTTTTTGTGTTTTTGTGCTTTCCATTATTTATATACCTTATTAGTTTCAGTTGGTAAGATAGCAACTGTCATAATCAATCTAAATGGTATATCAAAAGCTAAAATTATCAATTATAGTTATTTATTATTGCGAAATTTATTTTGTTATTGGTATTTAATTCATAAATATTTTGAATGTTAATATAAAAAAGATATTAATAATCCATAACTTGTTATTTGCAAAATAATTTTATTATCTTAAATATCATTATTACAATAAATTATATACATTTAATATTAATTAATTTTTTTATTATAACACTAATATTAAAACAAATACATAAGTAAATATAAATAATTGTCAATATAAACTAGCTATCTTATTTGATTGTAAAGGATGATAAGTAATAAATTGATTTAAGTATCGGATAATGTCTTTATTGTAATTAAGTTGTAATACAATATAAAAATAGGTTGAAAAGATACTATTCAACCTATTTATAGTCGATCACATAAAATGTGTAACAGTAGGAGATTTACTTGTTACTAGTTTTAAAGCAATATTTATCCAGCTATTAAAAATCTTTTGATGAGCTTTTATCCAACCTTGTGCATGACGTTCAATATCAGCTTGTGAGGCTTCATCATTATGCATACGAAGATTTTGTGCATTAATATCTGCAATTGGTATTTCCATAATGGAAAATAGTTTGGCCGCAGCAGGATTGTTTTCTGCCCAAATTTTATTTGCGACGATATGCATCATACTAGGAGGAAAACCATAATTTTTACCATTTGCTAAAGTAGTATCTGTTTTATCATTATTTGGTAGAGAGGAAAAAGGAACTTCTAACCAAACAACATCTTTGCCCGGTGCTAAAATAGCATTGACCCAATAAGGCACCCAGGTATAGTAGAAAATGGGTTTACCTTCTTATAGCGAGTGATGGTATCAGCTATCATCGCCGCATAGTTACATTGGTTATGCTCAACGGTTGTATTTAGTGATAAGCATTTAAATGATTATTAATCTCCGCTTCACAGCCCCAGCCCGGATTACAGCCTGTCAGATCTGCTTTACTGTTACCATTAGTATCAAATAATTTAGCAATATTAGGATCTTTAAATTGTGCTATATTGGTGATGTTATATTTATCGGCGGTTTTTTTATCTATCAGGTAGCCTCGAACGGCATTACTGATATAAACACCTTTGTGGTATAGGCGTTTATCTCCTCCCACGGCTTCATATTGTGCAGTGTGTAATGGTTGCCAGTTTGACTGCCATAAAAGTCGTATCTCTGGCCGTAATGATGCGTAGGTCACGGTATAGTCAACCTCTTGAATTGGTAAAATTTGATAGCCTAATTTTTCCAATGCTTTATTAACGATCAACGTTTGGAAAGTCTCTTCAGCAATTGTGCTTTGTATAGGTTGCACCTTTATACCTTTACCAGGTAGTTCAGTGGCAGAAAGTTTAATACTGATTAAAGTTGTTAAGGCTGCCGCTAGGAAAATAGTTTTACACATTGTTATTTCCTCTGTGAAGGTTGCAAGCCAATGTTCGATGTAAAAATTTTTTATATGATGAAAATATCTGCATGTTTATTTTCATTACTTGGTTTTAGCTTTTCTTAATAAAAGGGTTATTAAGCCAATAGGCCCAGTGTTATACCAAGCTATATTTTTTTAATGCTGGCTTTTTCACCTAATGATTGTGTTAGACGATCGAGAATAATTGCCAATATGACGATGCCGGTACCGCCTACCGCTGCCTGCCCCATATTTAGGCGACCAATTCCATTTGTCCCAAACCTCCAACAGCAATCATTGATGCAATAATGACCATCCATAGTGATAACATTAATGTCTGATTAATTCCCGCCATAATAGTTGGTGCAGCAAGTGGTAGCTGGGCTTTAAATAAAAGTTGATTTCGACTGGCGCCAAATGATTCTACTGCTTTAATGAGATCAACCGGTACTTGTCTGATCCCCAAAATAGTCAGTCGAATGATTGGCGGCAGCACAAAAATAATAGTGACGATAATACCAGGGACGTTACCAATACCAAATAACATGACAATAGGTACCAGATAAACAAACGCCGGTGTAGTTTACATTGTATCTAAATAGTAGCCTAATTAGTTGGCTCGCTCGCTATTGGCTAGCCATACTCCCGATGGTAAGCCAATTAATAGACAGAAAAATAATGAAGTTAAGACCAGCGATAAAGTAATCATTGCTTCTGACCAGGCACCAAAATAGCCCCAATGAAAACCAATGAGATGAAAGTAGCAACGGCCATTTTTTTAGTTGATAATTGCCAGGCTAACAGCACAAAAGCAATAATGATAAAAATAGCGGGTAAAAGTTGTTAATATTTTTTTCAAAACGACTTAACATAAAATCAATTGGTACATGGATCCCTTGAAACAGAGGGTGGAAGTGTAAAACAATCCAATCGATAATTATCATTAATTACCGGAACTGCGCAGGGAGATTGAGCAATAGTTGAAATAAGCTCATTAAGTGGAGTATTGCCATCAATAGCACTAGGTGAGGTTAGGATTGCTTGTTCAATGTTTTTTTATCATGTAATGCTTGATCCAATTGAGACGATGCCAACAAATTTTTGCCCTCTTCCGATTAAATGACCATAATCCCAGTCTTCATCATTCAGTATTTTTAGTGCTGAACGTGGACCAAAACCAGGAGCAACATGTAACAGGGCATCGGGACGACGGCGGGCAATATCTTTGGCAGAGAAGACTTGGCTAATATCGACGCCACGGAAAAAAGTTTTAACATAATCGTTAACCGGATTATTTAAGATCTTATCAGGGGTACCGACTTGGATAATAACGCCATCTTGCATAATAGCGATCCGATCACCGATCCGCATAGCTTCATCCAGATCATGAGAGATAAAGATAATTGTGCGTTGTTTATCACCTTGTAATGATAGTAATTCATCTTGCATTTCTGTTCTAATTAGCGGATCTAGTGCAGAGAATGCTTCATCTATCAGGAGAATATCAGGATCGTTAGCCAATGCCCGGGCAAGACCAATACGTTGGCGCATACTACCTGATAGTTCGTTTGGAAAAGATTGTGCCTATTGCTCAAGATTAACTTGTTGTAAAGCAGCTAATGCTTTTTCTGTTCGCTCTGGTTTGGCAAAACTCGCTAATTCCATACCAAATACGGCATTATCTAATACATTGAGATGGGGCATTAACGCAACGGATTGAAATACCCTACTGATTTTTTTTACGCCGTACTTTACGTAATTTTTCCTGATCCCGATAGACCCATATGACGAAGATTTCGCCTTCTTCAATGGCCAAATTGGCGTCTTTAACACCAACAGTTAAACCGGTTTTATTAAATATTTGTTCTTTACTTAAGCCTTAATTTATATCGCTTAATAGAATAAAAATGATAACTCATTGTTATTTATATAAATGTTATTTTGTTATTATTATTTTTTATATTATTAAACGATATTTATTATTATTATTTTACCGACTAAATTAATTTATAAATTTAATTAATTTTATTTTTTATAGTAATCTAATACTAGCAATAAGACGTTATAAATTGTAAAAATGAGCATATTTTCTATTATAGGATAGTAACAGGTAATGAGCATGCTTTTTATTATCATTATTTCATAAATTAAAAATTCCAATCTTCATCTTCTGTGGTAATTGTTATTACCAATAATGTAAGAGGAACCTGAACCAGAAAAGAAATCGTGATTTTCGTTGGCATTTGGTGATAGTACCGATAAGATTGCCGGACTGATATCGGTCATCGTTTCTGGGAAAAGAGGCTCGTAGCTTAAATTCATTAATGCTTTATTGACATTGTAGTGAAGAAATTTTTTTTACATCTTTTGTCCAACCCACATCATCATATGAAGATTCGCTATATTTAATTTCATTTTCGTATAAATTTAATAATAAATAAGCAAAATCTTTTATTTCTTCTTTTTTTTTACCATTATATCTGCTTAATGATTTTTGAAACTTATAACCGATATAGAAGCCATGTATTGCTTCGTCGCGTATTATTAAGCGAATAAGATCTGCAGTATTGGTTAACTTTCCTCGACTTGACCAGTACATTGGCAAGTAAAACCCGGAATAGAAGAAAAATGATTCGAGAAAGACACTGGTAATCTTTTTCTTCAGAGGATGAGTCTGACAATAGTGCTCCAAGATTAAATGGGCTTTTTTTTTGTAAACAAGTATTTTCTTCACTCCATTGATAAGCATCATCCACATCGGAAGTAAGACAAAGTGTAGAAAAGATAGAGCTGTATGAACGAGTATGGACTGCTTCCATAAAGCTGATATTTGATAAAACTGCCTCTTCATGTGGTGTTAGGGCGTCAGTCATCAGTGCCGGCGCCCCGACGTTATTTTGAATAGTATCGAGTAGGGTTAAGCCAGTGAAAACACGTATCGTTAACTTTTTTCCCTCTTTTGTTAATGTATTCCAGGTGGCAATTTCATTGGAAAGGGGAATTTTTTCTGGTAACCAAAAATTTAGTGGTTAGTTTATCCATACTTCTAGATCCTTATCATCCGAATACGGTTCCAGTTGATGGCACGTACTATCGAATTTGTTATAGCTATTTGTTAAACCTATATAATTATAGTACACATGAAACACAGCCTTTGACTTCTGTGCCTTCTAATTTTGATTGACGGATCCGAATGTAATAAAGAGTTTTAGTGCCTTTTTTCCAGGCATATATTTGAGCACGATTAATATCCCGTGTAGTTGCGTCATCAGTAAAGAAAAGGGTTAATTAAAGTCCTTGATCGACATGTTGAGTAGCAGCAACATAAGTATCAATGATTTTTTCAGCGCCTATTTGATAGGTATCTTGATAATATTCTAAGTTTTCGTTTGTCAGGTAAGGGGCTGGATAATAGACTCGGCCAATTTTACCTTCTTTACGGATTTCAATAGTACAACAATTGGATGAATGCTTGAAGTTGAATGATTGATATAAGAGATGGAGCCATTTGGCGGAATGGCTTGTAAATTCTGATTATAGATACCGTGTTCCATAATAGATTGTTTTAGTTTTTGCCAATCCTCAGAAGTTGGAATATGGATGCCTGATCGTTGAAATAGCTGTTTTACTTTTTCCGTTTTTGGTTGCCATTGTTGATTGATGTATTTGTCAAAATATTCGCCAGAGGCGTATTTAGAGCGCTCAAAACCGCTAAAATGGCGTTGACGTTCAATGGCCAGCTGATTAGAGGCAGTAATGCGTAGTAAGTTACGGTATAAAAGTAGATGTTGGTGAAATCGATTCCCTCTTCCGAACCATAATGAATATGTTCACGTGCAAGATAACCATGTAAATTCATTTGCCCTAAACCAATCACGTGAGATTTTTTTATTACCTTCTTGAATCGAAGGTAATGATTGGATCTGACTCATATCTGAAACCGCCGTTAATGCTCTAATAGCAATTTCTATAGAATTAGCAAAGTCTAGTGAGTCCATAGTCTTAGCAATATTCATTGAGCCTAAATTACAGCTAATATCTTTACCTATATGGTGATAATTTAAATTATCTTCATAAATGCTAGCATCATTAACTTGTAAGATTTCTGAGCATAAATTACTCATGTTAATCTGGCCAAATACGATTCAGACGATTGGCATTGTTTTCAAATAAAATATAGGGATAACCCGATTTAAATTGAATTTCTGCTAAAGTGAGAAAAAACTCACGAGCATTGATCTTTTGTTTGCGAATATTTTTATTATTTACCATCTCTGAATACTTTTCAGTGATGCTAATTTCCGACATAGGGACACCATAGCAGCGCTCAATATCATAAGGTGAGAAGAGGTACATATCTTCATTATTTTTAGCCAGATGAAAGGTAATATAAGGGATCACTACACGAGTGATAAGGTTTTAATGCGGATTTTTTCATCGGCATTTTCACGTTTTGTATCTAAAAAGCTTAAAATATCCGGGTAATGGGCATGCAGATACACCGCCCCAGCGCCTTGTCTTGCACTGAGTTGATTGGCATAAGAAAAGGCATCCTCTAACATTTTCATCACCGGTACCACACCCGAAGATTGGTTTTCAATCAATTTCATAGGCGGTCCGGTTTCACGTAGATTAGTCAGTAAGAAAGCAACACCACCGCCACGTTTTGGCAGCTGTAAGGCTGAATTGATCGCACGGCCTATCGATTCCATATTATCTTCTATTCGTAACAAGAAGCAGGATACTAGTTCACCGCATTGTTTTTTAACACAATTTAAGAAAGTAGGTGTGGCAGGTTGAAAGCGGCCGCTAATAATTTCATCCACCAGTTGACTGGCTAACGCTTGGTTTCCTTGTGCCAGAGTCAGAGCAACCATGCAAACTCTATCCTCATAACGCTCTAAATAGCGCCTACCATCAAAAGTTTTTAAGATATAGCTAGTATAATATTTGAAGGCACCAAGAAATGTTTGAAAGCGAAATTTGTGGTTATAGGCTTGATGGAAAAGTGCTTTTATAAAAGTAAACTCATATTGTGCCAGTATTGCCGGTTCGTAATAGTTTTCTGCTACTAAAAAATCGAGTTTTTCTTGTAATTTGTGAAAAAAACGTGTTTTGATTGACATGGTGACGGAAGTAATGATGAGCTGCCTGCTTATCTTTATCAAATTGAATTTTATTATCTTTATCATATGATTTAACATGGCATTAAGCGCATGATAATCAAGTTGTTCGTGAGGTTGTACTGTCATAAGGAAGCTCCATATTACTTTACTACACTTGATGTTGCCAAAATTGTTGTAGCCCTTGGCGTATTTGCTGAAGATCCCGTTCAGTACCTAGTAATTCAAAACGATAGAGAAATGGTACTTAACATCTAGCGGAAATAATGTTGCCTGCTATAGTGTAAGTTTCACCGAAATTACTATTTCCTGACGTAATAACGCCCCGTAAAAATTGTCGATTTTGTTGTTGATTTAAAAAATCAATAACGGGTTTAGGAACAACCCCTTTGGTGCCACCACCATAGGTAGGTAGCAGCAATACATAAGGTTGTGTCACATTTGGTGTCAGTTCATTAGCATCAATGGGAATGTAGATAGCTGGTATCCCCAGTCTTTGCACAAAGCCATGGTAATTTTCAGATTTCCTGGAATAGTAAATAAGTGACTGTGTTTTCATCATATTATCTTAGTTAGTGGCTAATTGATTGATCATATCTGGGCAAAAGCCTGACCAATGTTGCTCACCTGCTATAACAACAGGTACTTGTTGATAGCCTAATTTGGTAATAAAACGCAATGCTTCATGATCTTGGGTTAAATCCACAACATCATAAGATAAATTCTTACGTTTTAGTGCTAGACAAGTTGCATTGCACTGTACACAATCTGGTTTACTATAGACGGTAATAATCATTGTTAGCTCCTTAATTCGGTAATAACTAAGTTTACAATTGATCAACTATTATAAATACTATATGTTGATTTTTTTATTCAACCATACCATATATAGTGTTATCTGATTTGTGGCAAGAATTTCATCTAACCTATTATTTCAACAAGAAATAAAAAATTGTATTTTTATTATATTTTTTTAACTATGTTACCAATAGGCAAAAATATTTTTTCTAACAGCACTGATTTTGCTTGATGGATAAAATCAATTGTTAAAATAGTTCACATTTTAAGGAAGCCGGTATGTGCCACCATTATTTTTCGATGCCAACAGATTTTCCTAGAGATTTCATTCACATAATCGCTAATGACAATGGAATAATCAGGCTTAATTTTGTTAGCCAGAGGTGTGAAAAAGAAAGGGAAAATACGCATATCACACAGTGTATAAAAGAATTAGAAGAGTATTTTAAAGGTGAAAGAAGCAGTTTTTCTGTCATACTTAACCCGATAGGTACGGATTTTCAAAAAAAGTCTGGCACCAACTTAGTAAAATCCCCTATGGTAAGTGTTGGAGTTATAAGGAACTGGCAGTTGCTTTAGGTTCTGCTAATTACTGTCGGGCAGTAGGTATGGCGAATTCGCGTAATCCTATTGCGCTTATTATTCCTTGTCATCGTGTTATTGGTCATGATGGCAAATTGGTAGGCTACACTGGTGGGCTCGATATTAAAAGCTGGTTGTTAGATTATGAAAAAAATGGAAATAATCGAAAAATTGGCTAAAAATGTTATAATAAATATCTATAGGCAATATTATTGGATGTATTGATTGTTTTTTTGTTGTAATTGTATTTTACAATGAAAATTTAAGTTTTTAATTAATTTCGTGATCTTAGTAGTAGACAATAAAGCATAATTTTTGCTGTACTATATGCGGCACAAGCTGAGTGTTTTTATTATGTAAAGGTAATTTTGATGTCAAAAGTTAAAGGTAACGTTAAGTGGTTCAACGAAGCAAAAGGTTTTGGTTTTATCACTCCAGAAGATGGTAGTAAAGATGTATTCGTTCACTTCACCACTATTCAATCCGAAGGTTTTAAAACTTTGGCCGAAGGCCAGAAAGTTGAGTTTGATATTACTGAGGGGGAGAAGGGGCCATCTGCTATAAACGTTGTTGCTGTTTGATTTACTATAAGAATTTGTAATAGTCCGTCTCAATTTAATGAGACGGGTTTTTATTTGGTATGAAATTAAATGATTTATTATTTAATTTCTACTCCTTTCGCTTGTAAATCCGCATGATAAGATGAGCGTACTAATGGGCCACAGGCTGCGTGCGTGAAACCCATTGCTATCGCTTCTTTTTTCATCTCTTCGAATTCTTTTGGGCTAACATAACGTTTTACTGATAAATGATGGTGGCTAGGTTGAAGATATTGTCCCAAGGTTAACATGGTAACGCCATGGTGGCGTAAGTCACGCATTACATCCACTATTTCTTCGTTGGTTTCACCTAATCCAACCATTAATCCTGATTTGGTTGGTATTGTAGGATGCATTTCCTTAAATTTTGCTAGTAGTTTTAATGACCATTCATAATTAGCGCCAGGACGGATTTGGCGATAGATACGCGGTACATTCTCAAGATTATGATTGAAAACATCAGGTGGGGCGGTGGTCAAAATTGTTAAGGCACGATCCATACGACCCCGGAAATCAGGAACGAGAGTTTCTATTTTAATATTGGGATTTTTCTCTCGAATAGCGGTAATACTGTCAGCAAAATGTTGGGCCCCGCCGTCACGGAGATCATCGCGATCAACTGAAGTAATAACAACGTATTTTAATCCCATATCTTTAATGGTATCGGCTAATTTGACAGGTTCATTAGGATCGGGCGTATTAGGGCGACCATGTGCAACATCGCAGAATGGACAGCGACGAGTACAGATAGCACCTAAAATCATAAAAGTCGCAGTGCCGTGATTAAAACATTCGGCGAGGTTAGGGCAAGAGGCTTCTTCACAGACTGAATGTAAGCCATTCTTACGCATTGCGTTTTTTATTTCTTTTATTCGGCTAGAATCAGCGGGAAGTTTTATTTTCATCCACTCAGGTTTAGGTAAAATTTCGGTATGATCCGTTGTTACTGTTTTGACCGGGATCAGTGCCATTTTATCAGCGTCACGATATTTAACACCACGCTCCATTTGAATTGGTCTATTCATAATTATGCCAGTTCCATTAGGTTCCTGCTGCGGATCAATAATAGCTATATTTTATGCTATTGCATGTGAGCATTATTTATTCCATGTTTCAATTTTTTTAATAATTATAAAAAAATTATAGCAACTTATTCTGCGAGTTGAAATCCTAATAGATTGTAGAAATGTTTTATTAGTAAAGGTTCGACATCCTTAACCTGAGTGCCAGGAACTAAATCATTCAGTTGCGTCATTTGCATACCTGCATAGCCGCAAGGATTAATACGCTGAAAAGGTGCCAGATCCATGTTTATATTTAATGCCAGGCCATGAAACGAACAACCTTTATGAATACGTAAGCCAAGAGAGCAGATTTTTTTTTGCTTAACATACACACCAGGGGCTTCGCGTCGTGCATAAGCGGTAATACCAAATTCGGCTAAAGTATTAATTACGGTATTTTCCAGTGTATTGACCAGTTCTCTTACACTAATTTTATTACGTTTTAAATCTAATAAAATATACATTATTTGCTGACCGGGGCCATGATAGGTTATTTGTCCACCACGATTGGTTTGGATCACCGGAATGTTTCCGGGTGCCAATAGATGCTCTATTTTGCCAGCTTGGCCTTGGGTAAAAACAGGGTAATGTTCAACTAACCACAGTTCATCTGGTGTATCAACCGTGCGTTTTTTTGTAAACTGATGCATAGCATCGGAAATGGGTTGGTAAGTGTGGAGCCCAAGTTGACGCAATATAATAGTTTTCTTTAACAATCTTTTTCTACCGAAAATAGGTATAGGCAATAATTTTGCAGTATAGCCTGCGCAAATTGTTCTTGCTAGCTTAGTTAGCTGTTCATTTGAAATTACAAACCCGAAACTAACCAATCTCGGGTTTATATTAGAGTAACCTTAGGTTATATCTATAGCACCATACGAACTAATTCAAGTTTAGCTAATTCTTCATAGAGTTTTTCTATTTGCTCGATATTGGTTGCGGTGATAGTAATTGATACTGAGTGAAAGTTACCTTTACTACTTGGCTTAACTGATGGAACATAATCGCCAGGAACGTGTCGTTGCACCACTTCAACGATTTGTTCAGTTAACTCAGGTTTAGAGAGTCCCATTACTTTGTAGGTAAATGAGCAAGGAAACTCTAGTAACTCATGTAATTTGGTTTTCATAAGTTCTCCTAAAATACTACCACCATGCTTATTACGCTATTAAATGTTATATGCTTCAGATAGTATATTTATTCATATTGCTTGAATAAAAATTAATTTATCTATTGGACATATTTACCATAATGGAGGTAGTGATATAATTTTTCAATGGTTAGCCAAGCCAGCGATGAAAGAATAATTTAATATAATCTAATATCTTGCTAAAAAATCCACCTTCATCAACTTGTTGTAATACCACCAGAGGCCGTTGTTCAATAATTTTATCATCTAATTGTAAGTTAATTGTTCCAACAATTTGGTTTTTTGCTAAAGGAGCCTGTAATTCAGTGTTATTTAGGGTATAACTGGCTTTTAAATCTTTCAGTCGGCCACGAGGAATTGTCAGATAGAGGTCATTTTCAATACCTAATTTTACCTGATCGGTATTAGCAAGCCAAACAGGTTGCAAGGCAAACTCTATGCCGCCTTGTAAGGGTTTAACAGTTTCAAAAAAGCGAAAGCCCCAGGTAAGTAATTTTTTACTTTCCGTATCACGGCCTTTACTGCTACGCCCACCTAATACAACGGATATTAGTCGCATATTACCTTCGGTAGCGGAAGCAACCAGATTATAACCGGCAGCGGCAGTATGTCCTGTCTTAATACCATCTACATTGAGGCTTTTATCCCATAACAAGCCATTCCTATTTAATTGACTGATCTTATTAAAAGTGAACTCTTTTTCTTTATAAATGGCATATTCTTCCGGCACATCACGGATCAAAGCTTGACCAATTAGCGCCATATCACGTGCGGAACTATATTGTCCATCGGCATCTAGGCCATGGACGGTAAGGAAATGGGTGTTTTTTAAACCAAGGCGTTGAACATTGTCATTCATTAATTTGACAAAACTAGCCTCATCGCCAGCAACATACTCCGCCATGGCCACACAAGCGTCATTACCTGACTGTAAATTGATACCACGTATCAGTTGGGATACAGAGACGTGGTCACCGGGTTTTAAGAACATGAGCGAAGAGCCTTTAAATACAGGGTTACCTGTAGCCCAGGCATTTTCGTCGATAGTGACAATATCATTCATGCTAATTTTACCGGCTTTAATGGTTTGACCAATGATATAACTAGTCATCATTTTAGTCAGACTGGCTGGGTCACGACGCTGATCGGCATTTTTTTCAGCTAAGATTTTGCCTGAATAATAATCAATAAGAATATATGCTTCAGCGTCGATATTTGGTGCCGAGGGGCTCACATTGATTTGGAAAGCATTATTGCTATTAGCAAATATTGCGGTTGAGAATAGAAGACTAATATTAAGTATTAGATTACGGATAGATGGCAAGAAAATTGCGTATTTCATAATAATATATGGGATCCGCTGGCAATATGTTAATAAAGTGGCGTAGTAATATCCGCTTGAAAAAGAGAAACGTTTTTTTTTTTGCAGAAACACCGATGCCACGTTGGTTAATTTTTATTTTACTCTAATTAGATTTTATTGATTAATCAATAGATTATTCTGCATTATGACAATGCTTGATTGTTTAAATCTGTTAATACTCTGTTTTTTATTTGCTCTGCTTGTTGCGGATTTTGAAATGGACCAAGCTGAATGAGAAAAATATTGTTAAAGGGTTGAATACGACACGGTGTATTCAGCTGCTTAGAAACAGATTGTTGCCACGCTTGTGCTCTAGCTTGATCACTCAAGGCGCCAATTTGTACGAAGTAGTGTTGATTAGCAACATTTGCCGATGTCACTGGCGACCGATTAGCATGGTTATTTTCAACCATGATATCGGTTGCTACCGCATTACCGCTTGTGGTTGGTTGTATTGATTGTGATAAAGCAGACTGAGAAGCGTGCTTTACTACAGTTGATTGAGATTGATCGTTTGTGAGCTAAAGTTGGCGGAATACGTCTCTAGCTTTGGTGGTTTAGGTAGGCATAACGGCATAACTTTGTTTAGCAATTATTGACACCAATCGCACGTGATAGCGCAATATTTTTACCTGGCAAATAAGGTCCCCGATCATTAATGTGAACTATCATCATCCTACCATTGATTGAATTAGTAATGCGAGCCTAACTAGGAATAGGGAAAGTCGGGTATGAGGCAGTGAACGCAAAAGGGCTGGCTTTTTCACCTGTCGCCGTTATTTTACCGCTCACTTCTGAGCTAAAAATGCTAGCAAAGCCAGTTTCGCTATTAATGGGCAGGATCTTTTACTATTTGATAAGTTTGACCATTAAGTTGACAGTCGTTATTGGCGCTAGTATGGTAGGGGTAGGGCTCATAACGGGACTCTGCTCCTGATATATCTTGTGCTGGCGCCATCGGCGTTTTTGTATGTTGCTCAGTTTGTGAGATACAGCCAGCTAAAAGTAGTATAGTAATGCTAAGTATAAGCCAGTGAAAATGCATTACAGACCTCGCGGTTATAAACTTTTTGATAGAAATTTTCGATGAGTATGAATTGACATCATAATACCGAATCCAGCCATTAAAACAATTAATGCCGATCCACCATAACTGACTAACGGCAAGGGAACACCCACTACAGGTAAGATACCACTAACCATGCCAATGTTGACAAAGATGTAGACAAACAAAATTAGCATTAGACCACCGACCATGACTCTACCAAAGGTATTTTGTGCATTAGCTGCAATTATTAATCCGCGTATGATTAGTAGTAGATATAATGTGAGTAAAATAATTACACCAATTAGCCCGAGCTCTTCAGCTAAGACGGCAAAAATAAAGTCAGTATGGCGCTCTGGTAGGAATTCCAATTGCGATTGTGTTCCATGTAACCAGCCTTTGCCAAATAATCCCCCTGAGCCAATAGCAATTTTAGATTGGATAATATGGTAACCAGCACCTAATGGATCCGTTTCTGGATCGAGTAACATCATAATGCGATCTCGTTGATAATCATGCATCAGAAAGAACCATAGAATAGGAATAAAGCAAGCGATACCCGTAGCAGCAATAGCAATCAATTTCCAACTCATACCAGCTAAGAAAAGGATAAACAAACCGGAAGCGGCAACTAAAATTGATGTGCCCAGATCAGGTTGAGCGGCCACAAGTAGTGTGGGGAGAAAAATAAGTATCAATACCAGGATAGTATTTTTTAATGTGGGTGGGCAGAGATCTCGATTAACAAAACGTGCAACCATTAACGGAACAGCAATTTTAGCAATTTCTGATGGTTGAAAACGAATGAAACCAAGATCTAACCATCTTTGCGCCCCTTTACTGATTTGGCCAAAGGTATCGACAAAAATTAAAAGTACTAGACAAAAGGCATATAGGTAAGGTGCCCAATTTTCATATATCCGAGGTGAGATTTGCGCCATCACAATCATAACAACAAACCCAATGGCGATTTGTACTAGCTTACGCTGCATCATATCAATGTCTTGCCCACTAGCGCTCCACATAATCATGATACTGTATATGGTTAAAGCAAGAATAATCAGTAACATTGCTATATCAATATGTAAACGCGTCCAAATAGGTAATTTTTGTGAATTATCGGTCATATATTACTGATCTTCTTCTGGAGATACATTAGTATCTGTTGGTTGTGGTATCGTTTTTTTACCAAGCAATACATAATCAAAAATACTGCGAACAAGATCGCCAACGGCTGGCCTAGCCCCACCATTTTCCAGAATAATGGCAATGGAGACAGTCGGGTTTTGATAAGGTGCAAATCCGATCATTAATTTATGATCGCGCAAGTGCTCAGCCAGTTTACTGGCATTGTATGTTTCATAACTGAATACCTGTGCTGTACCTGATTTGACAGCTGCTTTGTAGGGAGTGTTAGCAAAACTTCTACGCGCGGTACCGTTTGGTGCATTAGCAACACCATACATGCCTTGTTTAGCTAATTCCCAAAAGCCTGAATGAATATAGCCGATTTGGATATGATCCTTCTGCTCATAGGGTAGCATAACGTTACCTAATTTAGTGCCATAAAGTAGATGGGGAATTTTAACTGTTCCGTCATTAATTAAAGTCATTAATGCTTTTGCCATTTGGATCGGCGTGGTGGTCCAATAACCTTGGCCAATACCTACTGGAATAGTGTCTCCTTGATACCAAGGTTTTTTGTAGCGTTTTTGTTTCCATGCACGTGTTGGCATAATACCAGAGCGTTCTTCGGCAAGATCAATGCCAGTATAGTAACCGTAACCAAATTTTTTCATCCAATCTGAGATACGATCAATACCCATATCATAAGAAAGTTGGTAGAAAAAGGTGTCGGCGGATTCGATAATTGCTCTAACGACATTTAATCTGCCATGTCCCCATCGTTTCCAATCGCGATAACGTTTTTCGGAATTTGGTAATTGCCACCATCCAGGATCAAAAATGGTGGAATTAGCAGTGATAACATTCTCACTTAATGCTGCAACGGCAATAAATGGTTTAACCGTTGAGGCAGGGGGATATAATCCTTGAGTAGTTCTATTAATTAGTGGGCGATTAGGATTATTTAATAAAGCTTGGTAATCTTTATTAGAGATACCGTTGACAAATAAATTAGGATCATAGCTAGGGGTTGATACCAGAGCTAGTACCTCACCATTACGGGGATCGGTTACCACAACAGCAGCTCGGCTGGTGGTTAGCAATTTTTCGATCTCAACTTGTAAATTGAGATCGATAGTGAGATAAATATCTTTACCCGCTTGTGGCGGTTGTTCGTGAAGCTGACGTATGACTTTTCCCCGACTATTAATTTCAACTTCTTCATAGCCTGTTTTGCCATGTAAGATATTTTCATAATAACGCTCTATACCTAATTTACCAATATCGTGGGTTGCGGTGTAATTTTTTAGGAGGCCGTCATTTTCTAAACGTTCTATATCTTTATCATTAATTTTGGCAACATAACCGATAACATGGGTTAGAGCTGAGCCATAAGGATAATAGCGGCGTTGGTACCCTTTAACTTCTATACCAGGGAAGCGGTATTGGTTAACGGCAAAACGCGCAACTTGCACTTCATCTAACGAAGTTTTTAATGGTATAGAAGTAAAACGACGTGAGCGTTTACGCTCTTTTTTAAAATTTGCAATATCGTCGTCAGTGAGATCAACAACATCACGTAATTCAGCAAATACTTCTTCTAAATTAGTTGCCTTCTCAGGGATCACTTCTAATTGATAAAAGGTGCGGTTTAACGCGAGAGGAATACCATTTCTGTCATAAATAATACCTCTACTTGGTGGAACCGGCACCAGTTTTATACGGTTATCATTGGAACGAGTTTGGTAATCTTCATGGCGAATTACTTGTAGATGATAAAGATTAGCAATTAAAATGCTTATCAAGATTACAATGATAATAAATGCTATTAAGGCTCGCCGAATGAATAGAGAAGATTCAGCGGTGTAATCGCGAAAAGGGGTGCGTTTCTTTTTTTTAGTTTCTTTAATTCGCATTCACACTAATAACCTACATAAATATGTCATTCCCGATGGTAAGGATGATTTGTGGTAATACTCCATGTCCGATAAAGGCTTTCTACAACAAATATTCGAACTAAAGGATGAGGTATGGTTAAGGATGACAGTGACCAACTTTGGTCTGCTGCTGCTTTACAGGCAGGAGCCAGACCTTCCGGGCCGCCAATTAGAAAACTGATGTTACGTCCATCTTGTTTCCATTGATTTAATTGTTCAGCAAGTTGCTGTGTTGTCCAGCTTGTTCCTAGTATATCCAGAGTAATTATACGATTACCTTTGCCAGCAGCAGCCAGCATTTGTTCTCCTTCTTTCTCTATGATGCGTTTCAGATCTGCATTTTTACCGCGTTTGCCAGCTGGGATCTCAATGAGTTCAAAAGGCATATCTTTTGGAAAACGCTGAAGATAATCTTGAAAACCTGTTTGGATCCAATCAACCATTTTGCTACCAACGGCAATGAGTTGTAATTTCAAATTCAACTCCAGAGTTTTTCAAGTTCATACATACGGCGACTATCTTCTTGCATGATATGAATAATGACATCGCCTAAATCAAAAACAATCCAATCAGAAACACCTTGTCCTTCAACTCCAAGAGGAGTTATCCCTGTTTTACGACATGCTTCAATTAATTTGTTAGAAACCGATGCCAGATGGCGATTCGATGTGCCAGTACAGATTATCATGCAATCAGTAATACTAGATTTTCCACGTACATCAATAGTGACAATATCTTGCGCTTTTGTATCGACAAGTTTGTCGATAATAAATTGTTGGAGTTCAGATCCTTGCAAAGGTTCACCTTTAATTTCAAGTTAAATAAAAATATTAATGTTATATTTTATTCAGTTATAAAATTCTGTTGAAAAAATCAAACATAAGTTAATTTATATTTTAATCTATTTTTCAGTAAAACCAGGTGAATAATTTATAGCTGGTTTTAGGATAACTTATGGGAAATTATGCATTATTTTCAACAGTAATGTAAAAGGAGTTAAGATAGTACCAATCACCTTATAGACTCTCAATAGTTTAAGGATGTTTTTGACAATTTTTTATATTAATTGTTTAATTGTTTAATTGTTTAATTGTTTAATTGTTTAATTGTTTAATTGTTTAATTATTAGTATCTTTAATAAAGATGGTGTTTATCGATATAGTGCAAAACTGCTGGTGGCAATATATCTTGGTAACTTTTTCTATCGTGTTTACGTTGACGGATTTCTGTGGCGGAAATATTTAATAAAGGAGTATCAGCGAGATAGATGGTACCATAGGGTTGCTGGCTGAGTATTTTCGGGTCATACACTTGATGATGTTTTAGCCATTGTTGCATTGATGAAGTTGGAAAATGGGTGGTATAACCTGGACGAGCGCAAACTAATAAATGGCAAAGCTGCAAAATTTTTTGCCAGTTAAACCAGGTATTGATCGATAGTAATGAATCCTGTCCAATAATAAATGCTAATGGTTTTTGCCAACCAATTTGTTCTCGGAAAGAGCGGAGTGTTTCGACGGTATAGGAGGAGGTGGTACGTTCAAGTTCACGAGTATCAATACTAAATAGTGGATTGTCTTTGATGGCCAACTTTATCATCGCTAGTCTTTGTTGCACGTTTGCTTCAGGTTGTGGACGGTGTGGGGGGACATGATTAGGTAGTAAAGCAATCTTTTGTAAGCCAACTTGTTGCGAGAGTACTTCAATGGGGAGTAAGTGACCATAGTGAATTGGATCAAAGGTACCACCGAATAGAGCTAGGATTGTGGCAAAATTAGTTGGTTGTTTAGTTTGTTGAGTCATTAATAAAACTCTCGGGCAGTGAGTTACCGCACAATAGCATAGATAAAGTTTCTAATTTTGGCCAAATTGTCAGACCGTAATCTTGTTTTAAGTGTAATTCAGCTTGGGTAATTAATTGTATGGAGAGCTGTAGTTCGCGCAGTGACAAGCGATGTAATGCAGCGGTAATCAGGTGTCGGCGAGCTTGCCAAATTTTATGCTGATCAAAAAGTTTTTTTAGGTCTTTATCGGTATTTTGTTGTTTCAATAGCAAAAGCAACATTAGTTCACGTTGAATTGCCCGTAATAATATTACTGCTTCATAATCTTCCCGTTGTAATTGTTGTAGGATATGACAACTGCGTTTGGTTTTACCTGAAAGTAGTGCATCAACCCACTGATAAGGTGTAAAATTAACAGCGTTATTTACCGCCTCTTTGACACGAGGTAAAGTAAGGTTACCATCAGGATATAACAGTGACAAGCGTTCCAGTGCTTGATTAAGAGCTAGTAAATTTCCTTCATAGCAGTAACAAAGCAGCTGATTAGCGTGTTTATCTAAGGTAAGAGACATCGCTTTGGCTCGTTGAGTTACCCATTGAGGTAACCTGGACTGTTCCGGTGTCAGGCAATTAATATAGATACCATCTTGGGCTATTTTTTTGCACCAGGCACTATTCTCTTGTGCTTTAGTTAATTTATTGCCGCGTATTATGAGTAATAAATCTGGATGTAACAGTTCAGCTAACTTAAGCAGCTTTTCCGCGATGGCTGCAGTGGGGCCTCCTTCTGATAGGGTCAATATAAGGATTTGTCGGCCAGCAAATAGACTAAGTGATTGGCTAAGACGATAAATAGTGTCCCAATCGGTACTAGGTTCCAGAGAAAAAGTATAACGTTCAGTAAAACCTTGTAGTTGTGCAATTTGACAAATTTTATCCTGACTTTCTTGAGCTAAAAGGGGATCATTACCAAAGATCAAGTAACTGGCTAGCAGCTTATCTGCAAGTTGCGAGGTTAGTTGCTCTGGATAAATACGAATCATTCTGAGATTACCGATGTGTTTTTTTCGACAATATCTGCCTTTTCTGGCTTATTCTGAATATTGCTATGAATAATCAATAAATTACGCATTAGTTGACGTGCTGCTTGTTCACGCATTTCTTGTTTGATAAGTTCGTTTTCGGCATCTTTAGCCAAGGTTTCTAACGGGTTATCAAAAAAAGTGCGCTCGACACGTGTATTGATCGGATACACTGCACCATTTGATAGGATAATTTGTGCACTAATCCAAAAAATTAATTGTTTTTCTGCGCTCTTACCATCTTGATAGATGGAAACGGTTTTGGTGTTTTCAGATGAACCAACAATTTTCAAAACCGGGACGTTGTGAAGATTTTCATCGATTATGTTGACATTATTTAGGCGCAATTGCTGTCTAATTGCCCAAGCCAGCGGACCGTAGGGATCGCCGCTACTTAATCTTAGCGTTTTTAGTTCTTCAGGTATTTGAGTTGTACCTTGTAGGCGAAATCCGCAGCCAGCCGTGATCAACACGGCTATGCTTAAAAAGGTAATTAAATAACGCACATCGTCTCCTTATTAAGTTAGCCGACAACAAGGTTTAATAGTTTGCCTGGCACATAAATTACCTTACGTATGTTCATGCCTTCGAGATATTTTGCCACACCATATTCTTGCGTTGCCATAGCTAAAATAGAATCTTGTGAGGCATTAATATCAACAGTGATTCGACCACGAACTTTACCATTGACTTGAATAACGACTAATTTAGTATCGTCTATTTTTGCTTGTTCGTCAGCAACCGGCCATGTCGCATTGTCAATATCTTCGACGTGGCCAAGCGCTTTCCACATGATAAAACAGGCATGGGGGATAATAGGCGACAGCATACGTACTACAGCATCTAAAGATTCTTGGATTAACGCCCGATCTTGTTCACTATCCTGGGAAGCACGAGTGAGTTTATTCATAAATTCCATAATGGCGGCAATGGCAGTATTAAATGCATAACGTCGGCCGATATCATCGGTCACTTTGGTGATCGTTTTATGTAAATCACGGCGTAGGTTTTTCTGTTCTGGTGTCAGGTTGCTGTTATCTAATGGCACTGTTTTGCCTTTTTGGCTATGTTCAAAAACAGTACGCCAGAGGCGACGAACAAAGCGATTTGCACCGTCTACACTTGATTCTTGCCATTCTAAGGTAAGTTCGGGCGGAGCGGCAAACATCATAAATAGCCGAACGGTATCAGCACCATACTTTTCTACCATTAATTGCGGATCGATGCCGTTATTTTTGGATTTGGACATTTTACTCATCCCGTTATAAAAGAGTTGATGTCCATTACTATCGGTTGCTTTGATGATCCTCCCTTTTTCATCTCGTTCAACAATTGCATCAATCGGTGATACCCAGACTCGTTGCCCATTTTCACCTAAGTAATAAAAAGCATCTGCTAATACCATACCTTGACATAATAACCGTTTAGCTGGTTCATCGGACTTCACTAAGCCGGCGTCGCGCATCAGTTTGTGGAAGAAACGGAAGTACAACAGATGCATAATAGCATGCTCAATACCACCAATATATTGATCAACCGATAGCCAATAATTGGCAGCAGCCGGATCTAGCATTGCTTGGTCATAATTAGGGCAAGTATAACGAGCATAATACCAGGAAGACTCCATAAATGTATCGAAGGTATCGGTTTCACGTATGGCTGCCTGACCGTTGATGGTGGTTTTTGCCCATTGTGGATCTGCTTTGATTGGACTGGTGATGCCATTCATCACTACATCTTCGGGTAAGATAACAGGTAGCTGTTCTTCAGGTACGGGTATGACAGAGCCGTTTTCCATGGTTACCATCGGAATTGGTGCTCCCCAATAACGTTGGCG
This sequence comes from Arsenophonus endosymbiont of Dermacentor nuttalli, assembly GCA_048493715.1. GTDB lineage: Bacteria > Pseudomonadota > Gammaproteobacteria > Enterobacterales > Enterobacteriaceae > Arsenophonus. Next base: position 10,638 of record JBGDCZ010000024.1, on the reverse strand, counting down.
AGAAACTCCCCAATCACGGAGACGATAATTGACTTTGCGTTGTGCCACACCTTGTAAAACCAGTTTATCGGCAATAGCACTGGCGCCGGTTGCATTGTCCATGCCACTAAATTCACCTGAATTAATCAGCGCATTTTTTTCAGTAAACGGACCCGCTGTTAGATCAGGTATCTGGCCTTCATGATCAGCAATAACCGCTTTAATAGGTAAGTGATATTTGGTGGCAAATTCCCAGTCACGTTGATCATGCCCTGGTACAGCCATTACTGCACCTGTACCATATTCCATCAATACAAAATTGGCTATCCAGATCGGAATTTTTTCATTAGTTAGTGGGTGAATGGTGTATAAATTGGTAGATACCCCTTTTTTATCCATGGTTGCCATTTCGGCTTCAGCAACTTTGGTATTGTGACATTCATCAATAAAATCGTTCAGTTTGGCATCTTTCTCTGCGGCACTTTTTGCTAGCGGGTGAGTAGCTGCAATAGCGAGGTAAGTTACTCCCATAAAAGTATCAGGCCGTACGGTATATATGGTTAATTTCTCATCGCTGTCAGCCAGATTAAAGGTGATTTCAACCCCTTCAGAGCGGCCGATCCAGTTACGTTGCATGGTTTTAACTTGTTCTGGCCAGCCCTCAAGTTTATCTAAATCATTAAGTAACTCTTCAGCATAAGCGGTAATTTTTATGAACCATTGCGGTATTTCTTTACGTTCAACTGGGGTATCGCATCGCCAGCAACAACCATCGATAACTTGCTCGTTAGCTAGCACTGTTAAATCGTTTGGGCACCAATTAACGGCGGAGGTTTTTTTATAAACTAAACCTTTTTCATAAAGCTTAGTGAAAAACCATTGCTCCCAACGATAATACTCCGGTGTGCAAGTTGTGACTTCACGACTCCAGTCATAACCAAATCCCAGCATCTTCAATTGTTTTTTCATATAATCAATATTGGCGTAGGTCCACGGCGCAGGAGCGGTATTATTTTTTACCGCAGCACCTTCTGCCGGTAAACCAAAAGCATCCCAACCGATAGGTTGTAGAACATTTTTGCCTAACATGCGCTGATAACGTGAAATAACATCACCAATGGTATAGTTGCGAACATGTCCCATGTGTAGTTGACCAGATGGGTAAGGTAACATTGACAGGCAATAGTATTTTTCTTTATTATTATCTTCTATTACTTTAAATGTTTGTTTTTCTTCCCAATGACGTTGTACGGATTGTTCTATCTCTTCTGGTCGATATTGTTCTTGCATGACACCGATATTCCTATGGCGAAAATGCGGCACTGGCCGCAGATGTGTAGTGAATTTTAGATCTGCATAGAATAGCGGATAATTGCCTTCAACAACAACTGTTGATGAATATTTACCGGCAAAGCTAAACTGATTTTATTTATGCCAAAAGTGTGTAGATCCATAGAATAGTAGTTATACGGTGCAATCTAGCCCGCAATAGGTGGTGCTATTTTAGTGTGCTTATTTAGCCGATTGGGCGACAATGTTTGTCACCCAATAATGAGTGATGTGATTAGTGTATGATCTTAGCCAGGAACTCTTTAGCGCGTTCTGATTTCGGTGCAGCAAAAAAATCTTCTTTATTGCTATCCTCAATAATTTTTCCTTCGTCCATAAAAATTATACGGTGGGCCACTTTTTTAGCAAATCCCATTTCGTGAGTGACAACTATCATGGTCATTCCTTCGTTAGCAAGTTTTATCATCACGTCAAGTACTTCGTTAATCATTTCCGGATCTAATGCCGAGGTTGGTTCGTCAAATAGCATGGCAATCGGATCCATACAGAGTGCCCTGGTAATGGCAACGCGTTGTTGTTGTCCAACAGACAATTGAACAGGAAATTTATTGCTATGGTTAGCTAAGCCAACACGCTCTAATAATCTTAATGCTGTTTTTTCAGCGGTTTTTTTATCTCTGTTTAAGACTTTTATTTGGGCTAGAGTTAAGTTTTCAATAATTGATAGGTGAGGGAATAGTTCAAAATGTTGAAATACCATACCTACTTGGGAACGCAATTTAACTAGATCTGTTTTTTTGTTATTAACACGCATATTATTAATAAATATTTCACCATTTTGAATAGGTTCCAAACCATTAATGGTTTTTATTAATGTTGATTTACCTGAACCAGAGGGGCCACAAATAACGACAACTTCGCCCCGTTTGACATCCATCGAACAATCAGCAAGCACCTTAAACTGTCCATACCATTTAGAAACATTTTTTAGAGAAATCATTAATAGTCCTTTTTTTCAGATAGCTAACCAGCGTAAATCTAGATAAATTAATAAGATGTTAATTTTTTAACAAATTGGAAATTATTATAATAAAACAGAGCATTAACTAATTTAATGTTAAATATCAATAAATCAGATAAAACCGTATTATGGGTTGCCAAGACATAATGATGATTAATATTTGCTAAAATGATTAGTCTTCTTTTTGCTAATAAGGCATGCTAATATAATAAATAGAATAACCAAAACCCATATAGGCCTGTTACTCCAACGTGCATAAGGTGTAAGACCTGACGTTGGTATTACTTCAGTATTTAATACTGATCGAGTGAATTGAAGGAGTTCTGCTTGGATATCTCCATTATAGGTGATAACTGCCGTAACACCATTATTAGTCGCCCGCAATAGCGGCCGCCCCAGTTCCAGGGCGCGCATGCGTGCCATTTGAAAGTGTTGCCATGGGCCGATAGAATGTCCAAACCATGCATCGTTTGAAACTGTTAACAGGAAATCAGTATCTGGTTTGAAGTTGTCTCTAACTTGGCTGCCTAAAATAATTTCATAGCAGATAGCTGTAGTTAAATGGATATTGCCAGCAGTTAACTGTTTTTGCTGATAATTACCACGACTAAAACCCGACATTGGTAGATTGAATAACGGGGCAATTGGCCGCAGAATATTTTCTAATGGCACAAATTCACCAAAAGGCACTAGGTGGTGTTTTTGATAACGATTACTGGTTGGATATTGGTAAGGTTTTTTTTCTCCTAACACAATAATACTATTAAAAAAGTGGCTAATTCCTTGTTTGCTTGGTTTAGCATCAACAATACCAGTAATTAAACGCGTGTTTTGTAAGCGCAATAGTTTATCTAATGATGTTAACCAAGCGCTATTGTCCAATTCGATCGATGGGATGGCAGATTCAGGCCAAATAATGAGATTTGCGTGACCAAAATAAGGTTTAGAGAGATCGAGATAGGTACTAACAGTGTGTTCGAGAAATCCTGGCTGCCATTTTAAGCTTTGTGGGATATTACCTTGAACTAAAACAATTTTGGTTTTTTTTTCGGTAATTGGTGTGATCCAGTGGTAATTTTTAAAAAACAGCGGTAAAAATAATAAGCCAATAGCCGTAATTAGAGGAATAAGCTGGCGTTTTACTAAAGTAAAAACTAAACAGCTACTAATGATGACTAACAGCAAAGTGATCATCTCAACGCCAAATATCGGCGCGATGCCTTTAAGGGGGCCATCAATTTGGCTATAGCCAAATTGTAACCAAGGAAAACCCGCTAATACCCAACCGCGTAAATATTCGGTGATTTGCCATAGCGCTGGCGCGGCAAAAATAAAGCGAGCAATATTAAGTCGTGGAAAAAATCGATTGAGTAGGTAAGCAAATAGCGCTGGATAAAGGGATAAATAAGCAGTAAGTAAGACGACTAAAAAGACATTCGCAACCAGTGGCATGCCACCAAAATCGGCAATGCTGACATAAATCCAGTTAATACCACTACCAAATAAGCCAATCCCCCAACAAAATGCTATTAAACCGGTTTGTTTACTAGAACGATTAACAATCAGTAGCTGTAAGCCAAAAAGGGAAAAAAGAGCAGCTAACCAGATATCAAAAGGTGAAAAAGCCAGTGTTCCAGCGAGCCCGAAAATTAACGCGATTAAGGCTCGTAAACACTGGCGTTGATAAAGTGGCATTTTGTTCATTAATGCTATTCTTCTGTAAGATTTGGGGTGGGGGCTTCATCAGGAATTTTTACCTGAACTTGAATAATTTTGAGACTATCAGCCATGGTAATTTTAAAGATATAACCATCTATTGTGATGATTTCTCCCCGGGCAGGTAAATGTCCGAATGCTTGTATCACCAAACCACCAATGGTATCGACTTCTTCATCGTTAAAATGGGTACCAAATGCTTTATTGAAATCGTCAATCTGGGTTAACGCACGCACCGAGTAAGCATGTTTACTAAGTTGGCGAATATCAATGTCTTCTTCATCGTCATATTCGTCCTCAATTTCACCAACAATTAATTCGAGAATATCTTCAATAGTCACTAATCCTGAGACGCCACCAAATTCGTCGATAACAATTGCCATATGATAACGTTGGGAACGAAATTCTTTTAATAACAGATCAACCCGTTTGCTTTCAGGGACAACAACAGCTGGACGTAATACTTTATCAATATTAAAAGGTTCGGCATCTGTTCGCATAAATGGCAATAAATCTTTAGCCATTAATAGACCTTCAATATGATCTTTATCTTCACTAATCACTGGAAAACGAGAATGTGATGAGTCGATAATTACATCGAGACATTCATCTAAAGTTTGATTCCGTTTCAATGTTACGATTTGAGAGCGTGGGATCATGATATCTCGAACACGCTCGGCGGAAATATTCATTACCCCTTCAAGCATTTCTCTGGTATCAGGATCTATAACGTCTTTTTGCTCTGAATCACGAATGAGTTCAACTAAGTCATCACGATTCTTAGGTTCACCGTGGAATAATTGATTTAGGCGCCCGAAAAAACTCTTTTTCGAAGGAGTATTATCATTGTTTGTAGGATGGTCGTCGCTCATGGCGTTTTATTAAAATTTCTCTAGGTAGTTTATCGTATCATAATTATTTAGCATAATGGTTACTCTTTTTCATACTAATAAGGATGAGGATAACCTAATTTTTGCATAATTTCAGTTTCTATTGTCTCCATTTCCTCCGCTTCAAAGTCATTTTGATGATCATAACCCAGCAGATGTAGACAACCATGTATTACCATATGCGCCCAGTGAGCATCGAGTGTTTTTTTTTGTTCAATGGCTTCTTTTTCAACAACTTGACGACAAATAACCAGATCACCCAGTAATGCTAATGGGATATTGTCCAGCGCTTCAAATGGAAAGGATAGCACATTGGTTGGTTTATCTTTTCCTCGGTATGTCAGATTTAAATGTTGGCTTTCTGCTGTATCAACAATACGAATGGTGATCTCACTTTCAGATTGAAATTGTGGTAGGAAAGCCTCAAGCCAATGTTGGAATGTCTCTTCACTGGGCAATCCACTATGATCGTGACAGGCAAGCTGGAGATCAAGAATAACTGATTGCAAGAAAATATCTCCTCTTTCTATAAAGAGTTGGTTGGCGCTTTTTGTTCACGAAGTGTCTGCTTCCGTTCTTGTTCTTTAGTTTCCCAGTTTTGGTAGGCAATAACAACTTTGGCTACTACAGGATGGCGTACAACGTCATCACTATGAAAGAAATTAAAGCTAAGTTCTTTAACTTTGGAGAGTACCTCAATAGCGTGGCATAACCCTGATTTATGACCACGAGGCAAATCAACCTGAGTCACGTCTCCGGTGATCACCACTTTAGAGTTAAATCCGATACGGGTTAGGAACATTTTCATCTGTTCAATAGTGGTATTTTGGCTTTCATCAAGAATGATAAACGCATCATTGAGAGTCCGACCGCGCATATAGGCTAACGGTGCAACTTCAATGACATTGCGTTCAATCAATTTTTCTACTTTTTCAAAACCCAGCATTTCAAATAAGGCATCATAAAGAGGACGTAAATAAGGATTAACTTTCTGACTTAGATCACCAGGCAAAAAGCCAAGTTTTTCACCGGTCTCTACAGCAGGGCGAGTAAGTAGAATGCGACGTATTTCTTGACGTTGTAAAGCATCAACGGCAGCGGCAACCGCGAGATAGGTTTTACCTGTTCCGGCAGGACCAATGCCAAAAGTGATATCATGACTTAACATATTAGTAATATATTGAGCCTGATTGATCGTCCGTGGTTTGATAACGCCACGTTTGGTTTTAATGTTTATCCGTTCACTGTAACTGACGACATTTTCGACTGATTGTTCCAGCAATTGGCTTTCCATAATAGATAAGTGGATTTGCTCAGGAGCAATGTCAGGGATAATGCCACGGATAGGCGCGGTATCAACATATAGGCGGCGTAAAATGTTGCTGGCCGCGCTGATATTAAGTGGTCTGCCAATCAATTTGAAACGATTATTCTTATGATTGATTTCAATGCCAAGTTTGCGCTCTAACTGCTTTATATTATCATCGAACGGCCCGCAAAGGCTGATTAGCCGTAGGTTATCAGCAGGCTCTAAAAATATTTCATTGGTCACAATTTGGGGATTATCTTTTTTGGTCACTGAATCACTCTATGTAATATTAAGGTTGGTAATTTAAGACATCAAGATCGTCTTCTTTACGTGTCCGAGCAATAACCGATTCGGGGGATTCTTGGTTCCTTAACGCCATGCTATCTTCGGTTTTGATTACCTTACCACGTAAAGAGTTTGCATAGACATCGACAATTTCGACGTCAACAAATTTACCGATCATATCTTGTGTGCCTTCAAAGTTTACCACCCGATTATTTTCGACACGGCCAGAAAGTTCCATGATATTTTTACGTGAAGGTCCTTCGACGAGAATACGTTGAATACTGCCCAGCATTGATCGGCTATAGTTCATGGCTTGCTGATTAATGCGTTGCTGAAGTAGATAAAGGCGTTGTTTTTTTTCATCTTCACTGACATCGTCAGGTAAATCTGCAGCAGGTGTCCCAGGACGTGGTGAGTAGATGAAGCTAAAACTCATATCAAAATTAACCTCAGCGATAAGCTGCATTGTTTTCTGAAAATCCTCATCTGTTTCACCAGGAAAACCAACAATGAAATCTGAACTGATGAGGATATCTGGTCGTGCTTTACGTAACTTGCGGATAATGCTTTTATATTCAAGTGCAGTATGCGATCGTTTCATCATCGTCAAAATGCGATCTGAGCCACTTTGCACAGGAAGATGCAAGAAGCTAACTAGCTCAGGTGTATCTTCATAGACAGCAATAATATCGTCGTTAAATTCAATTGGATGACTTGTGGTAAAACGGATGCGGTCAATACCATCAATGGCTGCCACTAGGCGTAATAATTCGGCGAAAGAACAAATGGCACCGTCAAAAGTTGTCCCACGATAGGCGTTGACATTTTGGCCCAATAAGTGAATTTCACGTACACCTTGCGCGGCTAATTGTGCAATTTCAAATAATACGTCATCACATGGCCGGCTTACTTCCTCGCCTCGGGTATAGGGAACGACACAAAATGAGCAATATTTATTACAGCCTTCCATGATGGAAACATAAGCTGAAGGACCTTCTGCTCGTGGCTCCGGTAATTTATCAAATTTCTCAATTTCAGGAAAACTGACGTCAACAATCGGATTCCGCGTACCTTTGACTTGATTGATCATTTCAGGTAGGCGATGTAAGGTTTGTGGGCCGAAAATAATATCAACACTGGGGGCACGTTGACGAATGAAGTCGCCTTCCTGTGAAGCGACACAACCGCCAACACCAATAATAATATCCGGATTAATATTTTTTAGATTTTTCCAGCGGCCTAACTGATGAAATACTTTTTCTTGCGCTTTTTCACGAATTGAGCAGGTATTTAACAGTAGTATATCGGCTTCTTCGGCAATATCTGTTAATTTATATCCATGAGTGCTGTTGAGCAGGTCAGCCATTTTGGATGAATCATATTCATTCATCTGGCAGCCCCAGGTTTTAATATATAGTTTTTTATTCGTCAACATGTTATATATCCGAAGTTTTCAGCAGTAAAATCTGTCATACTGACAACATTATGTATTGAATTGGAAAATTTTGATATGTATTGTATTCGTTTGCAGCATCGGTGACCAGTAGCTTGAATAGAATATTAGTAAATGACTTAAGAAAAACGGGGTGTACTACTATTAGAGTGATTACTATTAATAGCTAAATTGATATGAATAGAGTAGATGAAAATTATGACATTGTCGTGGTTGGCGCGGGTATGATAGGTGCAGCAATGGCGATTGGATTAGCTAAAGAAGGTTGGCGGATACTGTTGCTTGAGCATACTAAACCTGCACCTTTCGATCGGCAAGCGCAGCCTGATTTACGCGTATCAGCGATAAGTTGTGCTTCAGTGGAACTACTTAAGCAACTTGGTGTATGGAATCGTGTTTTAAATATGCGTGCTACTCCTTATCGAAGATTAGAAACCTGGGAAGGAGAAAGCTCGCATGTCATGTTTGAAGCTAACACGCTCGGTTTACCTGTACTTGGTTATATGGTTGAAAACCGTATTTTGCAACTAGCTTTATGGCAGCAGTTTACCCAATATTCTAATCTTACTTTGCTCTGTCCTGTCGAATTGTCTGCAATGCAGCGCCAGAATCAACAGTTGAAAATTACCTTAAGTAATAATCAGCAACTATTGGCAAAGTTGATTATTGGTGCTGATGGTGCGCGTTCACAACTGCGCTCTTTGGCTGGAATAGGTAGTATTGGTTGGCAATATCGTCAATTATGTATGCTTGTTACAGTTAAAATGGCACAACCACAGCAAGATATTACCTGGCAACAATTTTTTCCTACTGGTCCGCGAGCGTTTTTACCTTTATTTGATCATTGGGCCTGTTTGGTTTGGTATGATAGCCCGGCCCGGATCAGACAATTACAGGCTATGTCACTGCAGCAGCTGGAGCAAGAAATTATTTCAGCGTTTCCCGTTCACCTTGGTCAGGTACAAGTTGTTGCTAAAGGTAGTTTTCCCCTAAGCTGTCATCATGCTAAGCGTTATGTTGCCGATGGGGTAGCATTAATTGGTGATGCTGCTCATACCATTAATCCCCTTGCTGGTCAGGGGGTTAATCTCGGTTATCGTGATGTTGATAGTTTGCTAAAGGTATTAATTGATGCCAAGACGCATGTATTGCCTTACTATGCTCGACAAACTTTACTGACCTATCAACAGCATAGAATGCCAGACAATAGGTTGATGCAGGCAAGTATGGATGTTATTTACACACTGTTTAGTTCCGATTTAGCGGCTGTAAAATGTTTGCGAAATTTAGCATTGATGTCAGTACAACGGGTAAATACGATTAAAACAAAGGCGCTTAAGTATGCTTTAGGCTTATAAGGTAAAGTTGTTATTGTATTTTTCTAATTATTTTAATAGCACAGTGAAATAATTTATTTTTTATTTATAATTCATTAAATTGTGAGATATAATAAAAAATTATTATTTTGGTTATTTCTTTATCTTTTCCGTATTATATCATACTTAGTTGTTTTTTATTCATAAAGTTTATCGTTTTTCTGGTGTTGGCAGTCCAACTTGGCATATGTTTTTGGCTATTTTCATCATATTTGGGTGAGTTAATGGCCATAATTTTGATGTTTTTTATTTTTACGTGTTTGAAGTATATCGCCGCTGTTTTTCAGCGGCGTAGTTAATTGTCTATATAGCTACCTTTTATTGTTTATCCTGTATTGTTCGATATTACTTGTCTCCCGTTCCCTTAATTGTTTATAAAGCCAAATAGTAAATTCCGGCAGCAGAAGAGGACTATCACAATAAATAGTAAAAAGCGATTATGGCGATTGAATAAATTATCAGGCGATACTTAATTCGGATTTTTGTATCTACTTTTGAGGTTATTTTTCTTTAGTCATGTTTAACTAAAATTTTTGAAATTATGTAACATATTATTAACATACAGGCTAGTTTCTCCAGGGAGGAATTTATGATTAAAATGAAAAAACTAAAGCAACAACAGCTATAGCTCTTAATTCATTTATATCGTATCTAAATACTTTTTTGTGCGTAATCGTTGTTTCAATAAAACAAATTATTCTAATATAATTGCAAACATTACTTCATTCACTACAGTGAAAGTGCCATTTCAATTGAAATTTATAAAATTATCAATAAATTATAAACTTATCAATAATGAAAGTTTGAACTAAGGTTTCAGGAGTGCAACCATGAAAAAAGTAATGACTGTTTACTCTGTTATGCTATCCCTCTAATCCGTTTGTAATTAATAGTACATATTTCGTTTATTTAGTAGCAACGCCAACAATAGTATATTTCCAATTATTTGGAATAATTTTTGACACGACATTATCAAATTTACTTAATATTTTTCGTTTCTTCTAAAACATGAAGTGATACTAAATGTTTTACATTTTACAGATGAGAATTTATTTAAAAATAACTCCATTTCATTTATTGAAACATATCTCCAACTATCACTCCATCTTATAAATTTTTTCTCATCAACTGATGAAACGGCGATGTAACAGGATTCTCTATGAACCAAAATTCACCATCTTTTCTTAACGCACTATATTTTCAGATATAGCCATTTTTTGATTAGTGATATTATCATGATAACCTAGTGCTCCTAGTATGGATTTGATGACATGATGACATGATGACATGATGACATGATGACATGATGACATGATGAC
>JBGDCZ010000023.1:0-42544 GCA_048493715.1 Arsenophonus endosymbiont of Dermacentor nuttalli | reverse complement strand
CTGTGGGGCAATCAAGCGCCTGAGAATAGTGTGAGTTTTTGAATGAGGACATAAATGTGAATAATCATAATTCTGTGTTCATTACAGATGAACAGATGAAAGAGCTAACAGGCTACCAAAAACCATCCAAACAATACAAAGTCTTAGAAGAAGCAGAAATATTTTTCATTAAGCGGTCTGACGATCGTCCTAAAACCACATGGGAACATTTCAATAAACGACTTTCAAAAGCAACGGGTATTAACTTTGCTGAAAAACCCAATTTCGGAGCGATCTAAATGGCTAGAAAAAGAAAAAATCCTGCTGATAATTGGATGCCTCCGAGAATTAGAAGAAGAAAATCCGCATTTGAGTTTTTGACTCCAAATGGGAGGACAATTCGATTATGTGATTTTTCTTTTTCTCAAGCCGAAGTATGGGTTACATATGAAAAATTATTGTCATCATGCAAAAACGAAGAAACGCTTGCGGCTTTATTTCATGCATTCTTCAATTCCCCTGACTTTCTTAATTTATCAAGCGAGACGCAAAAAGATTATAGGAAATATGCAAATAAGCTAATACCCGTATTCGGAAAAATGTTACCTGATAATATAAAGCCAGAACACATTCGTAAGTATATGGACAAAAGAGGTCTAAAGAGTAAAACTCAGGCTAATATAGAAAAAACCTTATTATCTCGTGTTTTTGGGTGGGGTTATGAGCGAGGATTAGTCAAAATAAACCCATGCAAAGAAATAAGGTAATTCAAAGAAAAAGCTAGAAATCGCTATATTAGCGATGAAGAATATATGGCACTTTATTCTATATCACCAATTGTAGTAAAAATTGCTATGGAGCTTGTATATCTTTGTCTTGCCAGGCAAGCAGATATTTTATCTTTAACTTATTCTCAGCTATCTAATGACGGCATATTTATTAAGTAAGGGAAAACAGGGGATTGCACAGATAAAAGCATGGACAGATCGTTTACATACGGCTATAGAGTTAAGCCATACTTTACCTTTAGATAAAAGAATAAGCAGTATATATGTTCTGTATCAACAAAGTGGATCTGGATATACTCGTGATGGTTTTAATAGCCGATGGAGGAAAGCAAAAGAAGAAGCCAAAATTAAATTTTCACACTTAAACTTTGATTTTACTTTTCACGATTTAAAAGCAAAAGGTGTCTCAGATCTCGATGGTTCCTTATCTGAAAAGCAAACAATATCTGGTCATAAAAACATCGCTCAAACTGCAAGATACGATAGAAAAATTAATATTGTTCCTGTCGTTGGAGGTCAAAAAAAGAAATGATCAAATCAAAATCATAATGAAATCATATAGCGAAAATATAGTGAAAGGTGATTTTAGTCACAAAAATTCGGGCTTAGGTGGGTAACTTTTTCGTAATTAATTTACTGATATTAAAAGTACTTTTTTATGGTGCCCAGAGCGGGACTTGAACCCGCACAGCCTTAAGGCCGAGGGATTTTAAATCCCTTGTGTCTACCGATTTCACCACCTGGGCTAAATTCTGGAGGCGCGTCCCGGAGTCGAACCGAGGTAGACGGATTTGCAATCCGCTGCATGGCCACTCTGCCAACGCGCCCTACTTAATGTCGCTTTTGTAGGGCTTATATTGGAGCGGAAAACGAGACTCGAACTCGCGACCCCGACCTTGGCAAGGTCGTGCTCTACCAACTGAGCTATTCCCGCTTTCTAACTATACTTATTTAGTTTGTTAAACTTAGCATCGTTTGATGCGCTGCATTCTACTTGTTTCCTGTATTGAGTCAATACTATATTTATTAATTTAGCTCGTTCGCTGTTTTTTCAATCATTTCGATCAAGCTTCATTCAAATCACGCCAAGCAGTATATAAATATTGGAACATAGACCAAAATGTTAAAATAGCCGCAAGATAAAGTAATACGATAGCGACGACTTCAATTTGAATATTAGGCCGCCACAGCAAGCCAACTAATGAAATCATCTGAGCTGTTGTTTTAAATTTTCCAAGCCAAGAAACAGCAACACAACTGTGTTTTCCCACTTCAGCCATCCATTCCCGTAATGAGGAAATGATAATTTCACGCGCTATCATCGTTACTGTCGGTAATGTTACCCACCAGATATGATAATATTCTGTTATCAATACTAACGCAGTGACTACCATAACCTTATCAGCTACCGGATCTAAAAATTCACCAAATTTAGTCGTTTGCTGCCAAAGTCTGGCAAGAAAACCGTCAAACCAATCGGTTAAAGCAGCAATGACAAAAAGAAACGCGCAGACAAAAGGCGCCCAATGAAAAGGAAGATAAAAAAATAACACAAAAAACGGAATCAATATGATACGAAAAAGTGTTAACCAAGTTGGGATATTTAATTGCATCATGCTCTATAATCGTCTAACCAAAATAAAAAATATATACAATACCACTACACTTATTGCTTCAATGCATTATAAATTTTTTCTGCTAGTGCATATGAAATCGTTGGCACTTTTGCGATTTCATCAATACTGGCATTATGCAGAGCCTGTAAGCCCCCCATATATTTAAGTAGCATCTGTCGACGTTTAGGGCCTATACCTTCAATAGACTCTAGCGTACTGGCATTTTTAACTTTCGCTCTACGTTGACGATGACCGGTAATTGCGTGATTATGTGACTCATCACGAATATTTTGGATTACGTGTAGCGCTGGTGAATCAGGTGGTAACGAAAGACCTTCACCATCAGGTTTAAAAAACAATGTTTCTAAGCCTGCTTTACGATCATGTCCTTTAGCTACTCCTATCAATTTGGATCGCATAATATCCCAATCAACATTTAATGCCTGAAATACACCGATTGCTTGCGCCAGTTGCCCCTTACCACCATCAATAAAAATTACATCTGGGACTTTACTCTCATCTACGTTTTTACCATAACGCCGAGTTAACACTTGATACATAGCAGCATAGTCATCGCCGGGCGTAATATCAATTATATTATAACAACGATATTCAGAACGTAATGGCCCATTGCTATCAAAAACAACACAAGATGCCACGGTTTGCTGACCTGATGTATGACTAATATCAAAACATTCAATACGAGAAATTTTTTCCAGGCCTAGTAAGTCAGCTAATGCCTCCATTCTTTGGTGAATGGTAGATTGTTGTGAAACTTTTGTTGCCAATGCTGTCGCTGCATTGGTGCTAGCCAGTTTTAAATATTTTGCTTTCATTCCTCGTGGTTGCACTTGAATGTTAATTCTACGTCCTGCTATTTTAGTCAATAAATTAGCAAATAGGTGTTTTTCCGGTAATAAAAAATCCAATAATATTTCTGTTGGGAAAGAACGAATTTCACTACCCTGTAGATAAAATTGCCCTAAAAATGTTTGCACGACTTCACTTAACTGGGTGTTGGCTGGGATCTTCGGATAATAGCTACGGCTACCTAGCACTTTACCCTGGCGGATAAAAAGCACTTGAACACATGCGATACCTAAGTTATAAGCAACACTAATTACGTCTAGATCTTGAGTGTTGCCAGTGACGAATTGTTGTTCGGTAACCGCTCTAACGGCTTGAATTTGATCGCGATAACGTGCCGCACTTTCAAATTTAAGCGTTTGACTCGCCTGCTCCATATTTTGGATTAGTTGATTAAGTACTTGCTGATTCTTGCCTGATAAAAATAAACGAACATATTCAACTTGCTGACGATATTCTTCATCAGAAATCAGTCCCTTAACACATGGTCCAAGGCAGCGATTAATTTGATATTGGAGACATGGTCTGGAACGGTTACGATAAACACTGTCTTCACACTGACGCAGAGGGAACAACTTTTGTAATAAAGCCAACGTTTCTCTGACTGCATGCACACTCGGAAATGGGCCAAAATAGTTGCCTTTAGCCTTAATGGCTCCACGATGCATGGCTAAACGTGGATGTTTATCTGCACTTAAAAAAATATAAGGATAGGATTTATCATCCCTTAGCAGGACATTATAACGAGGCTGATAAAGTTTAATATAGTTATGCTCAAGTAATAAAGCCTCGGTTTCTGTATGTGTTACTGTAATATCAATTTGAGCAATATTTTTAACCAGTTGTTCCGTTTTACGACTTGTTACTTGTCCGCGAAAATAACTAGCTAAACGTTTTTTTAAATCTTTTGCTTTACCGACATAAATAACTGTACCAGATGTATCATACATACGATATACACCTGGTTGATTAGTAACTGTTTTCAAAAATACTTTCGGATCAAATAGTTCACGCACTATAATAAAAACTCTCTGTTTGAATCAATCCATTGGTTATAGTTATATGAGTTAATTCTATATCACTACGAACTTTTAGTTTACTAAACATTCTATATATAGCTATTTATTATAGCTATTTATTATTTTTGTGTTTAAGTCAAGCTGTTTTGCTATCTCTCCAACCAGTACGCCACGCGTTATCATGAGCATAATTTGTAATTCACGATCTGATAAAAGATTTAAAGGGTTGCCTAATTCTGTATCTAATTGATGCAATACCAGCCATTGCGCAATATCTGGCGACAAATATTTTTGCTTTAATTTAACGACACGGATAGCATGCAGTAAATCACTCTCTTTGGCTTTTACACTTAGTATACCCCGTGCCCCAGCTTCTAGTGCCTTCATTAAACAAATATTTTTCTTTTCAGTAGAATGCATAATTAGTCCTATATCAGGCAGTGTTCTAATTAAACTTTGTAATTTTTTAATTGACTCAAACTCACTTGTTGCTCCTAATAAAATAATTTCCGCCGTATGTTTTCTGCACTATTGTATGGCTTGATTCAAAGGGATAACATGTTCAGCTATTTTCATACCTTTTGTTTTATCAAAAATAGACTGCATTCCCAATCGAATAAACTCATTATCTTCGACTAATAAAACACTGATCAAAGAAAAATATCTTTTTATCTTTATCTTTATCTTTATCTTTATCTTTATCTTTAATATATAAATTTATTTATGCTAGACAATTACTATACAGTTATTATCCGTTTCATTATTATTGATCATGAATCTGCAGCTGATACTATTATTTATGGTGGAGCAATCTTGTTATTTGTTCTTGCTTTATATTTTTCCAATACAGAAAAATAAGAAGTGAACAATAATATAAAATTATATTTTTAATTATTTTATATATATTATTAATAGTGTCAAAAAAATAATTAATAATATTTTTATTTTATTAATTTCTGTTTTTGGCTATAAAATATAAGCTATATAAATAAAATAACGTAAAGGAAAATGATAATTCGATTGCAAGTATTTAATAATTAATGCAATAAATTCAAAATAAAGAAAATAGGTTAGAATACCTTCAAGTAAATAGTAAGACGATTTTTCAAAATTAACACTAAATAATAATGTTAACTGGTAAGTTTTACTCACTAAAAAAACTCAAGTAATATAGCTAGATCATCAAGCTAAAATTTAAAATAAGCTGCAACAACTTAGATACATTGATATTAAATTAAGTTATTTTCATGTTAATCACAAATACAATCAATTAAAATTTCACTAAAATACTAATGATTATAGAATCATAAATCTAACAGAAGCTGGTTTAATTTATTTTTATTTGTAAGTATTAAGAATATCTTGTTCTGTAAGTAATGTCGTTTCTTCAACCAGATTATAATACATAAGCTTACAGTCAGTATACAACTGAGTAACTAGTAAACCATGTTTTGCTCTCATCAAATAAAGCTGCATTAATATAATCACTTTTAGGCTTAAACATCTTAAAAAATAAATGGGTACCACATTTGTGACAAAACGCGTTCGTGCTACCCATTCAGCAGAAGAAAAGTAACTAACATTAGATTTTTCTGTTATGCATAAGTCATTTTCCAATAAAATTCATTAATGGGCTACTATTCCTTTTTTTACTCATCATACAATGGTAAGCAGTGATTTGATGACAAGCTTGCTCGGTTTTTAATACAACTTGCTCACATAAACATTTACCTTCATATTGCATAAACATGCCCTTTTTATTATGAAAAACAAATAAGAACATAGCAATTTTTTAAAATCAATAACTATTCTTTAACCAACAGGATTGAATAATGTATATGTGATCCGGCTCGTTATTATGGTCATCAACTAACATAAAAACTATAATTTTTTTAATAATTAATTGCTTAATTAAACCAATACTGGCTTTCTGAAAATTTTCGTTAAATTGGTATTTTCCAGAGAAACATGGCATAAATTAAAATTATAATAAAATCTAATTTATGCTTGTGTCATGCGATTAAGTAATGGTGCCGTTAGTAACATAATTAATGCAATAACTGCCGTTACAATACCAATTCTCATGAAAACATTGCTATACACGCCTAAAGATACTAATAGACTTAATGATTCTCCTTGTGGCGTTGCCGTCATAGAAGCAATATAACCAGCAATAAAAGCGGCAGCTGAACTGGTTAAAAACCATGATCCCATAATAAAACCCATCAAGCGTTGAGGTACCAACTGCGCTACCATTGCTAATCCCAAACCAGAAATCATCAATTCTCCGATACTTTGTAGTCCATAGGACAATACTAACCAATTAACAGAGACAATACCTGCTTCGTTCGCAAATTTTGCGCCTAGTGGTAATACAAGAAATGCCGCCGAACAAAGCACCATTCCGATTGCAAATTTATGCGGCATAGGTAAATTATCGCCCATTTTATTATATATTGCGGCAAGAAACGGGCTAGCAAGCATAATCCAAAGTGGATTCAAAGCTTGATATTGTGCTGGCTCAACACTGATACCCCAAATATTATGTTCTACGTTATGGATCGCAAAGAAATTTAATGATGTTGGCATTTGACTATATAGTACAAAAAATACCACGGCCTCAATCATTAAAATAAATGCTACAATCATTTTACGACGGGCAGTACCTTTTAATACAATAGTTTCTTTAATAAAAATAATTACAATAAAACATGAAATAATCGCCAAGGCAGCTCTAGCCACTGCCATATTATGCAAAAGCCAATTAGATACGATAATTAACGCCAGTATTCCAATAATGGTAAACAAATATTTTGATAATTGAATTGATTGGAAATCAGGTTTAGAGCCATAATCTTTAACCCAAATTTTACATAATAAAAAATTAGCTAAAGTAATAAGTAGGCCGACCACACTCAGTGAAAATGCAACATCCCAACCATAATGTTTCGCCAACCAAGGTGTTGCCAACATAGAAAGAAATGAACCAATATTGACAGACATATAGTACATGGTAAATGCACCATCCAGACGTTGGTCATTCTTATCATAACAAGTTGAAAGCAACGAAGAAGGATTTGCTTTAAACAAACCATTACCAACTGCAATGGTGGCTAGACCAAGATACACTAATAAAACATCGTGACTAGAATAAGCAATAAAAGCATAACCGACAATAAGTACGATAGTCCCTAGGATGATAACCCTTTTCGTGCCTAAAACCTTATCGCCTAACCATCCACCAATTGCAACAAAACCATAGACTAATGCAGTAAAAGCAGAAAATAGTGTAAAAGATTGAGCTTCCGACATTCCCAACATTTGAGTTAGATAAATGGTCAAAATACCCTGTAAACCATAGAAGCCAAATCTTTCCCATAGCTCAATTGAAAAAATGAGATAAAAAGAACGTGGTTGTTTGAAGGCATTCAAACTGATATTCTTGGTATTATTCGTTGTGGACACAAGTAACCTCTATACAGCCTATACGTTTTATATGCACGAGCATAAAGCAGTGCCATGTACTTTTATAGTGATAAGTTAAAATATCAAATAAAAACTAAACAATCCTGACTTAGGATCACTATTAGCTAGTCAATTACGACATAATCATGCAATCATTATCATTTGCAACACCTTGCTTACAAACTGCTCATAACCCAGAACGAAAATCAAGATAGCGTATATATTTAATAAGTTAAGACTTTTGATTACATTTTATACCTTGCTCTCAACATCTAACTTTTACATAAATTAACAAAGTATATAGAGCAATATACGCTATTTATGCATATAAAATAAAGAATTAATTAGTATAAAAGTATAAGAATAGTAAAATCTAGAAGAAAGATGACTATCAACTAATACTTTAGTTACTATTTGAAATTAAATTTAATGTTAATCAATTTACACTATTTGATAATAATTTTATATCTTGTATGAATGTTATATAATATAAAGTAACATATTGATATAATATAAAATATAATACTATAAAAAACAACATAATTGCTTTTGCAACAAGTTATAAAATAACAAAGTAAAAGCTAAAAAATTAATAGTAAACCTATCACATTTAAAATAGTTCTATATGTAGAATAGAATATCCTTTTGCTTAAAGGAAACCTTATACAATAACGATTAAACATTATTTTGGTTAAACCACACAATACTATATAATACTCTTACTTAATATTATATGAAAAATACACATAAATAGAGTTACCGACTACATTTAGTGATTTGATTAATTATAAATAACACTACCAATTTTAATAACTATATATTTTGCAAAGAAAATTAAGATTGCAAATAAGATTCTGTTTTAGCTAGTAATCTAGCTGAAGCAAAATCAGTAGTTTCTTGTTCAACAACAAGAATTATATTCATTAGGCGTAAAATTGGTATATTTAGTTTTATAAATTTAAATCAATCAATACTTAGTATTAAATGAACTTTCATATTAGAAATAAATAATTGAATTAATTTACATTTTAAAATTACATTACTTTTATGTGAAATGCTAACTTGTTAACTAATAGCTATTGCAAAATTTCATCACTTTGCTATTTGATATTTTGTTGTTGAAATTTGATTATTTCTATGCACATTGGCAATATTCCTGCTAATTCTGTCAATAAGTCATTAGAATTCCGTGAATGTGATGATTTAGAAACTATTTGGATGGCAAGATCATAAGCCATTGATTCTAAAGTATATTTTAGTTTTTCATTATACTTAATCATAAATCATTATCCACTTTAGTTAATTTATTAACTATAAGAATAAACTATAAGCATCAAATATAAAAATTTTATTTTCAATTAAATACGGATAAACTTTATTTTAAATAAAAATTAACAAAACAAAAACAATATTTTTAATATAAAATCTTAACCTAATTTTAGCAGTAAAAAAATTATATTGCTAATTTGTATTAACTAAAATTTTAAAATTAATCACTAAAAATAAAAATAATTTCGCAAAGGGAAACAATTAATTTAAATCATTAATTTTGATATTTAATTTAATTGTTTTATAAAATATCAGCGCCGACTAATCATAATAACATTAACAACGCTAAGTTATTAAATTAACCTGTGTTTTTCTTTAACTTTGTTAAGCAAGCCTCAACAATGCTAACCATGTTTTGCTCAACTGCTGGAGGACTATAACCATCATCCTTTAACTGCTTGTCTAACTGTATAAACTTACTCATACCGTATTCTTTAACTATTTTATCAAAAGCACAGTTACAAATATCTGTAACAGTATTTACATTACCTTCATTGCTCTTTGCAGAGCTTACACAATGCTTTAAAAAATTATTTTTATATACTTCAATTTTAGACTTCCCGTCTAAGCAAGCTGATACGAATAAAACTTAAACTTCTATCATAGTTAGAGCCACTAAAGTTTTAGTTAAAAATCCAATTTTATTTTAATGTTAGAATTTACTTATAGCAAATTGATAAATATTATTTCTTATTTTAAGATAAGTGCATTTTAATTACATGCGTTATAATAAAGTTCAATATTAAATTTACGTCAAATTCTATTTGATAACTACTCTTTACCTCTCTCACCAAAAAACACCAATATTATTTTATATTTTTAATAACATAATTTTAAATAAAAAACAAATTTAATATAGTTATAAAATAAAAAATTATTAATTTATGCTAACAAATATTGCGTAATAAATAATCAATAGATGATTCTATGTTAAATAGCAACATCTTAATATAACTAATATTTACATTAAAACTTAAATTATATTAATAGAATATAAAAATATTTATCAAAAATAATAAAATAAATACTCATGATATAAAATATAGTCGATTAAATATTATTATTTTTTATTAAAATTTTATAAAATTTAATAATACAATAAAATCAAAATTTATTATTAGACAAAACTCATCCTGTTATATATTCAGGATGAGTCAAGATACTAAATATAGTGAATCAAATAAATTATCTTAATTTCATATTGTTCATAATTTATACTAATCATCAAATGATCGTTACATTATTAGCAGCTGAACTTTTGCTACCTTCTTGAATATCAAATTCTACCTTTTGATCTACTGTTAATGTTTTAAAACCATTAACATCAATAGCTGTATAATGAATAAATACATCTTTACCTCCATCTTCTGGAGTAATAAAACTAAAACTCTTTGTTTCATTAAACCACTTTACCGTACCTGTGATCTTTACCATTTTTTTCCTTTAGACCATAAATTATTTTTTAAATAACACAATAGATACTAAACAATATATTATTACTGCTTATATTTGTGCTATTACACAATTTATTTAAGAATAACAAACTATTTTATATAGTAGAGCCATTTTTTACATTTAAAAAATTAATAGCGAAAAACATTTATCTCTATTTTCTATCAAGAAAATAAAAAATATGTATATAGCTATATCTATTTCAAATTTCAATGTAATAATTTTAATGATTTAAATATTATCCAATATAGAATTACCAAATGGAAACTATACCTCTAAGCTTGTTATACTATTCTGTAATAATTAATTCCACTAGTTAATATTGAGAAAATTACTTTACTATTGTCATTTTTCCTTTATTATTAATTATAATATTAAAATAAAAAATATTAATCATATTTAATCAATTTTATTTCTTTAACCATATTTGAGGAATATGGATGTTTGACATGATAATAACTAAATATTGGACTTTAAAATGAATCAAAACTGTTTATTAATATTGTTTCAGTTAGTATATTATTTTTCAGCTGCACACTACCAATACATCTGACCAAAAAGATATAAAAAGTAACAAATCTTTATTCTTAGAAGAAAAACTTGCTTATGATGTTTAATAAAACATGGAATTCTCATTAATATGAAATTTATGTTCCTTTTTTAATCTAGCATAACTGATTAACTTATGATAATAAAAAAATTGCTAGATATAATGAAACTTCATGGGGATTTGGTCTCGGAAAATATCGCTTTGATAAAAATAATAATTGGCATGCTTTATATACTATGGCTTTTGCTGACTCACATAATAAAGTACAACCATATAGTAGGATATGGATTTCAAAAAATCTGACAGGCAAGTAATATCAATGAATTTGTATAGGAGCAGGCTTTACACTAAGCATAACAGCCAGAAATGAATATTGGTATCTACCGACCCATTACCACTTCCGATTGCTTCTATTGAATATAAACAATTATCAATCCAATCAACATATATCCCAGGAACATATAATATATGGTAATGTACTTTTTGCTTGGATAAGCTGGCAATGAAAATAAATTTTCTAAGTTTTATACTAAATACCCTGGTTTAAATCAGGGTATTATATTACTATTTTTTTAATTTAATCCATTTTCTTTTTTAATTTTTGTTAATAAAAATCCTATCCATAAAAACATAACCCAAAATGGCATAAGAATTACTGAAATGCGAATTCCATCAGTCATCAATATAATAATTAAAATAAGAAACAAAAAAGTTAAACAAAGATAATTACCAAATGGATACCATAAAGCTTTAAATTTAGGCTCAACACCTTCTTTTATTTTTACAGATCTAAATTTTAAATTAGAAATACAAATCATAATCCAATTAATTACCAAGGTTGTCACAACTAATGACATTAGTAACTCTAGTGCTTTACCCTCTAATAAATAATTGATCAAAATACCGCCTGAAGTAGCTAAAGCTGAAATGGCGATCGATACAATAGGAACACCACGCTTAGTCACGCTATTCAAAAAATGTGGCGCGTTACCTTGCTTGGCTAAGCCATAAAGCATACGACTATTACTATATACTCCACTGTTGTAAACAGATAACGCTGCGATTAAGACCACAATATTTAAAGCATTAGAAATAAACCTATCACCAATGTCATGAAAAATAATTACAAATGGGCTTTCACCACTTATTACATTTATCCAGGGATAAAGTGAAAGTAATACAAATAAAGAACCTATATAAAAAATCAAAATACGATAAACAACTTGGTTAGTCGCTTTAGGTATACTTTGTGTTGGATTTTCCGCTTCAGCAGCAGTTATGCCAACCAGTTCTAATCCACCAAAAGAAAACATAATGACTGCCATCGCCATGACCAAACCGCCAATGCCATGTGGAAAGAAACCGCCAAATTGCCAAAGATTTGCCACCGATGCTTGTGGCCCTCCCTTACCACTAACCAGTAGATAACCACCAAAAATAATCATGGCAATAATTGCCAACACCTTGATTATGGCAAACCAAAATTCTGTTTCACCATATAGACGTACATTAGTCAGGTTGATTAGATTGATCACGATAAAAAAGAATGCTGCTGAAATCCAAGTCGGTATATCCCACCAATATTGAATATAAATACCCACGGCAGTCAATTCAGCCATACCAACCAAAATAAACATTGCCCAATAATTCCAACCGGATAAAAAACCAGCAAAAGAACCCCAATATTTATAGGCAAAGTGACTAAATGAGCCAGCTACAGGTTCTTCTACAATCATTTCTCCTAATTGTCGCATAATCAGGAAAGCAATAAATCCACCTATTGCATAACCTAATAAAACAGATGGTCCTGCCATATTGATGGTTTGTGCAATTCCTAAAAAGAGTCCAGTTCCAACAGCACCACCAAGTGCAATCAGTTGAATATGTCTGTTCTTTAACCCGCGCTTAAGTGTTTGCCCAACTTGTTCCGCCATAATTAAACCTTCATTTTATTCTAATTTTCTAATATTTTTATCGATGCAAATCTTATCTAAAAGCGCATGTCAAAACTATTTATTAAAACATTAATTTCTATTTTAGCCTATATAAAATCATTAAATCAGATTAAAACTCTATTAATCTTAGTTAAGATCGTAGATGACCAGTTATTCTACAGATGCCAATAGTGGAATTTTCACCATCTTGATCTTGGCCACAATAACTGTCTAATGCTAATAAATATAAAAACAAGCAGAGTAAAACGATCACAATCGCTATTACTATTTCTTTTATTTTCAATATCTAACCCTTGTAATATTTTTTTAACGCTGCAATGCTTAAAGAACAATTAATATATCACTATATATAAAAAATCAAGTTGCTATACTTATTTAAACACCCATAATATCATTCCTGAAATCAATAAAAACATTATATTAATTTGTTCTACATACCCGTTGTTTGCCAATCTTAAAAGTTGAAAATAACCAGTATAGATAAAAAATAGCCTAAAAATCCATATATAAAGAGATAAACTAATCTTTTTGCAGTTTAACATAAATTTTTTATATAAATTATTTAAACATCTACCTATCAGGCTTTGTCATCCCTAAAAAAAGTTGTGTATACTTGTTTAACCTATAACTAGTATGATATCACAATGCTACAAGATACCCACTTAGCCCTTGCTTGCGAATTAAGTAAATGGATCGAAGATCACATAGGAAGGATAATCTACCTAGAAGAGCTTGCCGCCTACTCAGGTTATTCTCTTTGGCATATGCAAAAAATCTTTAAAGAAATCACTGGAATTTCTCTTGGTAAGTATATTCGACAACGTCGCCTTGCTAGGGCTGTTAATCTTTTGAGAAATAGTTCTAAACCAATTTTTGATATTGCATTAGATTTTGGTTTTGGCTCACAATCGCACTTTACTTATATGTTTCGTAAAGAATTTGGAATTACACCTTACGATTTTCGGCAAAATATTAATATCGAATTAGAAATTAAAGAACCACTACACTTGATTTACCAACAAGTATCAAATATTTAATTATAGGAAATATTATGTTAATTAGACTAATAAAAACCAAACAAAATTTCAATCAATACCCCATTAAATCATAACAGCTATATAGATGCTAAGGTAAAGTAACATATATCGTCAGCTACTCCGGTAAACAGACACTTAATATTAATGATATTAATTTTAACAACGATGAAATTTATTTTAATTTAGCATCTTTTATTATGCTTCAGCATTATCTCACGCTTAAATAGAAATAGTTTAGTATCTATTGATAATAAATTTTTTAAAATATATGGAATAAATAATAAATTAAATTCTATAACAGTTTTTTTAACTAAAATAGTTCTTTTTTAGCTAAAAAAACTTACTTAATTAAAAATTACAATCAGTTAGTGACAAAAAATTTCTTTTTATAGCTTATCAAATTATTACTTATTTATATATTTTAACTGATAAAATATAATGCTTTTTTACCATTTGTAATGCTATAAACTTTCATTTATTCCTATTCCAATAAATAGAATGAAAATTAGCATTAATTATAATTAAATATAAATTTTTATTCATTTTATTATTATTTAAATAATTTTCACTTTTCACGCTCCAAAAAATTATATCCTAGTCAGTATTTATATATCTGGTTTTAGCAGTGATTACCCTCAATTATTCAATAATTGTCAGGAGACATTATGTCTAATAATATGATAAAGAAATAGAGAAACATTAAATAGTGTTCAACCTGCTCATGGTAGAATTATCACATCTGCTTCGCGTGGACACTATGCTTCAATAAACGGCTGGTGGGGATTAGGTTGGGAAGCCAATGAATCAGAAGGAGGGAAAAATTTTCTATAAAGAAAAAGAGGACCTTGTATTCGTCAACCATCAGACGTAGCTAGTAGCACTCCACCTAAAGATGGGTTAATTTTCAGTGGTGGCAAAACCGGAGCAAGAGCTTATTTAAACTCAACAGATAATGAAAATACCCTGGCCTCAACATCCGGTGCCTAAAAACGGTTTGCAACATTTTACATGGGAATATACACAAGAACATAAAACACGAGCTTATGTAGCATACATTACAAAAGATGGCTGGGATACGACAACACGATTAACCCCTGAGCATTTTGAACTAACACCTTTTTTCGAAGATATTTCACCTGATGTCCCATTCTGGTCATACGACTTACCAGTAAATACGAGCATGACATTCAATTACCTGTAAATAGAAAAAAAGGACATCACGTTGTTCTATTGTTATGGATTATTGCTGACACTGGTATGGCATTTTATCAAAGGTTTGATTTTAATTTCGATAAACTAGTTTAGTTAAAATTATATAAGCCAATTACAATACTACGCCGGATTATCCGGCGTTTGATAAATAATAACTTATAATAAAATACTCTCCTTTATTTTATCAAATTACAACGATATATCATTGGTCTTTATTTTATATTATTTGTAATAAACAGTGTTTATTACAAATAATATAAAATAAAGACTTGGATGAATATATCGATAAAAACCTTCTTATAGAAAGGTTTTTATCATATTCACTAACTATTAGCTCCTCGTTCATTCCATTTGCTTTAAATTGTCCTTTTCCCAAATACCCTCTTCCACTTGTTTTTTAATATCAGGATAAGCGTCTATATCAAAGGTAGGTAATTTACCCGCTTTTCGTTGTTGATTATAATCTTTGGTAAGTTTAAATATGATGCCAGAAAGCATTAATATTGCAATAAGATTTGTCAACGCCATTAATCCCATAGAGACATCGGCTAATTTCCAAACTAAAGGCATTTCAGCCAATGAACCAAAAATAACCATTCCCAAAGTAGCAAGTCTAAGAACATATAATCCGGCCGTATGATTATTTTTTAAAAAAACCATATTACTTTCTGCATAAACATAATTTGCAATAATGGAAGTAAAAGCAAAGAAAAAGATGGCTATTGCAATGAAAATTGTGCCCCAATCGCCAACAGCTGAAGAAAGAGCTCGTTGCGTTAATTCGATTCCACTAATAGTGGTATCAGTGCTATCTAATGCACCTGACGAAATAATAATAATTGCTGTTGCGCTACAAATAACTAAAGTATCCATAAAAACGCCCAACATTTGCACATATCCTTGCGATGCAGGATGAGGTGGATATGGTGAAGCGGCAGCTGCAGCATTAGGCGCTGATCCCATCCCTGCTTCATTTGAAAATAGACCACGCTGTATTCCTTGTGTCATCGCTTGAGCAACACCATAACCGACCACGCCACCAACAGCTTCTTGTAAACCAAAAGCATGTTTAATAATCAGTAGAAAAACATCCGGCAAACGTTCAATATTATTGCTCATTACCCAACATGCTAATATCAAATAAGCTATTGCCATTATAGGAACAACCAGTTCTGCCACCCGAGCAATTGAACGTAGGCCGCCAAAAATAATAATGCCGCAAATTATTGCAAGTCCAATTCCTACATAAAGAGGATTAAAATTGAAAGCAAGTGCCGTTGCCTGTGCAATTGAGTTAGCTTGAACTGCATTGAATACCAAACCAAAAGCGATAATAAGAAAAATAGAAAAAAGTACGCCCATCCAACGCATTTTAAGCCCTTTTTCCATATAGTAGGCAGGACCACCACGATAATTTTCTTGATCATCTTTTGTCTTATATAACTGCGCCAATGTGCTCTCGGCAAAAGAGGTAGCCATACCAATTAAAGCAACGAGCCACATCCAAAAAATAGCCCCAGGGCCTCCTGTGGTTAATGCAATTGCAACACCTGTAAGATTTCCCGTGCCAACTCTGGCTGCCAGACTTGTACATAAAGCTTGAAAAGAAGATATACCTGAACAATCTGATTTATGACTGTTCTTCAGTATTGTAAACATATGCCCAAAATGGCGGAATTGAATAAGACCAGTACCTAAGGTGAAATATATACCGACTCCAAGCAATAAATAGATTAATACACCACTCCAGAGAATATTATTAAAATTGTCTATCAGTCCCGTCAAAACATTTCCCCTTATCTGTATTAATTAAAAACTGTCCAATAAATTCAAATACACTAATAAATAATACTAAACCCTTATTAAAAATGGCCATTTAAAATTTGTATAGATTTTACTCTTTTATTCGAAAATGATAACAACACTAACCAGTAAAATCCCTTAAAATGTAACATAAATATCCTCTTTAGGTAACCTTTTTATTTTAAAAGTGAGAATTATGATTAGCTACATTCTGACAATAGCAAAAGGTAAATAGATATTTGTCAGTTTGCCGAGTTTAAATGTATATGGCCAATTATGTCAGTATCCAGTAAGTTATATCGATAATAAACATTAATAACCATATTATCTTCATGTCTTTATAAAAATTAATCGATATATTTAATATTAGCTTTATCACTGTAGAAACTATTTATTCCAGATTCCATTTAAATAATAATTACATAAAATAATCAACTAATTATAATTAATAATATAACTTAAGTCATTAGCCAAACTAAATATTATATTATAACCTAAATTTTGTTTTTAACAACTTATTCGTTAAATTTATTTTTAATATTATATTTTATATTTCAATCTAACAGCAATAAAATTAACCATTATTTATTTCACTTATTAAAAGTTTATTATAATAGTTTAACTAAGTAAAATTATCAAAATAATTTATTTAATTGAAAGTAATTTAAAATTCATAATTTTATTAATAAATTATTTAGTATATTATTAATACAATATGTATCTAATATTATTCTAGTATTAGAAATAAATTTTACATTATTTTAAATAATATCGCTGATTTTTAAATAACTTTTTGAAAAATTTTTAGCAAGAGCAATTGATATTTTTTGTTATAAGCTGAATTAGTAAAACTGCAACAACGTCACATCAATATATTTTTGCTAATAACATTCATTTCATAAACAAAAATATCTAGTTAATTACTCAAATCGTAAATTCTCTTCTTTTTTGTTGCCAAAATTAATTATTAATGCAAAAAATCAAATGAAAGCTCAACAAAATTAAATAATTTATCGCTTATGCACAATACTACTTTTTATCTTGCAGTTTTTTGACTAGAATTGTCTGGCCGTATAATGGCATTTAACTTTCATTTTAGCGAGGTATTTCTATCGAAATGCATTAATCAAAAATAAGGAAAATATTATGTTTTTGTTAATTCTCGGCCTAATTTGCGCATTTGGTATTTTTGCCGCAATGATGAGCCCCAAATGGGATGGCTAAATGAATACTGAAGAGTATCCACCGAGTAAGATACCTCTTTGTTAGATTATTATCTGAAAAATGGGTATTATTTTATTTCTAATAAAAATAGAAAAATATAAAAATGTCCGATAAAATCTAATTTTTTTATATAAATTAAAATTCTGCAAATCTAATTTTGTTATAAAAATATTGTAACAAAACTCAATAAATTTTCCTAATGAAATTACTTTTTATAAGGTGTGAATCGAGGTTCCAATGGCATTCTTTCATTTATCCTTGTGTTATTAATCTCAATATCTAGCTCATTTATTTCATAATTTCTCCATAAATGAAAATAGTTTTGTACTTCAGCAAACCATTTATAGGTAACAGAAAACCCTCGATTAAGACACTCTTGATGTAATGATGTATATCGCAAATACAAAAATAATAATTTGTCTCTAAAAAAATGTCATGTCCCTTTCCTAAGGTATAAGATGACAACGTTGATAATGTAACATTTCCTTTTTTTTTAACGATATAGTTTGGTATTCGCGTTAATTCTCTATGTTCAGCCAACAAGTGCTGATCACATAATTCATTAGGCGGGATTACATTTATTCTTGTCATAATCTGCTAATAATCATAAAAATTCTAGTTAAAAATTTTATCATTTCAATTATATACATTAAAATAACTCACTAAATTACTATAACTGAAAAATTTATTCATTACTAAATTTATATTAAAAGTGACTTTATCACATTAGAGTTTATAAACAAATTTTAGGCAAGACATAATAGTATAATTTCTGTAGTTAATTTTTTATAATTCTAACAGACTTTAATAAAATACTATTTTGAGATCATAAATTTTATATTGCATAATGTTATATTGTTATTATTATTCGTTATTTACTTTAACTAAAATCACAATGACCAAATTATTTTATTTAATGTAGCAGCATCAAAAAATTTACTATACATCACCTATAAATACAGTGATCCCTTTTGGTGTATTGCCCCCATAAGAAGATTTATCATTGAGGCGGAATTATTTGCTTCAATAAACCCACTCCAACTATCACAAACAGTACCACCAGCTTGCGTTTTAACTTTGGCAACTTCACTACCATTAAATATTAGTTTCTGCTCAGCCTGCGACTTCATGCTAAGTACTATCGCTAACAGTAAAGGAACACGAATAGTTCGACGTTTTGGAGTAGCCTGTATATTTAATATTTCCCCCGCTTGAAGGTGATATATTTCATTTATTTTAATATTATAATCTCCTGTTTAAATTGTATACACGTCATGGTTATGTTGTTGCATTCTGATAAATAACAATTATCTTAAAAAATATTTCATTACTTGAAACAAGTGATATTTATCATATTCCACACTTGTCAATATTAAATTAGCTATTATCAGTGTGCCAGAAGTAGTAATGTTGCTAAGTTACAGTACTAGTTGCAAATAAAATTACCTGTAATTTTTATTAGCTAGCATACTTGTGATGCTATTTAAATTACAAAAACTTTAAGCATTTTAACAATGAGTTATGATGAAAAATGTTATCAAGATATTGAAATATCAAATGATTAAATTTAAATAATCCGTTTTACTTAACCATAATAACCATGAAAAACTTATTTAAGACGTTAAATATCATATCTATCTTAATATATAGCTGTTAATATTTGCCATGCTATGACTAGCCCTCCTACCATATATGCTTGTGAGAAAATCGTCGTAGCTGACAAAGATGGTCAACGCTATTGCTTATCACCGATGTTAACGGTAAAAAGCATCATATTATTTTAAAAAATTAACTTAGTCTTCAAAAAACTATCAAACTCTTTCCTTCATAGGGCAACCATTAATTGGTAGTCTTATTTTATTAATTATCATTACCCATGGTAGCAAAAATAATTATCGTAGTTACCATTGCCTTGTACTAATCAAATTAATAAAGCCATAAGATGTTAAATAGATATTAAAAAATAAAATATACTTGGTAATAATTTTCATTTTTGAGGGTATAAGTATGAATCATTATTAAAAACATCCACTATTATCACTATACTAATTGGAATTAATTCTACAATTACTATGACTGACGTAACTTCACAACAAACCCCAATGTCGTATACTAATAAGCATATTGTAGATTCGGTTCTTCAATCAGGTTCAAATGTCGCTAATAATACAGTAAGATCAAATCACGAAATGGTTGGAAAGGCCAATACTGCTGCCAATGAGTTAAGCAAGACAGCCGTCGAGAATAGCACCAAGCTTATAGACAATGTTGCTAACTCTGGTTTAAATGCCAATCAAGTAACGACCGAAGGCGGTTTGATTTTTGCAAATAATGCTGTGCATAAAGGCTTAGATGCATCATCTGATATTACCAATAATACCTTTTATATGGTAGAGCATTCTGCTAAAGATAGTCCAAAAATTGCCAACATTATGCTTGAAAGAACAACCTCATTCTCTAATAAAGTTATAAAAATACAATATAAGTGATAACTCTAATCCTCAAGGTTTAATTATAGCTGGCAAAGCAATTGAAAGGGGAGTAAGTTCTGCCAATAAAACGATAGACAAGACTTTAAAGGTGGTGAGCAACACCGCCGATGGTAGTCTAAATACAACTAACCATATTCTCAACACATCCTTTAACATGGCAGATGCGGCACTTTCCAAGGCTTATGATTCGAATAAGGCTATTTCCAAAACGACTATAGATGTGGTTAAAGATACTGCTAATAATGGTTTAAATATAGCCAATAACACCGCCAATGCTGGTTCAGGACTCGTTAGTTCGGCGGCTAATCGCGGTTTTAATCTAGCTGATTCTGCTACTAGCCGTGGTCTTACTATTGCTAACTCAGCCAAAAATACTGATAATATCAGTAACAATAGGGCAAACATAACTAACGCCACTAATAATAGCAATAGTGATAACGTAATAGAAGATGAAATTGCCAATAGATATCAAGGATAGCAACTGCAGCTAACCAGTATGTATGGTAAATATGACATCATATCTCTCTTTCATTTGCTGATCATGAAAGAGATATTATTAATATTGCTCTTTTTATTACGACCACATTAGTTAGCTAACAGACACAACTTTAAACAACTTAGTTTTATCAACAAGTAAGAAGCAATCGCCAAAACTTCTGGCAAACTTATCTTTTCTATTAATCAGTTATATTATTTTAACCACTGTACAGATTAAATATCTGCGCTGCTATTTGAACAATACCGCCAGAATGTTAAATAACAAGCTATACTTGATAGTGATTTCGATAATAAGGATATGGTTTATGAAACTATTATATAAAGCATCCATTGTTACTATCTTATGTGGGTGTCATTTTGGGTCGGCAATCGCTAACGATCCTCAGTTGAAAACTTCACCTAGAATGACTAATACCACTAAACACCCGAAAAATCACTTCTATAATTATAAATATATCAACTCGGTTGCAAAAGGAAATTTAAATCAAACTAAAGACATGCTACAGCAAAATCTCGATTTAGCTAAAAGTTCCATGAAAGAAAATCTGGAGTTAGCTAAATATTCTCTCGCGCAAAGTTTTATCTATGCGCAAACTGCTCTTCATTCAAATACAGCAGCACAGAATGAACAGTTGCTTAAAACCAGTCTAGACTTTTCTCTTAATATGACTAGCAAAACCTTAGATATGGAGACTGCTAACATCGATAAAAGTTTGTCTGCAACGCAAGCAGGTTTTAGCAAGATTTTCAAGACAACTAATGCATCAACTCAAAAAAGTCTAGAGACTTATGTAATATCCACTTACAAAAATGGCGTAACTTCCGTTGATCCCACTGTTCAAAACCACGCTAATACTAACCGAAAACCGCGTAATTCAGGCAGTCCGGTTTCTAGCAGTGATAGCGAGATAGAAAATGATGATGAATATCTTACTCATCTAAGATAGAAGTCATCTTTAATAAGATATTAATAGTTATTTTAATTATCTTAGATAAAAAATAAAACATTAGTGGCGAATTCCGGTTGATATAAATTGATAAGCGCTTAGATAGTACGGCCAAAAGAGTAGTAATTATTCAAAAAACAAAAAACCAGTCAACATAGCTGGTTATCCGAATAAAAATAACAAGTTAAATAATAAAATACAAAAACCATACAATTATCATTATTAGTAATCATAGCATAAATTTTATGCAAGTATTATATGGAAAATTAATAACTTTACCATCAAATACAGTTTAATATTCTCTACTTCATGAATAAAATTGGTTCCGTCATATTAAAGCCGATGAATGATACAATGATTGTTTTATGATTTTCAGGGAAGAGATAGTTATGTGTTTAGTTAGGCAAACCTTTAAGCGTCTCCACTATCAGATTGAAGCCATTTTAATGTACTTGTTGTTGGTATTTAGCCTACAAATTAAGCTTGCGTGATTTAGAAGAAATGATGCAAGAAAGAGGTATTATCGTTGATCACTCGACTATTCATCGATGGATATTACGATTAGTTCCGAAGCTCGCAAATGCTGCCTAGAAAAAACGAAAAATCTATGGCGGAACCCGGTATATGGATGAGACCCATATCAAGATAAAAGGAAAATGGCATTAAATCTAATATTGGCAAATAATTAATGGCAAATCATTGCTGTTTAATTGTTCGGTTTTGGGGAAGTGCTTTAGTGAAGTTTTGGCGAAGAAAAAAATAGCTCATAAATTAAACGGGATCACTTAAGTTCCCGTTATCAATTAAATCAAGCTTAAATTACATATGACTGATGACTGCATCTCCAAATTCACTGCATTTCAAAAGCTTAGCCCCTGGCATTAAACGCTCAAAATCATAGGTGACGGTTTTAGTGGCGATCGCTCCTTGCATACCTTTAATGATTAAGTCGGCCGCCTCTTTCCAGCCGATGTGCCGCAACATCATCTCAGCGGAAAGAATAATAGAACCTGGATTCACTTTGTCTTGACCCGCGTATTTTGGCGCCGTGCCATGCGTTGCTTCAAATAGCGCGCAACTATCACCAATATTTGCGCCAGGGGCGATACCAATCCCACCAACTTGTGCCGCTAACGCATCAGAAATATAATCGCCATTAAGATTCATGCAAGCAATGACATCATATTCGGCTGGACGCAATAAAATTTGTTGCAAAAATGCATCAGCAATAACATCCTTGATAATAATATCTTTACCTGTCTTAAGATGCTGAATTTTCATCCATGGGCCACCATCAAGTAATTCACCACAGAATTCTTCTTGAGCTAGCTGATATCCCCAGTCTTTAAAAGCACCTTCAGTGAATTTCATGATATTACCTTTATGCACTAAAGTGACAGATTTACGATCATTTTGGATAGCATATTCAATCGCTGCCCGAACTAACCGCTTAGTTCCCTCTTCAGAACAGGGTTTAATACCGATTCCACAATGGGTTGGGAAATGAATTTTGTTGATTCCCATCTCATCTTGCAAAAATTTAATTACTTTATCTGCCTCTGAGCTTCCCGCTTTCCATTCAATACCGGCATAAATATCTTCAGAGTTTTCACGGAAAATAACCATATTAGTCAATTCCGGTTGTTTTACCGGACTAGGAGTACCTTGATAATAGCGCACAGGACGTAAACAAATATAGAGATCAAGCTGTTGACGTAAAGCAACATTTAAAGAACGGATCCCACCACCTACAGGCGTTGTTAATGGCCCTTTAATGGAAACATGATAATCCTGGATCAAATTCAGAGTTTCAGTAGGTAACCAAACATCCTTACCATATATTTGGGTTGATTTTTCACCAGTATAAATTTCCATCCAAGAAATTTTTTTTTCACCACTATAGGCTTTTTCCACTGCTGCATCAACTACCTTCAACATTACTGGGGTAATATCAACACCAATACCATCACCTTCAATATAAGGAATAATTGGATTATTGGGGACGTAAAGCTTACCAGCTTCTAGGGTAATTTTTTCACCTTGTTGAGGAACGACTACTTTGCTTTCCATCAATCTCTCCTTTTATCATCTTAGCTCAATACCTGTTAACTTATTGTAAGCATACTGCATGGTACTTGAATAATTTTTCTACGCCAATACCTCCTAATTTAAGGTATAACTGGGAGTTAATTTTTTATTACTCATGGCCATGACAAATTTGCATTATAAAAAGACCAAATTGAAACAATACAATGACAAAAATAGCGCAAATTTTGCCAAACATACGATTAATTCAGGCAGAATATTGCTATTTAATAAACCTTTCGATGTATTATCACAATTTACCGACCAAAGTGGTCGACCAACATTAAAAAATTACATTCCTATTAAATGTCTATGCCGCAGGACGTTTAGATCGGGATAGCGAAGGGCTGTTAATACTAACTAAGGCAAATTATAAGCAAAACTGACCCAACAAAACAACAAAACAACAAAACAACAAAACAACAAAACAACAAAACAACAAAACAACAAAAAGTTAATTAGTACAAGTTGAAGGTATACCGACACAAACAACTTTACAAAAATTTTGTCAGGGTTTGCTATTATAAAGATGGTATGACAAAACCAGCAAAAGCTGAACTTGTCACTGAACCTGACTGGCTTTGGCCTCATCATCCTGCTATACGCACAAGAAAAAATATTCCAACAAGTTGGCTAAAGATCACCTTGTTAGAAGGACTCAATCGGCAAATACGGTGCATGACTGCCAATATAGGATTTCCAACCTTAAGATTGATTCGTTATAGTATTGCTAATTTTCAGTTAGGTAGCTTACAGCCTGGTGAATGGAAGGAGATTGAGCTTGTTTAAACCCCATGTTACTGTAGCTAATTTAGTTCATGTTAAAGGTAAGTTTTTAATTATAGAAGAAATTGTTAATAATAAATTAGTCTGGAATCAACCAGCTGGACATTTAGAAGCCGACGAAACTATTTTTGCTGCCGCTAACTGCTGATGAAATTTTATCCAGCCTTTGTCTTCGCTCACCTTTAGTGGCAGAAAGCATACGCTGTTTCATGGGGCAAAAATTTTTTCCCTTAACTTTAATCGAAGTTTATCAATTCCATACCTCTAAAAGAGATTAATCCTGTGCTGCTATGGTGCAACTTGCCACAGTATGTTAGGATATTTGTTTTATGTTTGCCCGCAGCCGCAGTGAGATCTATTCATGTCAGATAATCACCTGAAAAAAGTCATCGTCGGTATGTCCGGTGGCGTTGACTCATCCGTATCCGCTTACTTATTAAAGCAACAAGGCTATCAGGTTGCCGGTCTGTTCATGAAAAATTGGGAAGAAGATGATGATAATGAAGAGTATTGCTCAGCCGCCGCCGATCTTGCCGATGCTCAATTAGTTTGCGATAAACTCGACATAGAACTTCATACCGTTAATTTTGCTGCCGAGTATTGGGATAATGTCTTTGAACATTTTCTTGCTGAATATAAAGCTGGGCGCACACCAAATCCTGATATTCTGTGTAATAAAGAAATTAAATTTAAAGCATTTTTAGAATTTGCAGCCGAAGATTTAGCGGCTGATTATATCGCCACTGGCCACTACGTTCGACGCAAAACAGTTAATGACCGCCAGCAATTATTGCGTGGTCTGGACAATAACAAAGATCAGAGTTATTTCCTTTATGCTTTGGATCAAACTCAACTGGCGCAAAGCCTTTTTCCAATTGGTGAACTTAAAAAATCAACAGTTCGCCGTATTGCTGAAGAAATTGGATTAATTACCGCTAAAAAGAAAGATTCAACGGGGATCTGTTTTATCGGTGAACGTAAATTTCGCGACTTCCTTGCCCGCTACCTTCCCGCTAAACCTGGCGCAATTATCACGGTTGACGGTAAAATCTTAGGTGAACATGCAGGCTTAATGTATCATACCCTAGGTCAACGTAAGGGATTAGGGATTGGTGGTGTAAAAGAAGCGAACGATAATCCTTGGTACGTTGTTGATAAAGACATCAAAAATAATACTCTAATTGTTGCTCAAGGGAATAATCACCCACGTTTGATATCTACGGGTCTTATCGTCCAACAAATTCACTGGATCAATCCACCAGCATTAAAAGAAACCAATCAATGCACCGTTAAAATTCGCTATCGTCAACCAGATATTCCCTGCACAATTACCCAACTCAATGACAACAAAATAGCCGTTCAATTTAGTTACCCTATTGCAGCAGTCACACCGGGTCAATCCGCGGTCTTTTATCAAGGTGAAATTTGCTTAGGTGGTGGCGTTATTGAAACACGTATTCAGGAGTCAATGTGAGTAAAAACTTTTATGATATTACACTTGCATTTGCTGGCATCTGCCAAGCATGTTGTTTAGTTCAGCAAACAGCTCACGAAGGTAAAATTGACGATAATGCGATAGAAATCATGATTAATAGCATACTAAATCTTAATCCAGTATCGACATTAGATGTTTATGGTAATAGTGAAGCAAATCTTCGCATTGGTTTAAATACCTTACTGGCTATACTTACCACCTCAAATAATAATCAGACCATAGATTTAACCCGTTATTTATTAAGTCTAATTGGGCTAGAACGCCGACTAAGCAAAAATCCATCGGCAAATAATGAGCTTAAGCACCGTATTGAACTATTACAAGACAAAAAAAATTATTTTGAACCTATGTCTAGTGGTATTTTCAATGTGCTGGCCGGTATTTATGTCGATATTATCAGCCCTCTTGGCCCACGTATTCAGGTAACGGGTTCTCCTCATATCTTGCAAAATGGATTAATACAAGCCAAAGTACGCACGCTACTTTTTACTGGTATTCGTAGCGCTGTTCTCTGGCAACAAATCGGTGGAAACCGCCTACAATTAACGTTCTCGCGTCAACACTTAATCACTAAAGCAAAAGAAATTCTTGCTCATTGTTAATAAATTTGGGAGTCATTACCAATGGAATTATCGTCACTGACTGCTGTATCGCCAATTGATGGTCGTTACAGTGATAAGGTCAGTATTTTACGTCCAATTTTCAGTGAATTTGGTTTACTGAAATTTCGTATACAAGTTGAGGTACGCTGGCTACAAAAATTAGCAGCATGCTCTGAGATTAGAGAATTGCCACCATTTAGCTCTGATGTAAATGGATATCTTGAGCGAATTGTGGCTAATTTCACTGAAAATGATGCACTCCAGATCAAAAAAATTGAACAAACAACCAATCATGATGTAAAAGCGGTTGAATATTTTTTAAAAGAAAAAATGGCAGCAATGCCTGAACTAGAAAAAGGGGCAGAATTTATTCATTTCGCCTGTACGTCTGAAGATATTAATAACCTTGCTCATGCCTTAATGCTAAAAACCGCCCGTGATGAAGTCATTCTTCCTCAATGGCAAAAAATTATTAACCGCATAAAAGAGATGGCACATGTTTATCGTGCTTTACCATTACTATCAAGAACCCATGGTCAACCAGCTACTCCGACTACCCTTGGTAAAGAATTTACCAATGTTGCTTATCGTATGGAGCGGCAATATCAACAACTCATGCAAATCGAAATTTTAGGCAAAATCAATGGCGCGGTGGGTAATTATAATGCTCATTTATCAGCTTATCCTCATATTAATTGGCATCAGTTCAGTAAAGAGTTTGTCTCTTCGTTAGGTATTGAATGGAATCCCTTCACAACCCAGATTGAACCTCACGACTATATTGCTGAACTATTTAATTGTATTGCTCGTTTTAATATCATTCTGATTGATTTTGATCGCGACATCTGGGGTTATATTGCGCTTAATCATTTCAGACAGAAAACAGTCCCCGGTGAAATTGGTTCATCAACCATGCCGCATAAAGTTAATCCTATTGATTTTGAAAACTCCGAAGGTAATCTTGGACTGGCAAACGCGCTATTAAATCATCTAGCTAATAAATTGCCTATTTCACGTTGGCAACGTGATCTGACTGATTCAACAGTATTACGTAATCTAGGTAGTGGTATTGGCTATGCTTTAATCGCTTATCAAGCGACACTAAAAGGCTTAAATAAGTTAGAGGTCAACGAGCAAAATTTACTGACTGAATTAGATGCTAATTGGGAAGTGCTGGCTGAAGCTATTCAAACCGTTATGCGGCGCTATGGCATTGAAAAACCTTATGAAAAACTAAAAGCCCTCACCCGCGGTAAACACGCTACAGCAGACGACATTAAAGCGTTCATTGATAACCTAGATTTACCACAAACAGAAAAAAATCGCCTAAAAACCATGACACCAGCCAACTATATCGGCTACTCAATCAATATGGTTGATGATTTAAAATAACTTTAACCGGTGAGCACTAAACCTACTCACCCTAATTTTTGTTTAATTAACCAATAAAACCACATATTATTTTATTTTCCTTCAGTAATATCTTGCCGTCATCCAGCTATCCTTCTACCATAGGATTTATTACTACTTTTTCTAGTAGATTTATTGAGAAATTGAGGTTGTTATGCGGATGTTAATTATAGAAGATAATGCGCTTTTACGTCACCATCTAACCGTTCAGTTAAAAGAGACTTGTCACCAAGTCGATACAGTATCAGATGCTAAAGAAGCCGATTATTTTTTACAAGAAAGTAATCCCGATATTGCGATTGTTGACTTAGGATTACCTGGTGAAGATCGATTAAGCATGATCCAACGCTGGCGTCAAGCTAAAAGGTTTTGTTACATAATCATCAGCACCACTATTTAAAGCCACCACTTTTTCTTGCCAACGTTCACGGGCGGTTAATATTAGAATAGGTAGTTTAATTTTCATCTTGAAGGGATCTTAGCGCGAATTCAAGCATTAATGCGGCGTAATAGCGGCCTGGCTTCACAAATACTTCAACTGGGCGCTTTTATTATTAACATGTCACGTAAGGAATTCACGATTAGAGATAAAAATATCAAACTGACGGCATTTGAATATACAATTTTAGAGACCTTAATGCGTAATAACAGTAAAGTGGTG
Organism: Arsenophonus endosymbiont of Dermacentor nuttalli; assembly: GCA_048493715.1. Taxonomy (GTDB): domain Bacteria; phylum Pseudomonadota; class Gammaproteobacteria; order Enterobacterales; family Enterobacteriaceae; genus Arsenophonus. Next base: position 13,272 of record JBGDCZ010000023.1, on the reverse strand, counting down.
AGTAAAGAATCGCCGATACGCCAACTCTATCCAGGTGCTGAATTACGCGAAAGTCATACTATTGATGTCTTACATGGGGCGATTACGAAAAAAATTATGCAAGTGTGGCCAAATGATGTCATCGTGACCGTTCGTGGGCAAGGTTATCGATTTGACGCAGAACATCCTAATAATGCTATTTAATTTTTTAAAACGCAAAAAACCCTTTTCGTTGCGAACCCGTTTTTTACTCGCAACTTCAGTGATAATATTAGCATTGACCTTCTCATATGGCGCTGTTGCTATTGTTGGCTATTTAGTTGTTTTGATAAAACAACCTATACCTTACTACGTAGCCAAAGTAATCTATTTTATAGCTTGGCGTAATGGCGTAATAATAAGCTAGATATTCACGTTCCGCCTAATTTCACCTTAAATGCGCCGGTTTTTATTTTAATTTATAATCAACAGGGTGAAATTCTATGGCGGCAACACAAAATTCCTGCTATTGAAAAAGAATGGCTAAAAAAGGATGGATTGTACGAAATTAGATACCGATTTCAATACGACGTTTGAATTACTTAAAGTTTCACCTACCTAACGGCAGTAAGCAAGCAAAAAAATAGCTGATATTGAAAATAAATATGCTCCTTTAACTCACTCGGTTTCTGTTAATCACTATTAGGCCACGAATAATCTACCACAGCTCACCATCATGGTGGTAGATACCTTACTTTAGGTCTACAAAAAACCGGCTTAGTTTTGGGGTGGTTTGGCTACGTGGTGCTAACCAATTTCATTCTGGTCATTCCTATGCTTTGGCTGGCGACTTCCTGGAGTTTATACCCGATAAAATCCTTAAGTTCACAAATCAGTAGTATTGAAAAAGGTGAACGTGAAGCACTTGATGAAAATCCACCGTTAGAGCTTAACGCATTAGTCCACAACTTAAATAAGTTATTAGGCAATTAACACAAACACTATACCAAATACCGTACCACACTTGCTGACTTCTTAACCCATAGCCTAAAAACCCCCGCTAGCGGTGTTACAATCAACCCTACTCTCCCTTCGCTCAAGCAAACAAATGACCATTGAACAAGCTGAACCTATCATGCTGGAACAAATTGGTCGAATTTCACAACAAATTGGCTACTACTTGCATCGTGCCAGTTATACATAATGAAGATCGTTTCGCCATTCGAGAAATCTCTTCTGTCTCGCTACCAAGACGGAAATTGGAATATCAGTCACGGACCTTTCGATAATTATGATCAATCTAGCTAAAACAGGCTGGTCACTGCTAGTACAAGCCGTTAACCATTGGCATTGATCACCAACTTGAGTCAGGTGATAATAGGCAAAACTATTAAATAATTCACGGCTACTCGGTGATCTAAAACCTACGGAGTAATTAAGTGAAGTCTCAATTGAATAACCTTCATGGGGAAAACCTGGTGGAATATAAAGGATATCTTATTGCTAATAAATTAGGTAATTGTCACTATTATGATCCGGATTTAATTATACGCGACAATCCTACCATGATTTTTCCAACTGAATTAACAAAAATAAACCATATAATGCAGCAATTTCTTGCTCAGTCACAAACATTTAATCACTGGTTTAGCACTTTTATTTCACAGGTCACGTCACGAGTTAGACATCGCTCCGCCCGATCCACCCTACTCCATTAAGCAAGTTATCGAACTTTTCAATCAAGGAAATACTCTTTACAAACTGAATGGCTTACGTACCCTCTGTGTTGCAGATCAATACGTTGTTAATGGTGAACAGTTAATATCTCCAGAGCTAAATACTACAGCCATCAATACACTTTTTGCAAAGCAACAAATTCATCAAGAAACGTTAGGTGACGTGTTGAACGACAATTGCTTTATGCAATTACTCACTAAATTAATCAATGATGGATATTGGTATTTTAACGACTAAAATTGTTTAACCTGTAAATAATAAAGCATACCTAATTTTGCATGCTGATAATTTTATTATGCAGGCTAATAATTATTAGTTTCTCTCTACCGTATCCGATGTAACATCTTGCGCAGTTAATGCCAAAATACGAAGAATAACATCGACCGCATGCTGCATACCTTCTAAAGAGATAAGTTCATATTTACTATGAAAATTGTTATCCGCCAGTAAAAATATTTAGGCTCGGTATACCACGATAGGCTAATAAAGCCCCATCGGTAATATTTCGAATAGGTTGAATAAGAGGCTTAATATTGCAATCAATCATTACTTGTTTAGCAATCTCAATTTCCTGTGGAAACTGGCAAAAAACCTTATATAGGTTATAACAAATATCATCAACCGTTAATTCAATATAACAATCAGGGTGTAAACCTTTTCCCACCTGTTCGGCAATGCAGAACAGTGCTTGTTTACGTTTAGCAAAATTTTCATCATCAAAATCACAAATAATACAATTCATTTCGGTTTTTTATACCGTTTTTTTAATGTAATTTAGATGATAAAACTATTGAGCCATTATTGAATATTCTACCATCTCTTGGCTTGGGAGATGATTATGAATACAGGTAACTAGTGTCAAGGCATTTACCATATTACCATTCGTGCTCTCCCGCAGTGTGCCTTTACCGATAATTTTTATTCCCACATTAGCCATATTAAAATTTTCATATTCAAGCCCACCAATACCACCACCAGCTAAGGTATAAGCCCACTGAGGTTTAAATTTTTGCAGATCTATGCATTAGTACCAGGACATATTTTAGTATCTGGGATAAATACAATATAAACGTCGCCATGTGGGATATTTTGCTGCTTTAGATGGCTGATAGCCGTCATAATTTCAGCAATACCAGCTTTATTCTCTGCCCCTAATAGGGTTTTACCATCGGTAGTAATTAAAGTTTTACCTATCATTTTATGCAGAATAGGAAAGGAAACATCACTGACGATAATACCTCATTACCAATACCTAATGCGATATCACCATCACGATAGTTTTCAATGAGTTGTGGCTTAACATTTTTACAATAAAATCGGGTGAAGTATCAAGATGACAAATAAAACCAATAGCAGGGACAGATCACTTGATATTAGCAGCTAGCTTGGCCATTATAAAGCCGTTATCTAACAGTTCAATAGCAGAAACGCCTAACTCAATAAGTTACGCCACTAGTAACTTGGCTAATTTTACCTGACCAGCGCTGCTCGGCTTAGATTTAGAGTAACTTTTTGACTGAGTATTAACCGTTATATATTCCCCAAAACGCTCTAAAAGCCTATCCATTTCTCCTCCCTCAACATGCTGTAATAACATTATGCGGAAGGAATTAATGACAATTATTGCGTCAAATCAGCTTTAGCGGCATCTATTGATAATAGCTAGCTGTTGCTTATTCATAGTTTGAGCTCAACAAGTAAATCAGTAACGTATTTTTCAACAATTTTTGTGGCTGTACCATAATGTTTTTCATCAAACTGACTTTCAACCTGACTGGGCTCAAGATTCAATTCAACCGTATGTGCTCCGGCAAGCTTAGCTTCATGCACAAATCCGGCTGCCGGGTAAACATGGCCAGAAGTACCAATTGCGATAAAAATATCTGCTGATGATAAAGCCTGATAAATCTCCTCCATACCCAGTGGCATTTCACCAAACCAGACAATATGCGGACGCAAAGGTTGAGGAAACTGACAACAATGGCAACGGTCATAGGTGGTTAAATCAGCTTTCCATTCAATAACTTGACCTGATTGACAGCAGTGAGCTTTTAGTAATTCACCATGCATATGAATAATACGTTTATTACCGGCTTTTTCATGCAAGTTATCGATATTTTGTGTTACCAATAAAAAATTATCACCTAAAATATGTTCTAGCTTCGCTAATGCATAATGTGCAGCATTAGGTTTTATATTTGGTTGCTGTAATTGATAACGACACTGATTATAAAAATGTTGTACTAATTTAGGATCTCTCACAAAACCTTCAGGGGTAGCAACATCTTCAATCCGGTGCTCTTCCCATAAACCATCTGTTGCTCGGAAAGTACGAATTCCAGACTCAGCTGAGATGCCGGCTCCAGTTAAAACGACAACTTTTTTTCTTTTCATTTTATCAATCAACTGTTTATATCGGTAAAAAAGGCAACAACAAAATCTTTGTCGATGTAATTTTTTCTTTTTACGTAACTTTCTAAGCCGATAGTAAAACCGCATCGTTAAATGGTACCTTTTTTATGTCAAGCAACACTTTACCATCAATTAAATCATAGTCTCTTTTAGATAAAGAAGACAAAAACTACCGCTGTTATTGCCCACTTAAAATTCGTGCCGGATCTATTTTAGTCGCCCGTTTAGCTGGATACCAACTAGCCAGTAAGCTTAAAATTAATGTTGTTAACATGACATAAAATACGTCGTTAATATGGAGCTCAGATGGTAGAAAATCGATAAAATAAACATCACCCGACAAAATAGGATGACCAACAATATATTCTATATATTTAATAATAGTCGTTAAATTTAGTGATATAAAAATTCCGATCAGCATACCAATAATACAACCGACCATTCCCGTTATTAATCCATACCATAAAAATATAGCACGAATAAAACTATTTTTAGCACCTAGGGTTCTTAATACCGCAATATCTGTGCTTTTATCCTTCACCGCCATTACCAAAGTGGAAACAATATTAAAACAGGCAACACCAATTACCAATATCATGGCGAGATACATTATGCCGCGCACCATTTGAATATCACTATACATATAGCCATAATCTGCTATCCAACTTTTAATGGTCACATAATGGCCACTATTGATGCCGGCATCATAAACCACTTTATTGGCGGCAAAAACATCGCTCACACTGATTTGAAAACCAGTAATACCATCACCATACGCTAAATACTGCTGTGCATCTTGCAAAGGCACAATTGCCAATTGATGATCTAACATACCATTTAGTCTGAATACGCCAATAACCGTAACACTAATTCGATTAGGTTGCTGGATTCGCAATTTATCATCGTGATTGGGGATCATGATGGTGATGTGATCACCCGGCGAAACCTTTAATGCTTGCGCAACTCCTTGGCCTAAAATAATTTCGTTATTACCTGGTTTTAATTTTTGCCATGCATTATGCAATATAAAATCAGGTAATGAACTTACTGATCGCTCGGATGATAAATCGACACCGGCTACTTGGATCGCTTTTAACGCAGTACCTTTTTCAAGTAAGCCAGTAAAATTTATATAGGGAGATACACCAACCACCCCTGGAGTTTGTCGCACCTTAGCTAAATCAGCTTGCCAATTTAAATAAGGCTGTTTGACCACCGCAATTTGCCCATGAGGGACAACAGAAAGTATGCGATTTTTTAATTCACGTTCAAAACCATTAATCGCACTTAAACCGATAATTAACACTGCAACACCGAGTACAATACCGAGTGTAGAGATAATAGATATCAATGAAACCAAGCCTGCCCTTTTTTTACCTCGACTGAAGCGAAGTGCAATTTTTAAAGCACGGGGTAATTCCGCCATTACTATTACACTCCCATTAAGCTTGGATCATCTTGTAAATAACCATCCCGCATTTCCAATTGACGCGTTAAACGGCCGGCAAGTCGCAAATCATGGGTCACAAGTAAAAATGCTGTCCCCTTTTGTTGATTAAGTTCCAATAATAAATCAAAAATGATATCTACATTGTGTAAGTCTAAATTACCTGTCGGTTCATCTGCCAATACTAAAGCGGGTTCATTAACTATTGCCCGGGCAATCGCAACCCGCTGACGCTCACCACCCGATAATTCAGCAGAGCGATGATTAACTCGATGCGATAATCCTACTGCTGCTAACATCTCATCGGCTTTCTGCTGCGCCTTCACGCGTGCCATTCGGCCAATTAATAATGGCATCATCACATTTTCCAAAGCAGTAAAATCCGGTAATAGATGATGAAATTGATAAATAAAACCCAACTCTTGATTGCGTAGTTCTGCTCTAGCACTGGCAGAAAGTGAGCTCATTTTGTTATTATTAAAAATAACATCACCGCTGGTCGGTGTATCTAACCCTCCCAATAAGTGCAGCAAGGTACTTTTGCCAGAACCTGAGCTACCTAGAATTGCCATCATTTCACTTTTATTGATAGAAAAGGAAATGTTTTTAAGTACGTTAGTCGAAATTTTGCCATCCTGATAGCATTTACAGAGGTTTTGGCAAACTAGTAGAGGAGATTTATTCATAACGTAAAGCCTCTGCAGGTTGCACGGTGGCTGCACGCCAGGCAGGATAAAGGGTGGCCAATAATGAAATAAAAACTGAAGATAAATCTATTAACACAATGCCGGCAGGATCAATCGCAATAGGTAACTCTATTCGTTTAACCAATAAACCTAACATAGGCATTATTATATTAAGCTGGCTAGCAGTAAATAGACCTAATAAGGTTCCAATTATTGTACCAATAATTCCCGCCCCTACTCCCTGAAGCATAAAAATAGCCATAATTTGGCCACGTTTGACACCCAAGGTCTGCAAAATTGCGACTTCAGACTGTTTTTCCATCACTAATAATGAAAGTGAAGTGATGATATTAAAAGCCGCCACCGCAATAATGAGACTCAATAATAAACCCATCATATTTTTTTCCATTTTAACCGCCTGGAAAAACTCACCTTTTCGTTCTCGCCAATCCTTCCATAGCATACCTGCCGGTAACGCTTGTTGACTTAAACTATCAACGGTTAAAGGGGCGTTAAGGTAAAGGCGCCAGCCAGTAATATTGCCGATCGGATATCGCAACAACCGTGCCGCATCCTGCTGATTAACCAATAATTCGCTATTATCGGCTTCACCTTGGGTGACAAAAACGCCGGCTACCGTAAATAAACGTTGACTTGGTATTCTGACCATTGGGGTAAGTTGACTGACACCAGGGACAATTAATCGCAATTGATCGCCTCGTTTTACTCCCAGTTGTTCAGCCAATTTTATGCCTAGAATAACATGGTAACTACCGGCAGTTAGCACTGTAGGGTCAACGTCTTGCAGATGGCTTAACAAAGGCTCGCTTGAAGCGTCATTAATACCAATCATGACAGCAACACCAACATTTTGTCGGCTTTGCAAAATGACCTCACTCTCCACAATTGGGCTAATACCCTCTATTCCTTGCAGATAGGCTAAATTTTTTGCAGGATATTGGCTGGGATTGAGATTACCTTTAGGTGTCGTTAAAATAGCCTGTGGCATATAAGCCAAGATACTCTGTTGCAATGAATATTCAAAACCATTCATTACAGAAGTAACGGTAATTAATGCCATAACACCTAATGTGATGCCAATTGTAGATAAACTTGATACGAACCGACCAAATCGGTCACCCGTTCGTCCACGCATATAACGTAGACCAATAAAGAAGATAACAGACTGAAACATGAAATCCGATGTACCTCCTATTGCCAAAGCAAAGTGTTTGGCGATAATAAAGGGTAGTGTCACTGAATGGAACCACCCTAAGCCAAAGTTTAGCGATTTTTTATATCTAACTTAGCAGGTTAGACTATTTTTGTTTTGTTTTGTTTTAGTGTCAACAAAACAAGTATTACAATTTCTATCAATGAGAATTAATTAATCCTTATGCCTGCAGAATATTATTACCAACTTCCCAAACAGCAAGGAGATACCCGTCATTTGGGGTGTCTAATTGGCGCGGCAGCCGCTGTTGAGTGTGCTGATATTGTTGCTCGCCATCCAGGTCTTGTTGTGTTGATCACTCAAGATACGCATAATGCCTTAAAACTACGTGATGAAATACAACAATTTTCGCAAAATTCAGTGACAATGCTTTCCGATTGGGAAACACTACCTTACGATAGTTTTTCACCACACCAGGAAATTATTTCAGAGCGGTTAGCCAATCTTTATCAGCTACCAAACTTGACAAAAGGCTTATTAATTCTGCCTATTAATACATTAATGCAAAAAGTTTGTCCTATTGATTTCTTAACCAGTAATGCACTTGTTATGCATAAGGGAGAAAAACTTTCACGGGAAAAATTGCGTAAAAATCTTGATAAAGCCGGTTACCGACATGTTGAACAAGTACTTGAGCACGGTGAATATGCTACGCGTGGAGCTTTACTTGATCTATTCCCAATGGGCAGTAACTATCCTTATCGTATTGACTTTTTCGATGATGAAATCAATAGCCTAAGAACTTTTGATGTTGATAGTCAACTTACTGTCAATGAAGTTGAACAAATAAATTTACTTCCTGCACATGAATTTCCAATAGATGATGAAGCCATTGAGTTATTTCGTAGTCAATGGCGACAACATTTCGAAGTGCAGCGTGACCCGGAGCATATTTATCAACAAATCAGTAAAAAAATACTACCAGCCGGAATTGAATATTGGCAACCGCTTTTTTTCAATCAGCCATTATCTTCAATATTTGACTACTTGCCCGCAAATACTTTGCTGATCACGCAAAATTTACAAGTGGCTGCCGATAAATTTTGGGCTGATACTTATCAGCGCTATGAGAGCCGACGCGTAGATCCCATGCGGCCACTACCTCTACCGGAAACCCTTTGGCTAAACAGCGAACAGCTTAATCAAGCCCTCAAGAAATGGCCGCGTATCAAAATTTCAGTTGAACCAATCGCCCAAAAAGCCGGCAACACTAACTTACCCTATTTAGTTTTACCTGATTTAAATATTAGTCAGCAAAATAAAGCTCCGCTTGATAAATTAGCTCGTTTCATCAAAAACTTTACTGGTCGGATTGTTTTTTCTGCAGAAAGTGCTGGGCGACGTGAAGCAATGCAAGAGCTGCTGGCACAGATAAAAATTAACCCCATTAATATTAAAACCCTGCATCAAGCTCATGAGCCAGGTTTTTATATCACTGTTGGTGCCGCTGAACAGGGTTTTACTAATCCGGATCAACAAATAGCTCTTATCTGTGAAAGCGACATGCTGGGTGAACGGGTTATTCAACGTAATACTGATCAACGTAAACCCATTAACACCGACCTATTGATCCGCAATCTGACAGAATTACGACCTGGACAGCCAGTTGTGCACCTTGAACATGGTGTGGGGCGCTATCAGGGCTTAACCACTTTAGAAGCAGGCGGTATTCAAGCCGAGTACTTAATACTGACTTATGCTGGTAATGATAAACTTTATGTTCCTGTCTCATCACTAAATTTAATTAGTTGTTATAGTAGTGCTAGCGATGAAAGCGCCCCTTTACATAAATTAGGTGGTGATGCTTGGACTAAAGCGAAACAAAAAGCCGCCGAAAAAGTTCGTGATGTTGCAGCAGAGCTGTTAGATATTCACGCACAGCGTATTATAAAGCCTGGCTTTGCTTTCAAACATGATAAAATGCAATATCAACTTTTTTGTCAAGGCTTTCCCTTCGAAACAACTGTTGATCAAGAACAAGCGATTAATGCCGTGTTAAGTGATATGTGCCGACCGATTGCCATGGATCGTTTAGTCTGTGGTGATGTCGGATTTGGTAAAACCGAAGTTGCCATGCGAGCAGCCTTTTTGGCAATCACCAATAATCAACAAGTCGCAGTATTAGTACCAACTACCCTGCTTGCCCAACAACACTTTGATAATTTTCGTGACCGTTTTGCTAATTGGCCAGTACGAATTGAAATGCTGTCACGCTTTCGTAGTGGCAAGGAGCAACAACAAATTATCAACGCAACTGCTGACGGAAAAGTGGATATCTTGATCGGTACCCATAAGTTACTGCAAAATGATATCCGCTGGAAAGCACTAGGATTATTAATCGTTGATGAAGAACATCGTTTCGGTGTTCGCCATAAAGAGTTAATCAAATCAATACGTGCTAATGTTGATATTCTAACATTAACAGCAACACCTATTCCTCGAACACTTAATATGGCAATGAGTGGCATGCGTGATCTGTCTATTATCGCCACTCCTCCCTCCCGGCGATTATCCGTTAAAACGTTTGTTCGTCAATATAATGAATTAATTGTGCGGGAGGCCATTTTGCGTGAAATATTACGTGGTGGGCAAGTCTACTATCTGTTTAATGATGTAAAATATATTGACAAAGCGAAAGAGCGTTTAGCCTCTCTGGTACCTGAAGCCCGCTTTGTTATCGGCCATGGACAAATGCGTGAAAGAGATCTGGAGCGTGTAATGACTGATTTCCATCGTCAACGTTTCAATGTATTAATTTGCACCACCATTATTGAGACCGGGATTGATATTCCTAATGCTAATACCATCATTATTGAACACGCTGATCATTTTGGTTTAGCGCAATTACATCAATTGCGTGGCAGAGTGGGGCGTTCTTATCATCAAGCTTATGCTTACCTTTTAACACCTCAGCCTAAAGCCATGACTGTTGACGCACAAAAACGCCTTGAAGCGATTGCAGCGCTAGAAGATCTTGGTGCCGGCTTTGCATTGGCCACCCATGACTTGGAAATTCGTGGGGCAGGAGAATTGCTTGGTGAAGAACAGAGTGGTCAAATGACCACCATCGGATTTACTCTTTATATGGAACTGCTAGAAAATGCCGTCGAGGCTTTAAAACAAGGAAAAGAACCCTCCTTAGAAGAGCTAACCCACCAGCAAACTGAAATTGAGTTAAGAATGCCAGCATTACTGCCAGAGGATTATATTCCAGATGTCAATCTCCGATTATCGTTTTATAAAAGGATAGCCAGCGCCAAACAAGAAAATGAGCTAGATGAGCTAAAAATTGAACTTATCGATCGTTGCGGAAAATTGCCCGATACAGGCAAACAATTACTGCAAACTACCGCTATCCGCATACATGCCCAGGCATTGGGTATTAAACGGATAGAAGCCCATTCAAAAGGTGGATTTATTGAATTTAGTCAGCAAAATAAAGTAAATGCAACTTTTCTGATTGCGCTACTACAAAACTCGCCAGATGTTTATCGACTTGATGGTCCTAACAAATTAAAATTTGTTAAACCACTTGTAAATTATGCGGATAGACTATCTTTTATTAGCCAATTAATGGCTGATTTTCAGTCACATCAAATTTAAACCCACTTATCGCTTCTTATTTAAGATAAATTAGAAGCGTTAGTTGATAATAAATCAGATACAGTTGATTATGCTAAGTATAAATTAGTGTAATTTTAATCTAGGACGAATTATACGATTAATGCTACCAACTAACATCATCAATCCGGTTTTAATATAACCATGTAACGCAATCTGATGCATTCGATAAAGTGAAATATAAACTATCCGAGCGATCCGGCCTTCAATCATCATATTGCCACGCATTAAATTTCCCATCAGATTGCCTACGGTACTAAAACGAGATAATGACACTAATGAACCATGATCTTGATAGACATACTCTTTCAATTCTTTATGTTCGAATAATGCGAGGATATTTTTATAACATAAAGTTGCCATTTGATGAGCGGCTTGTGCTCGTGGTGGCACAAACCCACCCTCCTTCTTAGGGCAAGATGCACAATCGCCAATAGCAAATATAGAATTATCCAATGTCGTTTGCAACGTTGGTTTGACAACTAATTGATTAATTCGATTGGTAGCTAAGCCGCCAATCTGTTGCATAAAATCAGGCGCTTTAATGCCCGCAGCCCAAACCATAAGATCGGCGTTAATTTTTTCTCCCGCTTTGGTATTAAGGCCATCAGCATCAGCACTCGTGACTAGTGTTTGGGTTAAAACACGAACACCCAATTTAGTTAATTCATGATGAGCAGCTGTCGAGATCCGCACAGGCAATGCCGGTAAGATACGCTCTCCGGCCTCAATCAACGTCACATTGAGCGTGTCTTTATCTAACCCTTCAAACCCATAACTAGTTAATTGTTCTATGGCATTGTAGAGTTCAGCTGAAAGCTCTACTCCGGTTGCTCCACCACCAACAATCGCGATATTAATCTTATCATCCGGCTTATGTCGCACCGAGTAGCTAAGAAATAAATTTAACATTTCGTCATGGAAGCGATGTGCTTGTTGAGGATTATCCAGAAAAACACAATGCTCTTTAACACCAACTGTACCAAAATCATTGGAAACACTACCTAACGCCATAACTAAAATATCAAAATTTAATTGTCGTTCTGGAACTAATAATTGGCCTTCTTTATCATGTATCGCTGCCAATGTAATGGTTTTATTTTCACGATCAATATCTGTCAATCGGCCTAATTTAAAATGAAAATAGTGGTTACGGGCATGAGCCAAATAACTTAGTGCATCAACACCATCATCTAGAGAGCCTGTCGCAACTTCATGTAGTAGGGGTTTCCACAAATGGCTTTGATTGTAATCAACTAATATAATTTTAGCTTTATTCTTGCGCCCTAATTTATGCCCTAACTTGGTTGCAAGTTCTAATCCTCCTGCCCCACCACCGACAATGATAATCTTGGTTTTTGGCGTCATCATAACTACCTTATCCTAAAATAATTTTTTGTTATTTAAATAAATTCAATAAGTAATTTTAAATATCGTAATTTTTTTCAAAAAAAGTTTATTTTGCCTAGAATACCATAGTTGATTATTTGCTCATACCTAAATTGATTAAAATCAATTTAGCTGGTTATTTTAATATCATCGCTCTTAATAATAAGTAAAGAAAAAATTCATAAGTTGATAATAATAAAAGTAAATAATCTAACTTCGATTTATTAATGCTGTTTATATCGTTGACGCAACACTAAAATCAGCATTAAAGGTAGGTAGGTAAGTAACTAAATCAATATTGGCATTTTCTGCTTTATGATCAAACGCCGCTATAAAATCAATTAAACCATTAAGTTGTTCATTATTTAGCGTATCACTATGGCCAATTACCGGTTTTACGATAAAATTTTGTTGATCATAATTTTCAATCAATATGCTGGCTAAACCATCAAAAGATTGATAAAGGTGATTGCCATTATTGATTAATAACCTGATAATCAGAAATCTTTTTATCCTGTAAGATAATAGTATCTTTACCACCATTGTTAATAATTTTAACATGACCATTAAGCCGATTGATGAAAACAATATTATTGCCTTTACCGGCCGCTAAAATCACGTTTCCGACGGTGCTGATAAGAACATCATCGCCATCTTAGAGTACATCATCACCCTCACCATCAAGCAGAATATTGTTACCCGCTTTAACAGTAATAATATCTCATTACCTTTTCTATATGAACGCATCCCGTTTGCAAGGCTTCCGTTATTTTGACATTGACGATAGG
>JBGDCZ010000022.1:0-42692 GCA_048493715.1 Arsenophonus endosymbiont of Dermacentor nuttalli | reverse complement strand
AAAATAATCCTGTTTTTTAAACCAAAAAAGTGAAATTTAAGGTTGACTTTAAAGATGGTTACTCAGGTAGTTAACACCATTCAACATAGTAACCCCATGACTTAGTAAGTTTAGGCGATGTATCCAGCCAGTGGTTTTTCCAAGGTGTTCACCAACACGAGTTGATTTTCGTTGTAATAGATAAATTTTACGAGCTGAACAGAGATGTTGTTCATTGTTAGGATAAATTCCACCTGGTTGAGATATACTGTTATCAATGTTCCATTGATGGGTAAAAGCATCGATATTTAATTGTTTATGGTCGGTTTGTTGACAAAGATATTCAGCTATATCAACGCCGATCCCTCTTGCTCCGATAATTGCTATCCGAGAACCGATTGTAATGTGATGTTTTAATACCCCATAATAATTCACGACACTAGCGTGATGGATACCCTCAATATGTTGATTTTTTTTGGTAGTACACCGGTGGCAATAATGATCTCATCAAAGTTGATTAATTGTTCAGCAGAAGCTTTTTTTCTTAGATGAATAGTAACATTTTTTAGTGTCAGTTGACGTTGAAAGTAGCGAATAGTTTCTTGGAATTCTATTTTACCTGGGATTTGTTTAGCAAGATTCAGTTGACCACCGATCTGACAGTCTTGTTTAAATAAGTAATATGATGACATCGTTCTGCCGCTGTTAGAGCAAATGATAATCCCACAGGGCCGGCACCGAACTGCAATGTTTTTTGCTTTTAATACTGGTTGAAAAGGGAAATCTAACTCATGGCAAGCACGCTGATTAACTAGACATGAAACTTGTTTGCTAACAAATATTTGGTCTAAACAGGCTTGATTACAAGCAATACAGGTATTAATTTCATCCACGTGGTTTTCCGCCGCTTTAGTCATAAACTCTGCATCGGCAAGGAATGGCCGAGCCATAGAAACTAAATCAGCACAGCCATCGGATAAAATTTGCTCGGCAACTGCAGGTGAATGATGCGATTAGTGGTAATCAAAGGGAGGGATATTTTCCCCATCAATTTTTTAGTAACCCAAGCAAAACCTGCTCTTGGAACCATCATTGTAATAGTCGGGATCCGAGATTCATGCCAGCCAATACCTGTACTGATCATTGATGCCCCGGCAGCAGCTTCGATTGCTTTTGCTAATTGCTCAATTTCATCCCAGTTGGATCCTTTTTCGATTAAATCAAGCATAGACAGTCGGTAAATAATAAAATTATGTCCTATTCGTTGCCGAACTGCTTTAATGACTTCAATAGGAAATCGGATCCGATTTTGGTAACTACTGCTCCATATATCATCACGCTGATTAGTATATTGAGTAATGAATTGGTTAATTAAATAACCTTCTGAACCCATAATTTCTACACCATCATAGCCTGATTGCCAGGTAAGTTCGGCACAATGCGCATAGTCTTCAATTGCTTGTAGAATACCACTATGGCTAAGTGGTGTAGGTAAAAAGGGATTAATGTTAGCCTGTAATGCACTAGGGGCAACTAGATCAGGATGGTAGCTATAACGGCCAGCATGAAGGATCTGTAAGGTGATTTTTCCACCGGCTTGATGAACAACACTAGTAATGTTTCGATGGTGAATAATTTGTTTCTTACTAATTAAGGTTGCTCCATTTTTAGTTAGTCTACCAGGGTGATTAGGTGCGAACCCGCCGGTAATAATTAATCCAATATTGTTTTTAGCTCGGTCTGCATAAAACTTAGCTAACCTTACACTAGCTTGTGGATGCTATCTAGTCCAGTATGCATAGAGCCCATAATAACTCGGTTTTTTAATTGCATATAATCTAAGTCTAATGGTTTAAATAGATGAGGAAAGAGAGGCATATCCATTTTCCTTATATTTGATTATTATTAGTATTGGATTATTGTTATTATTTAATAGCTAATTACAACGCCAATTGTAGAAACATTATCTTATTTAACCTATATTAATAGTTGAAAGAATATATTGTTATTAATAAATTGTGATTTTTATCATATTTGCGGAAGTTTATTTTATGATTTCTAAAAACTAGTAAAGTCCTACACTAATATAATTAAGATATAAATAAGGTTATAAAATTTGCTAAATGTAATTTTCATTCTTTGGTAGTTAAATGTTATTAATTTTAGTGTATCATCACATTTTAATGATAGAAGATTTGATACGATTATACTTAATTATAAATTTATTTTTTTATAACGATATCAAGTAATTTAATATGTATTTATTTTAAAAATGCTGATATGATATTGGTTGTTTTTTACAAGACAGTTATTAATCACATGTTTGATAAGCACGATTGTACGACTTTAACATATTGATTTATGATAGTTATTTATTATGACCGACAATTTTTTGTATTTACCTTAGCTACGGTTATTGGGGTTAAACTAAAAATTCGTTATGTCATCGCTTTTATTTTAAGTATAAGGTTTTTTGAAACTTAGCTAAAAATTAAGTAGACAAAAATTAGTTTAGCTAAAATTAACCAAAATAAGTTTAGAAAGGTATTTAATAGTTTTTGTTGTTGTGATTAAGTAATAATGTTTTTAACTATTAAAGTCAATTTGATTACCTAGAGGTATTGTAGATATAGGATGAGTAAAAAAAACTAAGAATTTTTTACAACCTATAAATATATAGGTAGTTATAAAAATCAGAAATTGATCTAATAAAATTAAAAAATTAAGGCTAAAATATGATGATAATTAGTAGAAATATAATCCATAAGAGTAATAATCATATTTTATATGAAAGTAATTATATTCTGTAGTAACAATAGAATTAGTATTTTTAATTAACATTATAATATAAATATTAATATGGTAATTAGTATTTATTCAAAAAGTAATGTTATAATAAAAAGTTATTTCATGATTTTTTATAAATTTTATTAAATTTAAAAAAATTGCAATGTACTATAGTAAAATATAATTTGTTAATCGTAATGTATATATTATAGTTATTTATTTTTTTATTTAAATACACTAAGAATTATTAATTTTACAATATCACCTTATTTTTTTAAAAAAAGTAAAAAATATGTATTTTTACACATTTTATAATAATTTGTTAAATATGATAAATTTCAAAAACTTTATTATTGTTCCTATAAATGATTACAACTTGATGATAAATAAACAATAAATGAAAAAGTATGTGACATTTTATTATTTATAAGTTATAAGAAGTAATAACAATTGATAGGGAGAAGTTATATGCATCTATATTCAGATAAAATAAAAGTTTACACTATATATTATTACATTGAGAATTCTAAAAATAATAAAAATTATTGACCTGGTTATTTATAGGTTTTGTGTTTTTTTTCTAATAAAATTTTTCTTTTATCTAATTTTTTAGTAGAGAAGATAATATGTTTTTCTCAAAAATAGTTGAGCAATTTATAACTATTGCCCAAAAAGGAATATTTAAAGAAGCGGCAGATTAATTATGTATATCTCCTTCTGCCCTTAGTAATAGAATGAAGGAAATAGGGGGCAGTTAGGTGTTCAACTTTTTCGTCACTCAAGAAGAGGACTAATATTAATTTCTAATGGGCTAAAGTTATATCAAGAGTTATTTCCACATTATAAGGATGTAAGTGCTACAACAAAAAAATTAATGCTAGTTATTTCTAGTAAAAAAGAGTATGTTATTAATATAGCTATAAGTGGTACTTATTTTCCTGATCCGGCGTCCATAATATCAAAAATAAACTCAAATAAATCAGAAATTCTTATTGATATTAAGATGTATTCTAATCATTTAATATAAGATATTACATGTCGTATTCAGGCTGATATTTTTATCGGTTCAAGAGAAGAGGAGAATTTATCCACTAATATTGAAAGCTTAGCGCTATCATCTAATATGTTAGAGTTAGGTACGGCAGAAGATATTATATGTAATTATAAAGATAAAATAGAATTACTACTTAATAATATTATACAAACCGAAAGTATGTTATTATCAAAAGGATTTGAGCGAATAAAAAATATATTAATAAGTATTAATCACAATAAAATATAATTTCAGTTCTAAGCATTAATGATTTTTTTCAGATATCCCGAGACGGAAAAGGTATTTCATTTATTAATAAATCTAAGGGAAATATATTATTAGGTAAGCAACAGAAAGTGGATTTTGTTATTCCGCCTGCACCTTTCAATATAGAAGTTCAAGGTAAATATATTATAAGGTAGAAAAATGAAAATCGTTAAAATGGCTTATTAATTTAATATGTGATTAATATGATGTAATAAATACCATGGAATCTAACATTATACTAAGATATATAATAAATTGTTTTTTCTGTAAGGAATTTTTATTTAAAATTTAGCTTCTGGTTATTATTTATTACATGATATTTATTGTTACAATAAGTGATGTTTATAGAATTTTATTTACCTTATTTTTAAATTATTATTAAATGATATATTAAATTTTTATTAAAATATTTATTTCAAGGATGATTTATTAGCTGTTTATGTCGTAACTTTTAGTATCACTGTATTGAAAGATTATTAGATAAGTATTTATTAATAATTAAATATAAAATAATTTTATATTCATTAATACTTTATTAGGTATAGTGATTTAAACATTTATTATTTTTTAAATGGCTAATATTGTTAGTGTTTTAAGAATAAAATTTTAGCTATCTAAGTTATGATTTTTAAATGGAGCCATAAAAAATATGGCACTGTTGTAAATCGAAGAAAATAGCTTATGCCACAAGCAAAGGCACTAAGGTGATGCTGGTATTAAGAAAAGATCAGACGGGAATTCTGTACTGGACATCTCTAGGGTGAAGTGCCCCAGATGAACAGCGTTTTTGGCCTCTAAGTATTTTTATGGAAAGGAAACATCAATTCACGACCCGTTTTGTAATAATGCTAAAAAATATTAATTTTTTACATGATTGGCGAAAATTGTTTGTCTAATTTTTATGCTTTGAGATGAGCAAAAATTTATTGTTTGTCGCTTTTTAATCAACTATCCTTTATGGTTTATAACTATATTGCCAAGCAGTGATAAGCAGTGATAAGCAGTGATAAGCAGTGATAACTTGACTATGGAGCTTGATCACTGTGTTTATTTACGTCCGGCGTGAATTTGTTGCTTGTTAACTTAAGTTAAACTTTCCGTTACTGATAAATAGTCAGTATAAATCTGAGGTTAGCCGGAAAAGGAGGCAAATTGCTTCCATTCTTTATACATCAGCATCAGTGTCCTGATGCGCTAATGCAAAATTATTAGCTTCATCAGTGGCTGTGTCTGGTTTGGGATAAAATAAATTAAGTGCCGCCAGATCTTCAATCTCCATCATGACAACATATTGATCTAGGTGATTACCGTGTTCACCTTTTAACAGACGAAATTTCCATCCTGAGTAATCCTCGATTCGAGGATGGTTTTCAGCAATAAAAGTTTCTGGCTTGATCCCAGCTCGTAGCGCCAGATTGTGGATCCCTATTATCCTAGTGATAGGTTCTTGGCTAGGACGTTCTAGATAACGAGGGCCATAAGTGACAGTGCTTTTCTTATTTTCGGCCAGGAGTTGATAATCAGTGTAAATGGTTGGTAGTTCGCTAAAAGTACCGTAACGTTGCCATTCGGCAAGGATCTCATGTATTCTTTGTGGTTGTTGCTGCCAGAATTTATGGGCTAATTCTGTTTTATTGCCGTCATTGGTTAGATAGCGATTACGCTGTTCAAGACTTTCTATTTCGAACAACATTAGGTATTGTCCAACCCGCTCACCACGTAAACTTCGCAATAGAGTCCAAAGTCGACCAGGATAGCAAGGAATATATACACCTTTCTGTTGAACGAACGTTTCGAATTGCTCCGATGTGATACCTGCCTCTGTATCGATTGCAATGTAGTACAGACTATAAACGGGGGCAGATGAGTTATATTTTTTTCCATTAATGATTTCCTTAAATTTCTGCCGCAGAGAACCGGATATAGTGGTTTTACCAGACATAATGTTATTGGATATCCACTGTGATTGGAGCGACATCACTTATTGCTAATGATATTGTCTGGTATTGTATAGTGTTAGTTTCAACTTATCGTCATCTGGGCAAAACCTCTTGTGTGATGATAACGCTAGTACATCTATCATCCACTATGAAGTGAGATGATCGCCAATAAATTGTCCGGCGTTTTTTATTTTATCAATGTTAACAAAATTGGGTATTAATGATGGATTCAACTAATATCACCACTTCTTTAGTTAAAAAAACCGTATTATTCTCAATAGAAATTAGCTTTCTGTGCTGTAATTTTGTTAGTGCACTATAATGTGTTATTTGAAAAAAATTTTTCTCCATTAAATTTTGCTTTATAAACATTATCATTTAGCGAGGATTAAGCTATATAATGCCATTTTAAAGGCTTTTACTCTTTTTTGATTGTTTGAAAAACCTCTAATAGAGTGACAGGTCAGTTGGTTGTTAGTGATGGATGCTTTATATTGTTTATAATTGGTTATATTTATCATTTGAGCCGATTGATTTTGAGCTGCCACCTAATCCAATCACTATCTCGGGATATTGTTTATTAAGATCTTAATAAGGCTTTTCTATTTTTCAGGATGAGTATTTTTTTATAAAAATACATTGTTGGCTGTTCGTTATATTCCTTGGCCAGATATTTATCTATTAAATCAAGTAGTTGATGTTGTTTGCCTAAATTAGGTATAGATCTATCTGCTACAGAAATTATTTTTTTCTGCCACAAACTATCTCTTTCTCCAGATACTCCAGTCCTAGTTTCCATAAACTCTTTCATATGTAATTTAGTGCATACGACATGAGAAATATTGAGTTTTTTTATTATTTCCATATCGGTTTTTACATCATCAACCGGTTGACCAAATAAACCATAAATTAAGTCAACACTGATCAATTCAAAACTAATGCATAGGCATCTGCAATGGTTTTAAAACACTCTTCAGTAGTATGTTTTCTGCCATAAGCTTTAATTAAATGATCTTGGAATGACTGCATTCCAAAGGATAATTTAGAAAAACCGAGTTCTTTTAGTAACGATAAATATTCTCTATTAAGACTGCCTGGCTCTCCTTCAAATCGCATTGTAGTGGATGAAAAGTTAAAATTATTTTTATAAAAGTCTATTAATCTTTTTAATTCTGTATCTGACAGAAGAGAGGAAGTGCCACCGAATATATTAAATTCACAGATGCTGACATTAGCCAGATTTGGCACATTCTTTAACCATAGACTGGCTTCTTTTATATTAAGATCAACGATTTCCTTAAATAAGTAAATAAATTGTCAGATTTTGCTGACTTAGGATTCACTATAATTGTAGAAAACTGACGAAAGTGGCATCGATAACGACAAGTTGGAATATAAACCCAAAGATGTATATTTTCCGCTTTTTTATTTCCTTATTCATATCATCATTAAATGAGGTTAAGGAATAATTATCGATATTACCGGGAAAGATGTGGCAACCAAAAGGATCTTTGATGATATATTCAAGTAAATCCGTATTTTCTTTTTTGCTTAAAATGTTGCATATATTTGGTCGAGGATATTTCTCATCAATATCATTAAGAGAGGCAATAGTAAGTATCTCGCATTAAAATACTCCACCATTAGCAAAATAATTGTGTGCTTCTCCGGGTTCTCTATCTTCACAAAAATAGTAAACAAATCTGTTAAAATCTTTATCATGAATTGAGTTGAAGCAGTCAGAAAGTGGTAGTGGGTAACCTATATCCTCACCTACATAACGGCGAAGTGAGCTAAATATATCATCTTTGAATTCAAAATAGAGTCTGAATGCCGGTGTCTTATAAGAATGTATGGGTTTGAAATCAGTTATACTGGTTTCATTTTTGATGATATTGATTCTATTATAGAGATCCTTAGCAACACTAGGTGTGAAAAAGTCAATAACTTGTTGGTTGTTAATTAAAATATAAGGGTTTAATAGTGCCGGTAAGATAATATTTTTGGGGATATAATCTTTTATTGAATAAAACCACGCTTGTTGTGCATCATTAGTGTTAAATCTTGGTAATTAGTTAATTCATTGTCTGATGGCCTTACATCTTTCATTGTAATAACGCCATTTTCACCATATGCGATACCATTAATAACATCATATAACAAGGTATCTACTCTTCTGCTATTGATTTTTACATATGATTTTGGTGAATACATCGGTCTTCCACCATAAGCAATATTTATTCCAAAATTCCAATCGTCAGAAAGATGTTCAACAAATTTACAATTTTGTAATTGGTAAAATATTTCAATACTACCAACAATATCATCCATATTTTTTTAACAGTAAATCCTTTTCCATCGGGAAAGCCACAAAATAAGGAAAATGAAAAATCACGGCAGCACAATGTGTTATTTATCTCTTTATATAAGTTGGGCCGATCACTGAAATCTTTTTTATCATAAAAATAATTACAAGTACCTAAATCACCATCTTCTCTGATCATGGTATAGATAAGTTTATCAAGCCAATATTCGTCTACGGCACAATCAGCATCAGTTGAGACAATTATAATGTTTTTGCTTGTGGTTAAATTGAGCACGCTGATTGTCAGCTCGTAGGGATGCGTAATCCATTTCTTTTTTCTGGCTAAAGAGACTCCTTGCGTTTTTTCATTAATAATATGAATGTTAAGATTGCTATATTTATTTTGACAAAAAGTAATTTTGTTAACAGAATCATCGGTTGAATTATTATCTACAAAAATTAATTTAACATTACTAAGATAAGATCAAACAATTTATATTTATATTTTTGATTATAGATTGACTCTATTACACTTTCTAATCTATCACTTTCATTATAAAAGGGCAACATAATAGATATAAAGGTTTCTTTACGCATAAATGATCCCTATTCATGGAGAGGCTTATCGAGGGCATATTTTCTGGAATGAGATATTCATTTTGCCATTTTATATTATGTATTTTCCAGCAACCACACGCCAATTACTTATGTACCGCTATCGCCGATTGTCGGCAGCGAAAAATGCCGCTCAGCAAGCTGGTTATCAGGGTGCTATGTTTCCTTGGCAATTAGGTCATGATGGTAGTGAGCAAACGCAAACTTCACATATAAATCCGCTAACCGGCCACTGGGATCCTGATCATAGTCACTTGCAGTATCATATCTCTTTAACCATTGTTTATAATGTTTGGCTATATTGGCTTAATACCGGCGATAAGCCATTTATGAACGACTTTGGAATGGAATTATTAGTTGAGATTGCTAAGTTTTAGTTAAGTAAAGCAGTCTGGAATGCGATGACAAAGCGATATCATATTGCCGGTGTTATGGGGCCAGATGAATTTCATGAATATAGCGTAGGTAACAAAAGAAGCTGGTTTGAAGGATAATACATATACTAATTTAATGGTAGCATGGTTATTTAATCAAATTGAAATGATAGTTTTGTCGATGTCAAAAGGGGATTTAAATAATTTTTCAAATCGAATTGATATAGATACTTATTTCTGGTAACAATTAAAAACTATTAAAGAGAAATTGGCTTTATTCAATTAATGAAGAAAATATTATAGGTCAATTTGATGGTTATTTTGCACTTGAAGAGATTGATTGGCAAAAATATCGTAATAAATATGGTAATATTTATCGATTAGACAGAATATTACGCGCTGAAGGTAAATTAGCCGATAATTATAAGATTGCGAAACAGGCTGATTTATTAATGGTATTTAATAACTTTAATCAAGATGTTGTAAGAACATTATTAAAAAACATGAATTATCCGATGCCTGATGATTATTTGAAAAAAATTTCAATTATTATTTTCCTCACAGCTCCCACGGCTAAACGTTATCTCGTATTATTCATTCTTCTTTGGCTAAAAATATTAAATTGCACGTTTTATCCTGGCAATTATATAAAGATTCTTTATTTTCTGATTATCAGGATATTCAGGGTGGAACGACGTCCGAAGGTATTCATACTGGCGTAATGGCAGCTACGCTTAATATGACCATTATGACATACGCTCGTGTAGATATTCGGCAACCATTATTGAAAATCAATCCTTCATGACTCATTGGCAGTATGTCCAGTTTAAGGTGTGTCATCAAGGTGTTAATTATCAATTTATTATCATTCAGGAAAAGTTATCTATTATTTGTGATCAGAATACTGAAATACAAGTGGCTGAGCGAGAGTATCGGATTTCTGCTGGTAAAATTATTAATATTAATTATAAAAATGAGGTAGTTGCATTGAAGAAGGGAATTATATTCGATCTTGATGGGGTTATTGTTGATACGGCTTTTTATCATTTCAAAGCCTAGCAATATCTGGCTAAACAAATCGGTATCCATTTTGATGCGACGTTTAATAAAACATTGAAAGGAATAAGCAGAATTGAGTCATTAGAAAAAATTTTGCTTTATGGAGATAAAGCCGATGCTTATGTGTGGAAGAAAAAAAAGCTCTTATGAATAGTAAAAATGATTATTATTTAAAATCACTCAGTAAGCTGACAGAAAAAATATTTTGCCCGGGGTATTACCTTTTATTAAGCGAGCTAAAGAAAAGCAAATTCTTTGTGCTATAGCTTCAGTTTCCAAGAATGCCACTATGATCCTGGAGCGACTTAATATTAAAGATTATTTTAATGTGATTGTTGATCCTTACTCTTTATCTGGGCAAGCCAGATCCAGAGATTTTTTTAACCGCCGCGGATTTAATCAATGTCTTGCCTAGTGAAGCGATTGGTTTTGAAGCTTCACAAGCTGGAATTGAAGCATTGAATAGCGCGAATATTTTTTCTGTCGGTATATCGCCAAAAGATAATTTAATTGGGGCGAATCTACGGGTAAATTCATTTGAAAAAATTAATTTTGAGCAACTCTTGAGCATGTAACTAGTTTAATCATTTGATATATCTAGTAAATGTTTAATAAAATAACGAATTACTCCCTATTCAGCTTAGGCAACAAAAGTGTCAATTGTTTAAAATATCATTGAGAAAATACGTTGCCTGGCTGCTATTACTTATCGTTTTATCCATTCGTAAACATAATGATTAAAAAAATTTATATTTTTTATAGTTGATAATAATTCTTTATATAATTTAGAAAGGCAAATAAATGTCATTTAATTATAATTTATTGTAACTATTATTCTAAATAATTAAATTTTAGTAAGCAAAATTAAGACCCAAAATTAGATGGTTGTATCTAAGTTTCTATATTCAGTGATTTCAATTATTATTTTATAAATCAATAAAATATTAAGCTTTAGCTCTATTGCTTATGTTTATATATGAATGTTGAAAGGGACAGAAAATAAAAGGGCTTTATTAAATGAACTCATTATGTACTAAAGTAAAATCACAAACTTCACATCTGACTAAAGAAAATTGGACATATGCAAATCGGCATCTGGTCGCCAAAATATTACGCGAACTTTCCCACGAAAAATTAATCAACCCAGTGAATTGCGGTGACCACTACACGCTTAATATTGGCCAATCACGCTATCGTTTTCATGCTCAAAGCTATCAACTTGATCATTTAGTATTGATGTTCGTCGATAAGTAAGAGCAAAAATGGTCAACCCCAAGTACTTGATGCTATTGAGTTGATTATTGAATTGTCTCCCTTGTTAGATATTTCTGAGTCAATGCTCCCTACATTTATCTTGATGAAATATCTAGCACTCTTTATGGCTAAGCTTTTAAGTATCAAAATAATCGGTTAACGGCCCAAGATTTGATGTGTGCTAATTATCAAATAGTCGAAACAGCAATGACGGAAGGTCACCCAGTATTTATTGCTAATAATGGTCGTATCGGCTTTGATGCTGATGATTATTTACGCTACGCACCAGAAAGTGCCAATCCAATTAGACTCATTTGGCTTTCTGTTCGTCGCAATAAAACGGTGTTTTCCTCCTTATCATCACTCTCTTATTCGCAATTAATGGAACAAGAATTAGGGAAATACTTGCTTAGCCAATTTGCACAATATATGCAGACATTAGGTTTAGATTTATCTGATTATTATTTAATGCCATTACATCCTTGGCAATGGAAACATCCGATTACAATTAGTTTTGCTGCCGATATTGCTAATCAAGATATTGTTTATCTGGGCGAAGGTCATCATCATTATCTGGCTCAACAATCGATACGTACCTGTTTCAATATTAGCCAGCCGCAAAAAAATTATATCAAAACCACATTATGAGTGCTGAATATGGGATTTATGCGCGGGTTAGATCCTAATAGTATGGTAACGACACCAAGTGTCAATGAATGGCTTAATCATTTAGTGCAGTCTGATAATTTTTTGCAGAAAGAGGGATTCACTATTTTACGTGAACATGCTGCAATAGGTTATTTTAATCCTTATTTTGAAATAGCGATTAAAAAGAATAATCCCCATAAAAAAATGTTATCGTCATTGTGGCGAGAAAGCCCAATGACAATGTTAAAAGACCATCAGCGTTTGATGACCATGGCTGCTTTATTACATCATGATCAACAAGGCAACGCTTTTTTACCTGCTCTAATAGCAGCATCAGCAATATCAGTAGATGAATGGATCAAACGCTATCTGGACTGTTATTTATTACCACTATTACACTGTTTATTTGCCTATGATTTAATGTTTATGCCACATGGTGAAAATATTATCCTGGTACTGGAAGAAAGTATTCCACAGTATATTTTCATGAAAGATTTGGCTGCAGAAGTCTTGGTTATGGATCCTGAGGCTGATTTGCCAGCCAAAGCCAGTCGGGTAAAAGTGAGCATGCCGGAGCAGATGAAAACACTGACTATTTTGTCTGATGTATTTGATGGTGTTTTTCGCTACCTGGCAGCAATTTTTGATGAGCAGGTTAATTACTCACAGCAACGATTCTGGCGGGCAGTGGCTAATTGTATTTTAGACTATCAATTTGCTCATCCAGAATTTGCTGAGAAATTTAATCGTTATCTATTGTTTATACCTGAAATTAAACGCTGTTGCTTAAATTGATTGCAAATTGCCAATAATCGTCAGATGCTGGATTTGGCTGAACCTGCGCAAAGTTTCCAGTTTGCTGCTGATTTGATTAATCCTATCACTGAGTTTGCTAAATAATTTGCTAATTTTAGCAAGTTGACCATTAATTTGGCTAGTAAAAAACCTCACTTAATTATTAAAGTGAGTTTTTTTGTTAACATATATGTTATTTAGAGAAGCGTGCTGGCATCAGTTAATTTTGTATAAATCACACTAATTGGGGTGGCTAAGTTTTTTTACTAGCGATTATTATAGGGATAAAAATGTATAAAATAGCTTTATCATTATGTATGTTAAGTTTTTTTGTTCTGCTGAGATTATTACCCATCAACAGTTATATAACATATTGAAATAATAAAGAGGCCAAACAGCTAGTTAGTAACATGAGCTTTTAAGAAAAGCTGGTGCAAATGTTAATGTTGGGCTTTCGTTATTGGGGACTTGATGCGGAAAAAAATGTCATGCCAATGATCAAACTCAAGCCAGAAATAGCCAATATTATTCGCAACTTCCATTTAGGTTCGGTGATCTTATTTAGATATAATTTAATCGACTCAGCACAAACCGTAAACCTGATTAGTTCGCTGCAACAGGCACACAATAACTTGCCACTATTCATTAGTGTTGATCAAGAGGGCGGATATGTTACCCGCCTGCGAGATGGCACTGAGATGCTGGGTAAATATGGCATTAGATTAGTGCAACACGCTATAAGCAATTTAGTGAAATTGGTTGGCATAATCTATGGTTATGAACTCACTCAATTAGGATTTAATTTTAATTTTGTGCCTGTCGTTGATATAAATAATAATCAATCTAATCCTATTATGGCGTGTGTTCTTATTCAGATAGGCCAAAATTAGTTACTGAAATGGCCAACAGCTATATTAAAGGAATTCATCGATATTCTGTTTTAACGGCAATTAAACATTTTACAGGCCATGGTAATGTGACGGCTGATTCCCATTTTTCTTTGCCAACCATTAATGTTACAAAGGGTAATTGGCGTAAACTTGAGTTAGTGCCTTTTTTGCACACCATGTTAAAGACAGATGTGATCATCACAGCTCATATCGTAATGCCTGCTTTAGATAGTCATAAACTTAACACTACAGATAATCGGCTAGTCGGTGTACTAGCAACACTGTTTAAACCGATACTGACAGGGATATTGTCTAATAGCCTGAACTATCAAGGTCTAGTGATCACCGATGCAATGGATATGAGGGCAATTGCCAATAACTTTGGCAGTCATTGGGCGGTTAAACAAGCCATATTGGCGGGCAATGATATTATTTTAATGCCAATAAAAATCACCGATATTGAGGAAGTGACTAAACTGGAACAGCTATATCATTATCTTAAAACGGCCGCGGCCAGCGATCCAGAATTAAGCCATCGCATTGACGAATCAGCTGACCGAGTTGTAACTCTTAACAAATTAAAAAATAAAATTTCAGCAGAAGATAAGTCTGTCCAGCAAGCGCAGCAAGTTGTTGCGGCAAAAATACATAAAGATATTGAGAACATGGTGGCATAAAATGCCATAACATTAATAATAAAATTGTTATTTTTTCAGATGAAAAAGTAAGTAATAAATTAATTGAAAAACATTTACTGGATATAGTTAGTGAATTAAATATTAATATGACTACATCAAGATGATGTGGCCAAAATAATGGCGGATGTAGATCGGAGCAGCAATTAACGACAGCAATGCAAAATCCAGATCTTATTATAATTGGCAAGCTATAATCTAAACAAAGCGCCGTTTAATGCGCAACGGATACTCAACGTTGCTAATCGTAAAGCTATCCCGGTAGTCGTCATATCGACCAATAATCCTTACGATATTGCTTACTTGCATGGAGTAAAAGCCAGTATTGCCATTTATGATATTACGGCTTTTGATGCGATTGATAATAATAGGAATAACTTAGCAACCAATATATGTAGCGGGCTAAGAACATTATTTCTCACACCCAATAAGCGTTTAATAATTCACCAACAGGTAAATTGCCGGTTGACATCAAAACACCCGATTTAGACCGCATCCTATATCCCTATGGATATGGTTTAGCTTATTGACTATAAAGTTATCTTATGATATTTCGTCTTTAATTTTATCAACTGGTTGATTGTTAGTTCCTACAACCGATTCTTATATTCATTTTATTTATAAAACACGACTATTATCTCAAAATCTAAAATTTTTTTAGTAAAAGCTATTGTTATATTAACTAAGTATTTTTTTATTTTTCTTTCACCTAATGCTTATATATCGTGAACATTGTTGTTTGAATGTAAAAGATTTATAATCCTGCAAAATTTTACCTGCTTTAATCAGCGTCCAGGTAGCTATTAAGCCTGGGGCGGTAGCGTGCCTTTTTAATAATTATCATTATAATGCTTTATTTTAAGCATATTAGCCTATACAAACTTAAGACTTATGTTTAAAAGATAATGCATTGGCTTACGTTAATTGATAAGTGATTTTTTATATTTTTTGAGCGGTTGCTCTTTTTATTGTCAAGACATGCAGAGCACATCAAAGTCAACAATACGACTCTTTAAGTGTAATGAAATTCGTTCTAGTTTTACTTTGAACACGCCGCCGACACTGATAAAAAACAGATTTTTTGTCTATAAGCATTTCGCTGAGATTTATAATGAAAGAGATACCATAACTGATTTACATTACTACCATTCGAAATAACAGGCTATTGTCATAGGTGTTAAAACTATGTGCTAACGTTTGTAGTTTGTATATTAATTTTATTAAAGATTTTACTCACAATAAATTTTTTAGGGTTAAGCATGTCAACTGTTAGTAACTTAGAAAAAAAAATTGATAATTTATCCGCTATTATTGCCATTGTAGGCCTTGGGTATGTTGGTTTACCTTTAATGCTTAGATATAATGAAATTGGTTACAAAGTGATGGGGTTCGATATTGATGATACAAAAGTAACCCAATTAAATAAAGGTGAAAGTTATATTGAGCATATTTCTTCAGAAAGAATTCATTCTGCTAGACAGCAGAATTTTAAAGCTACAACGGATTTTTCTCATATCACTGAATGTGACGCTATTATTCTTTGTGTACCTACGCCATTAAATAAATATCGAGAACCCGATATTAGCTTTATTGTCAATACAATGGAGATGATCCAACCTTTTTTACGTAAAGGGCAGTTATTATCTTTGGAGAGTACAACTTATCCTGGTACAACGGAAGAAGAATTATTACCCAGAATTGAAGAAAAAGGGTTTAAAGTTGGAAAAGATATATTTCTTGTCTATTCACCTGAGCGTGAAGATCCAGGTAATCCTAATTTTGAAACCAGAACGATCCCTAAAGTGATTGGTGGATGCACTGAAACATGTCTGAAAATTGGCCAATCTATTTACAGTAAAGCCATAGATAAGTTAGTGCCAGTGAGTTCGACAAAAGCCGCTGAAATGACTAAGTTATTGGAAAATATTCATCGTGCCGTTAATATTGGCTTGGTTAATGAAATGAAAATTGTGGCAGATAAAATGGATATTGATATTTTTGAAGTAATTCAAGCCGCCGCAACCAAACCATTTGGATTTACACCTTATTATCCAGGGCCGGGATTAGGTGGACATTGTATTCCCATCGATCCATTCTATTTAACCTGGAAAGCGCGAGAATATGGTGTTAATACTCGATTTATAGAATTATCGGGTGAAATTAACCGAGCTATGCCTGAATATGTTTTGAATAAATTGATTGATGGCCTAAATAAACAGGGTAAGGCATTAAAACACAGTAGGATATTATTATTAGGTGTTGCCTATAAGAAAAATGTTGATGACATGAGAGAATCTCCAGCAGTGGAATTAATGGCACTTATTCAACAAAAGGGTGCTGTCGTTGCCTATAGTGATCCTCATGTGCCAAAATTTCCCCGAATGCGCGGGCATCACTTCGATTTAATCAGTGAAGACCTTACAGCAGAAATTATCGCTTCATTTGATGCGCTTATCTTGACAACTGATCATGATAAATTTGACTATCCACTGATTAAAATTCATGCAAAGTTACTCATTGATACTCGTGGGATTTATCGCGAATCAGCAGAAAATATAATTAAAGCGTAATATTTCTATTTTAATTTTAAATTTGGATTATTTTTTATGAAAAAATTTGTTTTAATTGGTGCAGCAGGTTATATCGCACCTCGTCATATGAAAGCAATTACAGAAACTAACAGTGAATTGTCTGTTGCTTATGACATTAATGATTCAGTTGGAATTATTGATAGTATTTCTCCACAAAGCGAATTTTTTACTGAATTTGAGCGTTTTTATGATTATGCCTATCGTTTACAGCGTAATTTAGCTACAAAACTGGACTATGTGGCAATATGTTCGCCAAACTATTTACATCTTCCCCATATAACCGCTGGTTTACGTCTTGGTTGCGATGTTATTTGTGAAAAGCCCTTAGTCCCCACACCGGAGCAGCTGGATGAACTGGCTTTAGTTGAAAAAGAGACCGGTAAAAAAGTTTATAATATTCTGCAATTGCGACATCATCAGGCAATTTTAGCGCTAAAAGAAAAAGTGGCTCACAGTAATAGAGCAGATAAATATGATGTTGTGCTAACCTATATTACTTCCCGTGGCAAATGGTATATGGAAAGTTGGAAAGGTGATCCCCGCAAATCGTTCGGTGTTACAACCAATGTAGGGGTACATTTCTTTGATATGCTCCATTTTATATTCGGTAAGCTAGAAAAAAATGACCTGCATTATACTGATGAACAAAAAGCAGCAGGTTATCTCGAATATGAAAAAGCGCGAGTTCGTTGGTTCTTATCTATAGATGCCAAAGATTTACCTGAAGCAATTAAAGGTAAACAAACAACTTATCGCTCAATTACAATTGATGATGAAGAAATTGAGTTTTCTAAAGGATTTACAGACTTACATACCATTAGTTATCAAGAGATATTAGCAGGACGAGGCTATGGTTTGGATGATGTGAGTCACTGTATTGAAACTGTAAATACGATAAGATCTGCATCACCTATTGTGGCTAAAGCGAACGAAGGTCATCCTTTTTTGCCTATGTTAATTAAATAATCATTATGGTAAATATCATGGGCTATTATCAGCATCCAAGTGCTATTATTGACGAAGGAGCGCAAATAGGCAATGGATCTCGGGTATGGCATTTTGTGCATGTCTGTTGCGGAGCGGTTATTGGAGAAAATGTTTCATTAGGTCAAAATGTTTTTATTGGTAATAAAGTTATCATTGGAAATTGTTGTAAAATTCAAAATAATGTATCTGTTTATGATAATGTCATCCTTGAAGAAGGCGTATTTTGTGGGCCTAGCATGGTATTTACCAATGTTTATAATCCTCGCTCGCTCATTGAGCGTAAAGATCAATATCAGAATACACTCATTAAAAAAGGCGCTACCTTAGGAGCTAATTGCACTATCGTATGTGGGATAACCATCGGACAATTTGCATTTATTGGGGCTGGAGCGGTAGTGAATAAAGATGTGTCTGACTATGCTTTAATGGTAGGCGTACCTGCTAAACAGATTGGCTGGATGAGTGAATTTGGTGAGCAATTGGATCTTCCATTAAGTGGAGATGCGGAAACGATTTGTCCCCATACCGGTAATAAATATCGCTTGAAAGACAATAAAGTTGAACGTGTTAAAGCATAAACCAGACAGTAAAGACTAAAAGCGATAATAGAAAATGATGCAATTTATTGACTTGAACATCCAACAAGCACGTATTAAAGACAAAATCAATCTGGCTATTCAGCGCGTATTATCCCATGGTAAATATATTCTTGGACCAGAAGTTGCTGAATTAGAAGAAAAACTTGCAGCTTATGTTGGTGCCAAATATTGCATTAGCGTGGCCAATGGTACTGATGCATTGCAGATTGCTCAAATGGCGTTTGGTATTGGCACTGGTGACGAGGTGATCACACCAGGATTTACTTATATAGCAACCGCAGAAACGGTAGCATTATTAGGGGCTAAACCGACATATGTTGATGTATGTCCTAGAACTTATAATCTAGATCCGCAAAAACTTGAAGCAGCGATCACTAGAAAAACAAAAGCGATTATTCCGGTATCACTTTATGGTCAATGTGCTGATGTTGATGCCATTAACACTATTGCGAGCAAGTATAATATTCCAGTTATCGAAGATGCGGCCCAAAGTTTTGGCGCGACATATAAAGGCAAGTATTCATGTAATTTAACGACAATTGCTTGTACCAGCTTCTTTCCAAGTAAACCCCTTGGTTGTTATGGTGATGGTGGTGCAATTTTTACTAATGATGACCAATTAGCAATAGTAATAAGACAGATAGCGCGACATGGTCAGGATCGCCGTTATCACCATATACGGGTTGGAGTTAATAGTCGTTTGGATACTTTGCAAGCGGCGATATTATTAGTAAAGTTAGAAACTTTTGCTGAAGAAATACAACTGCGCAAGCAAGTCGCTAAACGTTATGATTTTATGTTAAATCAACTAGGTATAACAACAACCCCATATATTGAAACATATAATACCAGTGCTTATGCACAATATACTATTCAAGTGGAAAAACGCGAATTAGTACAAACTCAGTTAAAAGCGGCGGGCATACCTACGGCAGTTCACTATCCTATTCCTTTAAATAAACAGCCTGCTGTTGCGGATAATTCAGTAAAATTATCTATTGGTGATGCTATAGCGGAAAAAGTTATAAGCTTACCGATGCACCCATATATGTCTGAAATGGATATCACCAAAGTGGTTGAGGCATTAAGTGCTTAGTAAAATCAAAAAACTATTACTTAAAAATACCTATCTTCGTGGGGTCAGTATCCTTGCCGTAGGAACCGTAGGTGCTCAGGCTTTAATGATTTTGGCGGCTCCATTACTGACGCGCCTCTACACGCCAGAAGACTTTGGCTTATTAGCGGTATATGGTGGATTATTAGCAATTTTTATTGTTATAGCTAGTTTGCGTTATGAATTGGCAATTCCTTTGCCCAAAAGCCATCAAGAAGCGATCAATGTGTTAGTACTCAGTTTGTTAGTAGTATTGATGATGGCAACTATTTCTGGAGTAATTATTGGGTTTGCTGGTGATCAAATTGCGCAATACCTGAATGCACCTAAACTATCAAAATATTTTTGGTTGTTACCGATAGGCATTTTACTTTCAGGCTGTTATAACGTATTCAACTACTGGGTTTTACGAACCAAAAATTTTTTAGATATCACCAAAACGCGTTTTAGCCAGGCATTGACAACATTAACGGTGCAGTTTTTAGGTTTTAAATTGGGTAGTATTGCACTTCTAGTTGGCCTGACTGGTGGGCAAGGAGTTGGTAGCCTTCGGTTGGCTCGTTCAGCTGCTAAATATAAGGAATTTAAAGATTGGAGCTGGCTTGGGGTTTGGCAGGTAGCTAAACGTTATCGACAACTGCCCATTTTTTCAACCTGGTCTGGACTATTTAATTCTGTAGGAAACCAATTACCACCGCTTATGTTTGCTACTTTATTTGGATCGAGGGCGGCTGGTTTATATATATTAGCAAATCGTGTGTTGGCTGTCCCTGTATCTGTTTTAGGTGATGCTATAGGTAAGGTTTTTTTTGCTAACGCTGCTAAAGCTTTCCGTGAAGGGTGTCTTCTACCATTAGTTATAAAAGCACATGGAAGATTAGTAGACCTTGCTATGCCAATTACTTTGCTATTGATTATCGCTGGCCCAGAAATTTTTGTTGTTGCGTTTGGTGAAAACTGGCGACAGGCGGGTGAATTTGCGCGCTGGTTGGCTCCTTTGTTATATATCACTTTTATTGCAGCCACACTTTCTAATTTATTCTCTATTTTGGAAAAGGAACGTTTAGGTATGTTTTTTCAAATGGGGCTATTAGTCGTCAGGATAATTGCTATTTTGTTGGGGGCTAGATTCAATGATCTTTTATTAGCAGTTATTTTATTTTCTTCATTTAGTACTTTATATTGGATAATTTTTTTAGGTTGGGTTTATATCTTATCGGGTAATACTATTTCAATGATGTTGAAACCAACTATTAAGGCTATTGTTCCGAGTTTATTCTGTCTTTCTCCTTTGATTTTAGTTCTTAATTTTAAGCAGGAACAACTATATTGGTTTATGATGGGAATTGGCGTTAGCGGTTTATTACTTTTTATTTATTATTTGAATGTTCTTAGGAAGGAGCATTTAAATTGAAAATCGATATTTATCTAACCCGTTAAAATAGTGTCTTATCAGAAAGCACATAGTCACTCAACGAAAATAAGATTATAAAGATAAAAACAAATATTGTCTGGAAGACATTCTTGGCTTATTTTTATAATTAAGGTTAAAAAAGTAAAATGGTTAATTGTAGGCTTAAAGTCGTTTTAGTTACGCAAGGATTGTCGCCAATCGTTGAGCCAGTGTGTTCTAGTAATAATGATATTGTTGGAATAATTGAAGCTGCTCCTCGCGTTGCTAAAAATTCTGATATTTCTTATGGGCTACGTATAGTTAAAAAGATATATCATATTTTTAACGGTCGCTCTAACAATCTTGCCGGATATGCTGATAATAGAAGGATCCCCTATTTAT
The DNA here is from genome assembly GCA_048493715.1 of Arsenophonus endosymbiont of Dermacentor nuttalli. Classification (GTDB taxonomy): domain Bacteria; phylum Pseudomonadota; class Gammaproteobacteria; order Enterobacterales; family Enterobacteriaceae; genus Arsenophonus. The sequence goes on along the minus strand of JBGDCZ010000022.1, from coordinate 20,965 downwards.
TTATGGAATCAAGTGATAATGATAATGTTATATCTTGGTTGAAAAATAAACGACCAGATGTGGTTGTTGTGTTCAGTATGTCAAGGCTTTTAAAAGAACGTTTTCTTGCTATTCCCAGGTACGGTGTTATTAATCTTCACCCTTCATTTTTGCCTGCATATAGAGGTCCTAATCCTGATTTTTGGCAATATTATAATATGGAAATGAACCCTGGTGTGACGGTTCACTATCTGGATAAAGGAGAGGATACTGGTGATATTATTTTCCAGGCAAGTAAGCAGATATCTCTCGGTATCAAATCACCGGCAAGACTAGATATGCTAATTAATGAACTGGGGGTACCCCTGGTTTTAAAAGCGCTCACTGCTATTCAGGCAGGTAATGCACCAAGAATAAAACAACCTAAAACGAGTCCAACATCAAGAGCAAGAGACTTATTACCAGAAGAACATAAAACTATTATTGATTGGCACAATTGGCCTATAGAGCGGATTTGGCACATATTGAGAGGTACCGAGCTCTGGCTTAAAGCTTTACCACAGCCTACAGGTTTGTATATAGGTCATCTATGGGTTATCGGTGAATATGAAAGATTTGCAGGGCAAACGGTTACACCCGGTTTAATATATAAAAGTAAGGGTCAATACTGTGTTGCAGTTAAGGAAGGTTGTATATATCTATCGCTCAGTTTTAGTTTTAAAAAGATAGTATTAAGGTTTCTCAAGAAATGAGTAATAAAGAAAAATATCGACAGTTATGTAAACGGGAGTCAACGATTCCTGTGTTTAGCCAGGCTTGGTGGCTTGATGCCGTTGCTGGGGAAAATTGGGATGTAGCTGTAGTTGACAAGGGTGAAGAAATTCAGGCAGTCATGCCTTATGTTCTTAAGAAGAGATATGGTCAAACTGTTCTAACACAACCACCACTTACTCAACACTTAGGGCCTTGGCTCCGTGCGACTAAAGCAAAATATGCAAAATCTCTGGTGCGTGAAAAAGATTTACTGCAAGCTCTGATAGATCAATTGCCGATTTATACGCTTTATGCCCAAAATTGGGGGCCTAATAATACAAACTGGTTACCTTTATATTGGCGGGGTTTTAAGCAAACAACACGCTACACCTACAGAATTGAAAAATTGACTGATCTGGATGAAGTCTGGGCCGGCTTTCAGGAAAATATAAAAACCGATATTCGAAAGGCTAAAAATCGTTTTAATATTACAGTGCAAAACGATTTGAGTGTTGAACAGTTCTTACATATTAATGAGAAAACATTTTTACGTCAAGGGAAAAAGTTACCTTATGGACATCATTTAGTACAACGTATTGATCAGGCCGCAGTTGCAAATAATGCCAGAAAAATATTTATTGCTGTTGACAATGAAGGACGCCATCACGCAGCAGTATATTTGATTTGGGACCGTCATTCAGCTTATTATTGGATGGGGGGAGGTGATCCTGAATTGCGTAATAGTGGTGCAACCAGTCTCTGTATGTGGGAGGCGATTAATTTCGCTTCTACCGTTACTGAAAAATTTGATTTTGAAGGCTCAATGATTGAGCCTATTGAGCGTTTTTTTAGAGGATTTGGCGCGATTCAAACACCATATTTTCAGATTTGGCATGCACCATCAAATTTGATCAAATTTGCTATGTTTCTACGCTCATTATCTCGTTAATGTAAAAGAGTTAATTGCTATATGCAGAGCGCAGTAAATTCTATGTTTATCTATTTTGGCGAACTTTATGTTTTTCACTCATATTAGCCTTGATTGGCTTAAAAGTCTCATTGAAGAGCGTTTTGGTCATCATTTTGAACTGTATGAGCAGTCGCAAAAGCTTATACTCAAGTTGTTAGGTAGCGATAGTACGATTTGTTTTGATCAGCTACAAACTATTTTCCATCAGCCATGCGCTAATTTTCCATGTCAACAATGGCAAGCATCCATGGAAAGTTTTATCGCTCCAATTGATGATCTTATTCCTGCGCCATCAGCTACTGAGTTAATGAGTCCACTGATTGAATTTGACGAACAAGGGGCGACCATACATTATGATATACTTGGTCTGGCTTATTGGATGCTGAATCGACTGGAAGAAATAGGAAGTCATGATTTAGATAATCATCAACGTTTTCCTGCTACCTCATCACATGCCTACCGGTATGGTTACCTTGAGCGCCCAATTGTAGATGAATGGTTTTTTATTCTTGGTCAAGTGATGCAACTAACCTGGCCACAATTAGAATTAAAAAAACATCATTTTAGTATAAAAGTTTCTCATGATGTTGATCGCCCAAGTCTCTATGCTTTTAAATCGTGGAAAACGATTGGACGCATAATGGCAGGACATCTCACTAAGCGTTATGATCTCAAAGCATTTATGATAACACCTTATATCAAACTTTTTACTTCTACAAATAAACAGTTACATTTTGCTGATGGTTATAATGCATTTGACTGGCTTATGGATGTATCTGAGAAAAATAATCTAAAAAGCGCCTTTTATTTTATTTGTGGCCGTACTGATGCAAGTAAAGATGCAGATTATGAACCAGAGCATCCAGCTATCCGTCAATTGATGCGTCGTATTCATAGCCGTGGTCATGAAATAGGTTTACATCCTAGTTATAATACGTATCAGTGTCCAGCTATGATCCAAAATGAAGCCAAGCGATTAAAAAAAATATGTACGGAAGAAGGCATAGTGCAGCCTCTTTGGGGGGGACGAATGCACTATTTACGTTGGGAGCATCCGACAACGCTTCAGGCATGGAATGATGCTGATATGGATTATGATTCTACACTTGGTTATGCTGATCACCCGGGTTTTCGCTGTGGTAGCTGTTTTGAATATCCAGCATTTAATCCTATTACTCAACAATTATTAGCTATTCGTATCCGGCCGTTGATAGTAATGGAGTGCTCTGTTATAGATTCAATTTATTTAGGTTTGGGTATTGGTGATAGATCATTAAGTAAGATTTTGAAACTAAAAAAAGTATGTAGTAAGGTTAACGGTTGTTTTACTTTGCTCTGGCATAATTCAGAGTTTGGATCTGTACTTAAAAAAAATATGTATCAAAAAATTCTAAAAGATTAATCACATTAAGATGATAATAAAGTCTGGTTTATTTTATGAAATACATAAAAATTATTATTCAAGTTTTCGGGTATTAAATAAATATGTATTTGAACAGCATATTTTATACTAAGAAAAATTGCTAAAAAACTATTCCTAAAATTTAAATTTTAATAAAAAATAATATTTATGGAATGTGATATTAAGTTTATGATTTATAAGAATATAAGCATATGAATATCTTAACGCCAACAGCACTTATTTGGTTACAAGAGCTATTAAATGAACGATACAATCATTTATTTCATCTTTATTATCTGGACTCTTCGAAATTAGTGTTATGTTTACCGAATTCAGAAAAATCAATAATCTTTGATAACTTACAAAGTATTTTCTATTCTTCACAATCTGACTTTGTCTGCCAACAATGGCGGGCTTCAACTGAAAATTTTACCGCACCAATTGATAATCTCATTCCTGCACCATCAGCTACTGAGTTAATGAGTCCGCTAGTTGAATTTGACGAAAAGGGGGCGACCGTACATTATGATATACTTGGTCTGACCTATTGGATGTTGAATCGGCTAGAAGAAATAGGAAGCCATAATTTAGATAATCATCAACGCTTTCCTGCTACCTCATCACATGCATATCGGCATGGTTATCTTGAGCGGCCAATTATTGATGAATGGTTGATCATTCTTGGTCAGGTGATTCAGCGGGTCTGGCCACAGTTAGTATTAAAGCAACATAAATTTAGTATTAAGGTTTCCCATGATGTGGATAGACCTAGTTATGCTTATACACCATGGTTATCAATTGGACGTATAATGGTGGATGATCTAATTAAGGATAACAAAATTAGAACATTGGTCACTACCCCTTATCTAAAGTTAACTACTCACATGCAGTTACATTCTGCTGATCCTTATAATGTATTTGACTGGCTTATGGATGTATCTGAGAAAAATAATCTAAAAAGCGCCTTTTATTTTATTTGTGGCCGTACTGATGCAAGTAAAGATGCAGATTATGAACCAGAGCATCCAGCTATCCGTCAATTGATGCGTCGTATTCATAGCCGTGGTCATGAAATAGGTTTACATCCTAGTTATAATACGTATCAGTGTCCAGCTATGATCCAAAATGAAGCCAAGCGATTAAAAAAAATATGTACGGAAGAAGGCATAGTGCAGCCTCTTTGGGGGGGACGAATGCACTATTTACGTTGGGAGCATCCGACAACGCTTCAGGCATGGAATGATGCTGATATGGATTATGATTCTACACTTGGTTATGCTGATCACCCGGGTTTTCGCTGTGGTAGCTGTTTTGAATATCCAGCATTTAATCCTATTACTCAACAATTATTAGCTATTCGCATCCGCCCATTAATTGTTATGGAGGTTACTATTATTGAATCAGCTTATTTAGGATTAGGAGCGGGAGATAAAGCATTAAATAGAATTTTAAAATTAAAAGCAGTTTGTTATAGAGTTAATGGCTGTTTTACTTTGTTATGGCATAATTTTTCCCTAGTTTCAAAAAAGTTAAAAGAATTTTATCAATACTGTTTGAATAATAAATATAGAATAACTCTGGAGAGAGAATAGTGTTATTAAATTTGACATTTTGGTTTTTATTTATTACTACACCTATTATTGCATTTTATCTGCTTAGAACAGTTGGAGAAAAAATAAATCAGGTAAGCATTATAAATATTACCATTATAGCATTATTTGTATTTTCTGTTTTAGGAACATTACCGCTTTTTTATTTTTGGGATGATTATAGAGTTGCAATTGGTGTGAATGACCAAGCTTTAGTTTTAAAGGTTTTATTTTATTCGTGTATTAATATATTATTTTTTATTTTAGGTGTAGTTTTTGTCCGAAAAGTTGTTAGGTTAAGGCCAGTTCCATTTGTTTCTTCAGAGCTGATTGATTTAACTAAAATTCAATTACTATTTTTATTATTATTTTTCTTGTTAAGTATTGCTTTTTTTTGCATTTATTTAAGTAAGATTAATCATATAGCATTATTTGTAGTTTTGACTGATGGAATTAAAGCTGCAGCTATAGCTCGTAGTGATATGGGAAATAATTTTCATGGTAAATATCATTGGTATAGGTTAGGAATGTATGAATTAGCAAGCTTAATTACATTTACAACTTATATTATTTGGTTAAAAAATAAGAGGTTAAAGAATCTTTTTAGTTTCCTTATCGTATTCAGTTATTCAGCTTTTATTGCTACTCTGGCAACAGAAAAAGCGCCTTTGATATGGATTATAATTGGCCTATTTATGGCTTATTTTTTGACTAAAAAGAATGGAATGATATCTACTTATACATCTTTTTATTTTATTCTATTTATAGTTATCTTTTTGGTCTGTATTTATATGTTTTTCATGGGATCATCTAATATAAGATCTGCTTTATGGTCTGTTTTTTCCAGGTCATTTGCTGGTAGTGTTTCACCAGCTTATTTTTATTTGCAATATTTTCCTGAACATCACGATTATCTGTTAGGTAAAAGCTTTCCTAATCCAGGGGGTATATTACCTTATAAACCGGTAGAATTTACCACCGAAGTTATGAATTGGAAGTTTCCTGAACTTGCTAAAATGAATATTGTGGGTTCTATGCCTACGGTTTTTTGGGGGGAAAGTTATGCTAATTTTGGACCTTGGGGTATTCCTATAGTTGCATTTATTATGGGCTTAATTTTATCGGTAATAAGTTACTTAGTTTCAAAAATAGAATTAAATCCTGTATCAACAGCTTTTTTGGTTTGGTTGATTTTAAACCTAAAAAATTTGTCTGTAACTGGTTTTAGTGGTTATTTATATAGTTTTTATATAATAGTCATGACTTTGATAACTTTCATTATATTATTTAGTAAAAGGAAAATAAGATTGAGATCTTTATAATATATTAAGAAGGAAGTTATTATGGTTGTTTTTATAGGTTATTTATTAAAAATTAACTTTTAGTTAAAGTGATTATCTGATTAACTTTGGTCAAATAGATAAATTAATGACTGGTTAGTTTGTGAGAGGATATTCTGGGAAAGATATATAACTTAAATCAATAAGAGAAAGTGAAGTTTTTATAATTTTTGAAGATTATGCATTTTTATTTTAATTAGCGTTAGTTAAATTTTATATAAGCTTATGATCATACTATCAAAAAATATTAAAGTTTATTTTTGTAGAATTGTAGTAAGTATTGTCTTAATTGGTTATTTGATTGTAAAAATAAGAGAAATTTTATAGCATATAAAACCAATTACTAGATTAAATGTGATTAAAAATTCTCCTTACAAAGAGAATTAATATTTTAAGGTTATTTTGAAAATATAATAGCTAAAGTAATAGGAGGAGACAAATAAGGTATTGGTTTAATTATTTAGGCAATTATATAATTATGGGAAACTTAAAATAGAATATGAAAATTGTTAATCTTGTTTTGAATGGTTTTACTAATGACAGTAGAGTATTAAAAACTAGTTGTTCACTTAGCTATTTTGGTTATGATGTCATCGTCGCCGCCATACATTACGATAATTTAAAGGAACATGAAGAAGTTTCAGGTATAAATGTTCATAGAATAGTATTAAAATCAAAGAACTGGTCAAAAAAGCAACCAATTCAGCTGATAAAATATATTGAATATGTAATAAGATTTATATTAAATTATAAAAATGCTGATGTTCTTCACTGTAATGATTTACATGCTTTAACTATCGGTACCTTCTGTCGGTTATTTAATAAAAAATTGAAGATAGTGTATGATTCACACGAGTATGCTATAAATGATGTACCTTATGAATCTAAATTCTCTATCAAGCGAAAATATTTAATCGAACGATTATTTATTAGATTTGCTGATAAAGTTATTGTAGTTAGTGATTCGATAGCTAGAGATTATGCAAGACTTTATAATATTAAAAAACCTTATTTAGTTTTTAACTGTCCTAATTATATAGAACAACCTAAAAAAAACATTTTTCGGGAAACGTTTGGTATTCGAGATGATCAAAAAATATTTCTTTATCAAGGTGGTTTGGGAAAAGGACGTGGAATTGAGATATTATTAGAATATTTTGAAAAGCATGAAAAGAATGAAAATGTATTAGTATGTATGGGATATGGTCCACTTGAAAATTTAATTAAAAGTAAATCAAAGACAAGTAATAATATTTTCTTTCATAAGGCTATGCCACATGATATATATCTTAATTATACAAGTTCTGCTGATTATGGGATTGCTTTTATGGAAGGTTATTGTTTGAATGACACATACTGTTTGCCGAATAAAATGTTTGAGTATTTAATGGCAGGAATACCGGTTATTACATCAAATCTCTTTGAAATGAAAAGGTTGGTTGAGCAAGAAAAAATAGGTGTTGTAGCTTCGGAAAATACGATTGAAGGATTTAAAAATGCACTTAATACTGCTCTTCAACTAAACTATGCTCAAATTCAAAAAAATATTTTTCAAGTCCGGAAAAAATATTGTTGGCAACAACAGGAAAAAACATTAAATGAAATCTACCATGATTTGTAAATATAAAATCGTTCATATTACATCTGCACATTCTCGTTATGATCCGCGTATCTTCTTAAAAGAGTGCGTATCATTAGCTAAACATGGATATCAAATTGCTCAAATTGTTTCAGATGGCAAAAATGATGAAATTAAAAATCTAGTGAGTATTTATGATGTAGGTGCTTCAAGAGGACGTTTAGATCGTATTTGTAATGCGCCGAAGCGTATATTTAAGAAAGCAATTGAGGTGAATGCTGATATTTATCATCTGCATGATCCAGAACTGATTCCTATTGGCTTGAAATTAAAAAAATTGGGTAAGAAGGTTATTTTTGATGCTCATGAGGATGTGCCTAAACAACTATTAGGAAAACCCTACCTTAATAAATTTATGAAAAAATTATTGTCTAAAGGTTTTGCTATTTATGAGCGCTGGTCCTGCCGTAAACTTGATGCTGTTATAGCGGCTACTATTCATATTCGGGATAAATTTTTAAATATGGGAATTAATTCAATAGATATTAATGGTTATCCCATAGTTGATGAGTTTTCAAAAATAAATATTGATTGGGCTAATAAAAAAAATCAGGTGTGTTATATAGGTGGTTTGACTAAAATCAGAGGGATTAATGAAATTGTTGAAGCCATGCAGTATGTTAAAGAACCAACACAGCTCATATTAGCAGGCAAATTTTCAGAGAGTAATTTTGAAAGAGAAGTAAAAGAAAAATCGTCATGGCATCGTATTGATGAAAAGGGGTGGTTGGATAGAAAAAGTGTTGTTTCCATACTTAATGATTCTATAGCAGGATTAGTTCTGTTTCTTCCCGTTCCTAATCATATCGATGCTCAACCGAATAAAATGTTTGAATATATGAGCGCAGGAATTCCTATTGTTTGTTCTAATTTTCCTTTATGGAAAGAAATTGTAGAAGGAAATGATTGTGGTCTCTGTGTTGACGCTTCGGATCCCAAATCTATAGCTGAAGCTATCGATTATTTAGTCGCAAATCCGCAAGAAGCGAGGGAAATGGGATGTAATGGCCGACGTGCAGTTGAAGAAAAGTATAATTGGAATATTGAAGAAGCTAAATTATTAGAATTTTACGCTTTATTTTAAATGAAATAATAAAATGAAAAAATTTTTTACGATTATTGGCGCAAGACCTCAATTTATAAAAGCAAATGTTGTATCAAATTTGTTAAAAAAAAATAAAGAATTAATAGAAATTATTATTCATACCGGACAGCATTTTGATGCAAATATGAGTAATATCTTTTTTGAGCAACTCGGTATTCCTATGCCTAATTATCAATTAGATATTAATGGTGGAAGTCATGGTCAAATGACGGGACGTATGTTGGCAGAAATTGAAAAAATATTGCTGCAGGAAAAACCTGACTATGTATTAGTGTATGGTGATACTAATTCAACTTTAGCTGGTGCTTTAGCAGCAGCTAAACTTCATATTCCGGTAGTGCATGTAGAAGCTGGATTGCGAAGTTTTAATATGCAAATGCCAGAAGAGATCAATCGTATTTTAACGGATCAGATTAGTACATTACTATTTTGTCCTTCTCAAGCAGCTGTCAATAACTTGATAAATGAAGGTATTAATAATAAACATTCAGTAAATATTTTTAATGTAGGGGACGTGATGCAAGATAGCGCTCTCTATTTTTCCCAATATTCATCCGCTCCTAATGATTTTATATTAGATAAATATTTTATTTTAGCTACATTGCATCGTGCCGAGAATACAGATAATCCCCAAAATTTAACATCAATTGTTAATGCGTTAAACATATTGCATAGAGATGTAGTGCCTGTTGTTCTTCCCATGCATCCTAGAACACGTAATTTAATAAATTGTCTAAATTTATCTTTAAATGTTCATATAATAGAACCTGTTGGATATTTACAAATGTTATGGTTATTAAATAACGCTAAAATAGTTCTTACAGATAGTGGTGGTGTTCAAAAAGAAGCTTTTTTCTTTCAAAAATACTGTATTACGATGCGGAATGAAACAGAATGGGTTGAATTAGTGGAGAATGGTTTTAATATACTTGTGGGAGCAAATCTGGAAAAAATAATATGTACTGTTGATAAGTACTTGAGTTTGCCTGCTTATGCACCCATTAACTTGTATGGTAATGGTAGAGCTGGTAAAGAAATAGTAGATATACTGTCAAACATTCCTTAGTATGTATAAATATAAATCATAGTAAAGAAAAATATAACTAGGCTATTGAAGAAAAGAAATTATGAAGCGTCTATCTTGCAATAATTAAATAAACGTATTTATAGGTATTAGCCCAGTATTATTCTAAATAAAATAATTTTCTTTCACTAGATTGAACATCTGAAAATAAAGAATAATTAGTTATTCAAATTTAGGGTATAAAAATCCATGTGTGGCATTTTTGGTATAATTTCGCAAACTTCAGTAGATATGGAAAAACTTAAATTCCTTGCAGATCATGCACGTCAAAGAGGCAGGGATTCTAGTGGTTTAATTTTAGAATCATCGGTTGGTTATAATATATATAGAGCTGATTTTGACATCAGAAAATTGTTATCAAAAGTGAAATTTCAGCATACTAAAGTTGCGCTTGGTCATAGTCGTCTTATTACCAATGGATTGTTTGATAATCAACCTGTGGTGAGAAATGGCATATGTGTCATACATAATGGTATCATTGTTAATGATGATAATGTTTGGACAGCCATTGGTAAAGAACGATTTCATGAAATTGATACTGAAGTCATTGCAGCAATTACAGAAAAACATCTTGAAGAAACAAGGCAGTTAGAGGGACTTTCTCACACTGTACTTTCTCTCTGTCAGGGGGTAGTTGCGTGTGCGATTACTACACCTAAGATGGGCAAAATGGCTATTTTTTCCAATAATGGCAGTTTATATTCAGCGAATATAGACAAAACGATTTACTTTTCTTCTGAAAAATTTCCCTTAAAGGAAATTGGCTGTGAAAATATCAAACAGATAAAAACAAATGAACTAATTATCGATATTCCACAGAATGATAAATTAAATATTTCCGATTATCATATTCGTAATCAGGATCTCATTCCTAGATTTAAACAAATTGAAGCAGAAAGAAAACTATTAGAGTATCCATTACTAAAATTAAAGCGTTGTACTAAGTGTATCCTACCTGAAACTATGCCCTTTATCTCTTATGATGATAAAGGGGTATGTAATTACTGTAATAATTACAAATCACGTAATAATCCTAAACCTAAAGAAGAGTTATTCAAGTTAGTTCAGTCATATCGTAAGCAAGATCACCTTGATTGTATAGTTCCTTTTTCTGGCGGACGTGATAGCTGTTATGGGTTACATTTAATTGTTAAAGAGCTCGGCATGAAGCCAGTAACCTATACCTATGATTGGGGAATGGTAACCGATCTGGGGCGGCGAAATATTAGTAGAATGTGTGCAAGGCTTGGTGTTGAGAATATTATTATTGCGGCGGATATTGCTAAAAAGCGCCGTAATATCGTAATGAACCTTAAAGCTTGGTTAAAATCTCCTCATTTAGGAATGATAAGTATTTTAACAGCGGGAGATAAGCATTTTTTTAGGTATGTGGAATCTGTCAAAAAACAGACCGGTATTAATTTAAATTTATGGGGGGTTAATCCACTTGAAGTTACCCATTTTAAAGCAGGCTTTTTAGGCATTCCGCCTGATTTTGAAGAAAAGCGAGTATACACGCATGGTTGGCAAAAACAGTTGGCTTATCAAAAACTAAGATTCAAAGCCATGCTTGATAGCCCGGGGTATTTTAATCGTTCGCTTTGGGATACTCTAAGCGGCGAATATTACCGCAGTTTTACTGAAAAGAAAGATTATTTTCATATTTTTGATTATTGGCGTTGGGATGAAAAACTTATTGATAACACATTAATCAATGATTATGACTGGGAAACTGCTATTGATACCAATACTACCTGGCGTATCGGAGATGGAACAGCTGCTTTCTATAACTATATATACTATCTGGTCGCCGGTTTTACTGAGCATGATACCTTTAGAAGTAATCAAATTAGAGAAGGCCAAATGACACGCGAAAAAGCGTTAGCTTTGGTTGAAGATGAAAACCAACCAAGATATGAAAACATTCGTTGGTATCTTGATGTTTTAGGTATGGATTTTACTGAAGTTATAAAAATAATAAATGCCATCCCAAGAAAGTATCATTTTTAAATAGAATATCACTATGGGAGACATCATATATAAATATGAAATCGTTTATATAATATTTAAATATTTATTTTATAAATGACAAAATTTTTTATTTACAAAAGTTAGAATTCATCCCTATTGTTTTGATATTAAAAAATTTAGTAAAAATGTTATCTTTGATGTTTTTAGAAAAAACGTAAACAGCAATTAGAAAAATAATTACCTATTAAAATTTTTATTTTATTATTAGAAATAAGTTCATTATCTTTCTAATTATTATCAAATATTCTAATTAAATAAAGATTATTTTATTAAATTATAGCAATATTTATCAATAAATAATTATGAGTAAGAAATTATTAATATTATCAGGATGCTTATAGTGAATATACTATATATCAATCATTATGCAGGCAGTCCAAAGTATGGCATGGAATATCGGCCTTATTATCTATCACGCGAATGGATAAAATTAGGCCACAATGTTAAGGTTATTGCTAGTTCTTTTTCTCATCTAAGAAAGATTCAACCTGAAAGTAAATATTTACAACCTTTTTTAGAAAGAATTGATGATATTCCATACTTATGGATAAAAGGTATAAAATATAAGACAAATGGTTTGGGTAGACTTTTAAATATTTTGTCTTTTTTATTCGGTGTATTTTTAAGAGCAAAAAAAATAAGTCAAGAATTTAAACCTGATGTTGTTATTGCGTCTAGTACATATCCGTTAGATATCTATGTCGCTTACTATTTGGCAAAACGTAATAATACAAAATTAGTTTTTGAGGTACACGATCTATGGCCACTTTCTCCTATAGAACTGAGTAATATATCTCCTAATAATCCTTTTATGAGATGGTGTCAGGCGGCTGAAGATTTTGCTTATAAAAATTCAGATATTGTGGTTTCAATATTGCCAAATGTACATGATCATATGTATACACATGGTCTAGATCTAAATAAACTTCATATCGTGTCGAATGGTGTTGTTACCGATGATTGGAATAAGGATAATACCTTCCCGCTACCTGATAGCTTGCAAAATATTATTGATTCGTTAAAAAAAGAAAATAAATGTATCATAGGCTATGCAGGTTCTCTCGGTAAGCCTAATGCGATGGAATATTTACTCCAAGCTGCGTGCTTAATTAAAAATTCCAATTTCCATTTTTTAATTGTTGGAGATGGACTTGAAAAAAATAATCTTATAAAACTCTCAAAAACATTAAATCTAGATAACGTAACATTTCATAATCAAATCGGAAAGAAAGCGATTCCTGTATTATTATCATATTTTGATATTGCTTATATAGGTTGGCGTAAAAAACCTATCTATCGTTTTGGTATTGCGCCAAATAAGTTGTTTGATTATATGATGGCCGAATGTCTGATATTACATTCGGTCTCTGCTGGTAATGATTTTGTTCAAGATGCATCCTGTGGTATCTCAGTGGAACCAGAAAATCCAGAAGCAATTGTTCATGGCATACTTAAATTAAGTCATTTAGATAAAAGTGTTGCAGTAAAAATGAAAACATCAGGGCGTGATTTCGTTATTAAAAATCATACATATACTGTTCTTGCCAATAAATTTTTAAAGGTCATTTCTAATGAATAATGGATTTTTACCCTTCTCTTTTCCTGAAATTGGGCAAGAGGAAATTGATGAAGTTGTTGATTCGTTAAAAAGTGGTTGGATCACCACTGGGCCAAAAGCGAAACAATTTGAACAAGATTTTGCTAGTTATCTAGGAAGTAATGTTCAGGCTATTGCATTGAATTCTGCAACTGCAGGGTTACATTTAGCATTGGAAGCGGTGGGTATTGGTCCAGGTGATGAAGTTATTGTGCCAACTTATACTTTCACATCGACAGCAGAAGTTGTTCGTTATTTAGGCGCGGATCCTGTTTTTGTTGACTGTCGTAAAAACTCATTAAATATGGATCCAGTGGCTCTTGAAATGGCTATCACAAATAAAACTAAAGCCGTTATTCCGGTTCATTTTGCTGGTTTAGCTTGTGATATGGAAAAAATTATACCTATTGCGAGAGAAAATAATTTAAAAATAGTCGAGGATGCAGCTCATGCTTTACCCACTATTTATAATGGAAAACTTATTGGAACATTAGATACTGATGTGACTGTATTTAGCTTCTATGCAAATAAAACAATGACTACGGCAGAAGGTGGAATGTTAGTATCTAAAGATCCGAATATAATAGCTAGAGCTAAGATAATGCGCTTACATGGTATTAGTCGTGATACATTTGATCGCTACCAATCAAAAACCCCGGCTTGGTTTTATGAGGTTGTTGAACCTGGCTTTAAGTATAATATGCCTGATATCGCTGCTGCAATTGGTATCCATCAACTTAGACGTTTAGATTCTTTCCAGAGAACTAGAGAAAAAATGGCAAATATCTATGATAATGCTTTTAAAGAATTACCGCTTATTTTGCCGGAAAAAGCAGCTGAAAATGGTCAACATGCATGGCATTTGTATCCTATTAGGCTTGATGATTCCGTCAGTATTGGTAGAAATGATTTTATCGTTGAAATGTCTAAGAAGAATATTGGTTGCTCGGTACACTTTATTCCGTTACATAAACATCCTGTCTGGCGTGATAGGTATAACTTAAAACCCGGTAATTTTCCTGTGGCAGAACAAGCTTATCAAAACATAATATCAATTCCTCTATATACCGCAATGACACAAAATGATCAATTAAGGGTGATCGATGCAATAAAAGAGATTTTACTTTAAATGAAAACTCATTACTTTTTTATTAAGAGATTATTGGATATTTTGGTATCACTATTAGGATTAGTTATTTTATCGCCTTTACTTATTGGAATAGCTATCTGGATAAAAATTGATTCTTCAGGCCCCATTTTTTTCCGGCAACTACGGGTAGGTTTGCATGGCAAGACTTTTTATATACACAAATTCAGAAGTATGACAGCGAATTCTGAACAGCAAGGCCAACTTACTATTGGAAATGATAGCAGAATTACTCGTTCAGGAAAATTTATTCGTAAGTATAAAATTGATGAACTTGCACAACTTATTGATGTTTTACAAGGAACGATGAGTTTAGTCGGTCCAAGACCAGAAGTACCTAAATTCATGAATATGTATCCACATAGAATTAGAAAACAAATATTGTCAGTCAAACCAGGTATTACTGATCTTGCTTCTATTGAAATGATCGATGAGAGTTGTATTTTGTCAAAATATCCAGATCCGCAACAAGCATATATTGATGCTATTATGCCAATAAAGGCAGAGTATTATATTAAATATACACAAAAGAGATCTATTCTATTTGATATGAAGGTCATTTTTATGACGATTTCTAAAATATTCAAAAGATAAAGTAATAAAATGAAAACCCTAGCATTAAGTAAAACCAGATTATTAAAATTGATAGTGTTATTATTCGTTGATGTGACTATTATGTTTTGTTCTTATTGGGGAGCATTATGGCTTAGATTAGATAGAGATACACCTCTTTTTAGTTATTCTCACTGGTTCGTTATCTCTTTGACGATTGTTGTTTCTATTTTTTTCTTTATTCGAATTGGGTTTTATCGAGCCATCATCAGATATGTGAATATAAGTATTTTTAAATGGACGTTTATTGGCTCTATTGTTTCATCAATATTTCTGATTGCTTTGTCTCTTTATCAGCAAGCGTTTTTACCAAGAACTGTTCCTATAATTTATTTTTTCCTTTTAGTCATATTTTTATGCGGTTCGCGTATCTTTTATAGAAACTTAATTAACATTATGACTAATAAAGGGATTCCGGTATTAATATATGGAGCGGGAGAGTCAGGAAGACAACTTGTAACAATATTAAGAGAGCATAAAGAACTTAACCCAATTTGTTTTATTGATGATAATCCACTAAAAAATAACCATACTATACAAGGTCTAAGAGTTTATTCTATAAATAAGGTAGAAAATTTAGTAAAAAGGAAACAAATTAAAAAAATTCTCCTTGCAATGCCGCAGATAAGCAACAATAGAAAAAAGGAAATTTTACAATACCTAGAAAAATTTCATTGTGAGTTGCTGACAATACCAAATTTTAATGAACTTGTTAATGGTACGGCGAAGATTAGTGCTCTTAAAAGGGTATCTATTGCTGATATTCTCGGAAGAGAACAAATCTCTCCTATGATAGAATTATTATCTAAAAATATCACTGGTAAAAATATATTAGTCACTGGAGCTGGAGGTTCGATTGGTTCAGAGCTTTGTCGACAAATTATTAAACAAAATCCTACCCAATTAGTATTATATGAAATTTCAGAATTCTCTCTCTATTCTATACATTATGAACTGATGTCATTATTAAAAAGTAGTAACATTAATATAATTCCGATATTAGGAGATATAAAAAATAAAGATAAACTGAGATTTTTGTTAAGGAAATTTAATATTCAGACAATTTATCATGCTGCTGCTTATAAGCATGTTCCATTGGTTGAATATAATATAATTGAAGGTATTCAAAATAATATATTTGGTACGTTATTTTTAGCTGAAGCTGCAAGTGATTGTCAAGTAGAGAAATTTGTTTTAATTTCCACTGATAAAGCGGTTAGGCCAACAAATGTAATGGGAGCGACTAAAAGATTTGCAGAGCTGATATTACAAGCTCTAGCAAATACTAAATCGAAAACACACTATTCGATGGTAAGATTTGGGAACGTGTTAGGTTCATCGGGTTCTGTCGTTCCATTATTTGAAAAACAGATAGCTCAGGGAGGCCCTATAACGTTAACACATAAAAATATTACTCGATACTTTATGACTATCCATGAAGCCGCTCAATTAGTGATACAAGCAGGTGCGATGGGTAAAAGTGGTGATGTTTTTGTTTTGGATATGGGAAACCCTGTAAAAATTTATGATCTAGCAATAAAAATGATCAATTTATCAGGACTTTCATTGAAAGATGAAAATAATCCAGAAGGTGATATTGAAATTCAGATAACAGGTTTGCGTCCTGGTGAAAAACTTTATGAAGAACTCTTGATTGGTGATAATATTTTGGGTACTTCTCATCCTTTGATTATGACAGCAGAGGAAAAATTCTTGGATTGGGAGCAGTTAATTGAATTAATTAATAATATCGACTATTACTGTCGTGAGAGAAATTTGACTTCCTTAAGAAAGCTATTGCTTAAAGCACCGCTTGATTTCAATCCTAAAGATAAAATTTGCGATTTGTTTTTATAAAAAATTTCTGACTTTGCCATAATAATACTAGTGACATCAATAGGCTAGGGAGTATTATCTCCAGTGTGTATTTAGTCTATTGATTTTCGCTTAATGTTAATTGTGTAATAAAGAATAATCGATGAGCATAATGGTTGTAATAAAAGCTAATTCTGACAAATTAAAACGTTTAAAAAAACAAATACTTAACCACATAAATTCATTTTTTTAGTAAATGGTGTGATCGCAACTGATGTTAAGATGAGACACCGTTCGGTAGACTTTAGGGATACATTTGGTGCCCGGAGGCGGAATCGAACCACCGACACGAGGATTTTCAATCCTCTGCTCTACCGACTGAGCTATCCGGGCAACGGGGCGCATTAAACCTTATTCGATACAGCTCGTCAATCTATCTTCCGGTAAAAAACGCTAAATCATGTTTGTTTGCTGTTTTTTTGTGCTGAAATAACGATGATTAATCTTTTTAATGATTGTCTAAATTTAATGCGTCATTTTTTCTACATTTAGCAATGGTTAGATACCTTCTGCCAATAATTTGGCGATAAATACATCTTCAATATTTCGTTTAACCAGTAATTTGCTTAGGCAACCTTCTAAAATCAGCTCTATTTGTTTAGCAACTTGTTCGCTATCGTCGATGTCTAGTTGTCTTAACAGCTAGAGGCTAAAATTAAATGATAGTTGTTTTTGTTGTTAAATTAGCTGATGTATTGGGTGTTCTTGATCAGGAAAGATACTGCATGCAGTGATAAATAGGCAGCCTGGAAAACGATTATCGGTAACTTTTTGGACTAACTGGTTATAGCACGCTAATAGTTTTTCTTCCGGAGAAAGTTGGTCATTTAGTTGTAGCTGTTGTTGCCAGCTTTCAATCTGTTTACTATGGTAACGTAAACAATTATATAGCAACGCTTCATCATTTGGCCAAAATTGACGCGATTGATTAAAGTCAAGTTTAAGTTTATTAAGTAAAGTTTCAGTATTGCAGCTAAGGCCCTGTTGTTCTAATAGTTGTAGTACAGAACTAAGTACTTGTTCAAGTTGCATATTTATTTCTCTTTCCCTTCCGTAAGTTGTTCTAAATGTTGATAGAACATTTTGCTATTCATGAAACCGTAAACCCGTGAATTGGGTAATTCTACGCCTTTATCATCATAGAAAATAATAGTAGGTAATCCATAGACATCGAGATATTGTAGTAGCGATTTTTGTTCAGTATTGTTTTCTGTCACATTGGCTTGTAGTAGTAACATGTTATCCAGCTTGCTTTTGACCCTAGGATCACTAAAGGTGTATTTTTCAAATTCCTTACACGCGATACACCAATCAGCATAAAAATCAAGCATGATTATCTTGTTAGCATTATTGGTCATTGCTTGCTTTATTTCCTGCCAATTTTTTACTTGTTTAAATTTTAAGTCTGTGTCGGTTGGTGATAGTGATAGGACAGATGTTTGCCAAATCGCATGTTGCAGAGGGTGGGCTGCAATGATAGCCAATAGTAAAAATAAGATCTGACCAATACGCGCCCAGTCGTTATGTTTTTTAAGTAATAAAATAAACAGCCATATGCAAAATGATGTGATTAATAAACTGGTTAATCTAAGGCTCCAGATCTCGCCAAAAATTCGTTCAAGCAAGAAAATCGGTAATGCTAAGATCACAAAGCCAAAAGCTTCTTTAACATATTGCATCCAGGGACCACTAAGTGGCAATAGTCGGTGGCCGAATAATATTATGCCAATTAGTGGTAACCCCATACCTAACGCATAGAGATAAATTGTTAGGCTGCCTATTAGTATGTCACCACTTTGGGCAATATAAAGTAGAATGGTACTGAGTGGAGCTGTGGTGCAGGGAGAACAGATAAGTCCGGCCAGGGCTCCCATAATAAATACCCCAAAATAAGATCCTCTTTTTTGATGGTCGCTCCATTTAATCAGTTTGGTTTGCAGCGAAGATGGTAGTTGTAGGTTATATAAACCAAACATGGAAAGTGCCAGTAGAATAAACAGTGCGGAAATTATGATCAAAACATAGGGGTGCTGTAAGGTTGCTTGAAATGATAATCCGGCCGCTGCAACAATCAGCCCCAACAGCGTGTAAGTGAGAGCCATTCCTTGAATGTAACTAAAAGCTAACCAAAAGATTTTTATGATGCTTTTTGGCCGTTGCTTACCTAATATAATGCCTGAAATTAACGGGTACATAGGCAAAACGCAAGGAGTAAAAGCAACACCAATACCGAATAGCAGCGCCCATAAAGGTGAAAAAGGTTGTTCTGTTTTTTGTTTAGTATTTTTTTCCACTGACGAGCTAGTATTTGACGGAACAGATTTGCTAATTGTTGGCGGTTTTTTAGCTGTTCCAATGACTGGGTTAAGTGGAATAATTTTTGTTTCTGGTGGGTAACAGTAGCTCTCAGCGGCACAGCCTTGATATATCACTTCGATGCTGGCTTGCTTTGTTGCGCTTATAATAGGAATATTAATAGCTAAATTATTAAAATAACCCACTGTTTTACCAAAAAATTCATCTTCATGATATTTACCTTTTGGTAATTGATATTTACCGAGCTTTGCATGATTGGGGTGAAACTTGATCTGCTTTTGATAGAGGTAATAGCCGGGTTGAATTTGCCAATTTAATATCAGTTTGTTTTCTTTTTGTTCAAAATCAAACATAAAAGCTTGCTCAGCAGAGAGCAAGCGATTCATTCCCGCGTTTTCAAAAATAGCATATGCTGCGGTTGATAAAAGGAATATCCCACATAGTAATAGTAAGTAACCTAAAACATAAAGACATCGATACATAATGAATTTTAAAATAG
This sequence comes from Arsenophonus endosymbiont of Dermacentor nuttalli, assembly GCA_048493715.1. Classification (GTDB taxonomy): domain Bacteria; phylum Pseudomonadota; class Gammaproteobacteria; order Enterobacterales; family Enterobacteriaceae; genus Arsenophonus. The sequence goes on along the minus strand of JBGDCZ010000022.1, from coordinate 1,027 downwards.
GCGATAAGTTAAAAATAAGATGATGATTGAACTATAACCTACTATTTATGGATTGGAAAAGTTTTAGTATCTAATTTTGTTGAAAGAATATTAATTGATACGATAAAAATTCAAGGGCTTTAAGCCCTTGAATTGTATGGTGCTAAAGTTAAAGAATTATGCTACCAAATAAAAAGCCGAAAAAGACTGATAGGAAGACACCAACAGTCCCGGGAATAAAAAATGGATGATTAAATACAAAACGACCAATACGGGTAGTGCCGGTATCATCCATTTGAACGGTGGCAACTAATGTGGGATAAGTTGGTAAAATGAAGAGACCGGAAACTGCAGAGAAAGAGACAATAGTGGTTAATGGGCTTACTTGTAAAGCTAATGCGAGAGGCATTAATGCCTTAGCAGTTGCAGCTTGAGAGTATAGTAGTGCAGAACAGATAAAAAAGATCACCGCCAACATCCATGAATGATTATGAATAAGTTGGCCGGCAGTGGCTTTTATCCAGTCAATATTAGCTTGAACGAAAGTATCACCTAACCATGCTACGCCTAAAATACAGATACAAGCACTCATACTCGCCTTAAAGGTACTAGAGTTTAAGATGGCATCTGTATTAACTTGGCAGCTTATGGTAATTAGGGTTGTTACACTTAACATAATAATCAGAATGACATTAGTGGTATTCATGAACGGTATTTCAATTAAGCCAAGGCTAGGGATATTAATAATGGCGTAATAACCACACCTATACACCCAATAGGAAAAATAACACTGATTTTTTCACCCCAGCGTTAATCTTTTTAGACTGATAACCTCTTAATTTTATTAATCCTGCGGTTAAACGTTGTTGATAAATGAGATCATCAGCCAGTTTAGAATCGAAGTGAAGTAGTAAGAAATAATAAATGACATAATTAAGATAGCTAAAAAAGTTGCCGGTATGTATATAGAATGGCTAGCAAGCTAATATGTAGTAGCTCAGACTAGAGTTGACAGTTACCGGTTATTTTATACAGTATCTGTCAGGCT
>JBGDCZ010000021.1:0-44138 GCA_048493715.1 Arsenophonus endosymbiont of Dermacentor nuttalli | reverse complement strand
GTGGGGTCTCCCCATGTGAGAGTAGGCAGCTGCTAGACTTTGATTTAATACTAATAGAAAGGCTATTAGTGAATTAAGTAGGTAATAAGAACAATCAGGTTACTAGTTATTTATCTATGATTTAGATTGTTAACTTAAATATCTGTCTGAACGTTCGATATAATATAAATAGAAAAGAATTTGCTTAACAGCCATAGCGCGGTGGTACAACCTGATCCCATGCCGAACTCAGAAGTGAAATGCCGTAGTGCAGGTGGTAGTGTGGGGTCTCCCCATGTGAGAGTAGGGAACTGCTAAGCTTAGATATCAAGGCCACCTAATTTGTGGTGGCATTTTTATATTTAAGATGTATTTTAAAGAAAAATAAATTATATCTATTATTGAAGTGTTTGTTTGCGTTTTTAAGATTTATTATAGCTGATTGAATAAACTACCTAGAAATATTCATTGCATTTTTTTCTTCTAGTAATTTTTCAACAACACTAGGATCAGCTAAAGTTGATGTATCACCTAAGTTTTTTATATCGCCAGTTGCAATTTTTCTTAGGATACGACGCATAATTTTACCCGAACGAGTTTTTGGTAAAGCATCAGTCCAGTGAAGAATATCCGGTGTTGCTATTGGCCCAATTTCTTTACGAACCCAATTACGCACTTTATCATAAAGTTCTGCTGAAGGTTCTTCACCATGATTTAATGTGACATAGGCGTAAATAGCTTGTCCTTTGATATTATGCGGGACACCAACGACGGCAGCCTCAGCAATTTTAGGGTAAGCAACAAGTGCAGATTCAATTTCAGCTGTACCTAAACGATGACCAGAAATATTTAAAACATCATCAACACGACCTGTTATCCAATAATAACCATCTTCATCACGACGAGCGCCGTCGCCACTGAAATACATACCTTTAAATAGCGAAAAATAGGTTTGTTCAAAACGCTCATGATTACCATAAATTGTTCTAGCTTGTCCGGGCCATGAGTCCATGATGACAAGATTACCTTCAGCAACACCTTTAAGTAATTTACCTGAATTATCAATAAGAACGGGTTTTACACCAAAAAAAGGTAAAGTGACTGATCCTGGTTTAAGTTCAGTTGCTCCTGGTAGGGGAAGTAGCATGAAACCGCCGGTTTCAGTTTGCCACCAAGTATCAATAATAGGACAGTGGTTGTTGCCTATTTTTTTGTAGTACCATTTCCAAGCTTCAGGGTTAATAGGTTCACCAACGGAGCCTAAAATTCTTAAAGAGTTACGCTGAGTTCCTTCAATAGCTTTATCACCTTCTGCCATTAACGCACGAATTACAGTTGGTGCGGTATAAAGAATGTTTACTTGGTGTTTGTCAACTATTTGGCTCATGCGATTTATATTTGGATAGTTAGGTACTCCTTCAAACATTAGTGTAGTGGCTCCATTGGATAGTGGGCCATAAATTAAGTAACTATGGCCTGTTATCCAGCCAATATCAGCTGTACACCAGTAAATATCCTTAGGCTGGTAGTCAAATGCATATTTGAATGTGATAGAGGCATAAACTAAATAGCCACCAGTGGTATGTAAGACACCTTTTGGCTTGCCTGTTGAACCAGAAGTATAGAGAATGAATAAAGGATCTTCGGCATTCATTTCTTCAGCAGGACAATCAGCGTTGACCCCTTGAATAATTTCATGCCACCAGTGATCACGTTTTTCTTGCCAATCAATTTGATTATCGGTTCGTTTAAAAACAATAATATTATTAATAGGTTGGATAGTTGAATTTTTTAAAGCTTCATCGACGTTTTTCTTCAATGGTATAGTACGGTTTGCTCTTAACCCTTCATCTGCTGTAATGATCAGTTTAGCTTTACTGTCAAAAATACGTCCTGTAATAGCTTCGGGAGAAAAGCCAGCAAATATAACAGAGTGAATAGCACCGATGCGTGTGCATGCGAGCATGGCGATAGCCGATTCAGGTATCATGGGCATATAGATAGCGACAACATCACCTTTTTTGATGTCTAACTTTTTTAAAGCATTGGCAAATAGGCACACATCATGATAAAGCTGGCGGTAAGTTATATGATAGGACTGTGATGGGTCATCGCCTTCCCAAATGATTGCAGTTTGATCACCTCGTGATTGTAAATGGCGATCTAGACAGTTAGTGCTTAAATTTAAGGTACCGTCTTCAAACCATTGAATGCTAATGTGTCCTGGATCAAATGATGTGTTTTTTACTTTGGTATAGGGTTTTATCCAGTCAACAATTTGGCCTTTTTCTCGCCAAAATGTGTCAGGATCTTCAAGTGATAATTGGTAATCATGTTGGTACTGTTTTTTATTAATTTGGGTGTGTTTAGCAATTTCAGTAGGAATGGGGTATTTGAATGTTGATATCATATTTTTCTTCTCCTCATTTGTGTTAATCAAATGTCAAAGAGTAGTTAACTAAGCCTATGAATAAAAATTTGTTTTTTTTGTGTAAGTGATCACATAAATGGAGAAGCTTTATTTTAGATTTATTATTTATTAATCATGCTTTGTTTAACTATTTATTCTGTTTTGATTTTTTTGATTGAGGTTTTTCTTTGTTAGATGAGTTTGTTTTGATGTATTTTACTAATATATTGATTATTTTTTATAAAAAATAAAAACCTTAAAAAATGTATTGTTTATAATCGTTTTCATTATTAGGGTAATCCTTGTAAAATAGGCATTGATTGAAACATTTATTTTATATTCAAGTAAAAGGAGTTAATGCAATGAGCTATACATTACCTTCCCTGCCTTATGAATATGGGGCACTAGAGCCATATTTTGATGAACGGACTATGAAGATCCATCATACAAAACATCACCAAACATATGTGAATAATACCAATGATGCGTTAAAAGAATTTCCTGAGCTTGCTAAACTCGATATAGATGATTTAATTCAAAATTTAGATAAGGTGCCAGCAGATAAGCGTACTTTTTTACGTAATAATGCAGGCAGCCACGCTAATCATAGTATGTTTTGGATTGGATTGAAAATAGGCACTGAACTAAAGGGTGAGCTGAAATCTGCAATTGAACGTGATTTTGGTAGTGTAGAGAATTTTAAGGAAATTTTTGAAAAAGCGGCCGCAACTCATTTTGGTTCTGGTTGGGCGTGGTTAGTGTTAAAATCCGATGGTAAACTTGCGGTTGTTTCGACAGCTAATCAGGATAATCCTTTAATGGGTGAAGCTATTTCTGGCGTTTCTGGTTATCCTATTTTAGGTCTTGATGTTTGGGAACATGCTTATTATCTTAAATATGAAAATCGTCGCCCTGAATATATTAAAGCTTTTTGGTCAGTCGTTAACTGGGATGAAGCGGAGAAACGGTTTGCAGAAAAAGTAAAATAAAATTAACATTATTTGTTTGTCAATGTTAGTGGCGCCAGATTACTTACTGGCCTACTGATTTTTTGATAACTAATGAAAAATATAACTATTGTTAATTGCTTATTTATAAATAAGTGGAAAGGTATTATATTGATTTTACTAAATAGTATTTTATTATTTATATCTTTCAATATATTTATTTTTTTACTTTTAAAGTAGGTTATTTTAATATGAATCTCCCTCGTGTTTTACGGGGGAGAAGACAATTATTTTTTTATAGGATTAATAAAACCAATAGCGTCATAGACTTTAGTTAAAGTTATTTTAGCGCGTGCCTCTGCTTTGGTAGCACCTTCGGACATAATGTTATACAGTAATTTTTCATTATTACGAAATTTATCAAAACGATTTTGGATATTTATTAGCATATCGCAAACAGCTTCAGCAACGGTATTTTTTAGATCCCCATACATTTTTCCAGCAAACTGTTTTTCTATATCAGAGATTGAGGTTCTTGTTACCCCAGAAAGAATATCTATCAGATTAGAAATACCAGGTTTATTTGCTAAATCATAATAAACTCGTGGTGGTTCTTCAGAGTCGGTAAGAGCTCGTTTTATCTTTTTAGCTGCTGTTTTAGGATTTTCTAGTAAAGTTATCACATTATTGCGATTATCATCTGATTTTGACATCTTTTTTTGTGGCTCTTGTAAAGACATAACCCGTGCTCCTTTTTCAGGAATAAAGGGATCGGGTATAGTAAATATTTCACCATAGATGGAATTAAAACGTTTAGCAATATCGCGACTTAATTCTAAATGTTGTTTTTGATCAATACCAACAGGAACTTGGTTTGTCTGGTAAAGTAAAATATCGGCCGCCATCAATACCGGATAATCAAATAATCCAGCATTAATATTTTCCGCATGAAGGGTTGATTTGTCTTTAAATTGCGTCATGCGGCTTAGTTCACCAAAATAGGTATAACAGTTAAGAGCCCAACTAAGTTGAGTGTGTTGAGGAACATGGGATTGAACAAAAATAATGCTTTTTTTAGGATCAATACCGCAAGCTAGGTATAAGGCTAACGTATCAAGCGTACGCTTTTTTAATTCTATAGGGTCTTGACGAACTGTAATGGCATGTTGATCAACAATACAATAAATACAGTCGTAATTATCTTGCATGTGAACCCATTGGCGTAATGCGCCGATATAGTTGCCAACTGTTAATTCCCCAGACGGTTGTGCCCCACTAAATACAATAGGTTTTTTGTGGGTGTTAGTTGATTTTATAGTGGTTGCATTCATGTTCTGATTCCAGAATTGTTAAAGGTGGTAGTCCTAACACAGGAAGTAGATCGGCAAAGTTATCTAATACATAATCTAGTTTACTTAATGAGATAGATTCCACCATAGTTATATCCATAAGTTAAACCCACACAAGGACCCGGCCGTTTTAGCGGCTAAGGTATCATTATGGGAATCGCCGACAAATAATAATTCATCTTTATGCAGGCCAAATTTTCCCATTGTAAGATAAAGTGGAGTCGGATGGGGTTTTTTCTCTTTTACGTCATCTCCCCCTAATATTAAAGAAAAGTAAGAATTAATAGTTAATTTTTTTAATATAAAGGGGCAATAAATGGTGTTGGTTTATTAGTGACGATTTACATTGGTAAGGTTGTTTGGCTATCTCTGCTAGTGTTTCTTTTACATTAGGAAACAGCTGACTACCAGTTATTACTGTTGTTGTATAAATTTTATCAAATAATTGACGAGTATTATTTTTGATTTCTGGTGTAGTTTTGACATAGCCTATGTTAATGCGCGTTCTATCATAATGTCTACACCATTATCAACCCAAGTGGAAACAAGTTCTCTACCCGCAGCGGGTAGTTGCTGAGTAATTAAAGCATAATCTAAGGCTTCAGCTAATCCGCCAGCGCTGTCGTAATGTACCATCTAAATCAAATGCGATAGCGTGAATACCGGTTAATTTTTTAGTTGTCATTAATTTGCCTCAGCTAACTTTTTACGCATAGCATCAATGACAGTTTTGTAATCTGGTTGATTAAAAATTGCAGAACCTGTAACAAAGGTGTCAGCTCCTGCATTTGCAACGTTAAGAATATTATTAACGTTGATCCCGCCATCAACTTCTAGGCGAATATTATAACCGCTATTATCGATCATTTTACGAATTTGACGCAATTTATTTAGGCTTTGTGGAATAAAAGTTTGCCCTCCAAAACCAGGATTTACTGACATAATCAAGATTATATCCAACTTATCTATTATGTAATTTAAGTAGTTTAGTGGTGTGGCAGGATTGAAAGCTAAGCCGGCTTTACATCCGTTATCTTTTATTAATTGTAATGTGCGATCAATATGTTCACTGGCTTCAACGTGAAAGGTAATGTAAGTTGCACCAGCTTTAGCAAAGTCAGGAATGAGTCGATCTACTGGTTTTACCATCAAATGCACATCAATCGGTGCTTTAATACCATAATCTCGTAATGCCTTACAAATCATTGGGCCGAATGTTAAATTCGGCACATAATGATTATCCATAACGTCAAAATGAACAATATCCGCTCCAGCCTCAATTACTTCCTCAGTATCTTTACCTAAACATGCAAAATTTGCGGATAGAATGGAAGGGGCAATCAGAAAATCTTTCATTATTGTCTCCGATTTGTTTTTTTACCTTTTGAATTCTTTTTATAAGGATTATAGAATGCCAAAAGTTCATCAACTTTTCTACGAGCAAGGCTGTTACGGCTAATTGTTCTACGTGCTTTTACAACATTTAGCTTAGCGTGATGATACCATTCTCTGGTCGCTGGTGTATCATGATTTGATATCAATACCGGTATCCCGCGTGTTGATGATAAGTGATAAGCAATTTGAGCCAGATTAAATTGTTCTTTGTTACCAAAACTATTTGTATGGTATGTGGTAAAATTAGCTGTATCTGAAAGTGGTGTATAAGGCGGATCACAGTAAACAACAGCACTTTTGTTTACTGATAGCAATGTTTCTTGATAAGTTTGGCAAACAAAAATAGCTTTTTGTGCTTTTTCAGCAAACCAATAGAGTTCATCTTCGGGAAAATAAGGTTTCTTATAACGGCCAAATGGAACGTTAAATTCTCCTCTTGAATTGTAACGACAAAGACCATTGTAGCAATGACGATTAAGATATAAAAATAGTTCACTACGGCGTTGAGAGTTATTACATAGATTAAATTCAGTGCGTAAACGGTAATATTGTTCGGGTGTATTATATTCAGTGTTAAAAAGCTGGCGTGAATGCTGTACGAAAGTATCAGTATAATATTTTACAGTATTATATAGATTGATAAGATCATTATTAATGTCAGCTAGAATATAAGCATTATAGTTGGTATTCAAAAATACTGAACCTGCCCCGACAAATGGTTCTACTAGACAATCACCTTCTGGTAGATATTTTTTGATTTCTTCTACTAGAAGATATTTACCGCCAGCCCATTTTAAAAAAGCGCGTTTTTTCTTCATGCCGCCAAATTTTATCTAAATGTTCCAGAGTCTTTGGTGTGTCTCTGTTTAGGACAGCATATTTGCGCCTAATGATTCTTTATTTTTGATCTTGCTTAACTTGCTGGAATTTTCTAACCCAGGTTTTTTTTTCCTGAACAGCAGCGGGCAAAGTTGCGATTGCATGTTTTGCTTCATTAACTGAGCGGTAATTGCCATAGATAAGAACATACCACGGTTGTCCATTACGTATGGTCTTATAGATTTTATAGTTTGTTAAGCGATTGCTTTTAGCAAATGCTTGTAGTGAGTCAGAACGACTTGCACTACTTAATTGTAACGTGTAATTACTCGCTGGGGCCGATAATAGATCACCGGTTTGTTTTGCATGTGTTCTAACGATTTGTTTTGTTTTTATTTCAGTATTAGTTTTGGTTGGCTCAACCATCTTAGGTGATGTAGAAGGAAGTATTGCTGCTGATGTGGTTGTTGAATTCTCAGCTAGTTGTTGCTTTGTATTAGGTAATGTCTGTCCCTGGTGTAAAGCATCAACAACATCACCTGGGATTTCAATACGTTTACCCTGCCCTTGGTTTGTTATAGGCAAAGAACCTTCAGTCGGTGTATCACTAATTGAAGGCATGGTTACATTTTGTGGCTGATTTTGTTCTTGCGCTAGAGAAGAGTTATTGGACAACGATGTTGATTTAGAAATATCGATATTACGTTCGTTATTTGTTGTAGAGCTATGTTGTTTTTCATGATCAGTTGGTGCTTTAAGTGCTGAGCTAATCGCGATAATGAGTAATAATAGAACTAAAACTGCGATACCAATCATAACATGCTGTCGAGAAGCTAGATGGTGTTTAGATCCTTGCTGACGTGAATGTAATATAGGCCTATCTGAAGTATCTGGCCGGAAGTTACTTTGATATTGAGGATCTTTTTCTGGTTTTAACTCGTCCATTTCCCCTCCCTTTAAGGTGAATGACCTAATATCATAGATAAAGATGATTTTTTATACAGTTTAATTCTAAAATATGGACATTTTATTATAGTGTCATTATGGCTATCTTGCTATCTCTATCACAGTTTAATGTCTATGTAGGCATTGCTTAATTGCTTTTAAAACAATATCATGACTTATATTAGTGTATATTTCTGCTTTACCAATAGATTTAGGTAGTACTAGATTTAGTTGATTATTAAACACTTTCTTATCTCTCATCATATGAGTTAAATAAGCTTCTGCGGCCATATTTGCTGGTCCTTGAGTCGGCAGATTTGCTTGGCTAAGTAAGTTTATAATGCGTTGAGTATCATTGTTATCGAACTGGCCAATTAATTCTGCCGTTTTTGCGGCCATAACTATACCTGCAGCAACTGTCTCACCATGTAACCAGGAGACATAGCCTAATTCAGTTTCAATGGCATGCCCAAAGGTATGTCCTAAGTTCAGTAATGCGCGTTGGCCATTGATTTCTTTTTCATCTAAAGCAATGATTTTTGCTTTTAATTCACAACAATGTCGGATGCAATAAGTTAATGTTTTTTCATCAAATTCTAGTAATTTATTAATATTTTTCTCTAGCCAACAAAAAAAAACATAATCCAGAATAATGCCATATTTGATAATTTCTGCTAATCCTGAAGAAAACTGGCGTGCTGGTAATGTTTTTAGACTATTTAAATCAATAATAACTGATATAGGTTGATAGAAAGCACCAATCATGTTTTTACCTAAAGAATGATTTACTGCGGTTTTTCCTCCAACAGATGAGTCAATTTGAGATAAAAGTGTGGTTGGTACTTGAATAAAACGAACGCCTCTTTGGTAGCAGGCGGCAGCAAATCCTGTTAGGTCACCAATAACACCGCCCCCAAGGGCAATAAGAGTGGTGCTTCGAGGATGATTTTTTTCTAATAAAGCAGTGAAGACAGTATCAAGGATAGTTAGTGATTTGTACTGTTCTCCATCAGGTAGAATGATCTCATCAACTTTTACGCCCATCTTTGAAAGAGTAGATTTTACACTTTCAGAATAAAGAGAATGTAACGTTTTGTTCGTTACAATCATCGCGTATTCGCCGCTTTTAAGGGGCAAAAAAGCATCAGGCGAGTTAAGTAAACCAAAGGCGATACTAATAGGATAACTCCGTTCACCAAGTGTAACAGTCAATTTTTCCATATTGATTTTACCTTATGGTATGGTCAATCAGTCATTCAAATTAATTTATCGAAATTAATTATTCTCTAATAATCCAATGATTTGGTTAGCAACTACTTTTGCACTTTGATCGTCGGTATGAATAGTAATGTCTGCAATTTCTTCATAAAGTGGATTACGTTCATGAGCGAGTTTTTCTAAAACTTCACGAGCTGGCTGATCTACTTGCAATAAAGGCCTTTTTTTATCGCGTTGAGTTCGTGCCATTTGTTTTTCAATCGTAGTTTCCAGATAAACGACTACGCCTCGTGCAGACAAACGGTTGCGCGTTTCTTTTGATTTTACCGATCCTCCTCCTGTTGCTAGGACAATTCCTTGTTTTTCTGTAAGCTCATTGATGATTTTTTCTTCACGTTCCCGAAAGCCTTCTTCGCCTTCCAAGTCAAATACCCAACTTACATCAGCACCAGTACGTCGTTCAATTTCTTGATCAGAATCAAAAAACTCCATACTAAGTTGCTGCGCTAGCTGGCGACCAATAGTACTTTTTCCGGCGCCCATAGGCCCAACCAGAAATATATTGCGTTTCTCTGCCATGTTTTTGGTATTACTAAGATTATTCGTTAATGATAACCCGCCCCGCCAATCAAATTAGCAACCGGACCTATAATTGAAACCTCATGAGTATTGACATCTTTTCTTGCATATAAAAGCAAAAAAATCCCAAATACATTCAGTTTTTTCTGAATTATATAGGAAGGGCCTGTTCTTAGAATGCGACTGATAGCAGTATTTCTTCACAGGTTTAAATCCCAAATGTCTCGTAGTACGTAATATACAGCATTACGAAGCTCAAGTATTCGTCTTTTAATTTGTTTGCGCACTAAGTTTAAAATCAATCAATTTGAAAACCACGTCGATATCTTTATGGAAAACGTGTTATTTGCTACAAATAATGCATAATGAATGATATCAAATTGGATATGAAAATTATCGCAATACATTAGTTATAAATGCAACTCTAATTGTAAATATATAGGTTTGGTTCTTGAGTTTGTGCACTTACTTTATTTCACTGAATAGCTAACCTTGTAAGCTAAGTCTTTTTTATCGTCAAATTTATAATTAGTATTCAAGATAATCGGATGTTTTTTGCTCTTTTTAGTACCTTTTAGCATAATGTTATATTATAAAATATGATTATTAGTTACTATATTTTATTAAATATTAATTAATTGAGGTGTTATAAATATTACTAAATTCTCTACGATAAGTTTGTTTTCCATCTTTGGTGAATAAATGATCAAATAAAGGAATGTCTGCTAAGTAGGGAATTTTTTGTTGTTGGTTGTTTTTTCTGCTGAAAAATTCCTCCCAAAATAAGTGTTTCTCCATGATTAATCGTAACTTGAATCGATATTTCTTGTTTATTAATTGTAATATGTTGGTAATTATTTGCTACCAAAGTGGTATTGGGTGTATTTTGACTAATTTTTAGAGATAAGCGAACTTTACCTCCTCCCCCTTCCCGTAAAATAGTAAGAGTAACTTCCATTCCTAGTATGGCTTCTTTAAATTTTACCTGGCTTTTTTTATCATTTTGAATGAATTAAAGAATTTCTATCCCTTGTTTAATGCTGTCATATTGGTTATTACAACCAATTAGTCTGTATATTGCAATAACATATAGATTATTATCCTGTTATAAAGTGCTATTCTAGTGACAATAAGTGACTTTTAATTTTAGCAATTATTAAAAGCTATATGAGGAATTGAGGCTGGTGCTGGTTGATGAAAATTAAGTCGGTTGATCCCAATGTGGTTCATGTTATCAGTACTTAGCTCCCAAAAGATACCCAATTCATATAAAGCTTCTCGGCTTGTATTAATAATATGAGCGGTGATTTGGACTTGTTGTTGAGTTATGTCAATTTTTTTTAGCCAGGATTGAAGACGCTCAATGTGGCTATGTGCATCTTCAATAATTAAATTATTGGTCTGTTTATCGGCAAAAATTTTTCCTTTTTTTGATAGTAATAGCGGATTATTTTGTGAAAGTTGAGATGCTAATAATTCTGCTTCAGCATATTGCAGCGGATAACCAGATAGTGCATATCACTTTTTTCTTCAGCTTTCGATAATGCGGAGGTAACATTGTTTTCGATAATTTCTTGCGTATTTGGTGGTATAAATGGATTTCTGACGGCTATAACATTAATACTAAATAATGTAATTAATACTAGAATAGATATTAAAGTAAATAAATTCATAAAGTTAGTCCATTTGCAATGGATGAAAGAATGAATTCACAATATAGTTTATCGTTTTTGGCAGTTATTTTAAGCTGATGAATAAGTAATAACGGATGAATTTTTTGTAAGTTTTCAATAAAGGTTATTAATTGATAGTAGCTTACTATAATTGTGAAATAGTAATCGGTATAATTGTTTTGATTTTATTGTTGCTAATAGAAGAGTTTTCCTCCTGAAGAAGCTAGTGGAAGTTTAAGTTGTTCGGAAACATGAGTTTCAGTCTGTATTGTAGCTACTAGGTCAGTTAGTTGTTTTTTCTTTTTATCTGTCAGTATGCTTAATTTGTTTTTTGTTAGCTTTGTGTCAGTTGTGTTTTTAATATGTTGAGATGTTGCTTATTATTTTTCTGTTGTTGATTCAGTTCATTAATCATTAAAGGATTTTTTGGCCAATAAAAAATATAGAAAAAGAGAAAAACTAAAAAAAGAGTTAACCATTGTGATATAAGTTGTTTCCATAGTGGTTTGTAAAACCATTCATATATTTTATTTTTTATCATTTTGTTCCTTAGGAAGTGGCCACTTTGCATTTAATGTGGTTTTTTGAATGTTTTGTGAGGTTAATTGCATTGTTTGTAGTTGGATTTTAGTTGCTATTTTTTTCTCTGATAACTGGCGCATAAACTGTAAAATCTCATGATAATCATAACTATTTGCTTTAATCATCAAAGCATCTATTTGACTTGAAATAGCTTCGAACCAACTACCTGTTGGCAGAATATTCGGTATTCGTTGTAGTAAATAAAGTTGTTGTTTGTTGTGGTTAGCAACTTGCATTAAGGTGTTAAGTTGCTGAGTTAATTGATCATATTGTTGTTGTTGTTGCTTAATGGCAGCAAGTTGTTGTTCAATAAGAGCAATTTCTATTTTTTCATTGTTAAGTAAATATTGCTGATGGATATATTGCTCTTTATGCCTATCAAATATTAAAAAAAGAATTATGTCAAACTTGCTATTTGTATAAAAAAGAGAGATTATCAACGATAATAGCGTTGTTTAAGGCGTTTTTTCTGCCATGGTAGAAAATTAACTTGATACATCATTTATCTCCTTCACGAAGCGCTAAACCTGTAGCGATCGCAAAATTATGGAAATTTTTTGGTAACTTGATAGTAATATCGAAAAGAATCTAACAGAGACCAAGTGGAAAAATTATGATGTTTTATGTCGTTACCGAGGTAAAAATAGTATGGGGTTGCTGTTGAGTTTCTATGGGGAGTGATAATACTAATTTTTCTATAGAGTCAGCTTCGGTTATCTCAAGAGGTTGGTAGTGGATTGATTGATATAAAGGGCCTGTGCATATCCACTCTTGATGTCGCCGATACCAGCTGTTATCAGGTATAGAGGCTTTATGTGCTAAGTAACGAATAGCATTAGGAGATATATCGATGACCGAAAGTGAAAAACCTACCTCATGCAATAATTCAGACCAAAAAGCAATATCACTATGTCTGGTAGCACAGACGTAAACTTGTTTTTGGTAGACGCGATAATCCAAAACCAGTTCACGGATATCCATCGGAAATATCGTTTCAGCTTTACTATGGACAAGCCGACCTAGTTCTGGTTCAGACAGGGTTATTTTGTCGGGTAAAAGGAAGTGAAATTTTAAAATTTGTAATGTGGGTAAAGAGAATCGTGCATCACAATTTTTAGGTGGTTTTTAGCGCCATTGTTGCAGGATATTTTTAAGCGTGGTTATATGAATATTTTGGGTTTGAGTATCTTGGGTTTTATCAATTGGTAAAGAATGTTGCCAACCATGTTTATGTCGAGTCACGGCAACAAGTTGAATTTTGTTATGATGTATATAAGGCCAATCTGCCATCTTTGTAAAAACATAGACGATTTCCCTTTTGTTAATGTGTAAAATTCCATATTCAAGGTAATTTCAAACACTTATACTAAGTATTTATTGTTTACTAACCGCCCAATAAATTTTAAATGGAATTTCAGGTGAAGATCGTAAAGTTTTTTCTTTTTTTCGTAGTTTGTCCTCTATTTTGGGGAGTTGTGTCAATTTTGGGTTTGTACAAATATGTCGAATCAGAACTACCTGATGTAGCAACATTAAAAGATATTCGATTGTAAGTACCTATGCAGGTATTAAGTGCAGAAGGAGAGTTGATCGTGCAATATTGGATAGAAACGTCGTCTTCCATTGTCATTAAAAGAAATTCCCCCTCTAATGATAAAAGCTTTTGTTGCAACCGAAGATAGCCGATATTATGAGCATCATGGAGTTGATCCGATCGGAATTTTTCGTGCTGTATCGGTGATGGCTGCTTCCGGTCACGCTTCGTAAGGAGCAAGTACAATAACCCAGCAGTTAGCAAGAAATTTTTTCTTAAGTCGAGAAAAAACATTAATGCGTAAAGCTAAAGAGGTATTTTTAGCTGTCCGGATTGAACAATTATTGTCAAAAGATGAAATTCTGGAACTTTATTTAAATAAGATTTATTTAGGAAATCGCGCTTATGGGGTAGGTACTGCTGCATATGTTTATTTCGGTAAGTCTGTAAATGAATTAAATTTAAGTGAAATTACTATGATTGCAGCTTTACCAAAAGCGCCTTCTACTTTTAATCCCCTTTATTCATATGAACGAGCAATAAATCGTCGAGATACCTTACTATTACGTATGTTAGAAGAAGGGTATATTACTTAACAGCAATATAATGAAGCAAAGCGTGAAAAATTTATTTGCCTCTTATCACGCATCGAAAATTTCTTTTTCAGCGTCTTATGTTGCTGAAATGGTTAGGCAAGAGCTTTATAAGCGTTATAGTGAGGATGCTTATACAGATAGTTATATATATACCACCATAGTCCGTAAAGATCATATAGCAGCAGTTAATGCTTTGCGTGATAACCTAATTAATTATGATATGTGTCGATGGCTATCGAGGAGCCGAAAAAATTCTCTGGAGCCAGCTACAAATACCGTGGTCACGTGAACAAGTTTTTGAAAAATTTAAAAAAATACTAACTTATGGGCCATTGATACCTGCAGTTGTTGTCTCGTCTAATGGCAATAAAGCCGAAGCTATTATGTCAGATGGTGTTTCTGTTGAACTAACAATCAATGGTGTTTCTTGGGCATGTTAGTTATTTCTGATGAACGGCAAGGTGTAACACCTAAAGCGGTTAACGAAGTTGTTAAAGCAGGAGAATTAATTCGTATACGACAAGTTAAAGATAGTTGGTGGTTAGCTCAAATACCGGAAGCAAATTCGGCCTTTATTGCTCTCAATCCAATAAATAGCGCTATTGTTGTGTTAGTTGGTGGGTTTGATTTTGAATTAAGTAAATTTAATCGAGTAACCCAGTCGTTACGTCAAGTTGGCGCTAATATTAAACCTTTTCTTTATACAGCTGCATTAGATAAAGTGTTAACGTTAGCTTCATTATTAAATGATATGCCTATTACCCGTTGGGATACAGGGGCAGATTCAGATTGGTGTCCTAAGAATTTTCCCGCTAAATATGCTGGTCCAACAAGTTTTCGCCAGGGATTAGGGCAGTCTAAAAATGTTGTGATGGTGCGCGCTATACGTGCGATGGGAGGTGATTATGCTCCCGATTATTTAAAACGTTTTGGATTTCCTAAAGAAAATATTAATCGGACCGAGTCGTTGGCATTAGGTGCTTCGTCATTTACCCCTATGCAGATAGGGTGAGGTTATGCAGTTATCTCTAACGGTGGTTACCTTATCGATCCTTATTTCATTAGTCAAGTTGAAGGGCTACAAGGGCAAATTGTGTTTGAGGCAAAAGCGAAAATCGCTTGTCCAGAATGTACCGATATTCCTGTCATTTATGATGAGGTACCAAAAATTAAAGAAATAAATACAGAATCGATTGAGAACGTCGCTAAATCTACAACATCTACAACGTCAGCAATTGCTGTTAAAGCTAATGTTGATATTAATAATAAGATCCCAATAACTGTTGAAGAAACAAAATAATATGCTCCACATGTTATCAGTACACCTCTGGCTTTTTTGATTAAAAATGCAATGATGACCAATATTTATGGTGAGCCAGGTTGGATGGGGACTGGTTGGCGTGCGAGAGATTTTAAGCGTAAGGATATTGGTGGCAAGACAGGAACGACTAATAGTTCTAAAGATGCTTGGTTTTTAGGCTATGGTCCCGATATTGTTGCAACAACATGGATTAGTTTTGATGATAATACACGAAGCTTAGGACTTACCATCACCGGTGGTGAAGCAGGTGCAAAAAGTGCTCAGCCGATTCTGGAACGATTTTATGAGAGTTGTTCTTCAGGGGGTGACTGAGCAAGAAATACAATCTCCTGACGGAATTATTTCTATTACTATTGATCGTAAAACAGGCAAATTAGCAACCAGTAATTCTACAAGTAACAGTTTGGAATATTTTATTGAAGGCACTTAACCTAAAACAGTGGCTATTCGAGAGGTAGGTACAACCGTTATTTTTGAAGATGGTAATAGTCAGGAACTCTTTTGAATAGGAATAAAGTACTTTGATTTAAGCTATTAGATTTATAAATAGATGCTATTTCATTATACAACATTAAGATTTAATTGAAATTAGCGAATGTTTTTGAGATAACGTTGGGCATAAAATAAAGCGCTAATATTTCTTGCTTCGTTAAAATCTTTTACATCAAGGAGTTGCATCATGTTGTCGATTGGCCAACGGATTTGTTCTAGCGGTTCGGGTTCATCGCCTTCCAGTTTTTCCTTATAGAGATTTTGTGCAATAAGTATATTCATTTTACTGGAAAAATAGGCAGGCGATATTGTTAGTTTTGCTAGTAATTCAAAATGTTTTGCGCCGTATCCAATTTCTTCTTTTAATTCTCTTATTGCTGCGTCTATGGGCGTTTCTCCTTTATCAATTGCTCCTTTAGGAAAACCGAGCTCATAATCTTCAATACCAACAGCATATTCACGAATTAAAATTAGTTCGTTATTAATGATAGGAACAATGAGTACGGCTTCTTTTATCGTTGGTTGCATTCGTTCATAAAGACGTTTTATTCCATTGCTAAATTCAAGATCAACAGATTGGATACGAAAAAGTCTAGATTCAGCAATATTTTTTATACTCAGTATTTTGGGTTTTTTCATTTGTTTCATATACTGTACCCCTAGTAAAAATTGTTGGATAGATTAAAAAGGTTATAACTATTTATATTAAGAACAAGGATGGTTTTTTTAATTTTGTTTTAGTGAAATCAATTGTCATTCAATCTAACTATTTGGTGATAATATATCAATAAATTTAGAGCGAGTTGATTATTATAATTAGGGTGTTTTAGTAATCTTTTTATTAAATTACTTATTAAATTGAACGACTATGTTGTTAAAATAAATAATGGTAAATCGTAACTTATTGTTATTAATGTTAAAAACAGATAACTAGAATAGGAATTACCTTATTTAGCGCTGCTGAAAGGGTTGTTATTCTGCAAAGGCATTATTCGTTACATCGGGGAAGAAATGAGCTTACCTTTTGTCATATTGGTTATTTTAATTGTTTGCTTGTTTGTATTAATTTTCTTTTTGTTTATGAAAGGGAAAAAAGGTAATAATATACATAGATTACCTTTCTTAATACAAGCCAATTATCGCAAAATTACGTCTGATGAATATCAGATAATTTGTGACTATCTGAAATATACCAATTCTGAACAAATCTTAATAAAGACAAAAGAGGCTACTGTAAAAAAGTTATTCGATTTTCCTAAAAAAAATGCGTGGGTTTCATCTGGCTGTAACGCAGTTACACGTTTTTCCATTATTAACGATCAAGCTAATTTATGGCGCTATTTTATAGACTCTAAAGAAGTTCATTTGCCTCGGCAACTAGAGCCTTATTTGACCACACAAAATGTTATGGATGTTGTTGATACGGATACTTTACCACTTGTTATATCGGTAAATAATCATTTTTTAGGTGATTTTAAACAAAATTTTAAAGAGCTCAATTTAACTAAAGAAATAACATTTTCACCAATTAATTCCTTAATTCAAGAGAGCGGTCACCAGCTGGTAAAATTTATTAAGGTTAGAAAAGAAACATTAGAGGAGTATAAGCTTAATCGATCATTTAGTTTATGGGGTGGTGGTGTTATTTGTGTTGGGCTAATTCTCTGTGTTCTGTCGTTGTATGTTATCGCTATTATTTTTCCTTGGTTAATGTTGTTTGGTGGATTAACTTTTGTTGTCGGTGTGTATCTTCTTTATCGACCATATATTTTTCGTAAAAGATATCAACAGGATATTCGTTGTGTTGTAGGTAAACCTAAACGATGGGGATTATTTGGCGAGTTTGAAAAAGGTAAAAAACATAATATTACATTAGCTGGAATCGATCTTATTTATCCTTCTCATTGGGAACCATTCCTTGAATATGAGATTGAGCAAGCTATTAATATTGATATGTACGCAAACGGTTACGTCGTTCGTCAAGGCCGTTATTTATCGTTACATGAGGAGTCTCGTCGTTATCCGTATAAAAGATATGGCAAAAATTTAATGGTGATGATAACGAGTTTTTTGCTCATGTTATTTCTTCATTTTTATGAACCAGTTCATTTACCTGCGAGATTAGTTTTTCATTGGCTTAATGGAGAAACCTATCGGCAGACAACAAATTATGCCGAATTGGAAGTCATGCCGTTACAGATTGGTGATTATATTGAAGTTAAAGGTGTGGGGATGTGTTATGTACCTATTGATTTTGTAGAGAAAGAGAATAGGTTTGATTTTCTTCCTTTTCATTGTTCCGGTATTTATTGGAACAATATAAGTTCTTCCCCTATACCCGAATCTGATATAGTTGAAAAAGTTTTTTCTCTTTCTGCTACCGTTAAACAGCAGCTTTATTTTAATAATCTGGATCATAGAATTAATCCGCAACTTCGTCATGAGATTATGAAGTCTGGCATGAATTTGCTTGATAATTTTGCTGATATTATCTTAAAAACCAATTCACTATGTCCACTTAAGAATGAGTGTTTTCGTTTAAAGAGCGCATTAGTTAATTTAAGTGATGCTCATGAATGGTCAGTACTTGTTACGCGAGCTAAAAGTGGAAAATTAGCGGGTACAAATGTGATATTGCGGCCAGGTGGAGCGGAGACACTTGAAAAACTGGTTAATGAAACGACATCTTTTTACATTAACCGAGAAATAGAAAAAGCAGCGGCATTATTGAATACACCACCGCCCAGGGGGGTTTTACTTATCAGTGATGAAGGAAAACCATTTGTAGATTTAGTTTCGTTCCACTCTCCTATTGTTGATTCTTATTCTCCATTACAAAAGTGGCAAGAACTGCAAAAATTGTCAGATATTTTAATGCATACCCCTTTTGAAGCAGAAGGTATTATTACTCAATTATTTGTTGATGCAAAAGGCACGCGTCATATTGTTTTACATAGTAAACCGAGTTCTATGGTACTTTTAAGATATATTAGCGCTTTTCTGTTAAGTTTGGTTTTAATCGGAACTTTTATATTAAATCTAATTCTTGTGATTACGCGTAAGCGTATAAATAAGTGGCGATTAAAAAGTATTCAGCAATACTATGAACATTGTTTCAATATTGTTTCTTCCTCTGATCCTCAGAAAAAAATTTAACTTAATAAATGAAATATGAAAACACAGTCAGATATCGATTTAATTATCCGTTTAGATAAATGGTTATGGGCAGCGCGTTTTTATAAAACTCGAGCCATTGCCCGTAAAATGATAGAGGGTGGTAAAGTTCATTATAATGGTCAGTGTAGTAAACCAAGTAAAATTGTTGAAAAGCATGCCATTATAAAGTTAAGACAAGGAAATGATGAGCTAACGATAGAAATATTGGTGATTATTGATCAGTGACGGGGAGCATCTGAAGCGAGAAAGTTATACCGTGAAACACCAGACAGTATTGTTAATAGAGAGACTGGCATTAGCACGGAAAACGAACTCCTTAACAATGCCGGAGCCAGAACGTCGTCCTTATAAAGAAAGAGCGGCGTAAACTGATTGAATTTAGCAAACCAATTTAAATGAGTCATTTTGATGACAACTTTAACAATGAGAGAAAATATGTCTAAACATGATCAGTTACACCGTTTTTTATTTGAAGATTATGCTGTTCGTGGCGAGCTAGTTTCAGTTAATAAGACTTATCGACAGATACTCCATGAACACAATTATCCGTCAGCGGTTAATATATTATTAGGTGAATTGTTAGTTGCAACCAGTTTATTAACTGCTACTTTAAAATTTGATGGAGAGATTACCGTACAAATTCAAGGGAATGGGCCTGTAAAAATGCTGGTGATAAACGGAAATAATCATCAGCAGATGAGAGGTATTGCTCGGCTAGAGGGTTCAGTAGCTAGTAAATCGTCGTTGAAACAGATGGTTGGTGAGGGCTATATGGTGATTACGATTACACCAACAAAAGGCAAGCGTTACCAAGGTGTTGTTGCATTGGAAAAGGAGACATTGGCGGAGTGTTTGGATGATTATTTTAAACAATCGGAGCAATTGCTAACACGTTTATTTATTCACGCAGTTGAAATAAACAGCGAGCCTGCTGCCGGTGGAATATTATTGCAAATATTACCATCCGCCGGTGTTGATAGTCAGGATAAATTTGATCATTTGGTACAATTAACCGCAACGATTAAAGGCGACGAACTATTTACATTAAAGCCAAAAACAATTCTTCATCGTCTTTATCATGAAGAAGATGTGACTTTATATGAACCCCAGCCAATCATCTTTCATTGCAACTGTTCAAAAGAGCGTTGTGAAAACATTTTGTTATCTCTTTCCGATGATGATATTGAGCGTATATTGCATGAACACGGTGAAATTGATATTGAATGTGAGTTTTGTGGGACTGACTATTTATTTAATCAGCAAGATATAGAAGAATTAAAGCGAATTAAAAAAAAGCAAATTCATTGATCGAACTGTCCTTATTTATGCTGTAATAACGGGTATAAACACATTTTTTACTGTATAGTTGAGAGTGCTCTAGATCGCATTTCCGGTGCAGAAAATAGTTTAGATGAAATTTATTGATTTTTGTTGCTGTTAATTTCTAGTAAAAATTTATGATAGTCCTAATTAAAGTTAAAATTCATTTTAGGAGCATAAATTAATGAGTGCTAATAAAAATATTACGCCAGAAGAGATGGCTAAATACGGTATTCATCAAGTTACTGAGATCGTTTATAACCCGGGATATGAACAATTATTTGTGGAAGAAACAAAATCTTCTTTAACAGGCTACGAACGTGGAATTGAAACTAACTTAGGTGCAGTGACGGTTGATACCGGTATCTTTACTGGACGATCGCCAAAAGATAAATATATCGTTCGTGATAATGTTTCTATGAATACCGTTTGGTGGGCCGATCAAGGTAAAGGAAAAAATGATAATAAAGCAATGACAGAAACGGTTTGGAAATCATTAAAAGACTTGGTGACTAGGCAATTGTCTAGTAAGCGTTTATTTATCATTGATGCTTTTTGTGGTGCTAATGCTGATACCCGTTTGAAAGTGCGTTTTATTACTGAAGTGGCTTGGCAGGCACATTTCGTCAAAAATATGTTTATTCGACCTACAGCCGAAGAGTTGATTGATTTTCAACCAGATTTTGTTGTCATGAACGGTGCAAAATGCACAAATCCCAATTGGCAAGCTCAAGGATTAAACTCAGAAAATTTTGTGGCATTCAATCTAACAGAGCGTATGCAACTTATTGGTGGTACTTGGTATGGCGGTGAAATGAAGAAAGGATTATTTTCGATCATGAATTATTTGCTGCCATTAAAAGGAATTGCTTCGATGCATTGTTCAGCTAATGTTGGTGAAAAGGGTGATGTAGCTATTTTCTTTGGATTGTCTGGTACAGGTAAAACAACTCTTTCTACTGATCCTAAACGTAAATTAATTGGCGATGATGAGCACGGATGGGATGATGATGGTGTATTTAATTTTGAAGGTGGTTGTTATGCTAAGACAATAAATTTGTCTGCAGAGGCAGAGCCTGATATTTACCATGCTATTAAGCGTGATGCATTATTAGAAAATGTTACTGTTTTGGCTGATGGTTCTGTTGATTTTAATGATGGAACAAAAACGGAAAATACCCGAGTTTCTTATCCTATTTATCATATCAATAATATCGTTAAACCAATTTCAAAAGCAGGTCATGCGACGAAAGTCATTTTCCTGACAGCAGATGCTTTTGGAGTTTTGCCTCCTGTAGCTTGTTTGACACCAGAACAGACTGAGTACTATTTTTTGTCAGGTTTTACCGCTAAATTAGCTGGTACCGAACGAGGTATTACTGAGCCGACACCAACTTTTTCAGCCTGTTTTGGAGCCGCTTTTCTGACATTGCATCCTACACAATATGTTGAAGTATTAGGTAAACGAATGAAAACTGCCGGAGCAAAAGCGTATCTGATTAATACTGGTTGGAATGGAACCACTAAACGTATTTCGATCAAAGATACTCGAGCAATTATCGATGTGATCTTAAATGGAGATATAGATAAAGCAGAAACCATAAAGTTACCGATTTTTAATTTAGCTGTACCTACTAATTTACCGGGAGTCGATAGCAATATTCTAGATCCTCGTCATACATATGCAGATAACAGCCAATGGGAAGTTAAAGCTAAAGATTTAGCTAAGCGGTTTATTAATAATTTTGAAAAATATACTGATACTCCAGTTGGTACAGCGCTTGTTAAAGCAGGTCCTGAGCTGTAATTTTCAATTAAAATTTTAACACTAAAAATAAAAAGCGCATAGAATAAAATCTATGCACTTTTTGCTTAATTGTTAATTATTAGTTGCCGTATTTGTATTTACAAACTTAAATAGAACAGCAGAAGTCTTTTCATAATTTTCTCTATGGCCTTTCAACATATAAGTGACAATTCTCATATCGTAAATAAGAGGATGCTCAGCAAGACATATCATTGTTTAATGAAATCTTAATTAATCACCTATGACGCTAAAATTGGACAAAAATGTTAAAAAAGGCTAAACTTAAAAAAGTGCCAGCGCTAGAGGCTGGCATAAGTAAACACTGGAAGCAATGTCGTCCTTTCAGATGATCCAAGAATGGCTCATCTGAAAGTGTTTTAATGATTATCACTATCATTTGTAAAGTGATTTTTTTAATTTAAATATAAAAAAATTAGTTTTCTTGATAAAATATTTTTATGATAATTAGTTGCAATAGTAAGCCAATAATTTTATTGCTATTAGCTATAGATAAAAATAGGTCACCCACTTACGCTAACAATATTGGTGATTTAAAAATAACTAAAGAGTTATGATTTCGTAAGTTGTTGAGCACATGCCCAAGCTGAACTCCATGCCCACTGAAAGTTATATCCCTCTAACCAACCGGTAAAATCAACCACTTCACCAATAAAATAGAGTCCGGCTACCTTTTCTGACTCCATCGTTTTTGAGGAAATACTACTGGTATCAACACCACAAAGGGTTACTTCTGCTGTACGGTAACCTTCTGTTTTATTAGGTTGTATCTGCTAGTTGTGGAGCGTTTCTGCAATGGTGTTTATTTGTCTTATATTAAGCTGTTTTAACGTGTTATCCAGGATTTTTTTTAATATTTGTAGTGTCTCGATAAATCGTTTCGGTAAATATTTTGCTAATAGGTTTTTTAAGGATAAATTAGGATGAATAGTTTGTTGATTGGTTAAATAGTCAACAAGATTAATATTAGGAAATAAATTAATACTTATATACTCTCCAGGCTGCCAGTAACTTGAGATTTGCAAAATAGCTGGGCCTGATAGTCCTCGATGTGTAAGTAGCAGATTTTCTTGGAATGTCATAGCATTTTGTGAACTGACCTTTACTGAAATAGCAATACCAAAAAGTGTTTGTAAAACGTCAAGAAGCGCTTTATGTAATGTGAAAGGTACTAAAGCTGCTCGTGTTGTCTGGATACTATGTCCAAATTGTTCAGCTATGTGATAACCAAAAGGAGTTGCACCCAATTTAGGCAATGAAAGACCACCGCTGGCAAAAATCAGCGCGCTTGAACTAATAACTTTTTCATTAACATAAACTAAAAAGTTATTATCTATTTTTTTATTTGAGTGATTTTACTCTGAAAGCGTAAACTAACATCACCTAATTTACATTCTGTTAATAATAAATCGACGATATCTTGTGCGCTATTATCACAAAATAGCTGACCTAATGTTTTTTCATGATAAGGAATATGATATTTTTGTACTAATTCAATAAAATCCAACTGAGTAAAGTGAGCAAGCGCTGACTTACAAAAATGGGGGTTAGTAGAGATATAAGCAGTCGGATCAACATAAAGGTTGGTGAAGTTGCACCGGCTGCCCCCAGACATCAAGATCTTTCTACCCGCTTTTTTGCCATTATCCAGTACTAGTACTTTTAAACCTTGTTGACCAAAATTGGCAGCACAAAATAAACCAGCTGCACCTGCCCCAATAATGATTACGTCAAATTTTTCCACAAAATTTCTCTTTTAACTGAAAAGATATTTATTAATAATACAAATAGCGCGCTATTTATTAAATAGCGTAAAATATTTATTACGACTTAAATTTGTGCCGACAAATGTCAGTAAGTACTAAAAATCTATTTATTTTTTATTTTGTTAACTTTATAAAAGTAAAGAGAATTTTTATTTTATTTGTTTTTTGGTCAATTAAAGTCAAAAAAGATGTAGATTTTGCTTCCACCGCTAACGTTTGTCACTGATAATGCATTAAGTTCATATTCAACAAATTGGCTTAAGGTTTATGCTACATTTATTTACTGGTTTGGATTTTTACACCGGTCTGTTATTAATACTAGCGTTATTATTTGTGCTATTTTACGAAGCAATTAATGGTTTCCACGATACGGCAAATGCGGTAGCAACTGTTATTTATACGCGGGCAGTGCGAGCTCAATTTGCAGTTGTAATGGCTGGTATTTTTAATTTTTTTGGCGTTATGTTAGGTGGACTGAGTGTTACTTACGCCATTGTGCATTTGTTGCCGACAGATCTTCTCTTGAATGTGAGTTCTACTCATGGCTTAGCAATGGTTTTTTCTATGCTATTAGCAGCCCTTATTTGGAATTTGGGTACCTGGTATTTGGGATTACCGGCTTCCAGTTCACATACATTAATTGGCGCAATTATTGGTGTTGGTTTAACTAATGCATTAGTGACTGACTTCTCGATAGTGGATGCATTAAACATCCCAAAAGTCATTGACATCTTTCTTTCTCTTATTCTTTCTCCTGCAATTGGATTTGTTATAGCCGTATTGCTGATTTTTTGTCTACGGCGTTATTGGAGTGGTACTAAAAAACGTCGCCGTATTCACTTAACACCGGCAGAACGAGAGAAAAAAGATGGTAAAAAAAAACCTCCTTTTTGGACACGTACCATATTGATTTTGTCGGCGGTTGGCGTCAGTTTTTCTCACGGTGCTAATGATGGTCAGAAGGGTATTGGTCTTATTATGTTAGTGTTAATCGGTATCGCGCCAGCCGGATTTGTGCTTAATATGAATGCGAGTGGTTATGATATAACTCGTACCCATGACGCGATAGTGCATCTACAACATTATTATGAAGAGCATCAATCAGCAGTAAAACATATTATTAATAAGTCACAATACGAAATGGATGGGGAAATTTTAGATGAGAAATTCCATTGTGATAATTCACGTCCTATCAATGTGTTAAAACAAACATCACTAATGTTGACGGATATTCAAAGTTACTCAGCGCTAAAGCCTGAACAACGTAATCAAATGCGTCGACTATTAATGTGTTTATCTGATACGGCATTAGATGTTGCTAAACTGCCTGAAATGCTGCCTGCTGATGCACGTTTTCTCCGTAATTTGAGTAACGATTTACTTAATACAGTGGAGTATGCACCACTATGGATTATAGTTGCCGTTGCTTTGGCTCTTTCTATTGGTACCATGATTGGTTGGCAACGGGTTGCCATAACAATCGGTGAAAAAATTGGTAAGAAAGGCATGACTTATGCGCAAGGTGTTTCTGCTCAAGTTACTGCTGCAGTTTCCATTGGTGTTGCAAGTTATACTGGCATGCCGGTATCAACGACACAAGTTCTTTCTTCTGCTGTAGCAGGTACCATGGTTGTTGATGGTGGTGGCGTACAAACTAAAACCATTAAAAATATATTACTGGCTTGGTTATTTACATTGCCGATTTCAGTTGTACTTTCTGGTTTGTTTTATTGGATATCATTAAAGCTTATATAATCACGTTAGACCAAGTATATAATTAAAAATGTGATGCTTAATTCCTGCATCACTATTTTGGCCAATTGAATAATATATTATCTATAGTGTTAAAATATTATTTAAGCCCATTAATATCACCAAATGGTCTACATTAAACTTATAAAAACAATAATACTTAATCCACTAATTAACATAAATTGTTTGCGAATGCGTTCACAACGTAAAATAACTTCGGGATCATGATGGTTAATATATTGCTTAGTATTAATATAACGAATTAGTTTTATATGTTTTGTCCATTGACCATGAGTTGTAAAGAATCCGTTTCCATCAACAGATTGATAGAGCAAAAGATCAGATTCCCGCAGAATAAAAAGTAATACTCGGATTGAAGAAAAGTAGTGCATCATATTTATGATGCAAAGGATACATAATGCCCAAAACCATGCATGCATATTAAGATGATTACCTCAAAAAATACAGATTTAGCCGTTGATATTGCTTGTTTGCAACAAACATCAAATAAAATATTTGTTTATCAGTGCAGATTTAATTTTAATTGTAGAATAATGTAACAACTTCAAAAAATCACCAATTGGGATTATTTTTATCTGTTTAATTTGTATAACGGGTATTTTTTAATAAATAGTTTATATCTACAACACTATGATTTTTATGCTAAATTGTGGAGAATTTTGTTGATTTAAGCTATGCTAATTGTAGCAGGAAGCCTATTTTTCATAAATTAATGGGTAAAATTTTTATTAAACTATGTTCAAGATAATATCTGAGTATCAGGTTTGACCGATAAGTATTTATCATAAAAACAGGTTTTCTCTTTTTAAGAGTGACGTTTGAAAGGAGTTAAATATGGCTTACAAACATATTCTTGTTACAGTTGATTTATCCCCAGAAAGTAAAGTTTTAGTCGATAAAGCTGTTTCAATGGCAAAACCGTATAATGCAAAAGTTTCTTTAATTCATGTTGATGTCAATTATTCTGATCTTTATACCGGATTGATTGATGTAAATCTTGGTGATGTGGAACAACGCCTTACGAAGGAAACTCACCAAGCATTGACCAAGTTAGCGAAAGAAGCAGATTATAAGCTCGAAAAAGAATTGAGTGGCCGTGGTGATCTTGGGCAGGTTTTGGTCGATGCGATAAAAGAGTACAAAGTAGATTTAGTTGTTTGTGGTCATCATCAAGATTTTTGGAGTAAGTTAATGTCTTCGGCCCGTCAGCTTATTAATACTGTTCATGTTGATATGTTAATTGTGCCATTGAAAGATAGTGATTGATAATATTTGTTAATATACTGATTATTCCCAATAAAAGAACTTGATTATTCAAGTGCTTGTGTGATCATTTGCTATAAGCCTAATCATACTCTTTTTTTAAAAAAATTTGATTGAACTACAAAAAATCCCTTTAAAAATCGAGATAAATTAGTGATATATTCAATAAGTAAATTCATATATAGCAGGTCATTCTGCAAAATAAATGTAAATAAAGCATGAAAATATCTTAATTTATCTTTTAATCTAAGGAATTTAGTACGAAAGGTTGCCTATCTTTAAAGACATTCCTGACACCAATCCAGTCACGTTATTCTGATCAACCTGAATTTTTCAAGCAGTACGTGAAGTTTTTACTTTATTGGCGCTATTTTTACGAGATAACCCTCGATATTGTGAACAAGGATTATTGGAAAGAATAGTAGAACCTGAAAGAGTCATTCAATTTCGTGTGTGTTGGGTTGATGATAAGGGAAATGTTCAAGTTAATCGGGCCTGGGGCGGGTACAATTTAATTCGCAATCGGTCCTTTTAAAGGCGGAATGTGTTTTTATCCTTCAGTTAATTTATCTATTTTAAAATTCCTCGGCTTTGAGCAAATGTTTAAAAATGCGTTAACAACTTTACCAATGGGCGGTGGTAAAGGTGGCTCAGATTTTGACCCTAAAGGAAAAAGTTAGGCAGAAGTTATGCGTTTTTGCCAAGCATTGATAACAGAACTTTATCAACATTTAGGTCCCAATACAGATGTTCCTGCTGGTGATGTTGGTGTGGGCGGCCGTGAAGTCGGTTTTATGACAGGGATGATGAAGAAGTTGTCTAACAACACTTCTTGTGTTTTTACCGGTAAAGGTCTGTCCTTTGGTGATAGTTTAATTCGCCCCGAAGTGACTGGTTATGGTTTGTTTATTTTACTGATGTGATGTTAAAGCATCATAGTTTGACATTTGAGGGGAAACGAGTGTCCGTTTCCGGTAATGTTGCTCAGTATGCTATTGAGAAATGTATGTCATTAGTTAGGTGCTAAGGTTATTACTGCTTCCGATTCAAATGGGACGGTTGTTGATGAAGCAGGCTTTACACCTGAAAAACTTAAACGATTGGTAGCTATTAAAAATCAATATGGCCGTATTGAGACATATGCAGAAGAGTTTGGTTTGACTTATCATAACGGGAAAAAACCTTGGTCGGTGCCAGTAGATATTGCCTTACCTTGTGCAACTCAGAATGAACTTGATATCGATGATGCAAAAATTTTAATTAAAAATGGTGTCAAAGCGGTTGCTGAAGGTGCAAATATGCCGACTACTATGGAAGCTACTGCTGCATTTATTGAAGCGGGTGTTCTGTTTGGGCCAGTTAAAGCTGCCAATGCGGGTGTGTTGTAGCAACATCAGTTTTAGAAATGGCACAAAACACAGCGCATTTGAGCTGGAGCGCAGAGAAAGTGAATACCCGCTTGAAGGATATCATGTTAGATATTCATTAACATTGTGTAAAATATGGCGGGGAAGATAAGCAGACTAATTATGTTAAAGGTGCCAATATTGCCGGTTTTTAAAGGTGGCAGACGCGATGTTGGCACAAGGTATCTTATAATTAATGACCACAAGACAGATTAAAATTAAACATAATAGTTAAGTGTCGCTCCAATTTTGAGTATTATTTTGTTTATTGAATATCGTCTGCATAGATCCTTTTCAGGCGATGTTTTACCAAAATTTATTAATTATTAGTCACCTAGTATATTACTAGCTTAATCTTCATTTAAACTCATATGTAGGCGGTCAAATAAAGGTTTAAACAGGTAACTTAATAGCGATCGTTCGCCAGTACGAATAAAGATTTCTACTGGCATTCCTGGTTTTATCGTTAATTCATTTAGTTGTTGACGATTTTCATCACTTAATTGAACCTGTAATAAATAATAAGGTTCGCCAGTTTGCTCGTTAACTAATCTGTCAGCAGAAATCATAGTCACGACACCTTCCACTTTGGGTGTAGTACTTTGATTAAATGCAGTGAATTGTAATTCCACCGGTAAGCCTAATTTCACTTGATCAATTAATTGTACGGGAACTCGTGCATCAACTAATAACGGTTGGTCATTGGGAACAATGTCCATCATTTTTTGTCCGGCAGCGATGACGCCGCCTTCAGTAAAAATTGACATGCCAATTATGGTGCCAGCAACGGGGGCGCGTATTTGCGCATTTGCCAAAATAAACTTTGCTTTAACCAGCTGACTATTGGTGTGATTAATATGGGTTTGTGTTTCTGCAAGTTGGACATGAACCTCTTTTTGATATTCTTGATGAAGCTTTTCGCTAAGCAATTTTTGCTCTAATATTTGATGTTGTATTCGGCTAATATCACCAAGTGTTTGTGCTAAATTACCGTCAACTTCAGTATATTTATTTTCCGTCTCCAGTAAGGTATTGCGGGCAATATAGCCATTTTTTTCTAATTTTCTTAACCCTTCTAATTGTTGTAATAACATTACCAGCTGTGTTTTTTGGCTCTTTGCTTTTTTTTGTTGGGCATATAGGACAGCGTCTAATCCGATTATTTTTTCTTTTATACTTGCCAACTCCAGTTGTAAGACCTGATATCGATTTTCCAGCAACTTTTGATTTAATTGAATAAGCTCGCTTACATTGTGCTCTTTCATTTCAGTTTGCAAAGTTGGTGAAAAAATCAATCGTTTTTTACCTTGCTGTTCAGCCAATAAACGAGCTTCTCTTACTAAAAGTTCGTGGTATTGTTTTAATTTTATATTGTGTTCCGAGAGCACTTCGACGGTATTGAGTGTTAAAAGAGTTTGGCCAGCCTGTACTTTTTCGCCATTGTTAACCAATAATTGTTCAATGATCCCACCATATTGATGCTGAATCGTTTTATGATTGCCTGCGACAATCACATTACCAGATACAGAAACCCCTTTATCTAAAGGGGCTAGTGCTGACCATAATAAAAAGCCGCCAAACCCAATAGTTACTAATAACCAGCCTAAGTATACGGCTCGTTTTTCATTATCGATTAATTTATTTGTTAATATAGCAGATGATTTGTGATATTTACCTTGTGCTGACATATTTTTTCCATTAATTGCTATTATTTTTCGTAGATTAAAATATTAAAGGATCACGTTGTTAGTTGTGACGTTTTTTCTTGATTTAATAGTGTTTGTGGTGTTCCAAAACGCGGTGACATTCCGGGATGTAAAATTAGCACATTCTCTACATACCTAATCAGGAATGGGCGATGAGTAATTATAATAAGGGTACAATGCTGTCTTTTAAATTCTTCTATAGCAAGACATAGGGCTTTATCGCCTTCGCTATCAAGATTAGAGTTGGGTTCATCAAGAATAATTAATCGGGGAAGATCATAAACAGCACGAGCCAAAGCTAATCGTTGCTTTTGTCCGCCAGATAGGCCACGGCCGTATTCGCCTAATTGTGTATCATAGCCATTGGGTAAAGTTAGAATTAAGTCATGTACTCTGGCAATTTTAGCGGCGGTAATAACTTTATCTACGTCAATTTCACCAAAACGGGCAATGTTTTCTGCTATTGTACCGTCAAATAATTGGATATCTTGCGGTAGATAACCGATGTGAGGCCCTAAGATTTCTCTATCCATTTGGTAAATATTTGCCCCATCCAGTCTAATGTAACCTAAGGTAGGAGGAAGCGCTCCTACAAGTATACGTGCTAATGTTGATTTTCCGGCACCAGACACACCAATAATACCCAATGTTTGGCCAGCAGAGAGTGAAAATTGAATATCATATAACAGCGGCGGATATGCAGGATCAGGGCGATAAAGAACATTTTCAACACTTAATTCACCAGTTGTAGCTGGTAATACCATCACTTGTTTGCGGGCAGGATGTTGATTGAATAAATGATCTAAACGCTGATAAGCTTGTTTTGCACTATTATATTGTTTGCTAACAGCAATAAGCTGATCGATTGGACTTAATACGCGTCCTACCAGAATAGAACTAGCGATCATCATGCCTGCGGTCAATTCGTTGTTAGTGACTAACCAGGCACCCATACCTAATATGAGGGATTGTAACATTAAACGAGCTGTTTTTGACCATGCTCTGGTGGCTGAGGTTCTTTCACTGGCTAAATTCTGATGGGATAAAAAAGCGTGATGGTAGGATAACCAGTGGCGGCGTATATTACCTAGCATGCCCATTGCTTCGATAACATCCGCATTACGCAAGTGACTAGAGGCTTGATTAATGGCCTTGCAAGCTGTCTGATTGGCTTCGGTTAGAGGTTTACGAGTATAGCGTTGATTTAGCCAGGCTAATAGAGAAATAAAAGTTGTGCCGCCTAAGGCAAGATATCCTAGCCAAGGATGAAGTATAAATACCACACAGAGGAAAAATAGAAACCAGGGAGCATCAAATAAAGCGAATAAAGCATTACCTGTTACGAATTGACGTAGTGTTGTTAGATCACTTAAAGCTTGGCTTGCTTGTGGATCACTATATTTTAAACTTTGTTCGTAAGCAGCATTAAAAACCGATTGATTCACAGATAAGTCTAAACGTGTGCTTATACGTATAACGATTAGATTACGTACCCATTCCAGTAAGCCAATAAATAAATAGATACAAATGACAAGTAGTGTCAACATTAATAACGTCATTTTATTATTTGAAGCTAGGACGCGATCATAAACTTGTAACATATAAATAGAAGGGGCAAGCATTAGTATATTGATGATAGCGGTAAATATCCAAATACTATAGAACGCTTGTTTATATGTTTTTATTTCATTAATTATTATATTGTTATTTTTAGGTTTTGAATTATTTGTCATGCTATTCCCATTTTTATTTTTATAAACTTCAATCCTGACACCCATTATTTAAATAATTAAAATATTGGAAAATGCTTTTTCATTTTCCAATGTATCTAAAAATTAATATGACAATCTTAAAATTATTAATCGATGTTATTTTTAATGGGTCAAATCATTTCTTCCTCTGTAGACACTATTTTCTCAACTAAATTAATAATAGTATAATCATAGTCTATATCTTCTTGATGTCTATGATAAGAATCATTTTCATTAAAGTTATTGTCTGATAACTGTTGATAATATAGGGTATTGCTTACAGGTTCTTTACTATAGGGTTTTTCTATAGCAATTTTACTATCGGGATTTTCATTAACTGGTCGGTTTTCATTTTTTGAAAAATAAATTTTTTTATAATCAGTATATCCTTTATTGGTATCACCAATATCACCATTACCTGATTCAAAAATTATTTTTTCTCCTATGATATCAACTTTTGGAGAATAAGAGGCGAGGAAATCTTGGTAACTATAGTTATAATCGATAGATAAGAAAATATCACCTTGAAAATTATGGTGATCATTGGATAGCATGCCAATTTCAGTGCCATTATGTAATATTTTTACTTTAGTAAAATATTTTTGATTTTCAGTAATTCTTATTATTTCATTATTTTCATTTCTTGGAATTTGATAATCGTTTGGATCGTATTTAAGTTTGAAAAGCGTACCTTCTATATATTGACTAAAGTCTATTAAGCCAATATTAATATGCTTATGTGAGTGATCCTTTTTCATGTATTTGTGGGCAAATATGGGATCGATAAGTCTATATTCATCAGGTATTTCGGTATATTCAGCACCCTCTTTGTCACAAACAGCTAGTTTATAAGCTTTATCTTTTTTTATTAATTTTAGATAAATTATTTCTTTTGGTAATTGATAGCGAATGTTTTTGCCGTGATCATGAATAAATAAGTCACTTTTATCAATCAGTTTACCGGTTTGATCGGTTAATTCTTCACTGATATAAAATCCCATAGTTTTCAAATTATGGAGTACATCATTTCCTTTATTGATTGTTGCTTCATGTACATCATCTTCTGTATTAGTACTTCCTTTATCGTCTAATAAGTGAGCTTTATTAATGGTGAGCCCATGCTCTTTTTGTGATGCCGAATATTGGGCGAATGCTGAATCCTTATGATTGTATATTTTAGTACCGCTAAGTTGTGACGATGAAAGCTTTTCTTGCTGAATATGATTAATACTTGGACTTAGTAATTCATTTTTGTGTAAATGTGACAAATCAAAATATTGGTCGCTATTAACTTTTCTACCATCAATAAATGCGGCTTTATAT
Organism: Arsenophonus endosymbiont of Dermacentor nuttalli; assembly: GCA_048493715.1. GTDB lineage: Bacteria > Pseudomonadota > Gammaproteobacteria > Enterobacterales > Enterobacteriaceae > Arsenophonus. The sequence goes on along the minus strand of JBGDCZ010000021.1, from coordinate 10,989 downwards.
TGTCCATCTTCATTTTCAACCGCGAGGTAAGCTTTGTTATCATAGCTTATATGAAATCGTTGTAGTGCATTATGAAAAATAAACGTTTCGTTATTTTGTTGGCCTTCAACTTGTTTGAATAAACCGCTTTCACTATGTAATTCGCTAACTTTTCCCTCTCCATCATATAAAGATAACGCACTAATCATGCCGTTACCTAGTTTTTTTACAGTGAAAATGGTACCTAATGGTTTATGTGTTAAGTATATATTAGTTAGTGCATTGGGATTAATATACGATAACTCCTCGATTATATTTTTTATTTGTTCATAAGTTATTTTTTTATCAGTAATTTGTTGGGCATATTTTTCTGTTATATTTCTGATTTTATATTTATACTCATCACTATCGGTATAATATTTACTACCATCTTTATTAGTAAATGTTAATTTAATTTCATTGTTTTTATTTTTAATTAATTTTAAGTAATGATATTCACCTGTTAAGTTAATATCTAAATAATCTTTGCTAGAGGTATAATAAGAACGAATATAATTATCAAAACCGGTGTATTCTACATGAGCAAATTTTCCAACAAATTCTTTCGTTACTAAATTTTTTATATTAGCTGTGTAATAATCTACATTTTTAATTTCACCATTTATTATTTCTTTTCTTGTCAAAAGAAACTCGCCTTTACTAATTTCTAATGCATTTATTTTTTGCATTGCATTATCAGTATTATTTTTATTAAGCCAATGTTTAAAATTATTATCTTCTTGTTTAATTAGCTCTAGATATTTTTCTGAATTTTCATTATTTAAATATTTTTTTAATAATTCTGGTTTTTCTTTTTTTAAATACATTATAATAGAATGCCCAGCTTTATAAACCATGTTATTATCATGAAAATTATCAGAATATTCTAATTCTAAAAGCTGAGTTATATTTGTTGATTTTATTTCATATTCAGTTAGATCGATGCTATTTCCTTGGGAATTAAATTTATTATCTGATAAATGTTTAATATAATCAGCGATACCTTCTATTAATACCGTGGGTAGTTTGGCTGCATTAGGTATGTTGGTATCAGTTAAATAATGGGTGAATTCATGTTTAAGATTAAGAACATTACCCTGTTGATATACATATATGGTCGGGGGATTTCCAGGGTAGAATTTACCGCCTTCATTGCTTAATCCTATTTCTTTACCATAATGTTGATAGTCGTATTTATCATCAAATATATATATTTCGAGAGGTTGTTGTGTTGTACTAATGTTTTCTAAATAAAAAGATGTCTTAAAATTATTCAGAGTTTCCTCTAATTGTTCAATAATTTTAATATATTTTTTTTCAGTTAATTGATTATAATGAATATTAACAAACATATTTTCTGTTATTTTTTCTTTCCTTGATTTTCCATGTTTGAAATAGTTAGTAACTTCATTCTGTTTTGTTGTTTCATGTCCCACAAATTATCTCCATTAATATTAAAAAGTGCTTGTTTATACATCAACATTTGTTAAATTACATTTGTTTTAATGTTATTGCAAGTTTATTTTAATGTTTGTAATATAAATATTTTTAAAAAATTGTATTGTTAGAGTTATAAATAATAAATTATTTTTATAGATGAGTTAATATAGATAAAATATTTCCCATTCTATTGGAATTAATAGTTATTAATTATTTTTTATATATATTTAACAGGATGAATGAGTAGAACATGAATAGATATCAAAACGATGATTTTTAGTTTTTATCATCGTTTGTGGAGACATTGCTGTTAAGTGGGCTGCATAATCGGGGCGTTTAACAACAACACGTCGTTTAGCAATCGTCATGGCCGGTTTTAAAAGGTCGTCGGCATCTTCATCAGTACCAACAAGAGATTGAAAAACGCGCATTTCTTTTTTTACTAAGGCACTTTTGCGGCGATGGGGATACATTGGATCGAGATAAACAACATCTGGTGCGGGTGAAAGAGTAGCTAAGGCATTAACACTTGAAATGTATAACAATGTCATTCTTTGTCGTAACCAACTTCCTATTTCAGCATCAGCATAACCTCGTTGTAAACCGTCTTCGAGAAGAGCAGCAACCACAGGATGACGTTCAAACATACGGACTTCACAGCCTAGTGAAGCAAGCACAAATGTATCCCTACCGAGACCGGCAGTAGCATCAACAACGGTGGGTAAATATGATTTTTTGATGCCAACAGCTTTTACGATAGCTTCATTTCGGCCACCACCAAATTTACGGCGGTGCCTCATAGCACCTGAAACAAAATCAACATAAATTCCACCTAATTTAGGTTCATCTAATTTTTTTAATTGTAAATATTCTGGAGTTAGTACTAATGCCATTAATGCAGCAGGCGTGTGTTTAAGTTGCCATTTATCAGCAATAAGCGATAAGGCGCTTTGGGAAGCGCCAGGTTCACAAATTAATTGAATATCAAATGCCATTTATTCATTAAATACCATAACTATGTAACATTGCATCCAGCTTTGGTTTACGTCCGCGGAAACGTTCAAAGAGTACCATTGGTTCTTCTGAGCCACCACGACTTAAAATGTTATCAAGAAATGATAAACCAGTATTGCGATTAAAAATACCTTCATCGGTGAATCGTGAAAACGCATCTGCGGCTAAGACGTCGGCCCATAAATAACTATAGTAACCAGCTGCATAACCACCTGCAAAAATATGGCTAAATGCGTGCGGGAAACGGCTCCATTCAGGGGATGGTACTACAGCAACTTGTTGTTTAACCGATTGAAGAGTTGGCAAAATTTGCCCACCTTTTTCCGGTGAGTATTCGGTATGTAAGTGAAAATCAAACAGGGCAAATTCTAATTGACGAAGAATAAACATTGCTGCCTGATAATTTTTGGCAGCTAACATATTAGCTAACATTGTTTTTGGTAATGGTTCACCCGTTTCATAATGACCTGATATAAAGTTAAGCACTTCAGGTTCCCAACACCAATTTTCCATAAATTGACTAGGTAGTTCTACAGCATCCCATGGCACCCCATTAATGCCAGCAACATCGGCTACGTCGATTTGGGTTAGCATATGGTGTAAACCGTGACCAAATTCATGGAACAGCGTAATAACTTCGTCATGGGTAAAAAGGGCCGGCTTATCGCCTATAGGTTTGTTAAAATTACAGGTTAGGTAGGCTACAGGCTTTTGATAGGTTCCATCGGCATATTTTAATTTGCCAGCACAATCATTCATCCACGCACCGCCACGTTTATGTTCTCGCGCATAGAGATCTAAATAGAAACTACCGCGTAACTCACCGTTTTCATCATATAATTCGAAGAAGCGTACATCAGGATGCCAAATCTCTACGTCGTAACGCTCTTTAGCTGTCAAGCCATAAATTCTATGAATAACTTCGAAGAGACCATTGATAACGAGTTGTTCTGGAAAATAGGCACGCAGTTGTTCATTATCAATTGAAAATTTATGTTGTTTTTGTTTTTCACTATAATAACCCAGATCCCAGGGTTCCAGTTGCTCAATACCATAGTGATCTTTGGCAAATTGGCTTAATTCGGTTAGCTCTTTTTTACCTTGATGATAGGCTCGTTGAGCAAGATCTGTAAGAAAATCCAGAACCTGTTTAGGTGACTCGGCCATTTTAGTGGCGAGGGATTTTTCAGCGTAGTTATTAAAACCGAGAAGTTGTGCTAATTCATAACGTAACGCCAAAATTTCTTCCATAATGTCACTATTATCCCATTTGCCGGCGTTTGGCCCTTGCTCAGAAGCTCGTGTGTTGTACGCATAGTGCATTTCTTGACGTAGTTCACGATTATCAGCATAAGTCATAATAGGCAGATAGCTCGGCATATCCAGAGTGAATAGCCAGCCTTCTTCCCCTTTAGATTTAGCTAATGCTTTCGCTGCTAAAAGCGCGCTTTCTGGTACGCCTGCGAGTTGCTCGATATTTTTAATTAGTTTCGTCCAACCCATCGTTGCATCTAAGACATTATTGCTAAACTTAGCTTTTAATTCGGCAATACGAATCGCAATTTCTCCATAACGCTTCTTTTTTTCAGCGGGTAAACCAATACCGGATAATTCAAAGTCACGTAACGTATTTTCAATCGATTTACGTTGTGCTTGATTGAGGGTCTCAAATTCAGGGCTATTTTTTAGTGACTTATAAGCTTGGTAAAGACCTGTATGTTGTCCCATCCAGTTACTAAATTCTGATAGCATTGGTAAACAGTTTTCATAAACTTGTCGCAATTCGGAGCTATTTTTTACTGCATTGAGATGACCAATGGGGGACCAGGCACGGGAGAGTTTGTTATTAGCTTCTTCTAATGGTTGGCATAAGTTATTCCAGCTAAAAGTGCTATTTTCTTTAACAATTGTTTCAATAGTTTGTCGATAGTTATCTAGTACCGTTTTTATCGCTGGGATCACATCTTGCGGTGTAATCGTTGAAAAATGTGGTAACACAGATTTTGTTAGTAATGGATTGGTCATAATTAAAACATCCTGTGATTAATTATACTATCTAGTAAGTACAATTAAAAAATAATAAGAAATATGACTAAGATAAGGCTCCAAACTATCGAGTTCAATATTGGGACAAATATTTTATCTAATTTTTTATAGAGATTGTTTAAATACATCGGTTTAGAATTTTTGAAATTAAGATTATAATGGCAACTAGCTTTCCATGGAAGATCCAACTAGCTTTCCATGGAAGATCATTGTCCCCGGAGGGGTGGCTGGACTTCAAATCCAGATGGAGCCGCCAGCGGTCCTTGGCAGGTTCGACTCCTGTGATTTTCCGCCATTTCAAATCTAGCAACATCTCTTAAGACTATATAAATAAAGGCCTTTGGTTAATTTTAATCTAAAGAAGTTTAACTATTGAAAGTAAGTCTGACCTGGCAGTATACCTATATTTAGGGGAATAAATTTGTGCATTTAAACTGAGATCCACAATTAAATTAATAGCACCTAAGATAGCTAATAGTAAGACTAAAAAATTATAAGTTTTCAGTCAGCATCGGATTGTATTTATTGGTTAAATCTAATAATGGTAAATATTGGTGACTGGAGTCACTATAGCGAATTTATTATCCCATTTGTTATAGTGGCTATAAATAAAATCATAAATGTGAAATGAAAAACAATGTTAATTATTTTTATTTATATAAATCTATCAACTGATCGCTATTTGTAATATTTTACCAATAACAATAATGAGTTTTTTTTGAGTGGTTACTTAGTTACTTGCCAATAACACATACGACAAATTCTCATATTGGCTAGTCACATAACTGATGGGCTTTATAGTAATTTATAATGAGGATAGGAAAATACTATGTTTTTCAAACGCCGACTGAAATTTTTCTGGGTTGATATTGTTTGCTGCTGCCGTCTAGAGTAGTGCAAACGCTTATGCAATTGATAACACACAGCTTGCTAACCGTCGTTAAGCAAGAAGAAAAAAAAACAAATTCTCATATTGGTGTTGCTGTTATTGATACAGCTGATAATGTTACTGTAAGTTATCGAGGTACTGAAATGTTTCCTCTAAGCAGCACCTTTAAAGCGTTGCTGTGTGGTATGTTGTTAAACCAAGTGGATAATGGAAAAATAGTATTGACGGAAAGTATACGGTTTAATAAAGAACAACTAGTTACTTATTCTCCCGTGACAAAAAAATTTATCGCCCCTTTAATATGATGAACTGGCAACAATTGTGCAGTGCAGCAATTAGTTACAGTGACAATACAGCGGCTAATCTGATTGAGAAGAAATTGGGTGGTCCGGCAAGTTTTACTCATTTCTTACGTCAAATAGGTGATGTTACACGGCTCGATCGCTTTGAACCTGAATTAAATAGCTCCATACCAGGTGATAAGCGTGATACCACAACCCCTGTGGCTATTAGTCAGACATTACAAAAATTGGTGCTTGTTAATGTTTTGCAGCCTTTATTACGTCAGCAATTAAGGCAGTGGATGGAAGATGATAAAGTCGCCAAAGTGTTATTGCGTTCGGTTTTGCCAGCCAAGTGGAAAATTGCTGATAAGACGGGTGCAGGCGACTATGGTTCCAGATTTATTATCAGTATTGTTTGTCCAGAGAAACGTCAGCCGCTAATAGTCTCTATCTACATTACACAAACTAAAGCAACCTTAGCCCAAAACAATGAAGCCATTGCTCGCATTGGTAAAGCAATATTTGCCATGACTAAGGAAAAAAACAGTAATATCATCTAAAATGCTTTGCCTGTTCAAAGTATTTTAGTATTATCCATTGAATTGTTACCAGTTATTCATATGTTTTAGCAGATTGAGTTTGTTTTAGCTGCTTTTCTTTTTAAAGTCTCTTTTCAACTGATTATTTTCCCACAACAGTATCGGCTTCTCTTAGAAAAAACCTACGCTAGGTCCTTAAGATAAGGGCTTTTACTCTGGTTGGCTATAGTTATTTTTGGATCAGCGAGGGTGATTTGGTGCTCCAAAAAATGATATCGGCTTCGAGGTAATCTTCAGCGGATTGGACAAACTCGACCTTCCTGAATGGCTTGCCAGTATTTTTATTTCTGTAGGTTAAAGTCGGCTTCTGCACTGCCATAGCAATAAGTATCAACTTATTTTTGTATTTATTGAAGAATGGGTATGAGTTCTTCATTTGCGCGTTACGATTGGGAACTATATCTGGGCCACCAAGGCCAATGTTATTAGCACTGGCGAAATAATTATTACAAGAAAATCCTATAGGGGGGGGGGGGGATCCTTCTCATCCAAATCGATGACAGTTTCAGGTAAATTTATACAGTAAACTTAGCCATCAAAACGTTCAGCAAGTACAGCTAATAGAGCTTGATAACGATGGTGTACGGCAGGATTCCATTGCTGCGCCACCCAGCCAGAACTGACAGCTTTTCCCTCACCTGGATTGTCAAATTGGGGCGACAGTCCACCGTTGTAGACTGCATCATTCAACAGATAATCAGGAACGTATCGGGCATTTGGCTCGAAAAAACGATCTTGGATCTGGATAAACAGTTTTTTTATAGCTTGCTTGAGGTATGCCGGATACTTTTCAATCTTCGAGAAGTCATATTTGTCCTTCTCGGATTCGAGTGAACACGAATTTTAGATAATCTGTACGCCATGAATGTCGCTGTGTTCCAGTATGGCAGATACTGATTCGAAATCACCGGAACTGTTATAAATGAAGTTTTCGGCTCGTTAGCTAAGCTTGTTAGTGGCATTGTGATGAGAGGCTAACAGCAATAATGAGGAGTTTTTTTCATTGATTTTTTGATAATAGTAACCATGATATTCGTACATTTATTACTTATAAGCTACAATCTAGCACAATAAACACGTGAAGCGCTATATTTTTAACTCATAGCGACAACCCTTAGTCGGAGTACACAAAAAAGATAATTTTTAACCATATAATGTGAAAGAATAATCTGATTAAGACAAACAAAAGAATAATCAAAGTAATATAATGAAAATTTATTTTGCGGTATTTTTTTAATATAATTAAATAAATATCAAATAATTAATGTTTATTACAGACTCAAGTATTTGTATTTAATAAGATTGCCATCTTAATATTAACTTATAAAATACAATCTTTATCTTTAGCATTAAAGATAGCTAAAGGGTGATTATTTTAATGGACATTGTAATAGCTATTAAATGATTAGTATAACTAATAAATAGAGACTGCAAATTTTTTACTATGCACAAAAAATAAGCTAGTTATTTTTACTATTATTGAGTAATTATTATCCTAACTGTGAGCTAATTTATTATAAAAAACAAAAAATATTTTTTTATAAAAATAGATAGTGGTATTTTTATTTTATATATTAAAAATATCATTATTTTCAATATAACTAACTATTCATTTCTGAGACATATATTTCTTTACACTATTAATAGATTTTTGATAGGATAATTTTACGATTGTACTTAATGCTATAGGATGGAATAGCTATATGATCGCTTGTTATTAACACCAGCAAAGCGGGTTAATTTAGGCTGGTAAATTAAAATAGAGTTAATGAATAACAGGAAGATTGGTTTTGTTTTTTGCGTGTCAGGGAGTGATTTTGTGAGAGTTTCTTGCTGTTTTCTCATCGTGGTGAAAACTAATTTGTCAAAATTTGAGCTTAACTTTCTATTATATTTTTTCTTGCATAACAAATTACTTAATAATGTCTTTACGGTTAGTAATTTTGAAAATCTAATTTATCTAAATATTTATCATTTAAATGATAATCAAAATTACCAGATTAATGCTAATGTTGGGCAATATCAATGGATGCTCTTTAAACTGAGTAAAGATGAGCACAGCTGTTCTGTCGGTTAAGTTTTTGCACCTGGCCTGGGCGCAGTAATATTTCTCTTTATATGCTTGCTATTGATAACATTTTTAGCATTGTCACCTAATGTACGATTTAATAACCATCTCTTAACACAGCTACCGCAACAAAATTTAAACGATCCACCGTCCTCGCTTGATAATGATTTTATGCAACCTTTTGATCGACAGTTGATGTGGTTGGTAGGTCCAGGAAAACAGCCAGATCCTTCAGTTACAGAGCGTTGGTTAGCATCGTTGCATTTATAACCCGGCATTGCTTATGTTAAAGGTCCTTTTAATACTCAACACCAGCAACAACTGGGAGAAAGCTTTCATTTTCATTGCCATAAAGTGGATCAGCATCCTGATAATGTGGTATTAAAAAAATAATAACAGTGCTGATGATCAGTGGATCCTAACTCAAGTTTATACCATTTTTTCTGATAATAAATAAGAAGAGTTGTGTTATTGATCCTCTGATACTAATGGCTAATATCTGGCAAAAGTTAGCACAAAATATCAGTCAGTTATGTCTTCAAGATGGCTGGATTATGCTACAAGATCAGTAAGGGCAATATTGGTATCTAATTTATGGGGAATTGTTAGATCCGTCTTTTAATATGTCTCAGATCCATAAGCTGATAACTAATTTAGAAGGCCGTGCTAAAGAATTGACGGATGATTATCCACAGGCACGAATCTTATCGCGTGGTACTATGTTATATAGTGACTATACGGACCGACAGATAAAACAGGATATTTCTACTCTTAGTATAGTTGCTATTTTTGGCATGAACTCTCTAATTTTAATTGTTTTTCGTTCAATGCGCTCACTATTACTTTGTTTTTTATCGATAGGTATTGGTTGGTGCGCTGGTGGGCAATATTGCTACGTTATTGGCTTTTGGTGAATTATATTTAATGACTTTAGTAAAATATAAGCATCATAGGGCTATCTGTAGACTATTCCCTTTACTATTTTACAGAACGCATGGTTTATGGGCATGAACTAGATCCTTGGCAAAGTCTTAAAAAAATACAAGCGACATTGTTATGAGCACCTATTGTTACCGTAATTACTTATGTTATTATGATGTTTACGCCTTTTCCTGAGATCTACCAAATGGTATTTTTCGCCGCGGTAAGCTTTATTGCCTCATGTTTAACGGTTATTTTGTGGTTTCCATGGTTATGCCGAGGGTTACCGGTGCGAATAGTGCTAGCTAAGGCTTTAATGTTGTTCTGGATTAAAGTTTGGCAACGATACAAAATGTTACGTATTGGTTTACCGATTTTTGTTGCTATGGTGTCATTATGTGGGTTGGCAGTCTTTAAAGTCAATAATGATACGTCATCGCTTCGAGTCTTGCCGTCAGTCATTTTATTCTCAGGAAGCTATCATAAGTTTAACCGGTGCAAATAGTGAACAAAAATGGTTCATAATTTATGGGGATGATGCTGAAAAAACATTCAAGCATCTTGAAGCTTTTATCATGAAACTTAATATAGCGAAAAAGCGTGGTTGGCTAACAAATTGTCATCTTATTCCATTTAACCCAAAACAGAATCAATATCACAATATGGCCTTTCTTCGGGCGCCGATTTTAGAAAAAACCCAATCCGGCCATTATCCAAGTGTTATATTGGATAAATTAAAAATGGCTGCAAAATCTGGCTAAATTAAACAATGTGTTGAAAATTCAGTCAATGAAAGTTAGCGTTTGATATGGACGTCTTTAGCGGATGTTAGGAACGGTATTTTAGTTCCAGTAGATGGTGTCAGCAATAGTGCAGCACTTTCAGCATTGGCTAAAGCGCTTCCGGGGGTAACATGGGTAGATAGTAAGGCGCTATTTATAAGGTATTTACCCTATATCGTACGATGATTGCCGGATTATTATTGGCGGCATTAGGCGTAATTGCTGCCTGTATGATAGCTAATTTGGGACTATGTCAGGGGGTGATTAGTTTGTTACCATCGATATTGTCATTGGTCAGTAGTCTTGCCATGCTTGCGTTAAATGGATATTGTCTAAATATTTTTTCTCTATTGGTTGGCTTTGGTTTTAGTATTAGGTGGAGGTGTTAATTATACATTTTTCTTAGCAACACTAATAGTGAACCACTTACCTCTTTGTTTACTATTACTCTGGCCATGATGACAACACTTTTGACTTTGAGTGTTTTGATTTTCAGTAATAGCATAGCTATTAGTAGTTTTGGGATTGTGTTATTTAGTGGAATTTTTGTTGTGTATTTGTTATCACCAATGGTGATGTTCAAATGTAAGGAGAAAAATTGCCATTAAATTTAGTTTCAAATTTGTAGGAATGCTATTTATTAATTATTTATCAATATCTTAACTGCATTATTCCATAGTATTTAGATACTATTATCACAATATATTTTACCTATTTAACATTCATTCAATAAATTAAAATCAATCAAAACTACAAAAATGTTAAATTTTTGTTGACATAAATCTTTTTGCTAAGTAAATTTCGAGTGCCTAAATAGTCATTACATTGTTTCGGAAATTAAATTCATTTTAACAGGAATGAGATGAACGTATCCCCCCCCATTTGATTTTGGGCATAAAAAAGATGAAAGGTGAGGTATGGAGCCTAA
>JBGDCZ010000020.1:0-44286 GCA_048493715.1 Arsenophonus endosymbiont of Dermacentor nuttalli | reverse complement strand
AAAATAAAAATAAAAATAAAAATAAAAATAAAAATAAAAATAAAAATAAAAATTATACTTATTTAGATGGAAATAAAAAATTTTTGAGTTTAAATGAGTATTAAATCTTGGCAAATAACTGCATAAAATTGATGTTACAATAGTTGTTGTTCAAGTTTGTAAATCTATAAGTGCTTATTTTTGTCATTAACAATAACTTTATTATTAATGACAAAATAATTAGTTGAGTATTTTTTTATTCAATGAGGTTTCAACTTCCGGTCTTTTTAAATAAGCATATAGTAACGCACTTAGTAAAGTGCCATATAATTGCCAACAGATAAGCGATAATAGGTTGTATGGCTCCAGGGATCAACATGACAAACAGCCCGCCATGAGACGCCATTAGCGTGACATGAAAATACATAGACAATGCACCGGTAATTGCGCCACCAAGCATACAGATTGGTAATACACGCATCGGGTCACGAGCAGCAAAGGGAATAGCACTTTCTGAAATAAAACATAGACCTAAAATGAGCACGGTTTTACCGCCTTCATGTTCATTGGTTGAAAATTTATCGCGAACAATTAGTGTCGCTAACCCCATAGCTAATGGTGGTACCATACCTGCCCCCATAATTGCAGCCATAGGCCCATAGTTTGCGCACTTAATAAAGCGACACCAAAGGCATAAGAGGCTTTATTAACCGGTCCTCCTATATCTGTACACATCATTGCACCTAAAATAATACCCAAGATCATGTAGATCATAGTTAAGCCAGTTATTAACGTAGCAAATAATGGCACGATTAAAATTAGCTTTAGGGAAGTCATACTCTTAGGTAATGGAAAATATTGATTGAGCGATTTCGCTACATAGCCAGCCAAAAAACTGGCAATAATACCACCAAGAAAACCGGCATTAGTGCTAACCGCTAGCATGCTACCAACTAACCCAGGTGTTAAACCAATTCGATCTGCAATCGAGTAAGCGATATAACCGGATAAAACTGGTACTATCAGCGCTAAAGTAGAGTGTTTGCCGATTTGCATTAATGCAGCAGCTAATGTGCCTTTTTGCTCGGTAGTATCTAAGCCAAACATAAAAGAAAGGACGATGTAAAGTCCACCAGCTACTACCATGGGTAACATGCCATGGGTAACATGTAGGAAACACCAGTGAGTAGATGACGATAAACACCTTGGGTGGTTGTTTTCTCGGTTAAGTTGTCCGAGCTATTTTTTACTTGTTTGGTTGATAATATTCAGCTTTAGATAATGCATTATCCATTTCTTGAGCTGTCTTTTTTAACACTAAGCTGGTTGATGTGTGATAAATACGCTTACCGGCAAATTTGGCTAAAGCAACTTCAATATCCGTGGCAGCAATAATAAAATCAGCGTCATTGATCTCTGCTGGGGTAGTTTCATTGCCTGTTCCAACCGAACCACGAGTTTCTACTTTGATTTGCCAGCCTTGTTTTTTAGCTTCATTTTCTAATGCTTCTGCAGCCATGAAAGTATGGGCAACCCCAGTAGGGCAAGCTGTAACAGCTAAAACACGGTGATTTTTTGCTATTGCTCGCTTAAATAAAATTAGTTCCATTGGCAATAATTGCTTTATTTTCAGCAATAGAGAGAATTTTTTCAGATTCCAGTATTGTTAGGGCTTCATCGGCAAAAAAAACTTTTTTACCAATTAATTGAAGCTTATCGGGTATTATTCACCAACAACAATAATTAATTCAGCTTCGGCAGTACTATTCGTTAATTTTAAGGATTGTTGTTGTATTTGTTGACATAATATTTACTTAGCAAGATAGGTTCTTGGCGACATTTGAGGTGAATGGATAATAGCGATTGTTTTCATCAAGATATTCCTTATATTTGAAATGGGATCAGAGCAACACGATTCATCATTTTTGTCAGTTGCTCCCGATCCATGCCCCTTACATTACCTTGGCTGACTGATATGGCACTAATAGCTGTTGCTAAGCGCAATATATGTTCACTTGTTTGCCACATCAATAAGCCATAAATTAAACCACCGATCATGGCATCTCCTGCACCAACTGTACTAACAACCTGACATTTTGGTGGGGTTGCTAACCAGGCACCCGATGCGTTGACCCACATTGCACCCTCTTCACCTAAGGAAATGACAACGTGAGCAATGCCTTGGCTGCGTAATTGTTGTGCTGCTTTGGCAATTTCTTGATGAGTAGGTAAGGAGTGACCAATCCAGGTTTCTAATTCATGTCGGTTTAGTTTTACTAACCAAGGAGTGGCTTTTAAGCCAGTAATCAATGCTTCTCGGCTACTATCAAATATGACGCACATACACATTGATTACGTAACTGTTTCATCCAGTCAGTAAAATCATCTAAATCGATACCTTTTGGTAAACTACCACTAACACATACCATCTTAAATTGACTTAGCCAGTTAAGTGAATCTTTGGCAAAACGCTGCCAATTCTGCTTACTTTACTTCAAAGCCGGAAAAATTAAAATCGCTAACCATGCTATTCTTTTCTGTCAGTTTAACGTTAATTCGAGTTCTACCTTCGACGATATGAAAACGATTTGTGATCCCTCGTTGACTGAAATCATGTTGAAAACCATTTAGATTTTCTTTGCCTAAAAAACCACCGACTGTGAAATTGATATTTAGATTTTTTAAGGTATTAGCAACATTAATACCTTTACCTGCTGGATATAATCCAAGGCTTGTAATTAAGTTTACGGTACCTTTTTCAATATTATCTAACCTGCCGACTAAATCATAGGCAGGATTTAATGTTATGGTAGCCACCTTGCCTTTCATGCAATTTCCTCATCCATATTGGCATTAATTACTTGTTCAATAGCATGCAAGGTTGCTTGGGCGTCAGGACCACTAATCTTAAATTGAATACGGTGATTTTGACGTGCAACTAATCCGATAACACTCATTATATTATGCTCATTGGCCGGAATTCCGCTACCGTCCAAGTTAATAATAGTTACTTTACTGTTAAATTTTTTTATAGTATTAACTAATTGCGAATTTGGGCGTGCGTAATCCATGTTTATTGTTTAAAGTAAACTTTACAGATAGTGTGCCTTTTTCTTCTTCGTTTCAGTCGCTAGCAAACTAAACACTTGTATAGCATTTTGTGCTTGTAGTAATTTTTCTGTTTTTTTATCGATCAAAAATTAGCCAAATTATTTAAGGTGTAATTAGCTCGATCATCTTTGCATGATAGGGTGATAAGTAGGCAAAGTTGATAATCTTGATAAGATAAAGGTTTTTTAGGACGGGAAATTGCCATCGCTGTTTTTAAATTACCTTTCTTACTATCACTAAGCCAGATACCTTGACCTAAATAAAGCAGTGGATTGGTGATCACATTAACGATGAAATCATTATTAATGACATTTGCATCCTGTAATTGATTAATATTTAACACCTGGAGTGTCATAATATGGTCGGTATCAACATCTAAAGAGATCATGGAAGGTTTGAAAATAAAGTTATCAATTGGTTTTTCACCGAGCAATAAATTATAGATAGTGTCTACAGAGGTAGTGGTTGCCATTCGTTTAGCAATATTTTCATCATTTAGGATATGTGTCAGTTGTCGTAATAGGGTTAAGTGTTCCTCTGCTTTAGCTGCAATGCTGATGAAAATATAAACTTTCTGCCCATTATCCCACTCTATACCTTGTCGAAATTGAAATATTTGTACCCCAGTCTGTAATACATTATTGTGTGTTTCTACGGTACCATGAGGAATGGCAATGCCATTTTCTAGATAGATTGAGGCTTGATTTTCCCTTTTTTGCATACCGGTAAGATAGTCTGGAGTAACGTAACCTGCATTGATCAATGCTTGTGCAACTTGTGCGATGGCATGTTGTTTATGATCGGCAACTTGTGCTAAGTGGATATCTTTTTTGGGCACATCAAGCATATTTTCTCCTATTCACATCAATAATTGAAACGCTGTAATTTTTATAAAATAAAAAAATATTTTAGGTTTTATTTAATGCAAGATGAATCGTTTCAATTTGCGTATAACTTTAGATAAAAAGGGATATAATTATTTAATGATAATTTGTATTTTTATGAGTCTGTTCACGAATAAGATGCTTCTTGATTGCTTAAATGAAAAAATATAAGTCTAGGTTGGCAAAATAAAAAAGTGAAAATAAGTTAATTGATATAAAAATGTGATCATAAGTAGATTAAAATAAAATAATTAAATTTTAGCAATTAATATCTTAATTTAGATAAATATTATGCATCTATGTTAATTAATTTAAATCAATGAGTAGTTTTAGATATTCGTTACTGTTCACTTTAAATATTTTCTGAGTTATGTCAAGTAGTAAGCTGGTCATTTAGTTAGTTTTTTATTAAAGACTGGATTGTAATTAAATTTGTGTTTATTTTAACTATTATTTTTGTATGTAAAAATAAAGTTATTATTTATGTGTATTTAAGTAACTATTTTTAATTTAATGTCATAAATTAATTTATTTACATTTTGATAAACTGTAGTGAACCGATATTTATTTTTTTGCAAAATAGAAAAATCGCAATTATGCGACAATATTGTTTATTACTATTATGCATGAAGTTATATTTATGTCTTTTGTTAATTAATTCGATAGTATATATATTATAACATAATAAATTCATTTTAACCCTTTACCGCTATTGAATGGATTTTATTTTCACCAAATCAATCAGGGAGTTTCTATTCTTATGAATTGTGCTATAATTTGCTCTAATAAAGTGGGTAATCGGTTATTATCATAGATGCATTAAGAGGCATTGTCATGCTTTTAATGTTATTAGATCATGTGAGAAACATTTTTGCTTCATTTGCAAGTACCTGATCCCATGATAGCCGGTGAAACACCAGCTGATCTTTTTTTAGTCTATTTACAGCTCATCTTTGTGCGCCAGTTTTTATTTTTTTGACCGGTTTATCGGCTTATTTATATGGCAGTCAAAAAACTTATTCTCAATTTGCTATCGCCCAATTTTTATTTAAACACGGCTTATTGCTTATCATCCTTGAGCTCAAATTGATCAATTTTGTATAGACCTTTCAATTGCCACCAGAAAAAATTTATCTGCAGGTTATATGGGCGATTGGATTCTCGATGATTGCCTTATCTGTTTTACTTTGGTTACCGTGGTGGTTATTGATTATATTGAGTGTTTTATTGATTACAGCTCACAATCTATTAGATACCTTGTATTTCCCAACAGATCATTTTATGCATATACCATGGGCAATACTTCATGACAGAGGATAGATTGAGATCACGGAAAACGTACAAGCGCGAACATCTTATCCGATACTTCCATGGATTGGAGTAATTATATTTGGTTATTTGGCAGGCCTATAGTTTACAGAAAAGAGTAATAAACAACAGCGAATGAAGAAACTAAGTTATTGGGGAATTGGTCTGCTGATTGGTTTCATTTACTTAAGAGCAATTAATATCTATGATGATAAACCATAGATAGCGGAGGGCTCTTGGTTAGACACCATAATGAGTTTCTTGAATATTACCAAATATCCACCTTCGCTGTTGTTCATTATGTTGACACTGCGTGTTGGCTTACTTGTTCTAAGGTTACTTGAATTAAAACAAAATTTACCTTGCTCAAAACCTTTAGTAACTTATGGTTCAGTACCAATATTTTTTTATATTCTGCATCTTTACATATTGAAAATTCTCTATTTAATCGCAGTGTCCATTTAGGAAAAAATCAAAGCTACTATTTTGGTTTTGATGATGTTTCCATGATTTGGTTAGTGACGATCATGTTAGCGATATTTTTTTATCCGTTGATGAAGCTATTCAGCCAGTTTAAGGCTCGCCGTAGGGATTTGGTTTGGCTTAAATATCTATAGATTATTCAGCAATATTATTCAATCTGATGGGCTGGAAGCGGATGACTGCATGTTTAACATAGTGGTGTACTTTATCGGCAAGCTGTAATGCAGTAAGGGGATGCGGCCAATTATTTACAGTAAATAACGGTTATCTTGCTTTAAAAAAAGCTAAGGAGAGTTACGCTGTTAACGTAACTCCTTAATAATTTGGTGGCCCCTACTGGATTCGAACCAGTGACCGAGCGATTATGAGTCGCCTGCTCTAACCACTGAGCTAAGGGGCCTGGGGCCTAAGTGGGAGGCATTATACGTGCTGTTTTTCCGCTGGTCTAGTCTTTATGAATCATATGCTTGTTTTGTAAACAAAATCAGTATATAGTAGTTTTGTGGATGGATATATTTATAGACCATATCAAAAGTATGAGTATTAACTGGTTTTGCCAATTTTATTTAGACGCAAATAAAAAGCATCTATATGGATAGGTGCTTTTTAGTATACTAAAGATAAGTAATAGTTTTACTCATCCAAGAAACTACGCAGTACTTCTGAACGGCTTGGATGGCGCAGTTTGCGTAACGCTTTTGCTTCAATTTGTCGGATCCGCTCGCGTGTAACGTCAAATTGTTTACCTACTTCTTCTAAGGTGTGATCCGTATTCATATCAATACCAAAGCGCATGCGCAGAACTTTTGCTTCCCGTGTTGTCAAGCCAGCCAGAACTTCATGAGTAGCTGAACGCAGACTTTCCGATGTAGCGGAATCTAATGGTAGTTCTAGCGTAGTATCTTCAATAAAATCACCAAGATGTGAATCTTCATCATCGCCAATCGGTGTTTCCATTGAAATAGGTTCTTTGGCAATTTTTAGTACCTTACGGATTTTATCCTCAGGCATTAACATGCGTTCTGCCAATTCTTCAGGAGAGGGTTCACGCCCTATTTCCTGTAACATTTGGCGAGAAATGCGGTTCAGTTTATTTATCGTTTCGATCATGTGCACCGGAATACGAATGGTGCGCGCCTGATCAGCAATTGAACGAGTTATCGCCTGGCGGATCCACCAAGTTGCATAAGTTGAAAACTTATATCCACGACGGTATTCAAATTTATCAACCGCTTTCATTAGGCCAATGTTGCCTTCCTGGATAAGATCTAGGAATTGTAGGCCTCGATTGGTGTATTTTTTAGCAATAGAGATAACTAAACGTAAGTTAGCTTCAACCATCTCTTTTTTCGCTCGCCGAGCTTTTGCTTCACCAATAGACATGCGACGATTAATATCTTTTACCTGTTCAATGGTTAAACCGGTCTCTTCTTCAATCTGTTGTAGTTTCTGTAAAGCGCGTTGTATCTCTTCTTCTACTTCAGTTAATTTTTCCGACCAGGGTTTATTCATTGCTTTTGCCACAGCTAACCAATTGGCATTAGTTTCATTACCAGAGAATAAAGTAATGAAGTTTTTCTTCGGCATTTTGCATTGTTCAATACAAAGTTTCATGATGAGACGCTCTTGAGAACGTACACGTTCCATCATATCGCGCATACTGTTTACTAAATAATCAAACTGTTTTAGTACTAAACGGAACTGTTTGAAAACCTCGGACAACTGCTCGATTTCTGCGATTGAATTAGCATGGTTACGGCCACTTTTTTGGATTTCAAGCGACGTGCGTTCATATTGTTCACGAAGCTCTGAAAATTTTTGCCGAGCGAGCTCTGGATCGACATTGTTTTCATCAGTGTCGTCACTATCATCGTCTTCGTCTTTATCTTCATCATCATTTAGGGCTTCTTCCGGTAACACTGAGCCGATATGAGTTGTTGTCGACGCTAAATCTTCTTCAGCGTTTGGATCAACAAAGCCGGTAATAATATCAGATAGGCGAGTTTCACCTTTTTCAACACGTTCGTATTGGTCTAATAGATAAGCGATAGCCTCAGGATATTCAGCAACAGAACACTGAACCTGATTAATACCATCTTCGATGCGTTTAGCGATATCAATTTCGCCTTCACGGGTCAGTAGTTCTACAGTACCCATTTCACGCATATACATCCGCACAGGATCTGTTGTGCGGCCTATTTCACTTTCAACACTGGATAATACCTGGGCAGCAGCCTCCACAGCATCATCATCAGTATCAGTGGCGGTTTCTGCCAGAATAAGATCGTCGGCATCAGGCGTTTCTTCCATCACTTGAATGCCCATATCATTAATCATTTGGATGATATCTTCGATCTGATCTGAATCGATGATATCTTCCGGCAGATGGTCGTTGACCTCAGCATAGGTCAGGTAGCCTTGCTCTTTACCTTTGGTAACTAGTAGCTTCAGCTGTGACTGCGGGTTTTGCTCCATAAGACGGTATCCACACTTCATAATTTGGGTTGGTGTTGGTCGGCGAAAACAAGTCAGCCAACAATAAAATTAAAGGGAATTTAATTATTTTATGTGCCATGCCCTTTACATCATGGCAGCTTACGGGCGTTTGCCCTACATTATGTGGCACTTAAGCCGGATGTGTTTACTTTTTCAACATTACTGTTTTACTCTTGCAACAGTAATTAAACGAACTTCTTCACGTTCTTCAGTGCTTAAACCTTCCGTTCGTTCTTTGGCCATTAGAGACTCGAATCTTTCATCAAGAGCGGTAATAAATAAATGCTCTAAGGCATCCTTGAACATTTTTTCCGCTATCTCTTCTATCTCTATATCGTTCCAAGTTGCAAGTTTTTCAAGTTGTTTAACAAATTTATTATTACGGTAATATTCCAATAATTGACCAGTATTTATGCCAGGATGAGATTGACAAAGGTCAACTAGTTCTAAAAACAGCGCTAATCCAGGTAATTCTGAATGCTTAATTCCGTCAATATCCGGAATTAGGCGCACAAAATTTGGATTTTGTACTAATAATGCGATCAATATTCGCATGGTTGTCGGTTTAATGTTTGGTGTCTGATAATTTGTTTTCTCTAGCACGCCTTTGTCAATCATGGCAAGAATACGTGCAGTATCAGGAATACCAATAAAATTACCGAGTTCTTGTGCCAAATATAACCGTAAAGTATCACCAGGCACTTTTTTAATTAAAGGAATAGCAAAACGATTGAATTTTGCTTTACCTTCATGACTACGTAAATCAACTTGTGTAACCAATGTATCAAACAAAAATGTAGATAATGAGTGCGCCTTATGCACTCGTTGTTCAAAATTTGTTTTACCTTCTTTACGTATTAGTGAATCAGGATCTTGACCCTCAGGTAAAAACATAAATTGTAGCTGGCGGCCATCCTTCAAATAAGGAAGGGCAGTTTCAAGCGTCCGCCATGCGCCTTCACGACCTGCTTCATCCCCATCATAACAACAAATTACAGTATCTGTTGTTCGAAAAAGTAATTGTATATGTTCTGCTGTTGTGGATGTCCCTAATGACGCTACAGCATAATTAATACCAAATTGCGCCAGAGCTACAACATCTATATAACCTTCGACAACTAATAGTTTAGAAAGTGCCAGATTATTTTGTGTTGCTTCATATAGGCCATATAACTGGCGACCTTTATGAAAAATCTCAGTTTCTGGTGAATTGAGATATTTGGGTAATGTATCATCTAAAACACGACCACCAAATGCAATGACACGTCCTCTACGATCTCGTATTGGAAACATAATGCGTTCACGAAAGCGATCGTAGGTGCGACCATTATTATTGGTAACCAGCATACCTGCGGCATCGAGCTGTTTACGACTCTCAGCATGTTTAGCAAAATGCTTGAGTAGGTTATCCCAGCCAGTTGGTGCAAAACCGATAGAAAAACGATGAATAACTTCATCACTTAAGCCGCGTTGGGTTAAATATTGTTTTGCCTTCTGTGATTCTGATTTATTCAGTGAATTTTGATAAAATTGATTAATATTATCCATCAATTGATAAAGATTTTGTCGCTGATGTCGCTCTATTTGCTTTGAACTGTTTCCGGTTTCATAAGGGATCTCTAGTCCATGCATAGTAGCAAGTTCTTCAATCGTTTCGACAAAATCAAGTTTGTCATAATTCATCAGAAAATCAATGGCATTACCATGAGCGCCGCAGCCAAAACAGTGGTAAAATTGTTTATCACCATTAACCGTAAATGAAGGCGTTTTTTCATTATGAAATGGACAACACGCGTGATGGTTTTTGCCTTGCTTTTTTAGCGGCACTTTAGTATCAATAAGATCAACGATATCGGTTCTAGCCAATAAGTTATTGATAAATGTACGTGGAATTCGTCCAGCCATAAACTCTTCATTGATGAAAGATAACAAGCCGTGCTTCCTATTAGAAAGCACGGCCTTCTTGTAATCACTTAATCACTGCTGTTGAATTGTTACGGTTATAACTATAACCGTAACAATTAGTACAAACGAGTACGACGTGCGCTCTCACGAGCCAATTTTTTAGCGTGGCGCTTTACTGCTGATGCTTTTTCACGTTTACGTACAGTCGTTGGTTTTTCATAGAACTCACGACGACGCACTTCAGCTAATATTCCTGCTTTTTCGCAAGAACGCTTAAAACGACGTAGTGCTACGTCAAATGGCTCGTTTTCACGTATTTTAATTACCGGCATGTGCCTTTCACCTCAAAAAATCGGTTTTTGCTAGCAATATCATAGCCAGCTGTCTTTAAAATGGTGCAGAATTTTACTTCAATGCATATGGCTTTGTAAAGTGCCGTATAAAAACGAAACGCCCAAAATTACCCAATCAATTATTTTTAATAAAAAAATAATTGGCATAGTATAGATGATGATGATGATGGATAAGCCATACAAATTATTTATGTTAAAATAACTGATTTAATCAAGATAGATAGTTATTTACTGACTAGGTGCACCTTTTTTAAGTAAATAGTGGTAAACTTGCGCTATTAGCTAAGTTGGTGAGTAATATATGCGTGTTTTAGGTATAGAGACATCTTGCGATGAAACCGGTATCGCGATTTATGATGAGCAAATGGGTTTATTAGCCAATCAATTATATAGCCAGGTAAAATTACATGCCGATTACGGTGGAGTTGTGCCTGAATTAGCTTCTCGCGATCATATTCGTAAAACGGTTCCTTTAATTAAAGCGGCATTGCTAGAAGCGGGCTTATCTGGTGATGATATTGATGCCGTTGCCTATACTGCTGGTCCAGGTTTGATCGGTTCTTTACTAGTGGGGGCAACAATCGGGTGTTCATTAGCATTTGCCTGGGGGGTGTCGGCTGTACCTGTGCATCACATGGAAGGGCACTTACTGGCACCAATGTTGGAAAAAAACAGTCCTGAATTCCCTTTTGTCGCATTATTGGTGTCGGGGGGTCATACTCAGTTAATTAATGTAATGGCTTTTGGTCAATACCAGTTATTAGGTGAATCAATTGATGATGCTGCCGGTGAAGCTTTTGATAAGACAGCAAAATTATTAGGCTTGGATTATCCGGGTGGACCAGCACTTTCTTTGATGGCTCAACGAGGACGGCCAGGCCGGTTTGTATTTCCTCGACCAATGACCGATCGCCCGGGACTAGATTTTAGTTTTTCAGGTCTAAAAACTTTTACTGCTAATACCATTCGTAATAATAGTAGGGATCAACAAACAGCTGCTGATATTACCCGTGCCTTTGAGGATGCGGTGGTGGATACATTGGTGATTAAATGTAAACGCGCCTTAGAACAAACGGGTGCTAAGCGTTTAGTTATGGCTGGTGGCGTCAGTGCAAACTCTACCTTACGAGTTAAGATGGCAGCAGCGATAACAAAAATTGGCGGCGAGGTTTTCTATGCCCGGCCAGAGTTTTGTACCGATAATGGTGCAATGATAGCGCTGGCTGGTATGCTTCGTTTGCAAAGTGGCATAACTGATAGTATGGATATAACTGTTAAGGCGCGTTGGCCACTAGCAGATTTGTCACCGTTAGCGTCAACATCTGTGCATGAATCGACTTAAAGTATAAAAATTAATACAGTGATTAATCATTTTTTTCTTGCTTCTTAGCGACCTGAAGAATTTCTTTGTCTATTTTTTCACTTTTTTTCTTCATTTTCTGCCATATGCGGCTCTCCTGGCCCCGCCATAGACGCTGAATGTTATCATGATGACGAAATAGGATTAAACATGAAAGCATCGCAACCGGGAAGGTTAATTCAGGTTTAAACCACCAAACATAGAAGGGCGCTAATAGGGCAGTCACAATGGCACCTAATGATGAATATCCGCTGAGTAGTACAGTGAGTAGCCAGGTACCGGCGACAACGCCAGTCAACTCCCAGCCAATGGCTACAATAGAGCCAAAGGCAGTTGCAACGCCCTTTCCCCCTTTAAAATGAAAGAAAATGGGATAAATATGGCCTAAACAGGCTGCAATTGCGATAATTCCGAGGTAAAAGGGAGGAATATTTAAATAATAGGCTGGCCATACCGGGAGCATCCCTTTAAGGATATCACAGATGAGTACTGCAAAAGCAGCAGCTTTACCACCGATTCGTATCACATTTGTTGCTCCAGGATTCTCGGAACCATGGTATCGAGGATCAGGTAGCCCAGCAAGGCAACAGATCAAGACTGCGCTGGAGATTGAACCACAGAGGTAGGCAAAGATAATCATGCCAAGTGCCATTGCACTCATAATTACTCCAAATAATCAAGACCTTTTTAACTTTAGCTATTAATAATACTTTTATTTTATCGAAGCATTATTTAAATACCGTGTTTTCAAGATCAGTGGGATATCAGATCATTAATAAAATATACAGTATAGTTGTTAGTAAAACTAACAAATATCTATCCTAAATTTATTTTTAAGTTATGGTGTATTATTTTCTCAACTTTTTGGTTATTTTAGCCCAGTCTGTCAGCACAATAGTTTTTATTCTCCTACTTATTTCCTTAAATTTTAATCAACTATGTGATCATTAGGCTATTTTTGCAAATGATAATAGAGAAGTAGCTGGATAGCGATTATTGTTAGGGATTAAAAAATGAGAGAAGGGTAAATGGACATTATATTTATTGAACAGTTATCAGTATTCACAACAATAGGCGCTTATGATTGGGAAAAAACTATCCAACAGAAACTGTTACTCGATATCGAAATGGGATGGGATAACCAGCAGGCGGCAAAAAGTGATCAAGTGGCATATTGTTTAGACTATGCTCAGGTTAGTCAAGTGGTGATTAAGCATATAGAAACGCAAAAATTTGCCCTTATTGAACGTGTAGCGCAAGAAGTTGCTGATATTATCTTAAATCAATTCGGTAGTCCTTGGGTACGTGTTAAAGTTTGGAAACCAAATGCAGTGGCACAGGCTAAACAAGTTGGTGTGATGATTGAGCGGACAAAATCTAATTAGGCTAGCTTAAATCGGTAAAATGGTTTGTTGCTGCCGCCAGTCAGTTAATGTCTGGATGCGTTGACGAGTAAGTTCATCCCTGATGACGCTACCTTTAATACCTTGTTCAATAAGATTTTTGGTTGACACTTGTTGTACTGTCTTAAATGCTTCAATAAGAAATTTGCTTTGTGGATAGGTGATATGTTCTCGTCTCAGCCAGCCGTGGGCATCTGCTTCACAGGCGATGGCGAATTGATCGATACGCTTCGGTTTTCGCCAGCTATCTAATTGATTAAACAGGTTAATTACAGTTTCAGGCGCTAATTGATTAATGTGGTGGATTTGTTGATGAAAGCGGGCAACTAATTTAGCTAACTCTTTCATTTTGTTAGGAATACGTAGTCGATTACACATAGCCTCAATCAAGGGAATAGCCTTGCTAGCATGCTCGTCGTGATCGGGCCATTGTTCAGGTGGGGTTAGGGTTTTACCAATATCATGGCAAAGAACAGCAAAACGGGTAGCAACATCTTCAGTTAATGATGCCGCCATTTTTAAGCTTAATAGCGTGTGTATTCCAATATCAACTTTGGCATGTAATTCTGCCGATGCTGGTATGCCAAATAGTTGATTAATTTCGGGAAAAAGAATAGCTAGCGCGCCACAATCATGCAAGACGTGAAAATAGCAATCGGGCGAAGCCGATTGTAGTGCTTTTTCCGTTTCCGCCCATACTCTTTCTGCACTAAGTGTATTAAGCTCATAATTATCAGACATTTTTTTCATTAATAATTGTGTTTCATTGGCAATGGTAAATTTTTGCTTAGCTAGTCGAGCAGCAAAACGTGCCACTCTAAGTATTCGTAAAGGATCTTCGGTAAAAGCTTCAGAGACGTGTCTTAATAAGCGGTTTTTTATATCTTGTTCACCATGGTAGGGGTCAATAAGTTGACCATCTGCAGTTTGGGCAATGGCGTTAATAGTCAGATCCCTGCGTAATAGATCATCTTCTATGGTGACATCTGGTGCGGCATAACAAGAAAAACCGGTATAACCTATACCCGTTTTGTGTTCGGTACGGGCAAGGGCATATTCTTCATGTGTTTTGGGATGGAGAAAAACGGGAAAATCTTTACCTACTTGTTGAAAACCTAATTTAATCAAATCATTAGGGGTAGCACCGACCACAACCCAGTCACGATCAGAGATTGGTAATCCTAACAACTGGTCTCTTACCGCGCCACCAACAAGATAAATCTGCATGGTATTTTCTTTAATTCATCCAGCGATAATTACGTTTTTTACGGCGCGGGATAATATGTGGTAATAGTAAACCAAAAATTAAACCTGCTCCGGCAACGCCACCACCATACATAAACCACTGTAAAATGAGCTCACGACGATTATTATCAAGATTAATTTGAGCAATCTCTAATTTTTTTCCTGAGCGAATTAATTCATTTTTTAGTTTTTCGTTTTCAGCTGTTAGGTTTGCGATAATTTGATCACTGGCAGCAACCTTGCTTTGCATCTCTGTTGTTTGATTATTCCAGTTATTATCAATGTTAGTTAATTTTTCACGTAACTCTTGATTTTCCTTTTCCAATAAGGGAATACGAGCTTTAATACTCGGTGTTTTACTGAGTTGATTTTTAGGTAACCAGGCGACTCGTCCTTTATAATCACGAACTTGGGAGTAGCCGGTTTCAGGATCCGTGCTTAATAATTGAACTTGATCACCGCTCTTGAGACTGCCAATAATACGGTAGTCAATTCCAGGGCCTCGATGGATGAAAGTGACGAGTTCATCAGAAACATAAAACGTTTCTTCCGCTTGCGTCGTCATTGACAGGTTAAATCCTATCAATGCCAAGATAAATAAAGGAAATTTTCTCATTGTATTCAACTATCTTCAAACTGTGAAAAAAGTGCTATTAGCTGATACTAATGCGTTAAATGTATCGATGCAAATCTAAAAAAGTAAAAGAATAATCTTTATACTTGATTTGCCATTATTAATAATATTTCATTTTTTATTATTTTCAGGCAAAAATCATAGAATAAAATTCTATAGCTGGTGATTTTTCTTGTATACGGTTATTGTTATAGCTTAAATCAATATTAGAATTATCTGTTTTTACAAAATGTAGTCTGCTTGGTAATGAAAATGAATCAGTGTTGGGCTGCCGTTTTCTAAATTATTTATGTTAAACTTATAGCTCTTTTTATTAGAGTCATGCAACTGTCCATTTTTAATCAACAAGATAGTTAATCTAAAATGATAATGTGCTTTAAGTATGAGTTTGCACAGTATCAATAAAATAGCAACGTTTATCCTTTCAGGGAGAAGATATCAAGCCAGTGGACTAAATATGAGTCACTTAGAAATTGAATTAAAATTGTCTGTACGACCGGAAACTATTAAGCGGATCCGTGAAAAAATCATATCCTTTTCCTATTATTCATTTCTCATTGCATA
The DNA here is from genome assembly GCA_048493715.1 of Arsenophonus endosymbiont of Dermacentor nuttalli. Lineage (GTDB taxonomy): Bacteria > Pseudomonadota > Gammaproteobacteria > Enterobacterales > Enterobacteriaceae > Arsenophonus. The sequence continues at coordinate 28,561 of JBGDCZ010000020.1, read as the reverse complement.
AGTTATCAAATATTTATTTTGAAACAGTAGATCATCGATTACGTCGTTGGGATATGGGATTAAGGATTCGTAGTTGCGATGGTCGTTACGAAATGACGATGAAAACTACCGGCAAGGTTATTGGTGGTTTACATCAGCGACCTGAGTACAATGTACAAATTAATAAACCTGAACTGAATCTTTTGGCATTTCCAAGTGGAGTATGGCCAAAAAATACCGATGTTGAGTATTTACAGTCACAGTTAACAACTTTGTTTTATACTGATTTTTCTCGTGAAAAATGGATTGTTGCTTATTAGGGGAGTGAAATTGAAATTTTATTAGATCAAGGTAGTATCTATGCCGGTGCCAGAAAAAAACCTATCATGGAAATTGAACTAGAACTGAAAAAAGGGCACCTTATTAGAGCTTTTACGTTAGCAAAAGAGTTTGTTAACATTGAAGGGTTACGTTTGGCAAATAAAAGCAAGGCTGAACGAGGTTATGCTCTTGTTGAAAATAGAGAAAATATAGATATTAACCACTTTTTACCGAATTTTAACTGGTATAGCCTACCGATTGCCGAGGGATTAAATCAGTTATTAGAGCATTGGCAGCACTATGAAGAGTGTTGGTTAGAAAAGCAACCACAAGCAAAACAACATGTGGGGCATTTGCTGGTCTTAATACAGCAATTTTTAATCCATTACTCTCATTCGGTACCTCATTATTCAAACACTGCCATTAAAAGAACAAACGGCATTATTAACTACTGCGGATATTCAACCGGAAGAACTCTTTTAAATAGTGCTAATTGGTTGCATTGCAAACTGGCTTTTACCCAGTGGGTTATGGCTTTGACAATATCCTAATGAAAGGCATTTTATGAGATTGCTGCCACCAATATTGGTCAAGCAGGATGAATGGGTAGTGGATGATTTTCAGCGTTACCTACCTGAAATATTACCTTTGTCGTCACAAGAAAGAATATTTTTCGCCTTAAGTGATTTTGCTTACCAACAGATTAAAAACCATCCTGCCTGGTGGACAGCCATACGTGAGCAGCCACCACAAATAGGTGAATGGCAACATTATCATCAATGGTTAACCAAATATCTGACCAATGTTACTAATGAGAACGAATTAAAACGGCTGTTAAGGCAATTTCACCATCTAATGCTGATTAGAATAGCGTGGCTACAACTATTATATAACGACAGTACGCCACAAATATTGCAGTATCTAAGTATGCTGGCAGAAGCACTAACTTAACTTAGCAAAGAATTGGTTATATACAGCGTGTTGTCAGGATTGGGGAACACCTTGTAATAATCAAGGGCAGCCACAACCACTATTGATCCTTGCTATGGGCAAGTTAGGTGGCAGAGAGTTAAATTTTTCATCCGATGTCGATCTTATTTTTGCCTTTCCTAAAAATGGGGTTACCCAACGGGTACACCGCGAGATGGAAAATAGTCAGTTTTTTACGCGATTAGGTCAAAAGTTGATTAACCTACTAACGCAGAAAACGATGGATGGTTTTGTCTATCGAGTTGATATGCGTCTACGTCCGTTTGGTAGTAGCGGGCGGGCCATTGGTCTTTAGTTTTGCTGCTTTAGAAGATTATTATCAGGAACAGGGACACGACTGGGAGCGTTATGCGATGATATAAAATGCGTATAATAGGTAATGATAATCCAGTTTACAGTAATCTGTTACAAAATATGTTACGCCCTTTTGTTTTTCGCCGTTATATATCGATTTTAGTGTCATTCAATTGTTGCGTAATACGAAAAATATGATAGAGCGTGAAGTACACCACCATGGGTGGCAGCATAATATTAAACTGGGCACAGGTGGTATACGGGAAATAGAGTTTATTGGCTAAGTTTTTCAGCTGATTCGTGGTGGCCGTGAACCACGATTGCGGGCATAGACTTTGTTACCCACATTGATTGCTATTGATGAACTTTCATTGCTGCCAACGGAACAAGTAACGCATTAAAGGATAATTATCTATTTTTGCGGCGAGCAGAAAATATATTGCAAGCCAAATGATCAACAAAGCCAGACTTTACCTGCGCAGGCTTTACATCGGGCGCGACTAGCTTGGGCGATGGGGTCTGAGGATTGGCAGGCATTTTATCAACAACTGGCAGTCGGAATGCAACGTTTCCATTGCATATTTGTGCAAATTATTGGCCAGGATGATGAGAAAAATGAAGATAGCTCGTTAGCATTTTTTGTTCATGTATAGCAACAGATCATGAGTTGAAAGGGAGTTAGCAGTACTATTATCTGAGTTTGATAGTGAAAAAAAGCAAATTTTATTAGATAGTTATGGCTATTTAGGCAAGATTTAGCGAGACTAACAATTGGCCATGTGGTCGTGATGTGCTTGATCAATTAATGCCAAAATTGATAGCTAAAATCTATTATATAGGATGATATTGATAGCATTTTACTACTAATTATTCCTTTGCTGCTTAGTATTGTCAGTAGGACAACTTATTTAGAGTTAATATTAGAATTTGAACAGGTATTAACACATGTTATCCGTCTTTGTGAGGCATCACCGATGATTGCTGAGCAATGAGCTCGTCACCCATTACTATTAGATGAATTAATCGATCCGTTATCACTTTATCAGCCATTACCTATAACTGCTTATCGTGATGAGTTGAGACAATATTTATTGCGTATTGCGGAAGATGATGAGCAGCAGCTTGAAGCATTATGGCAATTCAAACAAGCACAGTTTTTACGTATCGCGGCAGAAGATATTAGTGGTGTTCTTCCTGTTATGAAAGTGAGTGATCACTTGACTTATTTGGCAGAAGCCATTATTGATGCATTAGTAAAACTGGCGTGGAATAAATTAACTAAACGTTATGGTAAGCCTGCTCATTTATCTCAACAACCTGTTGATGCAAGAGTCTTTTCTGTTATTGGCTATAGCAACCTTTGTGGCTTTGAATTAGGTGATAGTTCCGATTTAGATTTGGTTTTTTTGTTTGATTGTCCATTGGGAATTGTTACTGATGGGCAACATTCCATTGATGGACGACAGTTTTATTTACGATTGGCTCAGCAAATTCTTCATCTTTTCAGTACTCGAACTTGTTCAGGTGGGCTTTATCAGGTGGATGCGCGTTTGCGCCCATCAGCTGAATCTGGCAGGTTGGTGAGTACATTTTACTCATTTGAGGATTATCAGAAAGTGCAAGCCTGAACTTGGGAGTATCAAGCTTTAATCCGGGAGCGAACGGTTTTTGCCGAACCGCTGTTAGAACAATAGGTTAACCGAATTCGCCGAGAAGTTCTGGCCATATCGAGAAAAGAAAATACTTTGCGTCAGCAGGTGGTTGATATGCGAAAAAAATGTATCAGCATCAAGTTAATCGGTGTCAGGCATATTTCGATTTAAAAACCGATCCTGGTGGGATTAATGATATTGAATTTATTGCGCAATATTTGGTATTACGTTATTGCGCAGACAATATAGCATTATCACTTTGTTCAGATAATGTGCGTATTCCTTGTTAGCTGAATATGCTTTAATGTCAGCAGAGGAAGCTCAGCAATTAATTCAGATTTATACTGAAATGCGAGACACATTGCATCATTTATCACTACAAGCGTTACTAGTAAAGTGTTAGTCTGTCAGTTTGTACAGCAACGTGAAAAGGTTTTGCTCAGTTGGCAAAAATGGTTTTATGGTGGTTAAGTTACAATAGAATTGGTTCACGGTACTTTTAGTATGATTGATTGGGCTGGGCTATGTTACTATTGGCAGCAATCTTTATTGCGCTAATTTATTTGTAATTGGAGTATGGATGAAAATCACTCTCCCTGATTTTAAACAGGCTAGTATTTTGGTGATCGGCGATGTTATGCTAGATCGTTATTGGTATGGATTAACTAACCGAATTTCACCTGAAGCGCCCGTTCCGGTTGTTAAAGTGGAAATGAAAGAAGAACGGCCTGGTGGTGGTGCTAACGTTGCCATGAATATTGCTGCTTTAGGAGCCAAGGTACGTCTGGTTGGGCTTACTGGCATTGATGATGCTGCAGAGGTATTAACCGACAAACTCAAACAGGCTAATGTATATTGTGATTTTGTCACCTTATCAACTCATCCTACTATTACTAAACTGAGAATTTTATCTTATAATCAACAACTTATTCGGATTGACTTTGAAGAAGGATTTGATAGTGTCGATATAAATCCGCTATTAGAGCGCATTCAGCAAACTTTGCCACATGTTGGTGCTCTAGTGCTTTCTGACTATGGTAAAGGAGTTTTAGCGCAAATTTCGCAGATCATTGCCTTGGCAAATGCCGCTCAGGTGCCAGTACTTATTGATCCTAAGGGAAATGATTTTCAACGTTATCGTGGTGCGACTTTATTGACACCGAATATGTCTGAATTTGAAGCGATTGTCGGTAAATGTGCTAACAATGGTGAAATTGAGCAAAAAGGAATGGATTTAATTTATTCACTTGATCTTAAGGCATTATTGATTACTCGTTCAGAACGCGGGATGACACTGTTGCAACGTGAAAAACCTCCCTTACATTTACCAACTCAAGCGCAGGAAGTTTATGATGTCACCGGAGCCGGCGATACGGTTATTGGTGTTTTAGCCACTGCGCTAGCCGCTCGACTCGATTTTCATCAAGCTTGTGTATTAGCTAATGCTGCCGCTGGCGTAGTGGTTGGTAAATTGGGTACTTCAACGGTGTCACCTATTGAGTTAGAGAATGCCATTCATGGACAGGCTGATGATGGCTTTGGGGTAATGAATGAAGATCAATTAAAACAAGAGGTCGCTGCTGCTCGTAGCCGTGGTGAGAAGATAGTGATGACCAATGGCTGCTTTGATATCCTACATGCCGGGCATGTTATTTATTTAGCTAATGCACACAAGCTAGGTGATCGGTTGATTGTTGCCATCAATAGTGATGCTTCAACAAAGCGGTTGAAAGGTGATGATCGTCCTATTAATCCATTAGCTCAACGTATGACAGTGTTAGGTGCGCTAGGTTCGGTAGATTGGGTCGTCTCGTTTGAAGAGGATACGCCGCAGCGCTTGATCAGTGAAATTTTACCTGATGTATTAGTTAAAGGGGGCGATTATAAACCGGATGAGATAGCGGGTAGCCAAGAGGTTTTGGCGGCAGGAGGTGAAGTTAAGGTGCTTAATTTTGAACCAGGACTGTCTACCAGCAATATTATTAATGCCATTATGAAAAATAATTAATATTTTGTCAACAGAAAATAGCAATGCAACGAAAGTAATATCGTGGTATTTTGTTATCTGCCTTTGTTTTTACTTGCTAGCCGTTTATTTTCTAATTGTTCGATCCGTTTTTCCATTTGCATAATTTTTTCACGAGTACGTAGTAAAATTTGCGTTTGAATATCAAACTCTTCACGTGAAACCAAATCAAGTTTGCCCAATTGGGACTGTAGCGTTGCACGTAGCTTTTTATCAAGATCTTCACCTAAGTCATGTATTCCTTGCGGTAAGCTATCTTTGATCTGGCGAACAATTTGTTCAATTTTTTTCGCGGCAAGCATTACAATATCCTTTTAGGTTACAAATCATAATGTATCGGTTATTAATAGCAGATCTTAAAATAATCAGCTTACTTTGACAAAATTTTTTTAATAAATCCGATGATAAGAATGGGGTATAATTTAACTAAAATAACCATTTCTTACAAAGTTGACTAACTAATATAAATAATAATGTTATCTAACTAAGATATTTTGTTGTTGTCGATTGCTACAGAATTATATTCACGATATAGTTTGGCCGTTTATCTCAGGGCGGGGTGAAATTCCCCACCGGCGGTGATATTTATTCTGCTAGTAGAATAACAAAGCCTGCGAGCGGTCCATTATTGTAATTTACGATGGAAGTCAGCAGATCCAGTGAGATTCTGGAACCGACGGTTATAGTCCGGATGGGAGAGAATAACGATATCTGTAGTTTTGAGACCTGTCGATTAAGTACAGGTTTTTAATATACTGGTTTGATTTTATACTCCCAAGCTTGCCCTGATTCTGGTAATTTGGTATTTATTGATGAGGTTTTACCATGAATCAGATGTCATTTTCCGCATATGGCAATCCTATTGAACGTATAGAGCGTGCTCTTGAGGCATTGCGTCAAGGTAAAGGTGTTATGGTGCTCGACGACGAAGGCCGTGAAAACGAGGGTGATATTGTTTTTGCCGCTGAAACCATGACAGTTGAACAAATGGCATTAACTATCCGCCATGGTAGTGGTGTTGTTTGTCTTTGTATAACGGAAGAACGGCGTAAGCAGCTAGAATTACCGATGATGGTGGAAGAAAATTCCAGTCAGTTTCAAACCGCATTTACTGTTACTATCGAAGCTTCAGAAGGCGTTACAACGGGTGTTTCCGCTAGTGATCGTATAATGACTATCCGCAAAGCCATTGCTGATAATGCCAAGCCAACTGACCTTAATCGACCAGGACATGTTTTTCCGTTAAGAGCGCAAGAGGGTGGTGTATTGAAACGTCGTGGTCATACCGAAGCTACCATTGATTTGGTGACCTTAGCAGGTTTTAAGCCGGCGGGTGTTTTATGTGAGTTGACAAATGACGATGGTACTATGGCGCGTATGCCAGAAGTCCTTATATTTGCTAAGCAACACGATATGCCAGTAATAACTATTGAAGATCTGGTAACCTATCGTCAGCAATAAAGCAAAAAGGCTAGCTCGCACGCTGAATAAGCCATTTTAAGGTTTGAATTTTTTCTTACCTAAGTTTTAGGTTAAAACTCCAATTGCCATACTAGAAAGTGGCTAGCAAATACCGCCATAAATACCGCCATATTAGAAAGGTATCGTCAGAGAGAATATATGGCAATTGGTTAAGGAAAAGATAATAAGTAAATTTGTTTTGCCGTTCAAGACAGGATTTCTATTGTCCATCTGAAGCTAATCAGCAAAAAAATAATTTGTAATTAATTAGTCGATAGTGCAATTTTATTTGTTATTTTTCAACCCGATTAGTCATCATACTAAAACGACAAGATAATAATTAACTTATCATTATCTTGCGCTGATGTTACCGGGTTAATTGAGAATAATATGTGGGTAAAACCGGGATAGATCTTGGGTAATGAGTTGTTTGTCTTCTCGAATACCAATCCCTGCCGGCTGATCATTTACCAGCCAACTTCCGATTAGTGTATAGTTGTCTTCAAATTGTGGTAGAGGATAAAATTGTTGGATAATCATACCTTCTTCGCCGTATGGTCCGTCGACAACAGCAATTTCACGGCCATTATCGATAATACGTATATTTGCCCCTTCTCGTGAGAAAATAGGTTTAATTACATAGCGATCAAGTTTTGGTTGTTTAGCCTCTGCAAAATAGGCCGGTAACAGATTGGGATGATTAGGAAACATTTCCCATAGCATAGTTAGTAACGTTTTGTTAGAAATAATGCTTTTCCAAGCAGGCTCTAACCACTTTACTCTGGCATCAGCTAATTTAGTAGAAAAAATCTCTCTAAACATAAACTCCCAAGGATATAATTTAAACAGATTACTAATAACTTGATTATTCGGATCGGTGAATTGCCCTTTCTCACCTAAACCAATTTGATCAATATAGAGAAATTCAGTAGGAATATTGGCTTCGTGAGCGCAGTCCTGTAGGTATTGAATGGTGCCACGATCTTCGTCACTGTCTTGGCAGCAGCTGAAATGTAACCAGTTAAAGCCAAATGATTCACGTAATTCAGTAAAACGTTCAATAAGTTGTTCTTGTAGACTATTAAATTGATCGGCGTTTTTGGGTAAATTGCCAGCATTTATCTGATCTTCTAACCAGATCCACTGAAAAAATGCTGTTTCATATAAGGATGTTGGTGTATCTGCATTATTTTCTAATAATTTGGCTGGTGTTTTACCGTCATAAGCTAAATCCAGGCGGGAATAGAGTGAAGGTTGATTGGTTTTCCACGACTGATTAACAAACTCCCAACAATGCTTAGGGATCTGAAATTTTATTAATAATTCCTCATTATTAACGACTTTTTCCACGACTTGAAGGCACATTTGGTGTAACTCAGCTGTGGTTGTTTCAAGCTCTTCAATTTGCTGCATAGTAAATTGGTAATAGGCATTTTCACACCAGTAAGGTTCACCATATAAGGTGTGAAAATGAAATCCGAATTCAGCTGCCCTTTCTTTCCAGTCAGGGCGTTCAGTGCTAGGCATCCTTATCATAGGTAATTAACCTCCCATCGAACGCTGCGAAGGGCTAGTAGCACGTTGACGCTGTATGCGAGCCTGTTGTTTAGCCACTGATTTGCCGAAACCGCCACGCGTGATCGTGGTCGTCATTACAGGTTTAGGAGCAAGAGCTGATGGCGGTACGGTTATTGTTCTACCTCCCGCTACAGCAGGACCATAGTTTTTGCCGCTAGCGTCGACAAATTTTCCATTGGCGGGACTAGCGGCATTATTTGAACTAAAGAGAGGTTGTGATGTTGGTGCCACTGCAGGTGCAACGCTACCACCACCCATTAGATGTCCCATCATATAACCGGCCATTAATGGCATCCAGAAACTACCACTTTGCTCACTTGCTTGATTTTCTGTCGCTAAACCTGCTTGAGTTTGAGTTGCTGCTATTGGTGCTTGTGTACATTTTTGTTCACCAAATTCAGCAACACAATCTTCACGTGTTGCATATTTAGGCGCAGTTTTCGCCGCTTCTTGTAATGCATTTTTATAAGCGAGAGAACATTGTTCACTTTGAGCCGGATTTTTTTGGGCACAATCTTCCGCGTTAGTATATAAAGAAACCGTTTCGTCGCTTTGTTCACAAGCGGACAACATAAATACGCTACTTATAGCTAAGGCAATAGGTGCTAAGCGGTAGACACGCCAGCTTTTGCGAAAAACATTTTGATTAATATTCTTTGTGCGCTTTATTTTCATCATCATTTACCTATTCTAAAGGAAAGATCGAAATAAAAATCGTAAAACGCAGATAGAATAGGGTAATTACGGTGAAATTTAAAGCATAAAGGTGCCAAAAATATGGCTAACGGCATGATTATTTGTTTTATGTGCTAAAAATACCACTTTTCTAATTAATAACAGGTTATTTATTGTATTTGTGGAACGCTCATTGGATTAATAATCGAGTCCGGTGAGGTTGATAATGTTTTTCCTAATCTATTATTTAAACAGATCAAATCGCTTTCATTTAAAGTTCCACGCACATACTGAATTTTCAAATCGTTAATTAGATAATCATAACGTGCGTTAGCCAGATTCTGCTTTGCCTGAAAGAGAGTTGTCATTGCATTCAGTACATCAACGATAGTACGAGTACCGACTTGATAGCCTGCTTCCATGGCATCTAGCGAACTTTGTGCGGAAACAACCAATTGTTGGTATGCTTTGATACTACTAATCGAAGAGATAACATTATTATAGGAAGAACTCACTATTTGAATAACATTGCGATAAGTACTCTCAAACTGTTCACTGGCACTGATATAACCATATTGTGCTTGTTCAATACGAGAGTTAGTTCTGCCACCAGTATATAAGGGCACACTTAATGTTAGTCTGATGCTATTTTGGCCCGAATAGGTGTTATCGTTTCTGTTCATTGAATATTTGTTACTACCATGATAATGGCTGTTAGTAACTCCTGTTGACGCCTCTAATCCAAGAGTGGGTAAATGTCCCGACTGTTCAAAGCGAATATTTTCTCGCGCCAGATCTTGTGACAAACGTGCGCTGAGTAAACTCAAGTTGCGCATTTCTGCGTCTTTTAATAGCTTTTCTACTGGGAGTGGTGTTTGGGTATTGAAATGAGCAATATTTAATGTAGCTAATTGGCGGTAATAGATACCACTAACCTGACGTAATTTTTCCAGAGCATTTTCTAATTGATTACGGCTTGATACTTCCTGTGCCAAGACACTGTCATAATTGGCGCGCGCGTTTTGTACATCGGTAATAGCGACTAATCCTACATTAAAACGTTGTGTTGTTTGATCTAGCTGGCGATAAACAGCTTTTTTCTGCGCTTCAATATAGTCTAATAAGTCAATAGCGCGTAACACGTCAAAATAAGCTGTAGCAGTATCGAGGATTAATTTTTGTTGATTAGTTTGATAAGTAACATCAGCGATACCTGCAGTTTTTTGCTGCATATTTAACTGTTGCCATTTTGACATATCAAATATGGTTTGGGAGAGTTTAAGATTGGCGCCAAGTTGATTGTTTTCTGTGTCACGGTTATCACGATAACCACTATTATAAGTAAAATTTGCACCTAAACCTAATTGTGGAAGTAAAGGGCTAAGAGATTCATTAATTTTTTCAAAGGCTTGGTTACGTTCTGCTAGCGATTTGTGTAAATCTGGATTACTTTCTTTTGCTTTCTGATAGACTTGCAATAAATTTTCAGCTTGCCCAGAGGCACTAAGTCCAAGTAGGCTAATGGTGATAAAAAGAGAGATAAATTTTTTCATTCTGATTTCCTTGATTATGCAATTTTTTGCTTTAGTTATCTCAGAAAAGCATGAACAGCGCTAATTTTAGCAGAATATGTCATTATTCCATGGTAGCTGTTTGTGCCATCTATCATGTTAAATTGGGTCGATGTTACATTATTTATAAGCTAATTTCCTTAAAAAACGTTATATAAGTCTCATTTTTTGTAAGAGAGTACATATAAATTCAGAGAGTTCCTATGAGTGATAAAAAAATTTACCATTCAAGTTTAGCCAAAATGATGTAGAAATTGTCACTAAGTTCGATCTTTATAATGGTTTTTTTCGTTTTTTTGAATACCGTTTCCTGCATAAGTTGTTTAATGGTGGTTGGAGCAACTAAATTCGACGAGAAGTCTTTGAGCGGGGGTAATGCAGGCGTTATTTTACCCTACGATCCCAGACTTGATAAGGTAGTGTTAGTTGAACAGATACGGATCCCGGTGATTGAAACTAGCAATACACCGTGGCTGTTAGAAGCCATTGCAGGCATGGTAGAAAAAATGAACCATTAGAACAGCGCTGGTACGCTGTGAAGCGAAAGAAGAAACGGGTATTACCATACAGCGCTGTCACTTATGCACTAAGTTATCTTACCAGCCCAGGTGGTAGCACTGAGCGTATTTATGTTTATATCGGCGAAATTGATACAGCAGTAATTAAAGCAAGTCAGTGTGTATGGATTAACCAGTGAAAATGAAGATATTCGTGTCCATGTTGTTAGCCGTGAACAAGCTTAATTAATGGGTACAATTCGGGGTAATTGATAATGCGGCTACCGTAATCGCAATACAATGGTTACAATTAAATTATCTTACCATAAAAAATAATTGGTTGAATAACTTAGAATAATTGTTTAGCTATAGCATAAAAAGAAGTGTATATCAGCCGACAGATATTGATAATGTATTAATGTTAAAATAACGTATAAAGAAGGTAAACACTAAGGAAATTGCTTGGATAGTCTGTTTAAATTAACAACAAAGCAAAAAAATATGGTGAGGATCTTGCAAATTACAGATACTCACCTTTTTGCTAAAGTTGATGATACTCTACTTGGTGTCAATACTTTTCGTAGTTATCATGCCGTGATTGATGCAATACTAGCGCGCAATAAAAGTGTTGATATAGTTGTGGCTACCGGTGATTTGGCTCAAGATCAATCCGTATTGGCTTATCAGCATTTTGCTGAAGGCATCAAACACATATCTGCTCCTTGTGTTTGGTTACCAGGCAATCACGATTACCAACCTACAATGGTTGCTACGTTAGCCAAAGTAGGAATTTTACCCTCTAAGCAGGTGCTAATTAATGATAATTGGCAAATTCTAATGTTAGATAGCCAAATTCAAGGTGTTCCGCATGGAAAATTATCTAAGCAACAGTTGTCATGGATGAAAACTTGTTTTGAAACTTATCCAGAACGAATTAATTTACTGATGTTACATCATCATCCTTTGCCATCGGGTTGTCCCTGGCTTGATCAACATGGCTTGCGTAACTCCCATATTTTAGCTGATTATTTAAAACGATATCAACAAGTTAAAGCGATTTTGTGTGGACATGTTCATCAAGAAATAGATGAATATTGGCAAGGTGTTCGTATGTTGGCTACACCATCAACATGTATACAATTTAAACCACATTGTACTAATTTTACACTTGATACAATGGCTCCGGGTTGGCGTTATCTTGATCTTTCCATTAATGATGACGGTGAAAATGTGTTGGCTACACAAGTTTTCAGATTAGCTAGTGATAAGTTTCGCCCAGATTTGGATTCAGGTGGTTATTAATGTCAACATTAATTTATATACATGGTTTCAATAGTTCCCCTTTATCGCAGAAGGCAAATAGTTTGCATGCTTGGTTACAGCGACAACATCCAGCAGTTAATATGCTGATACCCCAGCTTCCCTGCTATCCGACAGCCGCGATCGAGTTATTACAGAATTTGGTTATAGCACATGTAGGAGAGCAGATTGGGTTGCGTGGTTCGTCGTTGGGTGGTTATTTTGCTATTTGGTTATCGCAGAATTTTAATTTACCCGCTGTTGTTGTCAATCCTGCTGTACGCCCTTTTGATTTTTTCCATAAATATTTAGGTGAACAAGTTAATCCTTACACCAAGACACCAAGGAATGCTACATTTTGCAATCCCATCATTTAAAAGAACTACAAGCGATACAAATTAATACATTGAATGCGCCTGATTTAATTTGGCTATTACAACAAACTGGTGATGAAATATTGGACTATCGTCAAGCTGTTACCTATCTTATGGAGTGTAAGCAAGCAATAGAGTCAGGAGGTAACCATACTTTTGTTGGTTTTGACTGCTATTTTCCACAAATTATGCGTTTTTTAGCTTTGGCAAAATCGGATAAGTAAAAAATTATCCCAAAAAGCTGAATGACTGTTATTATCATCAGTATCTCAGCATTTATATGCCTAATTAATCGTCAAGTTACCGCAGAAAATAATATGACTCAATCTAGTTATAATGCAGAGGCAATTGAGGTCCTCACTGGTTTAGAACCGGTACGTCGCCGTCCTGGAATGTATACTGATACTTCTCGACCTAATCACTTAGCTCAGGAAGTAATTGATAATAGTGTAGATGAGGCATTGGCCGGCTATGCTAAACGTATCGATGTCATACTGTATGAAGATCAATCGTTGGAAGTGATTGATGATGGTCGAGGTATGCCGGTTGATTTCCACCCTGAAAAAAAAGTACCTGCTGTAGAATTGATTTTGGGGCAGTTACATGCAGGTGGAAAATTTTCTAATAAAAATTATCAGTTTTCTGGCGGGCTACACGGTGTTGGTATTTCAGTGGTGAATGCGTTATCAAAACGTATTGAAGTAACTGTCAGTCGTGATAACCAAATTTACCGAATTGCTTTTGAAAATGGTGAAAAAGTTCAGGAACTTGAAGTAATTGGTAGCTGTGCTAAACGGACTACCGGCACCAGTGTGCGTTTTTGGCCTGATAGTCGTTTTTTTGACAATCCCCGTTTTTCTATTTCGCGTTTGGTGCATGTATTAAAAGCGAAAGCAGTGCTCTGCCCTGGGGTTGCGATCATCTTTAAAAATAAAATAAATAATACTGAGCAGTCATGGTGTTATAAAGATGGCTTAACAGACTACCTTATGGAGGCAGTGAACGGTTTAGTCGCGTTACCAGAGAAAGCATTTGTTGGTAATTTTGCCGGCCAAATAGAAATGGTCGATTGGGCATTACTTTGGTTACCCGAGGATGGGGAATTGTTGACTGAAAGTTATGTTAACCTCATCCCGACCCCGCAGGGTGGTACTCATGTTAATGGATTGCGCCAAGGTTTATTGGATGCAATGAGGGAATTTTGTGAATATCGTAATTTACTCCCTCGTGGTGTGAAACTGACTGGCGATGATATTTGGGATCGCTGTGCTTATGTCCTATCAGTAAAAATGCAAGATCCGCAATTTGCCGGTCAGACCAAAGAACGTCTTTCCTCTCGCCAAAGTGCCGCGTTTGTTTCTGGGGTAGTAAAAGACGCTTTTAGTTTGTGGTTAAACCAAAATGTGCAAGAAGCTGAGCAATTAGCAGAACTCACTATCTCAAGCGCGCAAAGACGTCTACGAGCGGCGAAGAAAGTTATACGTAAGAAGCTGACAAGTGGGCCTGCACTACCCGGTAAGTTAGCGGATTGTACTTCGCAGGATCTTAATTTTACTGAGCTATTTTTAGTTGAGGGAGATTCCGCTGGGGGCTCTGCTAAACAGGCACGTGATCGTGAATATCAGGCAATTATGCCGTTGAGAGGGAAAATTCTTAATACTTGGGAAGTTTCTTCTGATGAGGTTTTAGCGTCGCAGGAAGTCCATGATATTTCGGTGGCTATTGGTATTGATCCCGATAGCAATGATCTTAGTCAGCTGCGCTACGGTAAGATTTGTGTTCTTGCCGATGCGGATTCGGATGGACTACATATTGCCACATTACTCTGTGCACTTTTTGTTCGTCATTTTCCCGTTTTAGTAAAAGCAGGGCATGTTTATATTGCTATGCCACCGTTATATCGTATTGATCTAGGTAAAGAGGTTTATTATGCCCTCGATGAAGGCGAAAAAGCTGCTGTCCTTGATCGGTTAAGTTATAAGAGAGGTAAACCGAATGTTCAGCGTTTTAAAGGGTTAGGTGAAATGAATCCTACTCAACTACGTGAAACCACTCTTGATCCTAATACACGCCGTTTAGTTCAGCTCATTATTAATGATGAGAATTATCAAGAAACATTGGCGATGATGGATATGTTGTTGGCGAAAAAACGGGCCGAAGATCGTCGAAATTGGTTACAAGATAAAGGCGATACAATAGAAATTGAAGTGTAAAAGACACTGTTAACGAGAGACTAAGGAATTAAATGAATGAGTGAGATATCTCACGATGGTGTAGAGCAGCAGCCGCTTTGTACCTTTACCGAAAATGCCTATCTCAATTATTCCATGTACGTCATCATGGACAGAGCATTGCCATTTATTGGTGATGGATTAAAACCTGTTCAGCGACGAATTGTTTATGCCATGTCTGAGCTTGGTTTGAGTAATGCGGCTAAATATAAAAAATCAGCACGTACAGTTGGTGATGTATTGGGAAAATATCATCCACATGGTGATAGCGCTTGTTACGAAGCAATGGTCTTGATGGCACAACCGTTTTCCTATCGTTATCCATTAGTTGATGGTCAGGGAAACTGGGGAGCACCAGACGATCCTAAATCTTTTGCTGCTATGCGTTACACTGAATCACGATTGTCAAAATACGCTGAAACTTTACTGAGTGAATTAGGATTGGGCACGGTAGCTTGGACGCCCAATTTTGATGGCACATTAACTGAACCCAAAATGCTACCGGCAAGATTACCCAATATTCTATTGAATGGAACAACCGGTATTGCTGTTGGTATGGCGACAGATATTCCGCCGCATAATGTTCGTGAGATAGCAAGTGCGTTAGTTGCTTTGCTGGAAGATCCGAAGGCAGATCTTAAAATGTTGGTGGATTTTATTCCGGGTCCTGATTACCCAACAGAAGCAGAAATTATTTCCTCAAAAGAAGATATTCAAAAAATTTACCAGACAGGTCGAGGATCTATTCGGTTACGCGCTGTATGGGAAATGGATGATGGTAATGCTGTTATTACTGCGCTGCCTCATCAAGTTTCAGGCGCTAAAGTGTTGGAGCAGATTGCTTCACAAATGCGCGCCAAAAAATTACCAATGGTAGAAGATTTACGAGATGAATCAGATCATGAAAACCCGACACGTTTAGTTATTGTCCCAAGAAGTAATCGGATCGATTTAGAGCAGGTGATGACGCATTTATTTGCGACGACGGATCTAGAAAGGAGCTACCGGGTCAATCTGAATATGCTTGGTTTGGATAATCGTCCATCAGTTAAAGGACTGGTTGAGATTTTAAATGAATGGTTATTATTTAGACGAGAAACGGTACGCAACCGATTAAATCATCGTTTAGAAAAAGTACTAAAACGTTTATACATCCTTGACGGTTTATTAATAGCTTATCTTAATATTGATGAAATTATTCATATTATTCGTACTGAAGATGAACCTAAACCGGTATTAGTAGCACGTTTCGCTATTTCAGAAACTCAGGCTGAATCTATCCTGGAATTAAAATTGCGTCATTTAGAGAAACTGGAAGAGTTTAAGTTACGTGCTGAGCAAGATGAATTGGCAAAAGAACGTGATCAGCTGCAAGCTATTTTAGGTTCGGAGCAGCGTTTAAATACCTTGATCAAGAAAGAAATTGAAGCGGATGCGCAGACTTATGGTGATGAACGACGCTCACCGCTTAATAAGCGTATTGAAGCAAAAGCCATGAATGAGCATGATATTTTGCCTTCCGAACCCGTTACTATTGTGCTTTCTGTTATGGGTTGGGTGCGAAGCGCAAAAGGGCATGATATTGATCCGACTAACCTTAATTATAAAGCAGGAGATGGTTTTCGTAGTGCCGCGAGAGGAAAAACTAATCAATCCGTTGTTTTTCTTGATAGTACTGGGCGTAGTTATTCACTTGATCCCCTTGATCTTCCTTCTGCGCGAGGACAGGGAGAGCCGCTTACCGGTAAATTAGTGTTACCGCCAGGTGCAACAATTGAACATGTATTGACTGCGCCCGAACAGCAAAAATATTTGTTAGCATCGGATGTAGGTTATGGTTTTATTTGTACTTTTAGTGATTTAGTGGCAAAAAATAAAGCAGGTAAGGCATTAATTACATTACCAAATAATGCTAAGGTACTTGCTCCATTAGAAGTCAATAATGAACAACAAGAGCTGTTATTGGCAATTACTAAAGCGGGAAGAATGTTGATATTTCCTGTTAGTGATCTTCCTCAACTGTCAAAAGGTAAAGGTAATAAAATTATTAATATTGCCACTGCCCAATCAGCGAGTGGAAAAGATGTGCTAGTTTGGTTAATGTTTTTATTGCCTCAATCTTCAATTACACTCTATTTTGGTAAACGAAAACTGAAATTAAATCCAGAAGATTTGCAAAAATATCGTGCTGAACGAGGTCGCAAAGGTACTTTATTGCCGCGTGGATTACAGAATATTGAGCGTATAGAAGTAACTCCGCCTAGTAATGGATAATCATGGATGGTTTTTTATAGGTGTATGAAGTTGCTTGTTACTTGAGGTAAATATGTTAGCTATTGTTCGTATTATTATTGTGATCATCTTTACAATAGTGGTTTGCGTGTTTGGTTGTTTTTATTGTTTATTCAGTCCAAGAGACCCACGGTATGTTATGCGGTTTGGCCGGCTATTTGGTAAATTATCTTATGTTTTTGGTATTACCGTTATTGATCGGGTGCCTCCTGAAGCGAAAGATTATGGTCCTAGTATCTATATTGGCAATCACCAAAATAACTATGATATGGTGACTATGTCAAATGTGGTACAACCAAACACGGTTACTATTGGCAAAAAGAGCTTAGTATTTATCCCTTTTTTCGGTCAACTATATTGGTTGGCGGGTAATATTCTCATTGATCGCGCTAATCGTACTAAAGCTCACAATACTATTTCTCAGGTTGTTCAGCAGATTAAAGAAAGAAAAATTTCTGTTTGGATGTTTCCCGAGGGGACGCGTAGTCGTGGACGAGGTTTACTGCCATTCAAAACCGGCGCATTTTATGCGGCAATTACAGCCGGTGTGCCGATAGTACCAGTCTGTTTATCTAAAACAGAAGGTCGTATTAAACTCAATCGTTGGAATAATGGGATAGTAATTGTCGAAATGCTACCGCCTATTGACACCAAAAAGTATAATCGGGAGAACGTGCGTGAATTGGCTGAGTATTGCCATGATTTATTAAAAGCTAAAATTGAAGAATTAAATAAAGAAGTCGCAGAAGTTGAGCAAAAAATGAAATAAATAAAATTTAAGTTTATTTTTTCTCATTAAATTAGTTCCTAAATTAACATATTTAACAACATGTTAAAATTTGGAGTTATATTCAATCTATAGCCATAGTCGAGTATAATTACTAGATGATTGTGATAACACAATTACTAGCAAATAGTAAGATAAGGATATTTCCTTGATGAACAGTAAATGGCGCTAGCTTATTAATGATTTTGTGGAGATGATATGTCACTAAGTCGGCGTCGCTTTCTTAAGCTATCAAGTATAGCGATGGGTGTGTCTATGCTTCCTGCTTCTGTTAGAGCAGAGAAAAATAAAGGATACCCATTATTGCCAGTCCCGCCTTTATTGGAATCTCATTTTGGTCAACCGCTATTTCTTACGTTGAAAAAATCTTATTGGTCTTTTGATGGTAGACATCGCACTAAAACTATTGGTTGTAATGGTTATTATTTGGGACCAACCATTCGAGTAGAAACAGGTAGTGATTTGAAATTGGTATATAGTAATCGGCTTTCTGAAGAAGTTTCTATGACAGTCAGTGGCTTGCAAGTCCCTGGTACTCAAATTGGTGGGGCGGCTAGATTAATGTCACCCAATGTTGATTGGTCGCCAGTACTACCGATCCGTCAACCGGCAGCGACTTGTTGGTATCATGCTAATACACCAGGTCGGATGGCAAGGCAAATCCATGATGGTTTAGTTGGTATGTGGATTGTGGCAGATAAAACCAGTAGCAATTTAAATATCCCTAGTCATTACGGCATTGATGATTTTCCTATTATTTTACAAGATAAACGGCTAGATAGTTTTGGAACACCACACTATGAAGCGATAACTGAGGGTTTTTTAGGCGATACTCTATTAGTTAATGGTGTGCAGGAGCCATATATTAAAGTTGCTCGTGGCTGGATCCGCTTGCGATTACTTAATGCATCAAATTCGAGACGTTATGTATTAGAACTAAGTGATAATCGGCCATTTTATCTAATTGGTAGTGATCAAGGGTTACTTCCAGCCCCGGTTAGTATCGAAAAATTACCCATGGCGCCTGGCGAACGTAGAGAAGTTTTAATCGATATGTCCAACACAGAGATACTGACGATAACTGGTGGAAAAGCAGCCAGTATTATGGATCGTATTAAAGGACTTTTTGAACCGTCAGATTTACTCAGTTCAACCAAAGTCTTAACCATTTTTTCTTCAGGATTATTATCTTTGGTGACAGACAACTTACCACAGACCCTAGTTAATGACTCTACCCAGCTCACGTCGACTATTCGTAATCGTGAAGTGACTCTTAGCAAACCTTTTAGCATTAATGGTATGATATGGGATGTAAATCGTATCGATTTAATCACCCAACAGGGAGCGTGGGAACGCTGGACAGTAAAAGCGCTTGAACCTCAAGCATTCCATATCGAAGGCGTTCGTTTTAAAGTTATCAATCATAATGGTATTGTACCAGGACCAGAGGATTACGGTTGGAAAGATACAGTTTGGATAAATGGATATAGTGAATTGTTAGTTAATATGCTACAACCATCTTATGATCATTTTCCTTTTTTGTATTTTAGTCAAAATTTAGAGAAAGCAGATAAAGGCTCGGTTGCGCAGATGGTGATCAATCCATCTGCCTAATTTATTTCTTTAATATAGAATGTTTGAGTAGCCGTATAAAAAAGTAATTGTATTATTTTATGTTTTTATTATTATTTATAAATTACCAATAATGGTAATAAATGATTTGATTATTTTTATAAAAATGTAGATTTATCAAAGAGTGATTGGATCTTACATTTAGTGGATCCAATTTTCTATTATGCCAATATGGTGACCTAATGAATATTAGTTTAATCGCAGCAATGGCGGCGGATCAGGTGATTGGTATGGAAAATACCATGTCATGGATGTTATCCGGTGATTTAGCATGGTTTAAGAGTAATACAATAAATAAGCCAGTTATAATGGGAAGTATAACTTATGGATCTATAGGCAAACCTTTACCTCAACGTTTGAATATTATTCTTAGCCATACTCATCCAGATACTGATGAAGGCATTATATGGGTTAACTCAGTTGATAAGGCATTAGCCGCAGCAGGCGAAGCAGAAGAAGTGATGGTTATTGGTGGTGGAAAGATTTATGAATTATTTTTGCCACGAGCCAATCGCCTTTATTTAACGCATGTTGATGCAGAAGTGATTGGTGATACTTATTTCCCTGTTTATGAACCTGATGAGTGGGACTCGGTATTTACTGAATATCATGAAGCGGATGAAAAAAATTCTCATAATTATTGTTTTGAGATATTAGAACGGCGCTCTTAAATTTAACTTAGATTTATGCTGGTAATAAAAAATCGAAGGCTAATACTTCGGTTTTTTATTATTAATTTGAGTTAGGTTATGTTAAATATATAAATAAAAATCAAATTTGTATTATTAGTTAAATAATTTAAGTCAAATAATTTTAAATATTGTTTTATTTAAATGTATTTATAATCATTATTTCAATAATAGTAAAAACAAAGTTAATTTATGTATTGGTTATATTCTATTTTATGTTATATAACAGCATAAAAATTATGTCGGTTATTGTTTTGCGAATGCAGCTTGACTAAAATATTTTTTATCCTCCCAGCGAAGTAAAGTAAGTTTTCCGCTCCAACAACAACCTGTATCCAGCCCATAAATACCTTCAGGTGTTCCTTTCCCTTCTAGGGAAGCCCAATGACCAAAAATAATAGCATACTCTTGTGGTATTTTTCGCGGTAGATCAAACCAAGGCTTCAACGGTGGCGGGGTGTTTTCAGGTTTATTTTTCCAAGTCATATTTAACTGACCGTCAGGCAGACAATAGCGCATGCGTGTCAGAGCATTAGTGCTAAAATGTAAACGGGATAATCCGGTTAGTTTGGGTGACCAGTCATTTGGTATATCACCATACATAGAATCGATAAATAGAGGGTAGCTATCACTACTCAGAATGGCTTCTACTTCTTTAGCACACATTTGAGCCGTTGCTAAGTCCCATTGCGGCGTGATGCCCGCATGTGCCATGACGATTTTTTTCTTATCATCAACTTGTAACAACGGTTGGTGTCGTAACCAATTAACTAATTCATTAGCATCAGGTGCTACGAGTAATTTTTTCAGTTTGTCTTTGGGTTTATTATGGCTAATGTTGGCATATACACCAATAAGGTGGAGATCATGATTACCAAGCACCATTCTGACGGATATGCCTAATGCTTTAATGTAACGTAAAACTTTAAGTGAATCTGGACCACGAGCAACGAGATCACCGGTAAGCCATAAAACATCTTTTTGTGGATCAAATTTTACCTGCTTGAGCAGTGCTCTAAGTTCGCGATAACAACCATGAATATCACCTATAAGATAAGTAGACATAATTAGTTTATAAGTGTTGGGATAGCAAGACGAAAGACTGGAATATCAACATAAAAATTTTTACCATCATGATCTAGCATAATATAATGACCTTCCATGGTTCCCATAGGTGTTTCTATAATAGCACCACTCGTGTGACGGTATTCGGATCCTGGTTGAATGACGGGTTGCTCTCCGATCACACCCTGACCTTGTACTTCAGTTCGTTTACCATCACTATTGGTAATTAACCAATAGCGACTTATAAGTTGTACAGGAGTACGACCAAGATTACGAATAGAAATTATGTAAGCAAAAACAAATCTGGCTTCTTCAGGTGAAGATTGATTTTCAATATAGACACTTTGAGCTTGTATATAGATGTTAGGTTCATTTAGCATAGTGCCCCCAAAGTTTATCACTATCAGATTGTGGTTTTAGCCAATTTGCTTGCTAACTTACAATAATTTTCAACCGAAATATTTTCAGCTCGACTATTTGGATCAATGCCCAGTTGTTCAAAATCCTGCACGCTGAAAAAGTAACTTAAACTATTACGAATGGTCTTACGTCGTTGATTAAATGCTTGTGTTGTAATACGACTTAATAATTTGACATCACAAATAGGATAAGGGTTTCTTTGATGAGGAATTAAACGCACGACAGCTGAATCCACTTTTGGCGCCGGTGTAAAAGCCAAAGGTGGTACTGCTAAAATGGGGATTATCTGACAGTAATATTGAGCCATAACGCTAAGGCGACCGTATACTTTAGTATCTGGTCCTGCCACTAAGCGGTTAACAACTTCTTTTTGTAGCATAAAGTTCATGTCAGCGATAGTATTAGTATAAGTAAAAAGATGGAACATTAAAGGGGTTGAAATATTGTAGGGAAGACTGCCGAATACTCTAAGCGGTTGACCTTTTTCTTGTGCTATCGCCCCAAAATCAATCATCATTGCATCATTTTTTATAATTGTTAACTTAGCGCTAAGCTTAGGATGGGCTGCTAAACGGGCAGCAAGATCGCGATCTAACTCGACTACTGTCATATTCTCTATGTGTTCACTAACAGGTAATGTTAGTGCGCCTAAACCTGGACCTATTTCAACAATGGCTTGATCAGGTTTTGGATTAAAAACAGTAACAATATTGTCAATAATAAATTGGTCAGTTAAAAAATTTTGCCCAAAACGCTTACGGGCAAAGTGCCCTTGATGGATTTGTTTATTCATTGTTATTTTGTATCATACTAATAGCTAATTTTAAGGCAGTTATAAAACTGTTTGCATTTACTTGCGTAGTCCCAGCTAGCTCTATCACTGTACCATGGTCAACTGATGTGCGAATAAATGGCAAGCCTAAAGTAATATTTACCGCCTGACCAAAACCTTGATATTTTAGCACAGGAAGACCTTGATCGTGATACATCGCTAAGATCACATCAGCTTGGGCCAGATATTTTGGTTGAAATAGGCTATCAGCCGGAAAAGGACCATATAGTTGCAATCCCTCATCTCTCAATTTCTTAACAACAGGGATGATGGTGTCGATTTCTTCATGCCCCATATGACCCCCCTCGCCGGCATGGGGATTTAATCCACAAATATAAATAGCCGGAGTTTTGATGCCAAACTTGGATTTTAATTCGGCATTTAAAATATAAATAACTTCTTGGAGGCTAGCGAAAGTAATCGCCTGCGGAACCTGTTTGAGGGGTAAATGGGTTGTAGCAAGAGCAACACGTAATGTTTCTGTGGCTAACATCATAACGACTTTTTTAACTTTGCTTCTGTCAGCCAAAAATTCGGTATGTCCAGTAAAACAGATGCCTGCATCATTGATGATCCCTTTATGAACAGGGCCGGTGACTAATGCTGAAAATTCACCGGTCATACAACCATCACAAGCACGGCAAAGAGTTTCTATTACATAGGTGCTATTTTGTTTATTAAGTTGACCTGCTTTAACCGGTGTGTGTAATTTTATGGGTAAAACTACCAAGGTTTTGGCAGCTTGGGTTTTATTCGCTGGGTTAGGTGAATATAGGGTTAAATCTAATTCTAAGCCAAGTTGATTAGCCCGTTTTTTCAGCAGGTCTGGATCAGCACAAGCAACTAATCTAACTGGCCAATCATGTTGGGCTAGTTGGATTAAAAGATCAGGACCTACCCCGGCTGGTTCACCGGGGGTGAGAACAATAGTATTAGTTGTTTTTCCCATAGAGATTATTGTCTATCGCTACCATTAAGAATTTTTACATAGGCAGATGCGCGTTGTTCTTGCATCCAAATTTGTGCTTCTTCGTTAAATTTACGATTGAATAATAGACGATATGCATGATCTTTTTGGACTGTATCAGTTTTATCTACTTGACGAATATCTTCTAGCTGAATAAGATGCCAACCAAAAGAAGAGTGGATCGGTTGACTTATTTCACCTTTACTTAAACGCATTAAGCCATCACGAAATGCTGGATCATAAACATTGGGCATACTCCAACCAAGTTCACCACCACGTGTAGAACCAGGATCTTGGGAGTATTTTTTGGCTGCTTCGGCAAAGCTAACTTGACCAGCTTTAATTTGCTGCGCAATTTGTTGTATTTTGGCATATGCCTGTTCGTTATTCATGATCGGTGAGAGCTTAATGAGAATATGGCGAGCTTTCACTTCGGTGACCGAAATTGGCCTATTGCCACTTTGAATATCATTAAGTTTTAGGATATGGAATCCGACACTAGAACGTATAGGTCCAATGATATCACCTTTTTTGGCATGATGAATTTGTTGAGCAAAAACGGTTGGCAGTTCTTCAATTTTACTCCAACCCATTTGTCCACCTTTCAAGACATTAGGATCGGCAGAGTAAGTAATGGCAAGCTTACCAAAATCAGCGCCTTGCTTTAATTGCGCCATAATTTTATTAACCGTATCCATTGCTGATTGACTTTGTTCATTAGTCGGATTTTCTGGCAATGGGATCAAAATATGGCTTAAGTTAACATTAGCATCTTGGCCAGCTTGTGAATTAAGTTGTGCCGCAAGGGAATCAACTTCTTGTGGTAGGATGGTGATCCGCCGCCGAACTTCGTTATTACGTACTTCCGCGATCATCATTTCTCTACGAACATCGTTACGGTAATTTTCTAAACTGATGCCATCCATCGACAATCGTTGCTGTAATTGACCGACAGTTAGGCCATTTTGTGCTGCAATATTAGCAATAGTCGCATCTATTGCTTGGTCAGGAATCTGGATCTGCATTTTTTGGGCTATTTGTAGAATAATTTTGTCTATGATCAAGCGTTCTAATATTTGGTGACGTAAGGCATTTTCATCGGGAATTTGCTGTCCTGCATTTCTGGCATTTATTTTTACTGTATCCAGCATTTTATCAACGTCACTTTGAAGCACAACACCATCGTTAACGATAGCAGTCACTTTATCAAGTTGCTGTGGCGCTGCTAGCGTGCTAGTACTGACTGTGAACAACAAGCCAATAATCAGTTTTCTCCAATTATTCATAAAATTCTCATTATGTTCGATTATATTGTAGTTTGATCATCTTTCAGGTTTCTTCTATTTAATAGATGAAAATATCAATTTTATTAGAAGACTCGTTGATAAGGTAAAATACCATTAGCAAGCATATCCTGACTTCCCAAGTTATGATTATTATTAAGACCTCTTAGTTCCACATTGATTGACCATCGATTATCATAGTCGCTACTGAATTTTTGTTGTTGCCAACCAACAATCTTGCGCTCATAACCCATATTAATTGACCAGCAGCAAGTACTATATTGTAAACCGATTAATCGACTTGCCGATTGTTTTTCTTTCATATCATAATAGTATGAGCCAACAAAGCCCCATTGATCACCTAAAGGCCAACTAACTACAGCTCCTATTTGAAAAATTCCTTTTTGGAAGGCGGGCGCGTTTTTAACGGTTGCTTGAATATAATCGCGATCGACAAAGCGATAATTTAGCTGTACTAAACGATCTGAATCCAGGCGATATTCTGTGATAACATTACCCATGGTAATGTCACCCAGACGTCTATCATACTGGAGTCCGCCACGCAGTCCCCAGTTATCTGTTAGTCGTAAATAGGCATCCCCTGCCCATAATAATGAACCAGTATTACTTTTATCTTCAATAGATAATTTTGAGTCTTCCGTTCTGGGACGCTCAAAATGGTATATTTGACCGACCGAAAAATTAAAGCGTTCGATTAATTCTTCATCATAAATACGAGTAGTGATACCGGTCGTTAATTGGTTAGCTGAGGCGATACGATCTAGCCCACTATAGATGCGGTTACGAAATAAACCGTTATAGTCAGCCTGTAATAAAGATGAATCATAATTATTAATATCGCTTTGATCGCGATATGGTACATAAAGATATTGAACTCGAGGCTCCAACGTTTGTACATAATTATTATTTATAAGCAGATCACGTTCGAAAACCAGTTTTGCATCAGAAGTTACAGAGGGTAAGATGCGCATAACGTGTTTTTTTAGCTTACTGTTAGCCAGATTGGCGGGAATATCTTGATCATAGTAAGTTGCCATCACCTTTACCGTATTGTTAATACTCGCCCAATCATTTGATAATGGCAGATTTAGTTCTGGTTCAACATGTAAGCGTGTCACATTAGGATTATTAGCGCCAACACTGGTGATACGAGCGGCTTGGCCGTAGGTTTTCAAATCAAATGGTCCCAGATCGTATTTATAATAGTTAAGGTCTAATTGCGGTTCAGTTTTGTAAGCTTTATTATTCGGTGAATCAACAAAAACCTGAAATTGTTTATGTGCTAAAGTTGCATTCCAGTTAGGTTGTGCATAACCAACACTAAATTTCTGGGTGGCATAACCGTCAGTAATTTTACCATATTTAGAGGGAAAATCGGTGAAATACTTATCATCACTGACTTTTGTGTAATCGAAATTAAAACGCCATACTCGATCGAATACGCCAGAATAGTTCCAATAAAACAGCCAGCGATCATCACTATTACGAACGGGATACTTGCCACTATTTTTATCTTTAATATAGCTGCGATCGTGCTTTAGCCAATCTAAGGCAACAGTGCCTGCTCCGGCAATAGTTAGATAACGAAACTCGTTATTTAGTTTTACCCCACGAAAAGTCATAAATTGTGGTGTAATGGTTGCATCGTAATTAGGCGCAATATTCCAATAAAAGGGTAACGAGAAGTCTAAGCCTGAACCTTTAGAGTAACTACCATTCGGTAGTAAAAAACCGGAACGGCGCTTATTGCCAATGGGTAATTGTAAATAAGGGCTATAAAAAACCGGCACATTGGCAATGCGAAAACGAGCATTCCATATTTCGGCAACTTGTTCTTCACGATCTAAAATAACTTCTGAACCGACAACGCTCCAACTATCCTTACCTGGAAGGCAGGTAGTGAACATGCCTTTTTCTAAAATGGTATAACGATTTTCACCACGTAATTTCATTTTATTTGCATAGCCGCGACCCTGACGTCCTACTAGCAAATAGTCACCTTTTTCAACATCGGTATCTTTATTACTGAGATTTGACCAAGCTTTTGGTCCTTTCAGGATAATTTGTGGATCATCATAATGTACATTTCCTGTCGCAACTACCGTACGCAATGGTTTCTGGCTGGTAGTCGCTTTTTGGGTCAATTTAACTTCATCGGCGGTGAGGGTCTGGTTACCTTGTTGAATATCTACATTACCTTTATACTCGATGAAATGAGGATATTCACCAACCACATCTTTTGTGGTGATATGGATGGGGAGATCATTGGGATTACCTTTCACGATTGGTTTAGTATATACCGGTACCCCTAACATGCATTGTTCTGTTAGATCAGCATGGGCCTGTTGGCTATGAATGGCTAGCCAAATCATGGTAGCAAGTAGTGTCGGGTGACTTTTTTTCATCATTCTGTATGTAGTTCCTTCATCGATATGATCGTGTAGGCAAAAGTTCAACAATTAACGTACTTAACAGTACTTGTCTGTATAAAATCATCAGTTATATATTCTATATATTCAGGTTATTAGGCACAGAGTAGAATGAGTAGTATGATAATGCAAAATTGTACTCAGGGCATTGGGGAATTGAGAAGTTTATGCGGTATTGTGGAAAAATTATTGGTGTTATGTTGGGGATCATGTCTGGCACTCATATTTGGGGTGTTATTATTGGTTTCATTATCGGTCATGCATATGATAAAACATCCGAACAACAAAATTTAGAAAAAACAGGTGCTAAACAGAGTCGTCAGGCACTTTTTTTCATCAGTACATTTCAAATTTTAGGTCATTTAACTAAAGCAAAAGGCAGAGTTACTGAGGTTGATATTAAACTGGCAACAAACCTTATGGACAGAATGCAGTTGCATGGTGATGCCAGAATTTCAGCGAAAAATGCTTTTAGAGAAGGTAAAGAGCAAAATTTTCCTCTAAGAGAAACGCTGAGAAAATTACGCCGCGCTTGTTTTGGTCGCTTTGATCTTATTCAGATGTTTCTGGAAATTCAAATACAAGCTGCTTTTGCTGATGGTGTTTTACACCCGAATGAGCGAAAAGTGTTGTTTATTATTGCTGAAGAGTTAGGCATTTCACATAATCAGTTTGAACAATTCTTAAATATGATAGAAGGTGGCCGCCGGTTTGAGCATAGTAGTAATTATTCTTATGGTTCAAATCGTTATCGGCAAACTGCTCAAGGACCAACATTGGCGGATGCTTGTAAAGTATTAGGCGTGCAACCTAATGATGAACAAACCAAAATTAAACGTGCTTATCGTAAATTAATGGGTGAACATCATCCGGATAAATTGGTTGCTAAAGGATTACCGCCAGAAATGATGGAAATCGCTAAACAAAAAGCACAGTCAATTCAGGCTGCTTATGATTTGATCAAAAAGGAGTGCCATTTCAAATAGCCTATGGTGGTAAATGTTAACTGAATATATTTTTTAGCCGCTAAAAATCTGCTTTACAAATGAAATGGATAGGGGAGCCATAAATTGGGTGAGTAATGTAAAGTTCTTTGCATATAATTGTAATTGAAGAGAGTATTAGCGCTTCCTGATGAGCATAGTAAGCGTCTTTAAAGTCAACCTTAAATTTCACTTTTTTGGTTTAAAAAACAG
>JBGDCZ010000019.1:0-44316 GCA_048493715.1 Arsenophonus endosymbiont of Dermacentor nuttalli | reverse complement strand
AGCCTGACAGATACTGTATAAAATAACCGGTAACTGTCAACTCTAGTCTGAGCTATTCGAGATATTTATTGATAATGCACAATTTCTATTACTTCGTTTCCATTGCCTTCATTGCTACTCACCATAAACATATAAATAAATCGTAACTATTTTTTTCTATAATAAGAAAGCCAAAGACAGAGTTCAACTCTGCCTCTTTTGCTACTCATTTATTTTTTAGCTGGTTTGATATCTAATAACTCGACATTAAAGATTAAGGTTGAGTTTGCTGGAATTGCTGCGGCAGCAGATTTACCGTAACCAAGCTCTGGTGGAATAATAAGTTGGATTTTGCCGCCTTTTTTCAGTTGTTGCAGACCTTCCGTCCACCCTGGGATGACTGAGTCCAGTACGATAGTTAACGGTTCATTACGTTTATAAGAACTATCAAATACCGAACCATCAATCAAACGACCCTCATAGTTTACCACAACAGTATCTTTATCGGTTGGTTTTGCTCCTTGGCCTGGTTTCTCAATTTTATAAATCAATCCGCTTTTTGTTTTTACTGCATCTTTTTCTTCTTTAAGATATTTAGTGCGATATTCATCACCCAATTTGCCATTCTTTTTACTCTCTTCTTCTATTTTTGCCTGAGCTGCGGTACGTACTTTTTCGTCAAATGCTTTTAATGTTGTTTCTATTTCTTGATCACTAAGTTTGCTTTTATTACTAAATGCTTCCTGTACTCCAGCTAAAAGCTGTTGTCTATCAAGATTAATACCGATAGATTTTTGTTGCATCAAAGAATGATCCATATAACGACCCAACGAAGCACCTAATGCATAAGCGCTACGCTGATCTTCATTATCAAATTTGTTATTTGCATCAGCAGCTAATACTTGTGAGGTATTTAGCACCATAAATAAAGTTGACACTAATAGAGTTGTTTTAAATAAGGATTTCATTCAGTTCTCCAATGACGTTTATTATTTCCAATGAGTCATAGTAAAGTGTACAAGCTAATCAACTGCTAGATAATACAATAAGTTAGGGGATTAAATATAGTTAAACCTACCAATAAAAAGAGGTTACAAGGTAAATCATATTAGAAAAAACTTCTCTAAGGCTTTATTAGTAGGCATTATATCGTATATCCAATCTATGTATTCACTCCCTACAGGAGGTTCAAGTGGATTTACTCAAAAAATATGAAGAAAGACTAGAAGATCTGGAAAGTAAATTATCTTTTCAAGAGATCACCATTGACGCACTCAATCAAGCCGTTGTCGAACAACAACTTGAAATGACTAAGTTAAAAGAGCATATGCAACTGGTTACTGAACGATTGAAAGCCACACAATCATCACCATTAGCGCCAATTAATGAAGAAACCCCACCACCACACTATTAATCTGGTAGAAAATCAGCGAGCACATTTTCTCGCTGATCTATTTCAACATAAACAATTATTATACCATTCAATAACAACCACAACCACCATGCCCATGAGAACATCCTTTGTCGCTATGATGTTCTCCATGGCAGCATCCACCCTCATGACCATTCTCACTATGGACATGTCCGTGCGCTAATTCTTCCTCAGTTGCTTCCCGGATCGCAATGATTTCAACATTAAATTTTAAATTCTGACCTGCTAAAATGTGATTACCATCGACGATAATGTCATCACCTTCAATACCAGTAATTTCTACCGGTACTGAATCTATATCCGTATCAGCTAAGAAACGCATATCAACTTGTGATTCATCGACAACAACAAAAACATCTTTGGGCACTCGTTGAACTAAATTGTCGTCATACTGACCATAAGCATCATCAGCTTGGATCTCTGTATCGAAACGCTCACCTACACTGCGTCCTTCAAGCGCCTTTTCTAAGCCTGAAATCAAAGAACCACGACCATGCAAATAATCAAGTGGCGCACTGGCCAATGACTCATTAACTAATACATCATCTTCTGTTCTCACTCTTATAAGCCAAGCTCCCCACTAGATCTTTCGCTACTTTTTTCATTACATCTCCTACATCGCCGTGGATAAAAAATTTCACCGATTGTACAAAAAAAAGTACAACTGTATTGAAACTTATAAAAACGTTATTTTTAATTACAAGGTAAAAATATCTATTAATAAATTTTTATCTTTTATATGGCTGTCAGATCCAGACATACTCTGAGAGTGCATATAATGACATTTTATACATTTAATTAGATCAAATGCATTTTTTTGCCAAAACATTAGCGTATCTTGAGATTGACACTGAGGACAAACAGCGCCAGCAATAAATCTTTTACGTATTACAGGCATCCACGCTCTCACTAATTAATGTTATATTAATCCCAACTTTTTGGTTGTCCACGTTCTTGTGTTATTTCTATTTCAAACAATTCTTCAAGCTTTCTACATGCTTCTTTGATTCGAGTAGCTTGGCCAATTTCACCCTCACCAGCTTTAGGGGAATTTTCTTTAAATATTTTAACATCCAGCCGACGAAAACGCTGTTTTGCTCGATGCGCCTGATGAGGATGTACACCTAAATTTACTAATGTCCTTTCCCCCATCTCAAGGGCACTCACAAACGTCTCGCGGCAAAAATCGGTCACACCATTTTCTCGCAATTGATGAGCTTCGAAACGTCCGTGTGCTCTGGCGATAATATGAAGATTTGGAAAATGAGTTTGACATAAATGAACGATCCCCATTACTTCTCCTGGGTTATCACTGGTAATCACAATCACGCTGGCTTTTGCTGCGCCCACCGAACGCAATAATTGCAAATCTTACGCATCACCATAGTAAACCTTATAGCCATAGGGTCGCATCGTATGGACCACACTAACATTTTGCTCTAATACAGTTAATGCGAATTTTATTGGTCATTAATAAACGCCCAACAACTTGCCCAACACGTCCAAACCCTACTAAAATCACTTGCGGATCGGTATCTTCAACAAAAGGTTTTTGTATCGGCTCATTACGCACATTGTACCAATGAGTCAATAACTTACTAATTAGTTGCATTATTGGTGGAGTTGTCATCATAGATAAAGTAACAATAACTAATAATAGCGACATTTACTCATTACTTTTACATTAATAGCAGTAGAAAAGATAATAAAAGCAAATTCACCAGCCTGACTCAACACACCAGCAAACAATAGACGTGAAGATCGACGCACCTGCGCTAGCCAACCTAAAATATAGAGAATAACAAACTTTACTGTTACCAGGATCACAACACCAACTACTATTTCTAATAAATGTGACCAAAGGATTGCTAAATGTAAGTGACATGCCAACAGAAACAAAAAAACAAACTTAGTAGCAAACCTTTGAACGGTTCTATGGTGATCTCTAGTTCATGACGAAATTCAGTATCAGCGAGTAATACTCCAGCCATAAATGTGCCTAACGCCATGGAAAAACCCAATTTTTCCATAAAAAAAGCCGCCCCTAATACGACAAGTAAAGAGGTGGCAGTAAATATTTCATGCACTCCCGATTTAGCTATCAGATGAAATAATGGACTAATAAAATAGCGTCCGGCTATCCATAAACCAACAAAGGCCTCCACTTTTAGTCCAATACGATACCAATCGCTATCAGCCGTTCCACTGGCAAGAAATGGAATAAGCGCCAATATTGGGATCACCACCATATCCTGAAAAAGTAATACAAGAAAAACCAAGCCGCCCACTTTCGGTATTACTCATGTTTCTGTCATGCATAATTTGTAAAACAATTGCCGTTGATGACATCACCAGCCCCAATCCCACCAACCACAGCTGCTTGCCAAGAAAAATGAATAATAATAAGTAAACTGGTAAATAATGCTGCCGTTATGATCACCTGAGCAGTACCAATGATAAAAATTGAACGCCTTAAGGTCCATAATTTGGCTGGATTAAGCTCCAAGCTAATTAAAAACATCAAAAAAACGACCTAGTTCAGCGAAATACATAATTTCATCAACATTTCGTATAAACCCTAATACAAATGGCCCAATAACAATACCTGTTAATAGGTATTCTAATACCACCCCCAAACGAATTTTTTGCGCAATAGGCACCATGATAACAGCCGCCAGCAGGAATATCATAATAGAACGGAAAAAACTAAATTCTTCCATAATTATAAGCCTCCATGCTCTAAGGGCTATTTTATCCAATAACGGTAGGCTTTTGCACACTCCTGCAGGTCTTCAATGGTTTGTCTTCTTGCCATATAAATGATCACTGGCGATAATCACTGCATTTCACAAATTAAGGCAATAAGCTCGAAAGGACGTAATAATTCAGTTAATGGAAAACGGTTATAGCCACCATATTGGTATGCTTCTGGGGTCCCCCGGTTGTAATAACCGAGCGCCAATATTTACCTTTTAGTTGTTTACTTTGCTCACAAATAAAACTTCGTGTTAATACTCTTTCAAAAGAGAAGGACAACTATAGATATAAAGCGGATGCTGAAAAATGATAATTTCATGCTGACAAAGTAATTTTCGTTCATAACTGACATTAATAAAGGTAGTCAGGATAAGTACCATATAAATCATGTACTAAAACATTATCTAAATCCTGAACATATTCAATGAGCATCTTATTCGCCACAGATTCAGTAGGGTCAGGATGAGCATAGATAATTAGAATCTTGGGTGGAGGCGACATAATTAACTCCTCAAAAGCGTGCCAGAAGCACAATTTTTAGTTACATACTCACCAAAGGCCATTTATATTATTTAAAATTATAAATGATTTAATATATTATTAAGTACGTATATGATTGTATTTTCTTCGCTCCAAATGCGTTGTGGTATTCGGGTTTTATTAAATAATGCCACAGCTTCCATCACACCAGGCCAAAAAGTAGGATTAATTGGTAAAAATGGCTGTGGAAAATCGACTTTATTTTCTTTAATCAAAGGCGATATGCAACCAGAAGCAGGAACCATCACTTTTCCAGCCACTTGGGCCCTAGCATGGGTTAATCAAGAAACACCTGCGCTTAAAAAATCTGCCATTGAATATGTTATTGATGGCGATCGCCAATACCGCAAACTAGAAAAACAACTGCTACAAGCAAATGATAAGAATGATGGCCATCTTATTGCTTTAATATATGGTCAACTAGATGCGATCAATGCCTGGAGTATTCGCGCTCGTGCCGCTAGTTTATTACATGGTTTAGGTTTTTCACCATTACAAATAGAAGAACCTGTTAGCGCCTTTTCCGGCGGATGGCGGATGCGGCTAAACTTAGCGCGAGCTTTAATTTGCCATTCTGATCTTTTATTACTTGATGAATCAACTAACCATTTAGATTTAGACGCGGTTATTTGGTTAGAAAAATGGCTTAAAAATTACACCGGTACATTAATATTTATTTCTCATGATAGAGATTTTCTCGATCCTATTATTGATAAAGTGCTGCATCTCGAACAAGAAAGTTTATTTGGATATACCGGTAATTATACTTTCCTTTGAACAACAAAGAGCGACTAAACTGGCTCAAAAACTAGGGCTTTACGAAAATCAACAAGAAAAAGTTACCCATTTTAAAAATATATTGATCGCTTTCGTTATAAAGCAACAAAAGCGAAACAAGCGCAAAGCCGGATCAAAATGTTAGAACGTATGGAACTAGTTGCCCCCGCTCATGTTGATAATCTATTTCGTTTTTCGTTTCGAGCACCAGACTGTTTACCTAATCCACTACTTAAAATGGAAAAAGTCAGCGCTGGCTATGGCGACACTTAATCTGGTTCCCGGCTCAAGAATTGGTTTACTCGGCCGTAACGGGGCAGGTAAATCAACCTTAATCAAGTTACTTGCTGGCGATTTATTACCGCAACAAGGGGAAATTTCGTTAGCTAAGGGAATCAAACTTGGTTATTTTGCTCAATATTAATTAAATTATCTTCGTATCGATGAATCTCCTTTACAACACCTTAGCCGCCTTGCTGCAGAAGAAACTGAACAACATTCACGAGACTATCTAGGTGGCTTTGGCTTTAAAGGTAACAAGGTGAATGAGCCCTGTCAGCATTTTTCTGGTGGGGAAAAAGCGAGATTAGTATTAGCACTAATTGTCTGGCAGCGACCAAATCTGTTGCTGCTTGATGAACCAACTAACCATTTAGATTTGGATATGCGACAGGCATTAACAGAAGCATTGATTGTATTTGATGGTGCTCTAATTGTTGTTTCCCACGATCGCCATTTATTGCGTTCGACAACAGATGAATTTTATTGCATTCATCAAGGTCAGGTTGAACCTTTTTCAGGTGATCTGGACGATTATCAAAAATAGTTAACCGAACAGAATAAACAACAGCACCAACAAATTCGTCAGGAACAGTTACAAGATAAGATGCAATCAGGTAACTTAACTGCCCAAGATCGTAAAGAACAAAAACGACGTGAAGCAGAATTCCGCCAACGCACACAACCAATCAGAAAACAGTTATCAATATTAGAAAAAAAGCTCGCAAGCCTATCTAATCAGTTAGCACAAATTGAACAAAAACTGGCAGACAGTGATATTTATGACCATGAGCGTAAATCTGAACTTAACGATTACCTAAGACAGCAAAAAGAAACAAAATTAACATTAGAAGAAATTGAAACTGAGTGGCTAGCACAGCAAGAAGTTCTCGAAAATATAATAAAGGGATTTGAATGTCAGCAATAACTCTATGTAATGGCGATCCGATTTAACCATAAGTAACCACAAGATAGATTAATAAATTAAAGCTTAAATTTATGAGCCTAGTAAATTTGTACTATCAGCCTCATCGTGCTGTCAGCCACTATTGGTCTATGTTGTTGATTATTAAACGGGCATTTACGATTAATGATCTCGTTTTTGTAACAGCGCTAAAAACAATAAATCGGTCAACGTATTTTGTGCGGCACGAGAAGCAATAGATGAACTACGCCATTCATTTTCACCGGCAATATTTACCAATACATAATCAGCTAACTTCACTAGCGGTACCTGTTGCTTATTATAAACAATGGTAATTACCTTAGCCCCCTGCTGCTTAGCTATTGCTGCAGCCTCACAAATATCTTTTCGTTTCCCACTAAATAAAATAGCAATCTGAATATCTTTTGAGTTGAGTGTTAGTGCAGTCTTTATCTGAACGTGGTGATCTAATTCAACTAAGGTAATAATACCTATTTTCTGCAATTTATAACAGAGATCTTTTGCCACTAATCCTGACCCGCCAATACCAACAATTTGTACTCTTTGGGCATGATTAACCAAGGTAGCAACTTTATTAAAAATTGAATAATTAATTCGTCGCGTCGTTTCCATGACAGAATCAATTTTTTTGCGCGAGTTTTTGTGCGATAACCATCAAGCTATCGTCACTAACAATTTGTTTATGGATAACTTTATATAATCGCTCAGTAAGGACTTACTTACGCCCTAATTTTTCACTAATAGCCAACTTTAACGCCTGGAATCCTTTAACACCAACTTTCTGGCTAAATTTAACAATCGCTGACTGACTAACACCTATTTGGGCAGCAATTTGCTGTGATGAAAGTAGTAATACCGTTTCTGGTTGTTCAAGAATAAAGGTTGCGATTTTCTGTTGATTTACCGCTAACTAAGGTAACAACCAGGAAATTATTCATAATGTCAGGATCACCAGATTAAAATAATTATGATAAATTATTCCTATTTTATTATTCTAATTAATTAATAACTTATTAAACAATAAATTAGTTAACATAATATTATTTTTTTATTTTCCTCTTATTCTCCTATTACCATTAAACAAGAATAGATCGCTTTGTTAGCAGCCACACATATAAAAGAATAAATAATTCCTTAATATCTCTAAAAAATGACATATAGGAAACATACAATGGCATTAAATCTAAACAAAATGATAACAGAAAGCCGTATCCAGTTAGCAATAATATTGATACATTATCAACTTTAGATATGTTAAAAATTATTAATCAGGAAGATAAAAAAGTACCCATTACCGTTGAGCTAACACTAACTGAAATTGCACTTGTTATTGACAAAGTAGCCCATGCTTTTCAGCAAAATGGCCGATTATTTTACAGTGGGGCTGGCACTTCAGGGCGTTTAGGCATCTTAGATACAAGTGAATGCCCACCAACTTATGGCACTTCACCAGACATGGTAATAGGCCTAATCGCTGGTGGGAATCAAGCTATTCTTCAAGCGGTAGAAAATACTGAAGATAATCCTCAGCTTGGTACTGATGATCTTAGAGCTTTTAATTTCAATCAACAAGATGTTTTAGTTGGAATAGCCTCCAGCGGCCGCACACCTTATGTGTTAGGAGCAATGAAATATGCTAAAACGATAGGAGCAACGGTAGCCAGTATTAGTTGCAATCCTAACGGTGAAATGGTCAACATAGCAGAACGAATCAAAGCAGGTACTACGCAAAAATTAGTGCTTAATATGATCACTACCGGTGCCATGATAAGTATTGGAAAAGTATACAGTAACCTGATGGTAGATGTAGAAGCAACCAATGCCAAACTTATTGAACGTCAAAAGCATATTGTTATGGCTGCTACCGAGTGTGATCGAGCAACAGCAGAACGAGCCCTCATTGCTTGTAATAATCATTGTAAAACCGCTATCGTTATGATCCTCACCGGCTTAAATGCCCTACAAGCTAAACAAACTCTAGCTGATAATAAGGGTTTTATTCGTGCCGCCTTAAAACAGCATACTGACCATCAATAATCGTTTTAAAGGAAAAGTACCATGGCAAAAATTACTCATGAAATGCTAAGGCAGATATTGGTAAGTATCGGCGGAACCAAAAATATTATTCAATACGGCAACTGTATGACACGGTTACGCATAACATTGCATGACATACAATCTATTGATAAAAATCGTCTCAAACAGATCCCCGGTGTGTTGGGGATTATTGAAAGTGATAAAAAACTACAAATTGTATTAGGTCCAGGTAACGCGCAAACCGCTACCAACATCATGAAACAATTATTAGCAGAAGGCTCTGAGACAGAGGTTTCATCAGCGACTAATAATGATTTACAAAAAATCACGGCTGATAACAAAAAACAATAAAAAATAAACAAACTAGTAGTATTTACAAATTTTTATCCACCTTTGCCACTATTTTTACCCCACTTATACCGGGTTTCATAGCGGTTGGTTTATTACTCGGTTTCGCAACTTTAGCCAAACAATTATACTATCTAGCAGGTCTGCCAACTGAGGCGACACAACAAACCTTTCTAGTTCACTTGATCCTTATATGTCTGTTTTTAGCAAAGGCCTCTATGCTTTTCTAGGGTTCTGATTGGTTACAATACGCAAAAAGTCTTTGGTGGTTCAGGTATTAATGGCGCCATTATTGCGTCACTTTTTATCCTGGGTTACGACCCACATGCAACAACAGGCTTTTTCTCCAATATGAGTAACTTTTTCGGTTATGCCATTGATCCTCGAGGTAATATCATCGGCATCTTACTCGCTTGTATCGGTGGAGCCTGGGTTGAACAACAAATCAGGAAAATGATGCCTGCCAGCCTAGATATGATATTAACCTCAGCCATAACATTACTTATTGTTGGCGCCATCACCTATATTATTGTTATTATGCCAATTGGTAGCTATTTGTTTACTGGTATGTAATAGCTATTTATACACTTAAATGGCAATCCATTTGGTACCGCGATATTAGCCGGTCTATTTTTAATCGCTGTTGTTTTTGGGGTATAACCAGGGTTTCATTCCGGTTTATTTCGCCTTGATGGAGACTCAAGGATTTAACCCTCTTTTCCCGATTCTGGCTATGGCTGGTGGTGGGCAAATTGGCGCAGCATTAGCACTCTATATCAAAGCAAAGCAGCTAAAAATTCTGGCTTGCACAATCAGATACGTGGCGCAATTATCCCCGGCTCATTAGGTATTGGTGAACCTTAAATCTATGGTGTAACTCTACCACGAATTAAACCTTTTATAACCGCTTGTCTATGCGGCGCTGCCGGTGGTTTTTTGATTGGATAGTTGCCTGGTTAGGTTTACCAATTGGCCTTAACTCGGTATTCGGCCCATCCGGTTTAATTGCCATTCCCCTCATGACAGCAACAACCGGTATTTTTAACGGCATCCTTATTTATATTGCTGGCCTACTAATTTCCTATTTATTTGGCTTTATTCTTACTTATTCGCTAGTAAAGATGTCGATTTAAGTTAAGGCAAAAATGGGCTCCCCCTTTTTTTCCTTGCTATTGCAACCAAATAAAAGGAATACAGCCAAGTGTGAAAATACTCATGGTAATATTAAAAATAAACCAAGCATTACGCCCACGAAGCAGAGTTCCAATCAACGAACCAAAGCCAATCCAGAGAAAACCACCGATTAAATTGACAATCAACATAACAAAACTTATGATCAAAATCGAGTTAAGGTAGTTATCAGCGACACTATAACTACTAACCGCCCCTAGCCCCATCATCCATGCTTTGGGATTCAGGAATTGTAATAAGCCACCTTGATACCATTTAATTGATTTAGCAACTTGAGACTCTGTATTAAGTTGTATAGGGTAGGATATAGCGAGTTTCCAAGCAAGCCATAATAAATAAAAACTTCCCGCAATTTTCATTATAATTTGTAACACAGGCGAAAGCAGTAAAAGTACAGCGAGGCCACCAGCAGAAAGAAATAGAATACTCTGGATACCTAATATTACACCGAACATTAAAGGTATTGAACGCCACAAACCATACTGAGCACCTGATGACGTAAATAATAAATTATTTGGACCAGGAGTAATCGCCACAATAAACAAAAAAGTAAACAACCCAAAAATTAGCCCATAACTCATTTAAGATCCCTTGATTAGCTATTATTAAACTTTTTATCATATTTAAAATAACAATATATTATCAGAATATATGTAGAATTAATTATTTAGATTTACAATTATGAGTAAAAATTTTCAACCACTAAATTGGGCTAAAAATCCCCATTTACAGACATTATTGTCACGGATTGTGAGGAAAAAACCACAAATCAAACCATTGTGGCAACGTCTCGAATTACCTGATGGCGATTTTATTGATCTGGCTTGGAGTGAAGATCCTCAATCAGCCAAGCATAAACCTCGACTAGTTACTTTTCACGGCTTAGAAGGCAGTTTTAAAGTCCATATGCTCATGGCATGTTAGAGGCCACTAAAAAGCGAGGATGGCTTGGTGTCATTATGCATTTTCGTGGCTATAGTGGCGAACCAAATCGCCAAACACGCATTTATCATTCCGGTGAAATCACTGATGCTCGCTATTTCCTTAAATGGCAGAAAACAATCTACGGCCAGGTGCCAATCGCCATTGTTGGCTACTCACTTGGTGGTAATATGTTGGCTTGCTATTTAGCAGAAACCGGGCAATATGCAGACGTTAATGCAGCTGTCATTGTATCAGCACCTTTAATGTTAGAACCTTGTTCAATTCGTTTAGAAAAAGGAATTTCACAATTTTATGAACGTTATTTACTGAATAGTCTTAAACGTAATACAACACGCAAACTTATTCGTTATCCGGGCTCATTACCTCTTAATTTGCTACAACTAAAAAAACTAAAACGGCTACGTGATTTTGATAATGCCGTTACAGCAAAAATACATAGTTTCAAAGATGCTACGGATTATTATCATTAGTGTAGTGCTATGCCTCGTTTACCTAATATTCGTGTACCAGCACTAATTATTCATGCAAAAGATGATCCTTTTATGGCTCCTGAAGTGGTGCCTGAGATCAACCAATTACCCGCTAATATTGAGTATCAAATTACGGAACATGGTGGTCATGTTAGTTTTGTGGGTGGAACATTAAAATAGCCAAAAATGTGGCTTGAACAACGTATCCCTGATTGGTTAACCCCTCATCTGGAGCCGTAATTTATGAT
This sequence comes from Arsenophonus endosymbiont of Dermacentor nuttalli, assembly GCA_048493715.1. Taxonomy (GTDB): domain Bacteria; phylum Pseudomonadota; class Gammaproteobacteria; order Enterobacterales; family Enterobacteriaceae; genus Arsenophonus. The sequence continues at coordinate 32,367 of JBGDCZ010000019.1, read as the reverse complement.
CATCCCATGGCAACAACTAGCAACAGATACGTTAAATAATGTGATCGAAAGTTTTGTTTTACAATAAGGAACTGATTATGATGAAGATGAGAAAACACTCGATGAAAAAGTTGAGGATATTAAGCAGCAATTACGATTAGGCAAAGTTGTACTTGTTTAGTCCGAATTACACCAAACGATAAATATTTTGCTAAAAACACAATTACATCCTTAAATAACTGTATGCATCGCTAATATAAAAAGAAATTTTCCCAAATTGTAATTTATTTGTTAAAACATTGTGTTATATGAATGAGTAATGGAAGCCATCTATATGTCAGCTAAATATCCGATCATTGCAGTAACAGGCTCCAGTGGCGCGGGCACTAGCACCACTAGCCTTGCATTTCAAAAAATTTTCACTCAATTAAAACTTTCTGCTGTAACCATTGAAGGCAATAGCTTTCATCGTTATACCCGCCCTGAAATGGATGTTGCTATTCGTAAAGCTAAAGAACAGAACCGTCATATTAGCTACTTTGGACCTGAATCCAATGACTTTGGTCTACTTGAGCAAACTTTGATTGAGTATGGTGAAAAAGTAACAGGAAAACGCCGGCACTATCTACATACCTACGATGAAGCAGTCCCTTACAATCTTCAACCTGGCACTTTTACGCCCTGGGAAACGCTACCGAAAAACACCGATATATTATTTTATGAAGGACTACATGGTGGTGTTGTAACATCAAAATACAACGCCGCCAAACATGTAGACTTGTTAGTTGGAGTTGTTCTTATAGTTAATCTTGAATGGATCCAAAAGTTAATTCACGATACATCAGAACGAGATCACTCAAGAGAAGCTGTAATGGATTCAGTTATCCGCTCGATGAGAGATTACATTAAATATATTACTCCTCAATTTTCTCGCACCCACATCAGCCAACAGTAGATACCTCTAATCCTTTTGCTGCTAAAGCGATCCCCCTTTCCTGATGAAAGCTTTATTATGATCCGATTTAATGGTTTAACCCAAATCGATTTTCCCTATTTGTTATCTATGGTACACAATTCATTTACTTCATCAATGAATACATTAGTTGTTCCAGGAGGAAAACTCGGATTAGCAATGGAGTTAATTATGACGCCATTAGTTAAAAAACTCGTCACTAATAAAAAATCTTCCATAAAATAATTAAACTAGACAGAATTATATTTTTACTTATGGCAATTTTTTATTTTTACAACCTTTTAAAGGTTTAAGTTGTACTTAAAATTATCTTTTATGTTTATTTTAATAATACCGTTAATATTTTCTAATTTATTATTTTATGAGACAATTATTTTATATAGTTAATATTCATTTTTGCTATAGTTTGATAACTTATGAAATAATACATCATTATTATTTCAGTTTATTTTTCAAATGTAATATTAACTTAGTGATACTTATTAATAACTATATAAAATTTATCACCTTATCGCTAAAGTATAGATTTTTTGGTCTATATAATATAGCTGAATCGAGAAAGTAAAGACAGGATGCTTTTATTATGCTACAAAGCAAAAGCACATTTATAGTATGGTTAAGATCAATACCAAAAATTCCGAATCAATATACCCTATAGTTAATATTAACTTTCTCAAACTAAATAAGTTAGTATGCTATGTTGGAACTTTTAAGATAAGCCAGCCTTGAGAAGATACTTATTTTCCTATTCAGGCTGCAATAACATTTAGAGGATTACGCGAATGGTTTTCGGCAAACCACACACAGCCCCTACTCTTGAATGGTTTTTGTCACACTGCCATATTCACAAATATCCATCCAAAAGCACTCTTATCCATCAGGGCGAAAAAGCAGAAACACTTTATTATATTGTAAAAGGTTCTGTTGCTGTTTTGATTAAAGATGAAGAAGGGAAAAAGATGATCCTTTCCTATCTGAATCAAGGGGACTTCATTGGTGAACTTGGATTATTCGAGGAGGGGCAAGAACGAACAGCTTGGGTTAGGGCTAAGAGCGCCTGTGAAGTCGCTGAAATCTCTTATAAAAAATTTCGCCAGTTAATACAGGTAAACCCAGATATTTTGATGCGCTTATCATCGCAAATGGCTAAACGCTTACAAACAACTTCCGAAAAAGTAGGTAATTTAGCTTTTTTAGATGTTACAGGCCGTATTGCTCAAACATTATTAAATTTAGCAAAACAACCTGATGCGATGACCCATCCAGATGGGATGCAAATAAAAATTACTCGTCAAGAGATAGGTCAAATAGTAGGATGCTCACGCGAAACTGTGGGACGTATTCTAAAAATGCTAGAAGATCAAAATCTAATTTCTGCTCACGGTAAAACCATTGTCGTTTACGGTACGCGTTAATATTCCTTAAACCAGTACCTACTTTAATGTAGCGTATTGGTTTTATCAGCTTATTTTTTGTTATTGCGATTAAACAGATGCTTTAATTATGAATATAATCCACAATATGAATAAAAAATCGACTAAACTGTATCGAGAAAAATACAATATCGTTTTTACATGATATTATAAACTAAAAAACTCCCTATCTGTCAGAAAATTATCCAAATAGCTAGTCCCTCTTAAGTTTATTCTCCAAAAACAATTTCAATACCACTGTATTATTATGCTCTTCATCTTTACTGGATAAAAGAAGCACTAAACTACCCGATTATCGCTTTCAGCGATAATAAATGTTTCCAACTATCAGGATTATTTTCTAATTCATCAAAATAATATCGCTTAAATTGAGCAAAGTTTGCTGGATATTTGTAAAACCATTTTCGTAAATCACTAGAAGGAACAACATTCTTATTCCATTCGTTATAGCAAAAATCTTGCTTTTTTATACCTTATGTCCAAATCTATCAACCAATACCCGGTACCCATCACCGCTGTTTTATCCACATAAACACGTTTACAGATGATCATCTTTTTACCATTTCTGATAATAAAAAGTTTAACCAAAGTTTATTTTATTATCTTTAATAGTAGTCAGTTACCTATCTTAAATCCTAAAACCTATTTTGAGGAACAAAAATTGTTACACAGCAAAACTTACCATAGACTATTTTTTACCCTATTTGAATTTGCATTTCAAGCAAAATAAAGCCTACTCTATGGAATGTTGATAGTTATAATAATTGAATATAAATAGCCTAACTTAATCTAATACACTAATTTTTAATAAATTAATATTTTAAAAAATTATTTAATAACTCGTGTCCTTGTTCACTCAAGATACTTTCTGGATGAAACTGAACACCTTCAAGAGGCAGTGTTTTATGTCGAATCCCCATAATTTCATCAATATTTCCATCATGTAGTGTCCAAGCGGTAACTTCAAATGTAGCGGGTAATGTTCCGGCATCAATTACCAAAGAATGATAACGAGTTACCTGTAATGACCGATTTAATCCTTTAAAAATACCATGCTGGTTATGATGAATCGCTGATACCTTGCCATGCATCACTTCTCTCGCTTTGACAATAGAAGCACCAAAAACCTGACCAATCGCCTGATGGCCAAGGCAAACACCCAAAATTGGGATCTTACCCGAAAAATTTGATATTACACTTAGCGAAACACCTGCTTCATTAGGTGTACATGGACCCGGTGAAATGACTAAATGTGATAGCGCTAATGTTTCTATCTCCGTGATAGTTACCGCATCATTACGCTTAACTACAACATCAACCCCTAATTCACACAAATATTGATAAAGGTTATAAGTAAACGAATCATAGTTATCAATTATCAAAAGCATAATTAGCTATCCAAATGATTTTTATAGTAACAATTTCTTAATTGTGATCTTTATTATTAAGGTAAATAAACAGGTTATAATACCATAATAATGATAGTGGCTATCATACCATAGCCTATGGAAAAAATAGCTTACAAAAATCAATCAAAATGTTTCGTTTTTGTTAAATAAACATAACAATTAGTTATTATAATAATTATAAAAAATAACTATAAGCTATTATAAATTTCATTATAATATTGACCATAAGGTTTTAAATTATTCGATGTTATTTCGATAAATTTCACCAATATATTTAGTCGCTTCATCAAATCTGTTATCTATAAAATAATTATCATATACTTCATTATAACATTTTATATTTCTTGGAGTTGCCATAATTCCAATGTCTATTGCTAGATTGTTAATAATTTCTCGTTGGATTTCAATATCTTTAATAGTTGCAGCATCCTCACTGGCCAAAAAGTAAGAAACAAAATTTGTTTTAGATTTTATATTTGGCTTTGCTATATAAAAAATATGTCCAATTTCATGGGATAATGCCTGGATAGCCAAATTAGGGTGATTTAACAAACGATTTGAAATAAAAACTGTTTTTTGCCGTAAATCCGTCACCGTTCTTTGACCTCGTTAGGCTACAACTAATTTCCAACCATTAATTTCCAATGTTTCCAACGTCTGACTTAATGTCGGTGAACTTGTTATAAGTGATTGTTTTTTAACACATATAATCTTTTCACCAGGTTTATATTTGATTTTCTCATCCATAAAATAAGTAGGCATCCGTGCCAGATTAAGTAACTCCGAAAATTGATTATTTTCATAGTCTATTTTTGGCTCAGCAATATTTTCTATTGTTTCTGGCAACTAGGTAATAGCTTAGGAAAGAAATCATTCCTTATTAGAAACAAGATAAAGATATAAATTAATAAACTGCTAGAAATTATGTTCTATTATAAAGCCGAGTCTTGTCATTAATAGCAAGATAACGGAAGATCAATTCCTTTAGTTTTTTTAATGTAGCAAGATGTTAGAGATAAGTTAAATTTGATAGCAGAAAGACATTTCTCTGCTATCAAATAATTTATTATATACTGGCAGAAATAATTTTTATTTCTTGAGTGGGTACATTCTGGTAGGGACCAATATCTTTCGTTTTCACCTTGGAAATTTTGTCAACAACATCCATTCCTTTAATTACTTTACCAAAAACGGCATAACCAAAATCACGTTGGCCATGATCTAAGAATGCATTATCTGCTATATTGATAAAAAATTGACTAGTTGCACTATCCTTAGCTGCCGTACGCGCCATTGCAATTGTTCCACGTAAATTACGTAACCCATTATCAGCCTCGTTTACGATTGTCTGACGAATATTTTTCTGTGGCTGCAAATCACTAATGAATCCACCACCTTGGATCATAAAACCAGGCATCACACGATGAAAAATAGTATTTTGATAGTAGCCTTCTTTTACATATTGAATGAAATTTTCGGTGGTTACAGGTGCTTTTTTATCATTTAACTCAAGCTCGATCTCACCTTCAGATGTCACTAATTTAACGATAGTACCCTCTGCTGCCTCTGCATAAGAGGAAATACTAACCATATACGCTACCAGTAGCGGCACAAAAAAACGTTTTAACATTCAAGTTCCTTTTAATTATGTTTTAGATGAAAATGTAAGCTAAAATTTAGTACCGTCAGGTCATTATACTAAGTAAAAATACATAACTGGCCTAAATTGACCTAATTAAATAATAGGATCTATTCGTTACATTCCATATTTTTTTCTTATGTAAAAAATGTTATTTTTAATAAAAATCATATAACAAATAAACATCGATCTTTCTGTAGCTATAACTATCCTAATTTACTCTCTTGTAGGTATAATTTCTCTACTTTTAAGCCGAAATCAGTGAGAAACAATGATGACAAACAAAAATTTCAACTATCACCAGACAAAATTTGTCACAAGCGCAACTGATATTCACCATTTACCAAACGATCATGGTATAGAAATTGCGTTCGCTGGTCGTTCTAACGCTGGTAAATCTAGCGCGCTAAATGCACTAACCCAACAAAAAAATTTAGCCCGTACTAGTAAAACGCCTGGCAGAACACAGTTAATTAATCTTTTCGAGGTAGCAGATGGTATTAAGTTAGTTGATTTACCTGGCTACGGTTATGCTGAAGTACCCGAATCGATTAAACGCAAATGGCAGCAAGCATTAAGTGAATATTTACAAAAACGAAAGTGCCTAAAAGGACTAATTGTATTAATGGATATTCGTCATCCATTAAAAGAGATGGATATACAAATGCTTGAATGGTCAGTAGCAATAAATATTCCTGTACTTGTATTGCTAACCAAAGCAGACAAGCTTGTGCCTAATAAACGAAAAGCTCAAGTTATAGCAGTACGTAATTCATTAAAAACATTGGCTGGTAATATACAAGTTGAAATCTTTTCTTCATTGAAGAAAATAGGCATTGATAAATTACAACTTAAATTGGATGAATGGTTTAACAAACATCATTGTGAGCAGAATTAATCCACAGAATGAAACTGACTAAGGTGATTTGTTTATCATCCCTGTTACATTTCTCAAATGCAAATAAAAATGCTCTAATTAATTATTTGACTAGAGCAGCTTAATATTCAGCTTAATCTGATTACATGAAGTAATAGATTGTTAAAATATAACATCTTACCTCTGTACTCCACATCAATTACTTTACTTTATTTCGTGATAAAAAAAGTTTTTTTGTTATTTTTTCATAGGATTTAATGTATAATTTTAATTTATGCAATAAATAAATGATAATTTTATTACATAATTGTCAAATAATATATATTTAAAGTGATAAAGACTGCATAACTTATCGACAAGCAAATTTATCGTCCATGCTAAAAAAGTAAAATAATTACCAACTAGATTAGTTGGTCAGGCCAAAAAACAAGTTGGTTTTATAAAAATCCTCGTTTAATAAAATAATATAAATCCAGCTTTTGTTAGTAATATATTTTATTGTTTAATGCGCTTCATCCCAATTATCCCCAATACCAACATCAACTTTTAGTGGAACGGTTAATTGCATACTTTGTTCCATCAATTCACGGATTTTTTGTTGCGACCGATTAACTGCAGACTCTTTAACCTCAAATACTAATTCATCGTGTACTTGCATCAACATATAGAGATCAGGCTTTACCGTTTCAATCCATTTATCTAATGTGATCATTGCTTTCTTTATAATATCCGCCGCCGTTCCTTGCATTGGTGCGTTAATTGCTTCACGTTCAGATGCTTTACGTCGCATTGCATTACGAGAATTAATATCCGGCAAATAAAGTCGGCGTCCTTCTAGAGTTTCAACATATCCTTGCTCCGCTGCTTGCTTACGCGTACGCTCCATATAGGCTAAAACGCCGGGATAGCGCTCAAAATAGCGATCCATATAATGCTGTGCCTGACCACGAGCAATCCCTAACTGACGAGACAATCCAAAAGCACTCATACCATAAATTAAGCCAAAATTAATCGCTTTTGAGCTACGGCGCTGTTCGCTAGTGACATCGGACAACCTCACACCAAAAACCTCTGCCGCTGTTGCTCTATGAATATCTTGCCCTTCGGCAAAAGCATCAAGCAATCCTTTATCCTGCGAAAGATGAGCCATAATTCGTAATTCAATTTGCGAATAATCTGCGGCCACAATTTTATAACCTTCACGGGCAATAAACGCTTGACGGATCCTGCGGCCTTCCTCTGTCCTTACCGGAATATTTTGTAAATTAGGATCACGGGAAGAGAGTCTACCTGTCGCTGTTACTGCTTGGTGATAAGAAGTATGTACCCGTTTCGTCTTTGGATGGATCATCATGGGTAGTTTGTCGGTGTAAGTCGATTTCAATTTTGACAAACTACGGTGTTGCAAAATAATCTTTGGCAGCTGATGACTAAAGGCCAGCTCCTCTAGTACTTCCTCATTAGTAGAAGGGGCTCCACTGGGGGTTTTTTTTACCACGGGTAGCTGAAGTTTTTCAAACAAAATAGCTTGTAACTGTTTAGGTGATGCTAAATTAAACTCTTGCTCAGCAATACTATAAGCTTCTTTTTCAATTGCCATTAATCGACTTGCTATCTCTTGAGATTGCTTAGCTAACTTATTTGCGTCTATAAGCACCCCAACCCGCTCCATACGAGCTAATACCGGTAACAGAGGCATTTCTATCTGTTGGAAAATTCCTTTTAATTTAGGTTCCGCCTCAAGTTGAGGCCAAAGAGTTTGATGTAACAATAATGTGACATCTGCATCCTCAGCTGCATAAGTTGACGCCTGCTCAAGTGGAATTTGATTAAACGTTAACTGATTTTTTCCTTTGCCTGCAATATCTTCAAAGGTTATGGTTTTATGATTGAGATGCCGTTGTGCCAAACTATCCATATCATGTCGACCAAGTCCAGCGACACTATTTAATACATAAGATTCCAGCATCGTATCGAAGGCCATATTTTTTAATTCAATATCATAATTTGCCATAACACCGTAATCGAATTTTAAATTCTGGCCAATCTTTTGAATATTTTCGTCGACTAAAACCGATTTTATCGCCGCTAATGCCTCATCTAGAGGTAATTGTTGTGGTGCATCAAGATAATTATGCCCTAGAGGAAGATAAGCGGCTTTGCCTGCTGCAATCGCAAAAGAGAGGCCAACTAAATGTACAGATAGCGTATCAAGGCTATCAGTTTCTGTATCAAAGGCAAAACACTTTGCTGATTGTAATTTTTCAACCCACTTTAGTAAATCTGCTTTAGTCAATATGGTTTGATAATGTTCTGCTGATAATGCGGCATTGGGCTCGTTATGCGAAGAAATATCACTATCATTAACAGCAATAGCCGCTGCAGATTTACCCGTTTTCTTGGTTAACCATCCCCCATTTTGTAAATCAGCTAGCCAACGATTAAATTCATAACGGCTAAAAAGCGCATGTAACTTATCAATATCTGGCGCTTGCATAACCAAACCATCATAATCGGTAGTTAAATCAACATTAGTTTTAATTGTGGCTAATTTATAAGATAAGAAAGCAATTTCTTTATGTTGGGCCATTTTTTCTGCTAACGTTTTCGAACCACGAAATCCTAATGGGGCAATTGCTGATAAATCATTATAAATTGTTGCCAAATCTCCAATTCCTTGCAATAAAGCTAATGCTGTTTTTTCTCCTACGCCGGGTACACCAGGAATATTATCTGAAGAATCTCCCATCAAAGCGAGAAAATCAACCATCAACTCAGGCGGCACTCCATACTTATCAACAACTTCTGTCGGCCCTAAAATGGTGTTGGTCATGGTATTAATCAGTGTAATATCAGCGGACACTAATTGAGCCATGTCTTTGTCTCCAGTACTGATTAATACTGGCAACCCTTTCTTACTAGCCTGTAAAGCCAATGTGCCTATTACGTCATCAGCTTCTACGCCAGGAACAACCAACAGAGGAAGCCCCATGGCGGCAACCATTTCATGTAGCGATGCTATCTGTTCATGCAAATCATCAGGCATCGGTGGCCGTTGAGATTTATACTGCTTAAATAATTCATCCCGAAAAGTTTTCCCTTTAGCATCAAATACTACCGCAATATGACTAGGATGATATTGCATAATTAAACTACGTAGCATGTTAAGAACACCATACATAGCACCGGTTGGTTCCCCGGCACTATTGGTTAATGGGGGAAAAGCATGATATGCACGGTAAAGGTAAGAAGAGCCATCAACTAAGATAAATGGATTTTCTACAATTTGAGCCATAGTCTTTTTCATCATCAAAGTAATTAATAGTGATATAATGCCACTCTCATGAGAGAGAGAGAGACGAATTTTGCCTGAATTTATTTTCTGTTTGTCACTTTTCCACCGCTTATAGCACTAGAACAACCTGTGGATAAAATTGTGTGTAAATCTTCTTATTATACTATATTCAATAGGTAAACAAATTTACCTTAGAAAACAATATTAAATGAGAATCAAGACGTTACGGATAAAAAAATATAGTGATGCTATTTTTGTTCGTTAAAATTTTTTTGTGGATATTACAGAATAATATGCCAAAAAAGAGAAAAAATCCGCTGTTGTACCAATATGTTAAACAGTTGGTACAACATGACTCTATTAAAAAAGGAGGCGGAAAAAAGGCTTACTATTTGCTAATTAAATAGTTCACAACATCTGAATAAGCTTTAGCATAATGCTTGACATCTTCAACATTTATACCATTGTTACGTACCATATACTTACCATTAACAAAAATAGCTGGTACACCTCGTAATTGAAAATCTTCCGCAGCTTTTTGTTGTTTTACCACCAATGACTTAACGACAAAACTATTTAGCGCTGCATCATATTCTTCACTTTTGACACCTGCTTTAGTAAATACGGCTTTAATATCAGCTGGTGTATTTATCGATTCTGTCTTTTGGATCCCTTCAAACAGTAATGGTGTCACTTTATCCTCGACCTTTAATACCATTGCTACCGTCCAGGCTTTGGTTAATTCAGCGCCTAATGGACCTAAAAAATCAACATGGTAACGTTCCATTTTAATATCTTTAGGTAAATTTTTTGCTATCGTTTGTGATACATGATAGATGGATTCAAACTGATAACAATGTGTACAGTAAAAAGAAAAAAACTCCACTACTCTAGGTGCATTTGGTACTGTCTTTTCTATTTTGATAAATTCAGTACCTTCTGTGTAACTTGCAGCAGAAACACCATAAGACATTACCAGTCCTATTAAGGCTAACCAAAATTTTTTCATGTTACTGATTCTCCAAAAATATTTTCCATTCATTAATATACTAAGCCTGATTGCAAAAGCTGCTCATTTAGCTGCTCAGAAAAAAGTAACTGCTGTTTACGCCAAAAATCATATTCAGTCATCCAAGGAAAAGCTGGATCTTGCCAACGCCGAACAATCCATGATAAGTAACGAACCATCCGCATTGCCCGTAAAGTTCAATCAACGCTAACTGTTTATTATCAAAATGAGTGAACTCAATATAAGCTTCTAACAATATTTCAAGCTGAATTCATTGCTCCCGACGTTCACCGTTTAAAGCATCCATAAATCTTGTATTGCTGGACCGTTACGAGCATCATCAAAATCTACAATAAAGGGCTATCTCACCACAAAATATTACCTGGCTGATAATCACCTTGTAAGCGAAGACAACTATGCTGTTGCGACTAATATTTTTTTACTTCTACTATAAGCTGATCAAGAACTAATAGGAAACTCTGTTCCAATAGTCGGTCGGCTAGAAAAATCGTGTTGATAGCCTATTTGATAGATCTGACCAATTAATCTGCCTACTTCTTACAACTGCAACAAACTATCAGCTTCATACTGCTGTCCACCAACGCTCGGAAAAACTACAAATAAAAATCCTCTATACTCCAATACCTTTTGCCCAGCGAAAGTCAGAGGAGCAATAACCGATAACCCAGCTGAGTGCAAAGACAACATAAAATCATGTTCTTCTTGAATTTGAGTCCGACTCCAACGATTTGGACGATAAAATTTCACAACGTAACTCTTACGTTGTTCATCGACAAACTGGTAAACACGATTTTCATAACTTTCAACTCGGTTATCCCTGAATCAGGGTATAAACCAACTTCTACTAATGCATCAAGAATTAAATCGGGTGTAATAGTTTTGAAATGAAAAGCACTTTGCTGTGTCACTTTATTATCTCTATCAGGTTAATCTTTAATGATGCCACGAGCACGTAAAAGTGCGGTTTTGAAATCTTCTTCATAATCTTTTTTCAGCCCAGGTATCACGGCTTCAGTTGGAGAATTGCGCATTTTCAAATGATAGATCAAAATATCATCAGTCAAATCGTTCAAATCCCCTTTAAAACCCGCTTCATCAGCTAATTTTTGCAATAATTGAATCAAATTTAATTCTGCATATTCCTGCCATAAGGATTACAGTAGCGTAATAACTTCGTTTAACCGATGATATTTCATTTTTCAATGCCTTAAAAATTGTTTTACAAATTACCAAGGTTTATCTGCTAGAGAAAGAGTTACTTTGCCAGTTAGCATAAAATTATTATTTTTCTTCTATTATTTACTATCAGGTATGTAATTTAAACTATCTAATAGATAAATATATTTATATTAATAATAAAAACATCTAACCAAATTAATTTTGGTTAGATTGTATTAAAAATTGTGAATAACAAAAACGGCTTTAACATATAATTTATAAATATAAATTAATTAACATATTGTAAGTATTTTCTACATAATTTAGATATAACTAATTTTTTAAATGACATGTTAGTTCTGTTAGTTAGTATACACTCAAAAAAGTCCGACTAATTTTGTTTATCACATTTATATATAGGTGATTACCCATGATGCAGTTACATTCAAATGAAGCAAATTTACATCGCGACTAATGAAGGTATCCGGATTATTCTCTGTACTGTTCCCGATGAAGCAACTGCATAATTCATAACTAAAAAATTAATTAGTGAAAAACTCGCTGCTTGTATTACGCTTTTACCAAAAACTATCTCGTTTTATTACTGGCAAGGTAAGCTAGAGCAACAGACTGAAATACAAATGCTCATCAAAACGCATGTCACCCTACAAGAAAAAGTTTTTTCACAAATTAAAACCCATCACCCCTATCAAATTCCTAAATTATTAGCAATAGCCGTAAGCGATGGCGCTCCCAATTATTTATCCTGGCTTAATGAATCTTTAAATTAAGCATTGCCAAATTTTGATATTTATTAGCTATTGATAAAGCATTAACGTCTGCTGATTCGAAAATAATCTATCTGGCAAAAACAAATTATTTGTTACTAAAAATGTAAATAATAATTATCAATATCAGCGTTTTTTCTTAGTACAACCAATACGATAAATCTATCATTAACAAATTACATACCAACGTTTAAATATAAATTCTTTAATTAACGGTTGTTTCATATAATACAATTCGGTTAAAGTAATATTTGCGTTAGGAAATTCTAACAAGTAAGACTTACCGCCCTACAAATTTATACTCGATTTAAATCGTCACTCTTGAAATGAGGGATCGAAAAATGTTTGATTACTTTAAGCATGATTGGTATTTTACTAATGTTAGCGCTAATCTACAGCAAAGCAGTACTACCCTGTCAGATATTTCTATAGTATTTAAAGTAAATTCACAAACATTAGTAAATACCTCTATTCAATCATATTCAAAAGATGAGCAAATTATTACTGGTCAGCTTAGTATTCATCCGTCTGAAATGGGGTCAAATAGCTATTTAAATATGACCGGCCATAATTTTATTGTTAATACAATGAATACTAAGCAACAAAATTTAATGAGAAATTTAAAAGTCAAAACATGAGATATTATTTTTTCATCAAAAGGGTTAGCCATTATTAAAAATAAAAGGTTAATTCATGGAAAAAACTATATCAGACAAAGAGTTAGGTAGCTTATATTCCTTTTTAAAACATGAGAAAGATCCCTGAGGAATTAAAGAATTAGATTCGAGATATGTTTATGCTAATAACTTTAGTCATCTAGGAATAAAGCTCGATTTTAATATAGAAGGGATACTTGATAGTGAGTTACCTCACCCGGTTGCAGAACTATCTTCAGATTTGATAGTACACGATAATAATGTAATTCTTAATGACAAAAAAGAGGCTGTTATTCAGACCTCATTTAATTTTAAAGAAAAAAATTAAAACCATACTTTTTTGAAAAGCGCCCGTTTTACAATAGATCCGGTGAAATTATAGGGACAATTTATCACGGACGTGAATTAGCCAACTTAAGTATAAATATCTCCCATCCTTCTGTATATTTATTTACTCCTCCTAATGATCTTTTTTCCAATAGAGAGCTTGATATCGTTTTCCTTGCTCATCAAAAACTTAGTAGTAAAGAAATAGCTAAATGTTTAAATATTGCGATCCAAAATGTAGAAGTCCATCTGAAGAATATTTATAAAAAAGCGGATGTACATTGCTTAAGACAGCTTATCGAATACTGTAAATCAACCAGTTTTGATAGATATGTTCCACAAAAATTTCTAAAAAATGAAATAAAATTTGTTAAATAAATCAAACACAAAACAACACGAGGAATAATATATGTCTGATCACGCATCATATCCATTATATAGAGTGCCTTTTAGTGCTAGATTGAGTTTATTAAATGTAACACTAATCAGAATAGGGCAAATGACCTCACTATCACAATTTATGCTTGGCGCAATGTTGGGTCACGCAATGACATTTGAACAAGCAATGATAGCAACATTATTTGGTACCCTAATATTAGAATCATTAAGTTTGGGCTTGGGGATTGCAGGCGCAAAAGAAGGATTCAATTAGTTTACTTTCTCGCTGGTGCGGATTTGGGCGTATAGGCTCAGCACTGGTCGGAATAATTATCACTGTTAGTTTATTAGGCTGGTTTGGTATACAAAATTCAATTTTAGCTAAAAGCCTAAATTATTCTACTAATAATTGGTTCGGTTTTAGTTGTGCTGCTATCATCTCAGGCTTAGTGTTAACAACATTAAGTTGCTTTCGGTGTTAAAGCTTTAAATTAGACAGCAAAAATTTCAGTACCATTATTTTGTGTGGTAGTGGGTTGGATTTTCTTTCTGTTAGTAAAAGATCATAATACTATCAATCTAATAACTACTAAACCTAATGGTATAACAATGAGCCTAAGTGCTGCAATTACCACAGTCGTTGGCGGATATGACCGGCGCATTCACAACGCCAGATATTAGCCGCTATTGTCAAAATAGTAAGCACGTTTTTTGGATGACTTTAACATCGATTGTCATCGGCGAATTTGTTGTTAATGGTATTGCAATATTAATTGCTCATGCACTAGTACCCATGACGTAGTAACAACCATGGGACAAACAGCCGGATGGATAGGTCTTCTTACCGTTATTTTATCAGCCATAAAAATTAATGACTTGAATCTTTATTCTTCATCATTAGGTGTTGCTAGTGCTGTTGAAGGATTAACTGGCAAAAAATTATCTTACGTTTGGCTAACAATTACTTTAGGCTGTATAGGAACAATATTATCTGTTTTAGGCATGCTAGAAAAATTTATCGGCTTTCTCATTTTTCTCGGTATCCTTTTCCCTCCTATTATTGGCGTGATGTTAACTGATTATTATATCATTCGTAAATTACTCGATTCTTCTAGACAAACTGATGAACTACCAAATTTAAGTTCAATACCTTTGATCGGCTGGAATGCCATTATATCCTGTATATTAGGCAGTGTTATTGGCGCTACAACAGACTTTGGCATACCATCATTGGACTCTTATTAAGCGCCAGTATCGCATATTGGATACTGAGCTTTATTATTCAACAAAAAAATAAAGCGGTCATTTTTTAGATAAATATTCAATAGAATAAATATCCGTTCGTCTATCCCGTAAATAAGGAATAAGATATCTCTAATCTGCTTTTTGCTTGTAAGTTAAAATCAACTTTGCAAAAAGCAAGATCTTCACCATTACAAGATGCGACTTTTAATGACTGACCATGCGCTCCTATTAATTGACTGCCACCAAAAAAGTCAGATTTTTTTCTTTGCCCCACCTATTTACAGCTGCTAAATGAATACCATTTTCCAAAGCTCGACTAGCACAATTTATCAACCAAATATCTTTATTTTCTTTATACCAGGCAGCGGGAAGAAACAAGATATCCGCTCCTTTCAAGGCTAAAATTCTCTCTAGTTCAGGAAAACCGGCATCATGACAAACTATTACACCAATACGATACTTTGGTGTCTCAAATATCAGTATATTCTTGCCAGCGGCAAACCAAGTTCTTTCATGATTAACTAAATGTATTTTTTGAAATGTTCCAATCCAACTTTTATTGTTTGGTGTCCAAACACCTGCCGAATTAAAAACTTTACCTAAAATCTCACCGCGCTCAATAAATCCACAAATACTGGTTAAATTTAATTGTGTTGAGAGTTCACTTAATAACTGATCGGTTTCTTCTCCACATGACTCACTGAGAGACCATAATTTAGCACCTAGTAATTCTGGTGAATATCTAGTTGTTGCTAATTCAGGGAAACAGATAATATCAGTGTTATTCAATGCCGCTTTTTGACATAACCTCTTTATTTTTAATAAATTACTTTCCTTATCGCTCAGAGTTGTATCAATTTGAGCAAGCGCAATCTGTAGCAAAATTTATTCCTATAAAATAATTAAGTTGTTAACTATATTAATAATTTTTATCTACAACAATACCTAAGATCTAGATATTTACCAATATAATACCCGGTTTTATAATTACAAAATATCAAATTAAATATCAAAAATAGTAGTTCATTAAATATTATAAAATTGTTTTGCAGTTTAATTGAAAGTTTTTGCCAGCACTAGGGAAATTTATTTTATATAAATATTTATAATCAAATAATTTGGAGATAAGATTATGTAAACGTTAATTTCTCTCTATAGTGTACCAATTCAGCTTTAAAATTTAAAAGTAAACTGGTTTTCGAATGCTTTGCCAAAAAATTTTTTAGATTTAATATTATCATAACTAATTAATAGGCATAGTTAGTCTTAATTGACTCAATTTTTTTTAATCTTCTATGAAAGTATTTTTAGGAAAGTTAATATGTTCAACGTAAAACAACTTTTCAAAGATTAAAACCTGGCATGGCTATTTTTTATAACGAAAAAGTGTTAAAAATAATCAAGCTACGTAACATAGAAATAACAGAAAAGGGATTGATTTATCAATTTGATGTAGATGGTTGTAATGGCATACGCAAGGGTGAAAGCGGTAAGAGAATAAGTATCCTCCTTAAGTAAGGAATAATGATTTTAAATTTTACTCAATCTAGTAAATAAAATACATTCTATTTCTCGCTATTGATTCTACTACATTCAGAGTGATCATTACTAATATATTGACATTGATTATTAATAATAATCAGGCTGCCATCAGCATTTCAAATTACTCCATCCGTTTTAAAATTACAGTAATTTATTTGCGACTAATTTTGCATGTGCATGCACGATAGTCTAATAGATAAAATATTCTCAATAAACCATAATCATTTCACTAACAATTAATTGATATATTAGAATATTTAATTCTTCTTTATCCATAATATAAAATTTTCATTACAATAAAATTAAGTAATAATTAAAGACTTCATGCATAGGTAGGTAAATTGAGTATGTCTAAAATAGTAGTTACTGGTGTAATATTAGCCGGCGAGCAATCTCGTCAGATGAATGGGCGCGATAAAGGATTGATCCAAATTGCAGGCAAACCACTTTACCAATATGCTATTACAAAACTCTTGCCACAAGTTGATTACCTGTGCATCAATGCAAATCGAAACATTACCGAATATCAGCAAGCAGGATATCCTGTTATTGTTGATACCATACCCGATTCTGTCGACCTTAGCCGGCATGTTAGTAGGGCTTTATGCAGCTCAAACATCTTGGATTGCCTTTGTACCTTGTGACGTACCTGATTTTCCTGATGAACTAGTTATGAAACTTTGGCAAGGTCGCACAGAGAATATTAGTAGTTATGTCACACCCACTTGTTCTAGCCATCCAACTTTTGCATTACTTCATCGTTCTGTTATTCCGGCACCAGCAGAAAATTTAATTAAGCATCAGCATAAGGTAATATTTTTTATGGAAAAAATAGGCGCTTCAGCAGTAAATTTTGCCAGTTCTGAGCAAAATTTTGCTAATCTGAATACCTTAGCAGAATGCTATCAATGGGAGCAACAACAAACAAATGATCAATAAAAACTCAATTCCATTGCTTGGAATAACTGGTTACAGCGGCACAGGGAAAACAACACTATTAAAGAAAATTTACACAAAAAGAATGTTCAAATCGGGGTCATCAAACATACCCACCATGACATGGACATTGATAACCCTACCAAAGATAGTTACCAATTACGCCAAGCCGGAGCCAGGCAAACGTTAATTGCCTGTCAACAGGTGTTGGGCATTAATGACAGAAATACCAAAAAATTCCAGCCTCGATTTAGCTTATTTAGCCAATAAATTTGATCCTCAACAAATCGATTTAATTTTAGTTGAAGGATTTAAGGAAGAAAGTATTCCCAAAATTGCTCCTTACCGTACGAGCACTAACCGACCTTTCGCTGATGTCTTTGATGTCTTAGATCAACATGTGATCGCAGTAGCAAGTGATAACAAACAAGCGACCCAACTTATACAGCTGGATATTAACTCTGTTGAACAAATAGCCGATTATATTATTAATTGGTTAAATGCAGATGGTAAAAAAATCAATAATAATAGGGTATTATTGTGGAAATAATTAAGAGAGCTTATAAAAATAAACCGTAAAAATAATTAGCTATTTATTACGTAAATATTAAGTGATTAATATCATAGTATTTTTTTAGATTAAGGTAATTTTTTATTGTCATATTATTACTAATAAGTTGTTTGCATTAATATAAATGGTGTAGATTGGCAGCAATAGCTTAAGAGATTAGCTTTATTTAATACCGTAGGAGAATATTGAAAGATTTTAAACGATTGGTCGCTGCCTTTTTACTTATATCATCATACTCTACCGGTAACAAACAAATACTTATTATGTATTAAAAACATTAACTCGTCAGCCTGACACTAGCCTGTTTTACTATATGCATCCAACTATAAATAAAATAGGTACTGTTACAATAGCTAACAGTACGTACCATCAATTAATTACCGCTCGAGTGAACATCAACTAATAATTTAATTCACAAGATAAGAATCTATAAATGGAAATAACCACTGATAAGACAGCAATTATTTCATGGTCACGAATTCTTCGGCTGCCGTTGGATGAATAGCAACTGTATTATCAAAATCTTGCTTAGTTGCTCCCATTTTTAATGCAACCGCAAAACCTTGTAAGATTTCATCCATACCAAAACCAATGCCATGAATACCGACAATTTTTTCTTCTTTACCAACACAAACTAACTTCATGAGACAGGGTTGACGATGAGTCGTTACCGCTGTGTACATTGAAACAAAAGAAGTTTCGTATACTTTAATATTATAGTCGCCAAATTTTTCTTTTGCTTGCGGTTCAGTTAAACCAACGGTACCAATTGGCGGATGACTAAATACCACTGTCGGTATATTAGTATAATCCAGATATTCATTAGGTTTATTATTAAATAGCCGCTCTGCTAAACGGCGACCGGCTGCTACAGCAACTGGAGTTAACTCAACCGTACCGGTATTATCGCCGACCGCATATACTCGCTCAACGTTAGTGTTCTGGAATTTATCAACTTTAATATAGCCTTTACTATCCCGTTCTACACCAGCCACATTAAGAGCCAGATTATCGGTCATTGGTTGACGACCAATTGCCCATATTAAGGTATCAACGGTTTGTGCTTTGCCATTTTCTAACTGCAAGGTTAAACTACCATCAGAATTTTTAATAACGGCTTTGGGAACGGATTCGGTATGCAATGTTGGCCCTTCATCTTTCATTATGCCGACCAGTGATTTTACTATTATAGGATCAAAATGGCGCAAAGGGGTATGCCGACGAACAAACAAATGTGTCTCACTACCCAAAGCATTCAACACACCAGCTAACTCAACAGCAATGTAACCAGCACCAACAACCGCAATTCGTTTAGGTAAATATGGCAACTGAAAAAAACCATCTGAATCTATCCCATATTCTGCCCCTGGAATATCAGGCCAAACAGTTCGCCCACCAGTAGCGACAAGTATATGATCTGCGGTTAACTTGCTACCATTAACCTCAATGGTATGAGCATCAATAAAACGCGCAAACCCATTAATTACCTTGACCTTATTGGAACTCAAACTAAGTTCATAAGATTGATGAACACGATTAATATAGCTTTGCCGATTGGTGATCAATTTCTGCCAGTCAAATTGATTAATATGGGTATTAAAACCATAACCGGGGCCGTAAACCTGAATCGCTTCTGCAACCTGTGCAGCATACCACATGATCTTTTTGGGTACACAACCAACATTAACACAAGTTCCACCTAATGCTTTTGCTTCAATAAGCGCACATTTCTGACCATACATGGCCGCCCGATTTATTGAAGCAATGCCACCGCTGCCACCACCAATAGCAATATAATTATAATGCTCACTCATCGTTAATTTGTTTCCATTTTATTAATTAAATTGCAGGTTAGCGAATATTCTCATACTGACTATTTATAAATAACCCGTTAAAAACTGCCAAGCTACTAAGAGCAATAAAAGTCTATTCAGACACAATCCACTCTACACATGTATGGCCTATTCCTTGAGGTACTAAGACCTTATGCAACCATGGTAATATTACACGCATTTGTTGTTCCAACTTCCATGGGGGATTAATAACTATCATTCCCGAGGCGGTCATTCCTCGTTGATCACTATCCGGACGCACCGCCAACTCAATCTTTAATATTTTATGAATGCCACTATTTTGCAGTCCATGAATCATACGCTTAACTTGCTGCCGCAAAACGACCGGATACCAGATAGCATAAATTCCGGTGGCAAATCGTTTATAACCTGCCAAAATACCGTTAACGACTGACTGATAATCTGATTTTAATTCATAAGATGGATCAATCAAAATAATCCCCCGTCGACTTAATGGCGGTAACTTAGATTTTAACTGTTGAAAACCGTCTTGCCGTAAAACTTGTGCTCGCCTGTCTTTAACAAATTCTGCACGCAATAATGGATAATCGCTGGAATGTAATTCAGACAATATCAGTTTATCCTGTTCACGTAATAAAAACTTAGCCAATAATGGCGACCCCGGATAATAATGAAGATCACCTTTCGCATTAAGTTTAGTCAATACTGCTAGGTAAGCAGCTAACTCTGCTGGTAAATCATCTCTTTTCCATAAACACACAATTCCTGCAAGATATTCTTCAGTCTTGCCCGCATGATTACCTGATAGTTGATAACGGCCAACCCCGGCGTGAGTATCAAGATAAAGAAAAGGCGTTTCTTTTTCCTTCAGAGATTCAATAATCAAACTTTGTACAATATGCTTCAATACATCTGCATGATTACCAGCATGGAAACTGTGACGATAACTTAACATAAATTTATTACCATTGAATGTAAAACTTTGTTAGAGGAGCTAAATATAGCCATTATTATATGCTCATATTAATTCACATTCTATCATAGAGATATTAAGCACTGGTAATGACATAACGCTTTTATAGCATTATGCTAAATACATCATTAGCAATAAAAAGGTAAATATACGAGAAAAATATCATTATTAATATGCTGTATTGCGTTTATTCTTGGTTATAAGCCAGTATTTGCCACTCAACAAATAAATCACTGTGAAATAAAAAAACAAAAATTACAAACTGAGATCGAATATACTAAAAAAATGGTAATCAACGTCGAATTAATGGCATTAGAAAATGCTTTAAAAAATTTAGAGCGTAATTGTACACCTGAGTCTATTTATCAAAAAAATAAAAATGAAGTTGACAAAAAACGCTTAAAAGTTAAAGAACGAGAAGTTGACTTAAAAGCAGCACAAGCAAAAGGAGATAAAAATAAAATTAATAAACAGCAACAAAAACTGCAACAAGATAAAGCTGAACTCCATCAGGCAGAAGCAGTATTGGCTACAAGTAAATAAATCATCGTTAAACTAAATGGATTTAAATGAATATAGCTTATTTTCAAAAATAAGTTTGAGCGAATGATAGCCATACAGCTTAAGGAGAGCAGAAAGGTGAAAGAGAGATTGAACAAAAGTGCTGTCAGCGGTAAAAAGACACTAAGCTATTCTAAGAGATGGCTTAATTTTATCGGTAATATTCCATTTATTGCCCATTTGATCCGCGCCACGGAACGTTTTAACGACCGTATGGGCAACCAATTTGGCGCCGCTATTACCTATTTTTCTTTTCTCTCTTTAATCCCGGTTCTTATGTTTTCCTTTGCTGCAACTGGCTTTATATTAGCTTCTAATCCTGATTTACTGGAAAAATTGATCCGCGGTATTTCAAAAAGCATTAGTGATCCGACATTAGCTCAAACACTGGAAAGAAGCATAGATACAGCCATTCGACAACGTACTACCGTCGGTTTGACCGGTTTAGTTATTGCACTTTATTCCGGTGTTAATTGGGTTAATAACCTGCGGCTAGCCATTTTGGCGCAATCTCGTGATATCTGGGAAAGAAACGAGGCTGAGAAAGAATCCATTTTTTTCAGCTATTTTCATGATTTTCTTTTTCTAATTGGGTTACTAATTGCTTTAGTTATCACAATAACATTAACTTCTATCGCTGGCTCGGCACAAGCGACACTAGTTAGTTTGTTGTATCTTGATGGTATTGAATGGCTACGTCCAATTTGGACAACAGTCGGTTTAACTATCTCAATTATAGCAAATTACCTGCTATTTCTGTGGATTTTTTCAATCTTACCCCATCAACAACTCCGTCGTATTTCACTATTAAAAGGAACATTAATGGCCGCTATTGGTTTTGAAATACTCAAATCTATTATGACTTGGGTACTTCCTAATCTAGCTAGTTCACCATCAGGTGCAGCATTCAGTTCAGTTATTGGTCTTATGGCTTTTTTCTACTTCTTTGCCCGGTTGATTCTTTTTTGCGCTGCCTGGATAGCCACTGACAAACCGACATAACAAAAATGGCTAACAGTAAAACTGACAATTAGCAATCTATTGGCAATAAACGGTTAATAAATAAAATCCAATAGTTCTATTACCTAAATACTAAAACCGAACAACCGTGAAAAAACTAACCACCAGTAAATATTTGCGTTATAACCGTATTTATTTTTTAATTACCAGCTGCCTATTCATCACCTCCACTTATAATATTGCCATTCAGCAAAGTTTTTTGGCATTATTAATTAGAGTTATTAACAAGTGAAACTTCATTTACTGTCTGTTCCGTTGCGGATGTAGCCATCGCTGACCATAAAACCTGTTTAAACTTAGCCATGATTTGCTCAATATCTAATCGTCTTTTATCCGCTGGTTGAGACAAAATAAATGTAGACTCCTGTGCGATTAATCGTTTAGCATCCTCCGTCATTACTGCTTGTGTTAATTCTGCTAGAAATGCTTGTCGCAAGCGCTGGAACTGTTCTGGCGCAATATCTATTACTCCATTCTGCTGTGAAATCAGTCGCTGATTAATCAGTATGTAAGTACTTACTCTGGCATAAGCCGCAAACAGCTGATCTAACTGCTGCTTTTCTTGTACTATCTGCTCAAAAATGGTCTGAGAAACCCCTTTATTATTAATGGTAGATAGCTCAGCTATAAAGTGTCGGTCACAGCCTTCATTTTTTCAGGAGCTGCCGATATTAATAAAGCACAGCTCGTTCTCTAATATTGAATACGGCAGTCCATATTCAAACCAACAGCTTTACCATATTTTTTATCAAGAGCCTGTTTAATTGAGCGAAAAATAGACTCTCTGGCTAAATCATCACACCAATAACGCTTTAACTTTTCAGAATCACTGACTGTTTGCCAATTAAAATCCCAAGTCAACGATAAAGTATCTTTTGCCGGATCTAAGCTGGTTAAATTAATTACTTGTGGCTTAAAAACAGGTAGTGTCGCCACAGTAACTGGCATCGAGCGCTTCCCACTAAGCGTAGAAAAAATCTGATTAATATTTTCAGTCAATGTACGGCTATCGACATGACCAGCTATATAAAGCGTGATTATGTCTGGTGTATACCATTGCTGAACAAATTTATTGATTTCTTCCAACTTAACTGGTGTAACTGGCATCGCACCAGGCTCATGGTCAATTAACGTAGATCCCTTTATTCTCGTCTGCCATAAAGGATCTTTTACATTAGCTGGATGGGTTACTACAGATGCTTTGGTAACTGCGTTACTATCATTAGTGATTTTTTATCAAATTGGCCACCCACTGCCGATCCTGCCAGCCACTGCAGAGCCTCTTTCACTAATTCAGGCCGATTGTTTGGTAAGCTTAGTTTATAAAAGGTTACATCATAAGAGACAATCGCCGGTGGGATCGGAGCAGCTGGATCAATCGCATTGTGCCATAACTGTTGTAATTGCGTGCTGCTTAAGGTGTTACTATGAAATAGTGCCATCTTTGGTATCAAATAGGTAAAACCTCTTTAGCTTGGGGTTTCTAACATTGAACCCGTTTTAGTAACTAGCCACAGTTGGATCCTATCATTTGGCCGTTGAGGTGTTTGCAATAACTGCTAGGAAAAGCCATTGTCAAGTTTACCCTGCTGCCAGGCTGGATCAGGTTGCAACGTTTCGGCCGGCAGTTGGCTGGACAAAATCATTAGTAAGCCGCCAATAAAATACCAAATTTTAATGCCCTGCATGTAAACCTCTTGTTGTTAATTTTTGGATTTAACCGTCAAATGCCACATTTATTTTTAACGGAAAGTATCACCTCAGAGCTTATACAGTCGATCGCTGGTTAAATCAGATCGCAAAATATTTTTGCTGTTGTTAGATCTGTTAGAATACCATGTTAGGCTTAAGGTTCACCACTCTTTTAACGCTTTAATTGATAATGCTTTAACAAAACTATTCAAATACAGCGAATAATAACATACCACACCTATAGTTTATTTTAATTCAATTTTGGTATTTATATTTATAATTTCATAGTTTTTTGTTTTCATAAAAATAGATTTTCATCGATTTGAAAAAACGAGAGCACCTATTTTCTCATAGACGCTATAATTAATAAATTAGTTATTGAAAAATAACCCAATTATGCTGCTGTTTTCTATTTCCAACTAATGTTGATTTTATTACTATTAGCAAACTCTCATTCTTCCATAAATTAAAAATCAGTTAATTCTGCTATCCGAACGACAGGCTTAACTTTTTTGTTTTTGTTAATAATTTTTATATTACCATCTTTAGCTTTTAGTTGCTGTGTATCAATCATTAGACCATGACTCGCAACGACATTATTGCCATAGGTATCAAGCAATACATTAACAGTTATTTTTACTACGCCATTCTTATTAACAACATATTGACCAATCTGTGTCTTTTGTTCGCCTTTTACCGCAATACGTCCTCTGTTTTTAAATAAAATCAGTATTAACTTCCAAACGGCCATTACCCTACAAGTAGTATTATTGATAACCTTTTACTTTTTAATAATATCTTAGAGTTATCGAATAAAAATTCACCAAATTGCTGTCTATCATGAATATATTCACCATTGACGATTTTCATCTTTATTATGGAATTTTTCACTGTTTACAGTAACCACAGAATCCTTACTACGGATATCACTATTAATATTTTCAAACAACTTAACATTAAATTCTATATCAGCATTATTCATCTCAAAAGAAGATTGACTAAATTTCACAGCATTTGCTTTAATAACTGATTTACTTAATTTATTATTTTTATCCATATTGGCATAAAACCTCCTGGCACTTAACTCGCCTCGGTTAACGACACCACTATTACCGATTTGGTTAATACCTATGGCATCAAATTTTACTATCGCCGCTTTATCAATAGATAAATTGCCGTTAACTAAAAGTATCTTACCTGCTATTTTTCCACTCTGTATATCTACCTGATTAGAATTAAGTATTAATATTTGTTATCAAGAATAGGTTGTGAAATATTTTTAATGACAATCTTATTAGACATAGAAGGTAGCTGTTTCACCTGAAAAACGCTATCCACAGCCCCCCCCAACCATTTTCTGTCATCAATACAGGTACTGCATCTTTTGATTGCAGAGTAAATACTGATATCCCAGAAGTTGAATAGCCATCACACTCGATACCATATGGATTAGCAATAACTAATTCAGCCGTTTTACCATTAACGGTCAATTTCCCATGTAAGTAAACTTCTTTCCGTCGAAGTAACTTCATTAATAATAATTTTTGCTAGTGCTTTTTCTGATAAATCTCTAACATATTTACCGTTAATAAAGACTTTTCTTTCAGTAGGATCTACATTATTTAATACTACCCCTTTCTCACTAACATTAAATTTTTGATAATAATTATGGGATATACCATCAACATTATGGCTTTTCAATATTAATATGTTCAACGTCATTTTTAATTTCAACAGTGAGATCTCTTTTTTTATTATTATCAATAATAATATTTTCACTAGCATTAATATGAACGGAATAAAGGATTCTGGCAATACTTAAAGTAATAAAACTTAGTTTATTTGGTCTCATATAACAATTCCCTGTAATTAATAAATTAGTGCTTAAACTAAAGCGTTATCATGCTAAATGAAGAATAGATAATGTGTCAAATAAAATAAAAAATACAAATATAATTAATAATAATAATGAAAAATAAATACTCTTATTTAAGATAAATTTAAAAAATAACAATTTGAAATATAAAAAATATTACCAAAATTATTTAATTAACTCAAACCAAAATGTACTATCCTCGTATCAATCGCTAAATAATAAAAAAATGATAATAATACTATAAATATTATTATCATCTTAATTAAAGCAATTCTGAGTCACTTACATAACAATCAATCGCTGTGTTATTACCTAAATCAACCACAAAGCAAGCAAATAGTTGTCCACTATTACCCGTTAACACTGGGCATGAATAGCGACATTGTTCAAAAACATTTCGGCATCTGGCGGCAAATCACAGCCTGATGGTGGATCGATTGGACTTGGTAACTCACCAGTTAATTTAATTCGTTCACGACGTAAATCAGGATTGAGTCGCGGTGTTTCTGATAACAGTGCTTGAGCATAAAGATGACGTGGATGGTTAAGAATTTGTTCTTTGTGACTTTTTCAACACAACGGCCTAAATACATCACCATCACCTCATCAGCAATATGCTCAACCACTGACAAATCATGGGAAATAAACACATACGACAAACCAAAATCCTATTGTAGATCCATCATTAAATTCAATACTTGTGCCCGAACCGAGACATCCAATGCAGACACTAGTTCGTCGGCAATCACAATATCCGGCTCAAGCATCAAGCCACACGCGATAGCAATACGTTGCATCTGACCGCCAGAAAACATATGTGGATAACGATTTAAATGTTCGGCTTTCAACCCTACCTTTATCATGATATTTAACACCTTTTCTTTACGTTCCATAGCAGAAAGTGAGGAGTTAATTAACAAAGGTTCTTCTAGAATCTGAGCGATTTTTTTACGCGGGTTAAGAGATGCATATGGATTCTGAAATACCATTTGGATCTTTTGCCACCGCAACTTACGGGCTGTTTTATCTTTCACTAATAGATCCTGGTCCTGATAATAAAGCTCACCTGCTGTCGGATTTTCTATCATGGTCAATAACCGTCCTAACGTCGATTTACCACAACCTGATTCTCCGACTATCGCCCATGTCTTACCTTTTTGTAGCTCAAATGAAACACCATCCAAAGCTTTTACTATTTTATCCGCGGAAAAGATGCCACCTTTAACTGAGTAATACTTCTTTAGTTCAGTTGCCTTGAGTAACGGAGTGGTGAATAAGTTGAGTGTATTCATCTTTTTGGCCTCCCGTTACCATCGAGTGGAACATGACATTTAATTTGTCTATCAGAGATAACATTTAATAGTGGCTCCTCAGTGAGACATTTTTCACTGACATAAGGGCAACGAGGATTAAGTAAGCAACCAGCCGGACGATCATATTTACCTGGCACAACGCCAGGTGACGAAGCTAAGCGCTGTTTATTCAGCACAAATTCAGGTAGCACTGCTAACAGTGATTGGGTATAGGGGTGACGTGGGGCAGTAAAAATATCACTGGCTTTTGCCGACTCCACCACCTGTCCAGCATACATTACAATAATATGATCAGCCACTTGTGCTACTAATGCTAAATCATGAGTGATCAACACTAAAGCCATATTTTCTGGTCGCTGCAAGCTTAGCAATAACTCCATGATTTGTGCCTGAATAGTCACATCAAGAGCCGTCGTTGACTCATCCGCAATCAATAATTTAGGGCGGCAAGCAAGCACTATTGCGATCATAACACGTTGGCTCATACCACCTGATAATTGATGAGGCTAGATATCAAACCGTGATCTTGGCTCAGGTATATCTACCTTGGTTAATAAATCGATAGCCCGTTGATAAAGGATACGGTGGTTTCCACCCTGATGAATTTTTAGCGTTTCCATAATCTGATAACCAATGGTAAAAAAAGGGGTAAGACTGGTCATCGGATCTTGAAAAATCATTGCCACCTAAGGACCAATTAACTGACAACGCTCTTTTTCTATCATCTTTAATAGATCACGTCTATCAAAGGCTAAGTATCAGCGATCACACTCCCACGATCATCAATCATCCCCATAATAGCAAGTGAACTCAAGGACTTGCTTGAACCTGATTCACCCACAAGACCAACTACTTCACCAGCTTTTATTTGGTAGCTGATCCGATCAACAGCCCGAAAAGGTGCTTTTGGGTCAACAAAATGAACCGAAAGGTTTTTTATCTTTAATAATACCACTTGTTCACCTCATTAGTACTTGAGTTTAGGATCGAAGACATCGTGCAAACCGTCACCCGTCAAATTAAATGCTAATACCGTAAGCAAAATGACTAAACCAGGAAACGTAACCACCCACCACGCACTTTGCGTGAACTGTAATCCATCCGATAACATAGTGCCCTATTCTGGCGTTGGTGGCTGAGCACCCATACCTAGAAATCCTAAAGCAGCCATATTCAAAATGGCATTGGAAAAGCCTAAAAAAGCTTGTACAATTAAAGGAGCAAAACAATTTGGTAGAATATTATAAACATTTGACGTAATACACTGGCACCGACCACTTGAGATGCCGTTAACATATTCACGATTTATTTCCAATAATACTGCTGTGCACGTCAACCGCACATAGTGTGGTAAAGCCACAAAGGCCAGCACCAATTGAAGCATTAACAACAGAAGGACCAAAAACAGCCACTAACACTAGTGCCAGTAATAAACTGGGTACGGCTAACATAATATCGACAACCCGCATGATAACAACATCGACCAAGCCGCCAATATAACCAGCAAATAAGCCAAGCGAGATGCCCATAATAAGCGAAAGAATAACAACTAAACCACCAACAAGTAGCGATAAGCGAGCGCCATGCATAAGCTGTGATAACAGATCACGCCCTACATCATCAGTTCCCAAAATAAATAGCTAATTGCCACCTTCCTGCCAAACTGGTGACGTCAATAAAAATTGTCGAAATTGCTCATTAAGCGAATGAGGTGCTAGCAAGTCAGCCAATAAAGCAATTATGACCATTAGGATAATATACCTCAATCCGGCAACTGCCCCTTTATTGCGACCAAAGTAATGCCAAAACTCTTGTAACGGTGTCAACTGCTCAGGCATCTTGGCTATTTTTTCTGTAATTAGCTGAAACATATTTATCTTCCTTATTTCTTATGCCGAATTCGTGGATCAACGATATCATATAACAGGTCAACCAATAGATTAACCAATATAATCAATGTGGCGATCAGCAAAACTCCACCCTGAACAACGGGATAATCACGACGTTGTAAACCTTCAATTAGTCAACGCTCTAAACTTGGCCAGGAAAAGATAGTTTCCGTCAAGATCACCCCTGCTAATAATGTACCTACCTGCAGACCAATCACCGTAATAACAGGCAGCAAAGCATTACGCAGCACATGGATCAAAATAACCCGTTTCCGGCTTAACCCTTTTGCCCACGCTGTTCGAATATAATCTTCACCGAGTACTTCCAGCATTGCAGAGCGTGTCATACACACGATCACAGCTAATGGTATGGTACCTAAGACAATGGCAGGTAATATTAAATATTCCACTGCATCGATAAAATCGCCCGTTTCTCCCCATGACTAGGTATAAATTAACATAAAACCAGTTAATGGGTAGCTATCATCAAGAAAAACACTATCACTCACTCTGCCTGAAACGGGCGTTAGATTCTAATGTACTGAAACCAGCATAATGAGCATAATCCCCTACCAAAAAATAGGCATCGAATAGCCGGTTAATGACACACCAATAGTAGTATGGTCGAAAGCAGAGCCACGCTTAACAGTCGCTAATACTCCGATAGGTATACCCACCACGATTGCAAATATCATGGCACAAATACTCCAACTCTAACGTTGCCATAAAACGTGGCCAAAATTCATCCCAAACGGATAAACGACTTTTTAAGGAAATGCCCAAATCGCCTCGTAACACGTCGTAAATATAATTTACATATTTGTTGCCATAATGGTTGATCTAACCCTAATTGTGACATCATTTTGGCATGCCGTTCCTGACTTAACCGGCGTTCACCTGCCATGATCGTAACTGGATCACCATGGATCATATGGATAAACGCAAAAGTCAGTAAGGTAATCCCAATAAACGTAGGGATCACGATGCCCAAACGCCGAAAAATAAATTGCACCATCCGCTGAGTTCTCTTGTAAATACTGACTAATGGACTTAAGTTGTTTGATTTGATTCTATTGACAAACTGGCAAAACCAACCGTTACTCTATGACTAAACTCACCTAAGTAATAAATTGCCAATCAACTCAGTAAAATAAAATTTATTTATTAATATCAAAAACTTATAATTTATGCTTGCCTAGCGGATCGACCACAAAACCTGTCACTTCTTTACGAATAGGCTTATATACTGTTGAATAGGCAATAATCAAAGCAGGAACTTGTTCATGTATAACAACCTGAGCCTGCTTATATAATTCTATGATCAGATGTCATGTGCGCAGGCTGAATAAAATTCTCAAAATCTTTATTACACCATTTGGAATAATTGATACCTTGTGTTTTAGCAGCACAACTAAATAGAGTAGCGAAAAAGTTATCGGGATCACCATTATCCCCCGTCCAACCTATCATTACCGTTTGAGGCTCTACGCTCTACATTCTTGGCACGTTTAAGGTATTCACCCCACTCATAACTAATAATTTTCGCTTTAACACCAATTTTTGCCCAATCGGCTTGGATCATCTCCGCCATGCGTCGTACATTAGGATTATAGGGCCGCTGCACTGGCATTGCCCAAATATCGATAGTAAAACCTTCAGCAACCAGCCTCTTTGAGTAAAGCTCTTGCTTTCTCTGGATCATAAAGGTGATCTTTAATCGCTTGATTATATCCCTACATTGTTAGTGGAATAAGATTTTTCGCTTTCTGACCTGCACCTTGGTAAACCGCCTTAATAATTGCATCTTTATTGACTGCCATTGTCAGTGCCTAGTGGACTTTTACATTATCTAATGGCTTTTTCTCAGTATTAAAGGCAAGATAACCGACATTCAGGCCCGGCTACTCCATTAATACGATTTGTTTATTTTGCTTGATACGCTCCAGATCAGCCGGATTTGGGTATACCATAACCTGGCATTCATTTTTTTGTAACTTTACATACCGTACCACAGCATCTGGTGTAATTGAAAACACTAAACGGTCGATTTTAAGTTTAGTTTCCCCAATAATCACGATTAGCCTTATGAAAGAATGTGTGAATCTTTCTGATATTGAATTAGTTGGAATGGCCCGGTCCCAATTGAAGGAAGATCTACTTGCTCCGGCTGACCTTTTTTTATCATTTGTTCAGCATATTCCGCCGACAAAATAGAAGCAAAGTCCATTGCCATATCGGCTAAAAAGGTGCTTCAGAGCGAGTAAGAACAAAACGCATGGTATAGTCATCAACTTTTTCGATCTTATCAATGATTTTATTTATATCCATGCCAGTAAAATATTCATACCTGCTACCAGAAACTTTATGGTATGGATGATTGAGATCTTTTTACCGCATGAAAGCATATATAAATGACATCATCAGCATTTAACTCACGACTTGGTTTAAAGTTTTTACTGGTATGCCATTTAACGCCTTTACATAAATAGAAAGTATATATTTTTCCATCATCACTCACTTGCCACCGTTCAGCTAATACCGGTTTTATCTCTGTTGTACCTAATTGAAACTCCACCAACCTATTGTAAAGTGGACTAAAGCTGGCATCATAAGTTGTTCCAGAGGCAAATAATTGTGGATTAAATCCTTCATGCTAACATTCATAGCAATAAATTAAAGTTTTTCTTGCAAGTTATTAAAAATAATTAATTTAATCAAAATGATACTAACAGTAAAAAACATACATTCTTCATAAAATATTTCACATTTAGCTTCCCCTGTTGTCACTTCATTATATCTTTTAAGCGATTTACTAAATAATGCTGATAATATTGTAATTTAGTTATATTTTTATCATCGACCTTAAACAATAAATCAACTGTTGCCGCTCACGTCAATAGTTTTATTGCTGTTTTTTTAAACAAAATGAACCACCGCAGGAATCTTGGAGACTAACTAGTTAGTCAAAAGGAGAGCCAAATATCGTCTAATCG
>JBGDCZ010000018.1:0-48963 GCA_048493715.1 Arsenophonus endosymbiont of Dermacentor nuttalli | reverse complement strand
CTATCGTCAATGTCAAAATAACGGAAGCCTTGCAAACGGGATGCGTTCATATAGTTGGTAATGTCACGACCGATAGAAAGACATTCCATTAACATGCGCCAGCCCTGGCCTGCCACTTTGGCACCGCCAATAATATAATCAATCGGGACAAAAATATCTTTACCGCGCGTGGAGCCATTTTCGAAAGGGATATTCAAAGGGAAATGATGATGACCAGTTTCTATCCCAGCAATATTGGTTGGGAGCAATGCACAGGTAATGCCTAGATCGGTTTTATCGCCGAGTAAATGATCAGGATCATAAAGTTTAAATGCTAGTACTAATATTGTAGCAACCGGTGCTAATGTAATATAACGTTTATTCCAATTTAAACGTATTCCTAATATCTGTTGGTTTTCCCACATTCTCATACAGACAACGTCTGTGTCAGGAATAGCTCCAGTATCGGAGCCGGCTTCAGGACTTGTTAACGCAAAACATGTGATCTCTTCACCTTGAGCAAGCCTAGGCAGATAGTGCTGTTTCTGCTCCTCGGTACCATAATGTTGTAGAAGTTCTCCTGGGCTTAATGAGTTAGGCACACCAAATGTAATGGCCAACATACCGCAAATACCGGCTAATTTTTGTAATACAAGCGCTTGGGCATAGGCAGAAAATTCAAGGCCACCATACTCTTTTTTGATGATCATAGCGAAAAAGCGGTGTTTTTTTAAATGTTGCCGTAATTCGGCAGGCAGATCAGCAAGTTCATGGCTAATTTGAAAGTCGTTAACTAAGCGACATGCTTCTTCAGCCGGACTATTTAGAAAAGCTTGTTCTTCCGTTGTTAATTGCGGTTTTGGATAATTATGTAATTTATCCCAGTCAGGTATACCTTGAAAGAAATCACCTTCCCACCAAGTTGTGCCTGCCTAGATGGCCTCTGTCTCGGTTTTTGACATGGTTGGGATGATTTTCTGAAAAATTTGTAAGGCCGGGGTAGAAATGAATGAACGACGCACTGGAGTATAAATAACAGGGAATAATACTACAACTGCGAGTAATAGCGTCCAATAATGCCATAAATTAGAGCTAATCATAATTAAGCAATATGTAAGTATTAAGTAGGCTACTTAATACTAGTTCGCTTTACGATAACAAAAAATTCCGATTAAATAGAAAAAAGTGAGTAGAGCCATAATGTTACTCCTGATTATGATTAAGCTAATTCATCGGAGGTCAGATCTGTATTTTTTCTTATCTTTAATCTAGTTGAATTTTTTATCAATATTTTTACATATTAATTACAATGTAGTTTACAAATTATTTGTTGAGCTTCACTATGTTGTGATAAGTATCATTCATACTTCTTTCATAAAGTTTAATCCGTTACACTGGGATTGCTAAGAAAATAATATTTTATTAGGAGTAAAAAATGATGTACCAGGAGCTTATCTGTGCTGAATTGGAAGAAGCGGCGGTTACATTGAACAATTTTCTTAATAGCCAAGAAAATATTAAAGCGATTGAACAAGCTGCGGTTATGTTATCGAATGCCTTTAAAACGGGAGGAAAAGTATTATCATGTGGCAATGGTGGTTCGCACTGTGATGCAATGCATTTTGCTGAAGAGTTAACTGGACGTTATCGTGAAAATCGGCCAGGTTATCCTGCGATAGCAATTTCTGATGTTAGTCATCTCTCCTGCGTTGGTAATGATTTTGGCTATGATTATGTTTTTTCCCGTTATATAGAAGCAGTCGGTCAAGAAGAAGACATCCTATTCGCGCTTTCAACCTCAGGTAATTCTGGTAATATTATTAAGGCAATCCAGGCAGCACGTTCTAAAGGAATGCAGGTGATAACATTGACAGGCAAAGATGGTGGAAAGATGGCAGGCAGCGCTGATATTGAGATCCGCGTACCTCATTTTTGTTATGCTGATCGGATCCAAGAAATTCATATTAAAGTGATCCATATCTTAATTCAGCTCATAGAAAAAGAGATGGTGAAATAACATTGTTAGCTAAATTGCCGGATGGTACTACCGTTATTTGGCATGATTATGCTTAGCTTTAGAAATTTTATTTTGACATAACGGGCGGATTATGTGTGGATTATCGGGCATGAGTGCTAATGTTCCGACAGATATTAATTTTAGTTTAAGTGGTCTTATTCCTCGAGGAGGTCAGACCGGACCACATAAAGATGGCTGGGGAATTATTTTTTATGAAGGTCGAGGTTGCCGCCGTACGTTTAAAGATCCCTAGCCAAACAGTCAGTCGCCTATTGCGCGCTTTGTGCAAGAATATCCGATTAAGTCAGAGGCAATAATTGCCCATATTCGCCAGGTAAATCGTGGTGATGTCTTATTAGAGAATACTCCCCCTTTTACCCGAGAGCTGTGAGGAAGAAATTGGACGTATGCGCATAATGGCTAACTTAATGGCCATAATAAAAAATGGCAGGGAAAAGAATCCAATCCTAATAAAAAGAGAATTTCATAAGTTTCCATACCAAAGTGATTTGTTGTACAAAAAATGCACATATAATATTAATTATACATTTGTATTGTAGTTTTTTATATAAAAATTAATAATTTTGTCTGCTGCCATTTTTGGCTTACTTTTGCCCTAAATTAGGGTATGTATCGAAAAAGATGATTTAAAAGATCACTATTTGCGAAACATTCTCAAAATAATAAAAAATTTATTCTTATTTGCTTGAACTAAATCACTTGTTCTATCAGACAGCAAGCTAGGGAACTGGTAAAATCATCCCAGTTAAAATGATAGGTAAATTGTAATTAATTAGTGGAAATTCATTAGCAGGCTTGTTTCAATTGTTCAACAGCCTTTTAATTATTGGTTGCTAGCAGGTTTCATTTGAAATCGTTAGCTTAGGGTTTAACTGATAACTTGTGCAATTCTTATGATTAAAATTAAAAAAGGACTCGACCTCCCGGTTGCAGGAGTGCCTGCTCAAGTGATAGCGGATAACCCTGTAATTCATCATTTCGCAGTATTGGGTGAAGAGTATATAGGGATGCGTCCTTCTATGTTGGTAAAGGAAGGTGAGCATGTTAAAAAGGGGCAAATTCTTTTCGAAGATAAGAAAAATCCAGGCGTATTTTTCACCAGCCCGGCTTGCGGCACTATCATAAAAATCAATCGAGGTGAGCGTCGAGTACTTCAATCTATTGTTATTGAAATTAATGGTGATGAGCAAATAGTATTTAATCGCTATGATAATAATCAACTTGATACATTAACGTACGAACAAGTACAAGCTAACTTGCTTCAGTCAGGTTTGTGGACAGCGTTACGAACACGTCCTTTTAGTCGAACTCCAGTGCCAGGTACGAAACCAAAAGCTATTTTTGTTACTGCAATGGATACACGTCCACTGGCGGCTGATCCCTTGTTAATTATTGCTGCAGAAGAAATGGCTTTTAATGATGGTTTGAAAATATTGACTAAATTAACCGAGGGAAAAATATATGTTTGCTATGGGAGCGGCAACTTAGTCAAAATAACCGATAATAAACAAATTACTTATGAGCAATTTATTGGACCACATCCTGCCGGATTAGTCGGCACCCATATTCATTTTCTAGAGCCAGTGAGTACAGAGAAAACAGTTTGGCATTTAAATTATCAAGATGTAATAGCGATTGGTAAACTTTTTACTACTGGCCATCTTTACTCGGATCGCGTTATTTCACTTGCTGGCCCACAAGTTGAAAAGCCACGTTTAGTTCGTACTTGTTTAGGTGCCGATCTGTATGAATTAACTGAAGGTGAATTAAAGATTGGTGAGAATAGAATTATTTCAGGATCGATCTTGTGGGGTAATAAATGTGATGATAGGCATTGTTATTTGGGAAGATTCCACAATCAAGTTTCGGTATTGCGTGAAGGTCGTGAAAAAGAGTTATTTGGCTGGATAGCGCCAGGAATAAATAAGTTTACCATTACCCGAACGACTGTTGGTCATTTTCTAAAAAATAGACGATTTAATTTTACCACAACTACAAATGGCAGTGAACGTTCTATGGTTCCTATCGGTAATTATGAGCGTGTTATGCCGCTAGATATTATGATTACTCATTTGTTACGAGATCTACTTGTTGGCGATTTAGCCAGTTCTCAGCTACTTGGTTGTCTAGAACTGGATGAAGAAGATTTGGAGCTGTGCACCTATGTTTGCCCAGCCAAATATGAGTATGGTTCTGTACTACGTGAAGTATTGACCAGAATTGAGCAAGAAGGTTAACTCCATGGGCTTAAAGAATTTATTTGAAAAGTATGAACGTCATTTTGAACCCGGTGGAAAACTAGAAAAATACTATGTGCTTTATGAAGCAGTGATAACTATTTTTTATACCCCAGGAACGATCACACATGGGCATTCGCATGTTCGTGACAGTATTGACCTAAAACGAATGATGATTTTAGTTTGGTTATCCGTTTTTCCAGCCATGTTTTGGGGAATGTATAATGTCGGCGCCCAAGCAATTCCAGCTCTTTACCAATTACATAGTGAAGCTGAATTGCACAAGATCCTTGTTTCTGATTGGCACTATCGAGTCGCTCAGTTTTTGGGTGCCTCATTAATGCCAGAGGCAGGCTGGGCAAGTAAAATGTTGCTTGGTGCGGTATATTTTTTGCCTATTTATATGGTTGTTTTTTTTGTTGGTGGATTTTGGGAAGTATTATTCTCACTTATCCGAGGTCATGAAATTAACGAAGGTTTTTTTGTTACTTCGATTCTGTTTGCCCTTATTGTACCACCTACTTTACCACTTTGGCAGGCGGCATTAGGCATTACATTTGGTATTGTCGTAGCGAAAGAAATTTTTGGGGGTACCGGACGTAATTTTTTAAATCCAGCATTAGCAGGGCGCGCATTTCTATTTTTTGCTTATCCAGCGCAAATTTCAGGTGATTTAGTTTGGACAGTGACCGATGGTTTTTCTGGTGCTACGCCCTTGTCACAATGGGCCAGTGGGGGGAATCATGCACTGATAAATAACTTAACAAGTCAACCTGTTACTTGGATAGACGCTTTTTGGGGTAATATTCCAGGCTCGATTGGTGAAGTTTCAACGTTAATGATCTTAATCGGTGGTGCTTTGATTTTATTTTGCCGCATAGCTTCATGGCGTATCGTGGCCGGTGTAATGATAGGCATGATAATGATGTCTTATCTATTTAATGCTATTGGCTCATCGACTAATCCACTATTTGCTATGCCTTGGTACTGGCATTTGGTGCTAGGGGGTTTTGCTTTTGGCATGGTCTTTATGGCTACTGATCCTGTTTCGGCTTCTTTTACTAATAAAGGTAAGTGGACGTATGGAATACTGATTGGTGTAATGTGTGTTCTCATCAGAGTGATTAATCCTGCTTATCCGGAAGGAATGATGTTAGCGATTTTGTTTGCTAATTTATTTGCGCCTCTGTTTGATTATCTGGTCGTTCAGGCAAATATTAAACGGAGAAAAGCCCGTGGCTAATGACAAAATAAAAAAACAAAAAGATAGCATCGGCAGAACATTTCTTGTGGTATTTATTCTGTGTTTAGTATGCTCAGTGGTGGTATCTGGTGCTGCGGTGGGTTTGAAATCTAAACAGCAAGCACAGAAATTATTAGATAAACAACGTAATATTCTAGATGTTGCAGGTTTACTACAGCCAAAAATGTCAGCTGAGCAGATACAGTCTCTTTATAATGCTCGTATTAAGGCTAAAATTTTGGATTTCAAAACAACAGCCATGTCAGATAGCAATGGTAACTTCGATCTTAATAATCAGCTACGTAATAATGAAACCCGGACAGTATTATCACCAGAACAGGATCTGGCTAAGATTCGTTATCGAGCTAACTCAGCAGAAATTTATTTAGTCCATGACGCTAATGAGAAAACGGTAGCACTAGTTTTACCGGTCTATGGTTCTGGCTTATGGTCTGTGATGTATGCTTTTATCGCGGTTGATATAGATGGTGTGACTTCTCGAGGTATTACTTATTATTCACATGGTGAAACGCCCGGTCTAGGGGGAGAGGTGGATAATCCACAATGGCGTGCCCAATGGATCGGTAAAAAGCTTTACAATCAACAAGGGCAACCTGCGATAAAAATTGTGCGTGGTGGAGCTGTAGATAGTCCTTCTGCTATCGATGGCCTATCAGGGGCAACACTGACATCAAACGGTATCCATAATATGTTTGATTTTTGGTTTGGTAGTAATGGTTTTGGCCCGTTCCTGCATAAAGTACGCCAAGGAGAGTTAAATCATGGCTGACAGTAAAGAAATTAAACGCGTGCTAATTGGACCTTTATTGGATAATAATCCTATTGCATTGCAAGTTTTAGGGGTCTGTTCAGCTTTGGCGGTAACGACTAAATTAGAAACCGCCCTAGTAATGGTCATTGCTGTGACCTTAGTAACTGGTTTTTCAAGTTTTTTTATCTCATTGATTCGTCATTATATTCCCAGTAGTGTAAGGATTATTGTTCAAATGACAATCATAGCCTCTTTAGTTATCGTGGTTGATCAAATTCTGCGCGCTTATGCTTATGAAGTCTCTAAGCAACTTTCAGTATTTGTCGGTTTAATTATTACTAATTGTATCGTCATGGGACGCGCTGAAGCTTACGCAATGAAATCGCCACCGATTGAAAATTTCATGGATGGTATCGGCAATGGTTTGGGCTATGGTGCTATTTTAATTTTAGTGGGTTTCCTAAGAGAATTATTTGGTTCAGGTAAATTATTCGGTATGACTGTTCTGCAATCTGTTCAGAATGGTGGTTGGTATCAGCCAAATGGCTTCTTCCTGCTTGCACCAAGTGCGTTTTTCATCATTGGTATGTTGATTTGGGGACTACGCACATTAAAACCTTCACAGGTTGAAAAGGAGTAACAGAAGCAATGGAACATTATATCAGCTTGTTTGTTCGAGCTGTGTTTATTGAAAACATGGCTCTTGCTTTTTTTCTCGGTATGTGTACATTTTTGGCCGTTTCTAAAAATGTTAAAACAGCCTTAGGGTTAGGAATTGCTGTTACTGTTGTGTTGGGTATTTCAGTACCAGCGAATAATTTAGTTTATAATTTCATTTTACGTGATGGTGCTCTTATAGATGGTGTTGATTTAAGTTTTTTAAACTTCATTACTTTTATTGGTGTCATTGCGGCATTAGTACAAATTCTAGAAATGATTTTGGATCGTTATTTCCCCGCTCTTTATAACGCATTAGGTATTTTCCTACCGTTAATTACCGTTAATTGTGCGATTTTTGGTGGTGTTTCATTTATGGCTCAGCGCGATTATAATTTTAGTGAATCTATTGTTTATGGATTCGGTTCAGGAATTGGATGGATGCTGGCAATTGTTTTACTGGCTTCTATTCGTGAGAAAATGAAATATGCTGATATCCCATCAGGTTTAAAAGGTTTAGGCATCACCTTTGTTACAACTGGTTTGATGGCATTGGGCTTTATGTCTTTTTCCGGTGTACAGTTATAAGGGTGAAAATAACTCATGGATATTATTATTGGTGTAGTTATGTTTACCCTAATTGTGTTGATCCTAACGATAATGGTTTTATTCGCTAAATCTAAGTTAGTGAACACAGGGGATGTAAAAATTGTAGTTAATGATGACCCTAAAAAGAGTTTTGTTGCTCCAGCTGGTGATAAGCTATTAAATATGTTGTCCAATCAGGGGATTTTTGTTTCCTCTGCCTGTGGTGGCGGTGGTTCTTGTGGACAATGTCGGGTAACAATTAAACAAGGAGGTAGAGATATCTTGCCTACCGAACTTACCCATATTAATAGACGTGAAGCAAGAGCAGGATGCCGTTTGGCTTGTCAGGTTAATGTAAAACAGGATCTGAAAATTGAATTACCTGAAGAGATTTTTGGAGTAAAAAAATGGGAATGTGAAGTTATCTCGAATGATAATAAAGCGACTTTCATTAAAGAACTAAAATTGAAAATACCGGCTGGAGAATTTGTTCCATTTCGGGCTGGTGGATATATTCAAATCGAATGTCCGCCACATAAAGTTTCTTATGCTGATTTTGATGTGCCTGATGATTATCGTGAAGATTGGGATAAATTCAATTTATTTCGTTATGTTTCTGAAGTCAAACAGCAGACAGTCAGAGCTTATTCAATGGCAAATTATCCAGAAGAGCATGGTATTATCATGCTAAATGTTAGGATAGCAACGCCGCCTCCGAAAGCGTCAGATGTACCACCTGGTATTATGTCATCTTACATTTGGTCTTTAAAACCAGGTGACAAAGTCACAATTTCTGGCCCATTTGGTGAATTTTTTGCTAAAGAGACCGATGCTGAAATGATTTTTATCGGTGGTGGAGCCGGTATGGCTCCAATGCGATCACATATTTTTGATCAACTAAAGCGTTTAAATTCTAAACGCAAAATCAGTTTTTGGTATGGAGCTCGTTCAAAACGTGAAATGTTTTATGTTGAAGATTTTGATCAATTAGCGGCTGAAAATGAAAATTTCACTTGGCATGTTGCCCTATCAGATGCAATGCCAGAAGATAACTGGCAGGGGTATACAGATTTTATTCATAATGTTT
Organism: Arsenophonus endosymbiont of Dermacentor nuttalli; assembly: GCA_048493715.1. Classification (GTDB taxonomy): domain Bacteria; phylum Pseudomonadota; class Gammaproteobacteria; order Enterobacterales; family Enterobacteriaceae; genus Arsenophonus. Next base: position 40,362 of record JBGDCZ010000018.1, on the reverse strand, counting down.
TATATGAAAACTATTTAAAAGATCATCCGGCTCCAGAGGATTGTGAGTTTTATATCTGCGGTCCTCCTGTGATGAATGCTGCAGTAATTAAGATGCTTAAAGATTTAGGTATTGAAGATGAAAATATTTTATTAGATGATTTTGGTAGTTAATTCTTTTCTGTTTTTAAACTCATTGTATAATCATTGAATTAATATGGACTTAATACCTTAAGAAAACTTTATGCTAAAAAGTAAATTATTCAATTGGATTATTACCTTATCTACGGTCCTGATGCTTTCTGGCTGCTTTGAGACAGAACAAAAGAGTATTCGAGGGCACACGATGGGAACTTACTATGTAGTTAAGTATGTTAGTGAATCATCTCATCCTTTTTGGGAAACATTGCGTGACGGAATTGATAGTCGTTTAGAAGAAGTTAACAATCAAATGTCAACTTACCGACCTAAATCTGAATTAAGTCAATTTAATCAATTTCAACATGTAAATACCCTTTCCCCTGCCTCGGAATCGTTGATGAAAGTGGTTAAAGAAGCGATCCGAATTAATAAATTAACAAATGGTGCACTCGATATCACTATCGGGCCATTAGTCAATTTATGGGGATTTGGTCCAGAAGGCAGGATTACCAAATCACCTCCTGAAGAGACACTGGCATTGTGTCGGCAATGGATTGGAATCGATAAGCTTGCGATTAATGGCAACAACTTGATAAAAAAAATACCGCAACTTTATATTGATCTTTCAGCTATAGCTAAAGGTTACGGGGTTGATGTTATTGCAGAATATTTGGAGTCGCAGAATATTCATAATTATATGGTCGATATTGGTGGTGAAGTTCGGACAAAAGGCCATAATGGCAAAGATGTGCCATGGCGTATTGCGATTGAAAAACCTGTGGATAAAGGCGTAGAACAATCGGTACAAGAAATTATTGAGCCAGGCAATATGTCAGTGGCAACCTCCGGTGACTATCGTAATTATTTTGAGCAAGATGGTGTTTATTATTCACATACTATTGATCCAAATACAGGTAGACCGATTATTCATAATTTGATTTCTGTTACTGTTATCGCGCCAACTTGCATGATGGCAGATGGTTTAGCTACCGGCTTGAACGTACTGGGTGTCGAGAAAGGAATGGAATTAGCTGAACGTTTAAATTTACCGGTTTTCATGGTTATTACGACTAAAAAAGGTTTTCAAGAGCGTTATAGTTCTGCATTTAAGCCTTACTTAGCAAAAATGTAGTGGAGTAACTATGTTGAAAATATTTCTTGCTACTTTAGTTTTTTTCCTACTTGCTTTTATTGGTATGTCTCTCGGATATATTATTAAACGTAAGGAAATCCAAGGAAGTTGTGGTGGGTTAGGTAATATAGGTATTGAAAAAGTCTGTGATTGTCCGCAGCCATGTGAACTTGGTAAAAAACGTATGGCAAGGAAAGCAGATCGGCATAAGCAACAACAGACTAAAAACCGTATTATTTGATAAAAAATCTCGTTATTGATAGTAATAACGAGATTATTGATATATTGATTTTTTATTATCTTATATCTTTAAAATATTTGTGAATCTACCATAACCTCATCTGTACCTAGCTCTTTGGCCAGTTTATAATCAGCTTCATCTTTTATGCCAAATAGAACAATATGCGCACCACTACTGGCGCGAAAACATCCTATTGCCTCATGATCCCAAATCAGCTCGGAAAATGAACGGGCTTCACCGAGGGTATATTTTCCACAACTTCTACTTTATGTCGTAATTCTAACCCACACCAACGAGGTGTATTGATTTTTTTATCAATCAAACACTTGTGGTTCATGGTAATGTTAGCCAAGATATCACGTGTTTCATCACGACTTTTGAAACGCAATATATGATCAGATAAGGCATTTAAGAAGGCTTCATTAGGTGGAATAAAAACGAGTGTGTCGAAAGGCTTTTTCTTCTTTTAACACCTTTTCAATCGCTTGTGCTTGTTCGTAAGGATCGGCGTCAGGAGATTTCAGATCGATATAGAGGAAGGTCGCTGGAAATTTTTTCAAAACTTGTTTCAATGTGGGAATGACAATACCTTTATTACAATAAAGATGGTTATGGCGGGAACCAAAACGGTAACCAGCATTGGCCTTCATAAGTTGCTGTGCACGGTAAGAGGAAATTTGGCCACTTTTATTGGTTGCGTATTTACATCGGAAAGGCGATATAATACCGGCACTTTATCACTGGAAAGGTGCACGGTGATCCATATTTTATCTGCACCGTTTTTGAATGCCTGGTCAATATCATAAATGGTATTTTCCGGGGCGTCAGCAGTTCCTCCACGGTGAGCAATGATTTTCGGTGAATTTGCCAAGGATGTGACTGAACAAAGTAAAAGTAATGCTGCGGTTATACTTTTATGCATTCTTTTCTCCATAAGCTGTGTGTATGAAAAATATCGTAAATTAATTTTATTTTTAAAATAGAATATTAAATATAAATTAATATAGCATATTTTTATTATTTTTTATCGTAATTAAAAAATATAACTTAGCGTTATGTTAGTTATAAAATTATTTATTTTTACTTATAATTAAACATTGTAAATAATTTACTAGTTGGATAATATTTTCTATTGTTAAATAGAAAATATATATTATTTATAATTACCTTATGTTTACAATGATAAGTCACTGTAATGGAGTTTATTATTTGTTTGGTAAAGTTAGTAACAATATTATCACAAAATATTAAAGATTAGTGGAATAAGCTTATTTCATCATATGGACTATATGAGTATAGCCTAACTTTTTATATGCTCTATATTATATTTATTGAAAATTTTTACTTTAGTTGTTTGTAAAAGATGTTAAAAATTATAATTATAAATTATTCTTTAATAAAGCCTAATAATAAATTACAAAAAAATTCTTTTTATATTCTGTTATTTTTAATTTAAATTTATTTTAATTAATATTAAAAATAACTATCGCTGAATATTAAATAATAGGATATTAGACTTATAAAGTTCTAGATGGACTTATGGACTTATGGACTTATGGACTTATGGACTTATGGACTTATGGACTTATGGACTTATTGGCTTATGATAATAGTAAAATAATATTATTAAATTTTTAAATTAAATAGTAATAATCACTATTACTTAAATTATTTTTTTAATTAAAAAGGCTATTAATCATGAAAGTTTATATGTTTAATAATGCGGTAAAAGATCCTTTTTGTCGAGGAAAACAGATTGGAGAATATTGGGCGCCTAAAATAAAACAGACAGTTATGCTTTATTTAGATTTTTTTCTCGTATTGGTATAACTGGTGTTCAGGTGAGAACAATTGGAGAAAATAGTTTGTCTGCTCTGGAGTATTGGTGTCCGGATTTAGCTAGTGAAATTGAAGCAATAGCTCTGGGAGCTGATCTGCCGGTTTGGTACCTGGCAAGTTTAAATGCACGAACTGAAATTTTATCGACAAAGTCAACATCCTATTCGAGTGAGTGCTTTACCGCAATTTATGCAGCTGCTGATATTGATATGCCACAAACCATACAAACTTGGGATTGGCACGATGTTTTAGCGCCTAATGGATTGATGATTCAATTACAGAATAGAAAAGGGATGCAATTTAAGCTTTTTACTGAATTTGGCATGTTAGGTAAAATTGGTGTTAACAGTGCCGGCTTAGGTTTACATTTTAATATCTTACATCATACAAATGACAATGATTCTGGTCGTGTACCTGTACATGCTGTCTCTCGCCGGATATTAGAAGAAGCAACAACCATAGAATAGGCTATCGCTTTAGCATTTTCTGCACAAGTAAGTGCATCTTCAGTATTAAGTGTATTCTGCCATCACGCTGCCGAGCAGTAAGTATTGAGTTAAGTCCATTTCGACCAGCGATTGTTTACCCACAACAAAATAATTGGTTACTTCATACTAATCATTTTCTAGCGTCTGAATTGGTTGCGGGGGAAGGTACTACTGATGATACTACGTTATAAACGTTATGAACATCTAAAAAGCGTATCTAGTAATATGAAAAAATAAAAGCATTATAGCACGCGTGGGTGCAATATGTGGCCCTGAAGGTGAGCAATCACCAATTTGTTTTTTGCCTGACAGTTCGCAACCAGATACTGAGCGTTGGCAAACTTTATTAACAATTAGTATTAATACTAAAAATGGCATATTAAAATATGTACCAGGTAATCCTTATCAATTATCTCAAACAGGTTATCATTCTTTCTAACGAGGAACATTATTTAATCTAATAAAAAATAATACTCTATTTTAATAAAGTATTTTATGGCCATAATCCTATTGTTGAGTTGTTATTTTAATCAAATTTTTTATTTACCATTGATAAAATCAGCATTATACTGTTTATTTAAACAGTACTATTAGGAGAGGGCGTGCGCAAAATTATCCATATGGATATGGATTGTTTTTATGCAGCTATTGAGATGAGTGACAATCCTTCTCTACGCAATATACCGCTAGCGATTGGCGGTAGAGCTGATAGTTGTGGAGTAATTAGTACAGCCAATTATTTGGCTCGTCGTTATGGCGTCCATAGTGCAATTTCTACAGCTCTGGCACTCAAACGTTGCCCACAGTTGAAAATTATCCCAGGTCGTACGTCTTTATATAAAGAAATATCATGTCAGATACGGCAAATTTTTCATGATTTTACTTAATTAGTTGAACTGGTTTCTTTAGATGAAGCTTATCTTGATGTGACAAATAGTCCCCATTATCATGGGTCTGCCACTTTGATAGCCAATGCGATCAGACAGAGGATTTACAATGAATTATCGCTTACCGCATCAGCTGGTATCGCCCCGGTTAAATTTCTCTCTAAGATTGCCTCTGGTATGAATAAACCCAATGGGCAATATGTTATTATGCCTGAGCAAGTGGTTAATTTTATTAGTGATTACCATTAAAAAAATTCCAGGAATTGGTAGAGTTACTGTGCAACGGTTGCAGAAAATGGGATTGGAGACCTGTGGCGATATACAACAATTTGATTACATTAGTGAAAGAATTGGGTAAGTTTGGCCAAATTTTATGGGCACGTAGTCATGGGGTAGATGAGCGCCAGATCAATAATGAACGTTTACGCAAATCAGTTGGCGTAGAGCGTACCGTCGCTAATGATATAAATCGCTGGGATGATTGTATGGCAATTATTGAACAACTATATCTTGAGTTTGAGAGTCGATTGGCAAAAATTAAACCAGAACTTTATATTGCGAGTCAAGGTGTTAAGATGAAATTTGCAGATTTTCAATTAACTACTCAAGAGCATAGTTATCCAATCTTAAGTAAAGTTGATCTTATCAAAATAGCACAACAAGTTTGGCAGCAAAGACGAGCCGATCGTGGTGTTAGATTAGTCGGACTACATGTCACTTTACAAAATCCACAGTTAGAAAAACAGTTAATATTGAACTGGTGAACAGCAGGCTAGTGACACCTAGCCTGCTAGTGTTGCTAACTTTTTTCAGGTATTGATTTGAGCACTGATGTTAACAGCTGCCAATATTTACTGGCACTTTTAATATTAACTCGTTCATCAGGTGAGTGGGCGCCATGGATCACCATGATCTGCGGTGTTTTGCCAAATAATTGTTGATAGGTGTTGCTAACCAGCTCCATGATTGGTGATTTCGGATCGGGTTTCCAACCAGGATAACTGCCTTTGTGTTCAAATTTAGCGCCGGCAAGTATTGATAATGATATCAACATGTTAACTACATAATCTTTGCCCGTTTCGATTAATGAACGAATTAAAAAAATAATTTCTGCCTTTTCTTCATCCATATTAACAACGCCGGTATTGAGTGAAGTTTTAACAACATCTTTTATATCGTCACTCATACGAATAACACCATTAGGGGCAGCATTAAGAAAATGTAATAATCGAGATTGACAATCAGCTGTTAACGCTAATAGTTCCGTTGTGGTTTCATCAAGGGTAATGACTAAATTTTTTTCAATCGCCACAAATTCAGATTTCAGTACTGCCAGATAATGATTTTTACTAGTTAAAAATTAGTTGCTACTGAGATAGGTACTGCAATAATCGCATGACTCTCACGTGGGATCGCATTACGTAGAGTACTCCCTTCAATGTGAATGAGTTTTAATTGTAGCCCATTGACATGGGCTGCTAGAAAACGTGCTAATAGTTTATTGGCATTGGCTAATCCTAAATGAATATCACCACCGGAATGACCGCCAGTTAAATCTTTAAGTGTTATTTTGAAAACTTTATGATTTGTTGGAATTGCTTCTCTAGTCAAAGCAAAAGTGGTGGTAAAATCAACACCACCTGCGCAACCCATGTAAATCTGACCTTCTTCTTCGGAATCGGTATTGATCAGAATATCAGCCTGTAACCAATTTGGCTGTAAGCCAAAAGCACCAACCATACCGGTTTCTTTCGTCATGGTAAGTAAAACTTCTATTGGTCCATGTTTAACATTTTCATCAGCAAGTATGGTTAAGGCGGAATCCATACCGATGCCATTATCTACACCTAATGTGGTACCTCGAGCTTTTACCCATCCATTATCTATAATAGGGACGGATAGGATCTTGAGTAAAATCATGCTGAGCATCACTGTTTTTTTGTGGCACCATATCCAAATGGGCTTGAAGGACAACAGGGCGGAGATTTTCCATGCCGGGTGTTGCAGGCTTACGAATAAGAATATCACCAACTTTATCGCGTTCAACACTAAGCTTTTTTTCTCTGCCCATTTGACGATATAGCAAGCAAGAGCCTCTTCATGATCAGAGGGATGAGGAATTGCACAAATTTGTGCAAAAATACCCCAAAGCGGTTGTGGTGAAAGTTCGTACACGTTTTATCTCCTGTTACTACTATATTATTAAGACTGCTAATCAATTTCGTAGTCAAATATCATATATGCTGTTGGTTCAGAATATCACCTTCTGGCATCTATTCCTTTAGTTAATTGTGACAATATTAATTAATCTCTGGTTTTTACGGTTACAACTCACTATAATCCCGCGCAATATTTTTTCCACTAATATGCTTTTCTAAAAATAGTCTCTAGTCGTTGTGATCAAAATTTTATGAGTGAAAAATACATCGTAACATGGGATATGCATGCAAATGCATGTCGGTACTTTGGCACAACGCTTATTACCTGCCAGCCAATGGAGAGGCATTATTGCTGTTAGTCGAGGTGGGCTTGTCCCAAGTGCTATTTTTGCTCATGAATTAGGTCTACACTATATCGATACCGTCTGCATTTCAAGTTACGACCATAATAGACAGAGAGACCTTAATGTTATTAAGCGAGCGGCAGGTTATGGTGAAGGTTATATTATGGTCGACGATTTAGTCGATACCGGAGGGACAGCTCAAGCTATCAGAGATATGTATCCCAGAGGCTATTTTGTAACTATTTTTGCTAAACCCACCGGACGTCCATTGGTTGATGATTATGTTATTGATATAGAGCAAAATACCTGGATAGAACAGCCATGGGATATGGCAAAAGAGGTTTTTGTTAAGCCACTTTGTGAGCAGCAATAATTATTTTCTTTATTTATTTCGCTTTAATTACAGAAACGAAGTATATGATATAGGGGATGCTAATTGCATCCCTTTTTCAATGCTGAAGTTTTTAACCAAATAAAGTAAATATGAATGAAAAAATCTGTCAGAAAAGTTGTTTAAGCCTAAATCAAAACTGAAACAAACTGAGACCTATATAACTAGTTACCTATAGTGTGCCTAAAACCCATTTATTGAAAAATAGCTCAACATTTTAAGGGACGAGTTATGTTAGCTGTTATCGTGTGATTAACCGGCTAATATGGATTTGGCGCGGCACTGCTGGGTTGGAGATTGAAGAGGTATTGAGTTGAATCGCGGCAAATAATCGTGTTCGTAGTTGTGAAAGTTTACTTGATACCGTAATTGGTTATCAGCCAGGAAATTGGGCTTATGAATGGTCACAACAGGCAATGGTCTGGCAGAAAAAAGCTATTGAATTACCAACAAAAATAGCTGTTAGTGAAGCTTGGTTACGGGCAGCTAATTTTATATAGTATTGCCACTTACTCCCCATCTTAAAGGTGATAATCTTGACGAACAAGGCTTATGAAACTGCAGCACAATTGACCGATTTTCGCTTGAAAAAATTGCTTTTAAATAGAAGGTGGTAAAAAAGAGGTGATTGGTTTTTTACATTTCTGATACCAACCAAGGTCCGTATCCCCTATTTTGGTTTGCGGCACATTAGATAGTTTACAGCTAGATTACTATCGCCTTTTCAACGAGTATTTAGCACCTCATGGTTTTGCTATGTTAACACTGTATATGCCATCAATTGGTTATTCTATTAAATATAAACTTTCCCAAGATACCAGTGCACTGCATCAACAGGTGCTTAATCAACTGGCTAATATTCCATGGATCGATCATACTCGAATAGGTTTGATTGGCTTACGTTTTGGCGCGAATATCGCTCTGCGACTAGCTTATTTAGAACCCAAGCGCTTAAAAGGGGTAGAGTTTTTAGGGCCGATTGTTCATACTTTACTCAATGAACAAAAATATCAAGATCGTATACCGGTAATGAATATCAATATCTTTGCCAGCCGATTAGGCTTCTATCAGATATATAAAGCAGTTTTACGTTCAGAACTTAGCTGTTACTCGCTAAAAAATCAGGGATTATTAGGGCGTCGTTGTTCTGTACCGTTTATGGTTGTTAACTGGCAAAATGATGTTTTTAGTCCCAAGGAAGACGTATTATTTATCGTGTGTTCGTCATTTGCAGGTAAGTTATTGACGTTACCAGTTAAGCCTCTATATCAAAATTTTCAGCAGTAGTGAGTTGGTTGAAAACCAAAATTGAATAATTATTGTGATTACTTGATTATTTTTCCTTATTTGCTAAAAAGGTAGCTTAACAACAAGGAGATCCTTATTATGGCTTTAACTTCAAATTATTCTAAAAGTAAATTATTGAAGCATTTTACCAGGTTAGGACCTTATCTCCGTGAATCTCAATGTCAGGATGATGTCTTTTTTTTCGACTGTCTGGCGATCTGTGTTAATGCTAAAACTGCTCCTGAAAAGCGTGAGTTTTGGGGATGGTGGTTGGAATTAAGACGAGAACTTAATGGATTTGTATATCATTATAAATTAGGTATGTTTGATAAAGCAGGAAATTGGCAACATATTGCAATTAATAAATCAGCCATTATCAAGTCTCTTGAAAATACACTGCAAGAATTCCATAAACGTTTAAGCGATTCACTTGATACATTGGAATTAACATTAACGCCTTGCCCAAAAATGGTTGCAATTAATTTATAGATTGCATTGTTTGCAGCTATCGTAAAATCAACTTCTCATTAAAATTGCGTTATGCCAACTGGCATAACGCTTCTTACTTGATAAAACTGATGGCTACTTTTTATTGTTATAGATATTTAATGGCAGAAGCATAATGAACAACAGCCAAACTTTGGTAATAAAATTAGGAACAAGTGTATTAACAGGGGGATCTCGTTGTTTGGATCAAGCACGTATGGTTAAACTAGTGCGACAATACGCACAGCAGTATGAAAAAGTTCACCAGATTGTGATTGTGACTTCAGGTGCTATTACTGCGGGTCGAGAGCATTTAGGTTACCCAATATTACCAGAGACCATTGCCTCGAAACAGTCACTCGCCGCGGTTGACCAAAGCCATCTGATCCAACTTTGGCAACGGTTGTTTTCAATTTATGGTATTCATAATTGGTCAGATGTTATTAACCCGAGCTGATATTGAAGATCGCGAACGATTTTTGAACGCACGTGATACATTACAAGCGTTACTCGATAATCGTATTATTCCTGTTATCAATGGAAATGATGCTGTCGCGACAAGCGAAATTAAGGTTGGAGATAATGATAATTTATCGGCATTGGCTGCTATTCTAGCTGATGCGGACAAGTTACTATTATTAACGGATATGGAAGGGCTATATACGGCCGATCCGCGCCACAATCCAAATGCACAACTAATCAGCGAAGTGCATGATATTAACGATGAATTACGATGTATGACAGGCGATAGCGTGACCGGTTTAGGCACCGGTGGAATGGCAACTAAGCTGCAAGCAGCAGGCATAGCTGGCCGAGCAGAAATTGAGGTGATCATTGCCGTAGGTAATAAGCCTAATGTGATCGCAGATGTGCTAGATGGTCAACCAGTAGGAACAAAATTTCATCGTTTAAAAACCCTGATGGAAAATCGTAAACGTTGGATTTTTGGTGCGCCTTTGGCGGGCGAAATTGTTGTCTAAGGGAGCTTACCTTGGCCATCCAATAAACAGGTAGTTCATTATTACCGAAAGGAATAAAGAAAATTAGTGGTAATTTTTCTCGTGGCGATGTTGTGTGTGTTCTTAATTATTAGCAAAGATTTAGCGCATGGTGTGACACATTATAATAGTGATGCTTTACGTCTTATTGCAGGGCATCATTCCCAAGAAATTAATCAAATCTTGGGTTATGAGTATGGTGCTGTTGCTGTTCACCGTGACGATATGATAGTGAGTAAATGATGTTGGAAAAAATAGGTAAAGCGGCTAAAGAAGCTTCATAGTATTTAGCGGCTCTAACCACAAAACAGAAAAATAGTGCCTTGATGAGTATCACTGATTGTTTGCGACAACAGCGTGATGAGATTTTAGCCGCTAATGCTCAAGATATGGCTGCTACGAAAGCCAACAATTTAACTACAGCTATGCAAGACAGCTTGTTGCTGACTACTAAGCGATTAGATGCCATTGTTGAGGATGTAACAAAGGTATGTCAATTAGTTGATCCTGTTGGGCGTATACTTGATGGTGGTTTATTAGATAATGGCTTAAATATACAACGTCGATGTGTGCCACTTGGTGTGATTGGCGTTATTTATGAAGCACGTCCGAATGTTACGATCGATGTTGTATCGTTATGTTTGAAAACTGGTAATACGGTGATTTTACGCGATGGTAAAGAAACGTCTCAAACAAATCAAGCGATAGTTAAAGTTATTCAGCATGCACTACAACAAAATAATCTTCCGCTAGCAGCAGTTCAGGCTATTAATGATCCGGATGAAAATTAGTTGCTCAATTGCTAAAAATGGATCGTTATGTGGATGTGTTGATTCCACGTGGTGGTGCTGGGTTACATAAATTATGCCGCGAACAATCAACCATCCCAGTGATCACAGGTGGCATTGGTGTCTGTCATATTTATGTCGATAAGCATATTGACTTTAGCAAAGCACTGCCGATCATTGTTAATGCTAAGGTTCAGCGTCCTAGCGCTTGTAATTCATTAGAAACTTTATTAGTGCACCAAAGTGTTACAGCAACATTTCTCCCGCTCTTGGTGCAGAAAATGGCCGAGCAAAATGTGACATTGCATGTCAGTCAACATGCGATAAGCTATTTCAAGTCGGCGCCGGCAAGGGTTGTTGAAGTGATGGAGGAAAATTACTGCGATGAATGGTTATCACTTGATGTTAACGTTGCAGTAGTTGAAGATATTGATGCCGCCATCAAGCATATTAGGGATTATGGAACTGCCCATTCTGATACTATTTTGACCCAATCAATTCAACAAGCTGATTATTTTGTGCAGCATGTTGATTCTGCAGCTGTATATGTCAATGCCAATACACGATTTACTGATGGTGGGCAATTTGGATTAGGTGCAGAGGTTGCGGTAAGTACACAAAAACTTCATGCCAGAGGTCCGATGGGATTGGATGCATTAACAACCTATAAATGGATTGGTTACGGAGATAATTTAACACGTTTTTGAGTCATTACTTTACGATATTTTGGACCACACTGATGCCGTGTGGCTTTATTTTATTTTAATAGCGGTAAATTAGGATTTTTACTTTTGTAAATCTTAAATCACACTTGTAAGCTGACATATATATTCTAACTAACTAAATTATCAATTAGGACAACTTGACATGCTTTATCTTATTGGGCCAAGAGGTGCAGGGAAGACAACAGTAGGAAAGAAGTTAGCTGAATCTAGGATGTGTCATTTTTTTGATACTGATTCGTTAGTTAAACAAAATGCTAAAATAAGTATTGCAGAATTAGTCGAGCGAGACGGTTGGGCCCGGTTTCGTGATCTAGAATCCTCTGTTTTACAATCAATACAACAGCCAAATTCGGTTATCTCAACGGGTGGTGGGATTATTTTACTGAAAGAAAATCGTGACTTTATGAAAAAAAATGGCTGTATTATTTATTTACAAGCCCCTTCTGATGTCTTGATTGCGCGTTTAACTGCTGATCCGGTAATTTCGCAACGACCAACATTAACAGGTAAACCGTTTGCGGAAGAGATGTTTGAAGTCATGAAAGAAAGAGAAGGTTACTATTTAGATACCGCTGATTACATTATCGATGCCGCTTTACCTGCAATAACAATTGCTTGTCAGATAGACAATGTTTTGCAAAGTGATAAAAAATACTTTGTCTGATCTCAATTTTGCAATGTTAGTCATCTTTAGTGATAGATGTACTCTAAAATGATAAATAGCATTAAGGGGTAAGGAAAGAGATATGCTAATAAAATTATTGTGGGTAATATTCCAGTTTTTTTCCGTGTGAGGGTGGTGGGTGAAATAAAACATGAGGCTTATGAACGATGTTTAATAACACCCAACTATGTCTCTTTTCTCGATGGTATCTTGCTCGCTTTTTTTACCTATTCGCCCACTTTTTACTGTTTATTCATCGATCGGCACACCACGCCTTATTAAATTATTAAAACACTATGCCGATGTTGTTTCCCTTGATCCTGCCAACCCAATGGCTATTCGAACTTTAGTTAGAGAAGTAGAAAAAGAACGTCCGATTGTCATCTTTCCTGAAGGAAGAATTGGCGTTCATGGTTCATTGATGAAAATTTACGATGGCGCAGCTTTTGTTGCGGCCAAAACGGGTGCTAAAGTTGTTCCAGTCAGAATTGATGGCCCAGAACTGAGTTATTTCAGTCGCTTAAAAGGGATTTTTAAGCTCAAATTTTTGCCTAAAATAACATTAACAATTTTACCAGCAACAAAAATTACTATGCCAGAGGTAAAACGTGCGGCAGAGCGTCGTCGGCTGGCCGGCGCAGCACAACTTTATAAGATTATGAAAGAAGCTCGGTTACGCAATCGCCCTCATCAAACACTGATGGAGGCTTATTTCGATGCAATGAAACGTTTTGGTCGTTTCACTTGTTGTATCGAAGATATAGCCATAGCAGTTTATTAGCTAATGTTGAACAAGTTAAAACGGTTGCTGATTTTACCCCTAAAGATCGTTTTATGTCCGAATTACCCCTTTTTCATGCTTTTGGTCTGACGGTAGGTTTATTTATTCCTATTTTTTCAGGTAGTTATGTATTGCTTTATCCTAGCTCACTGCATTATCGGGTGATCCCAGAGTTGGTCTATGATAAAAATTGTACCATACTTTTTGCTACTCCCACTTTCCTTACCCGTTATGCTCATCCTTATGACTTTGCGAGTTTACGTTATGTTGCTGCCGGTGCTGAGAAACTTATTGATAGCACTAAAAAAATTTGGTTTGACAAATTCAGTATCCGAATACTTGAAGGATAGAGTGTAACCGAATGTGCCCCCATTGTCTTCATCAATGTGTCTATGGCAGCTAAAGTTGATGCTGTTGGTCAAATTTTACCTGGTATCGAAACTAGACTATTACCTGTATCTGGTATTGAGCATGCAGGTCGTTTACAGTTACGAGGCCCGAATGCCATGAAAGGCTACTTACGAGTGGAGGATCCTAATTATTTAGAGCCGCCACATGCAGAAAATAGTCAATAAGAGAATGAAGTGGGATGGTATGATATGGGCGATATTGTCGAACTTGACCGTGACGATTATTGTGTCATTCGGGGTAGAGCAAAATGTTTTGCCAAACTAGTGGGTGAGATTGTTTCCCTAGAAACAGTAGAGCAGCTTGTCAGCAGTATATCAGCACATGCTTCAGCATGGCATTGTGATCAAAACTACCAATAATAAAGGGGAAAGCCTGGTTTTATATGCCACGGATAATACTCTGGATCGTCCTCGATTATTAGCTGCAGCAAAAGAAAAAGGGTTACCTGAATTAGCGGTACCAAAGGATATACGCTACTTGAAAACATTTCTTGTACTTGGTAGTGGAAAACCTGATTTGGTGTCGTTAAAAAATAGGCTGGCAGAGGAATCTTCATGAGTGTTTTAATGGTATCGTCGCCGTTATTAACTATGGATATGAAAGCGTTACTTTTATCGCAACTAAAAGCAGCACTTTATCCCTATTGTAGTCAACCTATCATACAAGTTGTGTTTGTTTTTACTTATATTATATTAGCCCCCTTGGTTGGACAGATAGCGGATTGTTTTGCTAAAGGCCGAGTCATGTTATTGGCGAATATTGGTAAGTTGATCGGGGCGTTAGGCATTCTATTAGGAGTGGATCCTTTTCTCTGTTATGGCTTAGTTGGAATTGGTGCCGCGGCTTACTCACCAGCAAAATATGGCATTCTAGCTGAGATCTCGACGGGTAATAATTTAGTTAAGGCCAATGGCTTTATTGAAGCTTCGACGATAGCGGCAATTTTGCTTGGTCTGTTGCTGGTGGTTTTTTTTCCGATGTTGACCTCTTATTTGCTTTAGTTATGTGTATGTTGTTTTATGCAACCGCGGTAGTGATTAATTTGTATATTCCTCGATTAGCACTAGCTAAAAGTAAACAAAAGTGGTTTTCTCGCCAGTTAATTTTAGATTTTATTGGTCTATTTAAAACGCTTTGGTGTGATTAAGCAGGGCTGTTTTCTTTAATTGGTACCAGCCTTTTTTGGGGCGCCGGTGTAACACTATGTTTTTATTAGTGCTTTGGGTGCCAGTAGCTCTCACCATTGCCGATAATACTACACCAACTTTACTCAATGCGGTGGTTGCCATGGGCATCATAATTGGCGCCGGTTTTGCGGCGCATTTTATTACACTCAATAAGGTTAACCGCTGTATGCCGGTAGGGATCTTTATTGGTCTGGTAATTATTATTTTGTCAATGCAACAACATCTTTTAGTGACTTATTTGATCCTTATTATTTTAGGTGTTCTAGGTGGTTTATTTATTGTTCCGCTTAATGCTCTGCTACAGGAAAGAGGCAAACAGACGATTGGTGCTGGAAACGCTGTTGCTTTTCAGAATTTAAGTGAAAATACTACTATGTTGATTATGTTAGGATTATATTCATCAGCGCTTAAAACAGGTATTTCTATTATTACGATAGGAATAATGTTTGGTATAAAATTTGTGATAGCAATCGGGATCCTCTGGATTTGGTACTTATATCGCAAGATATATGAAAAAGGAAAATGGCTAAATGAATAGTGAGCGGTTGCTCTATGAATTGAGTAATAATCTTGGTGATAGCCTAAAGGAACAAGGTAAAACAATAACTTGTGCAGAGTCATGTACGGGAGGATGGATTGCCAAAGTTATTACCGATGTTGCAGGTAGCTCTGCCTATTTTCAGCGAGGTTTTGTTACCTATAGCAATGAAGCTAAGCATGATATGCTAGGAGTGAGTAAAACTAGCATAGATAAATATAGCGCTGTTAGCGAACAAGTTGTAATAGAGATGGCCAAAAGAGCATTAGCTATAGCTAATGCTGATTTTGCGGTTTCAGTTAGTGGTATTGCCGGTCCCGCTGGCGGTACAGACTTGAAACCAGTTGGTACAGTTTGGTTTGGTTTTGCTAGCAAGTCTCCTGCTATCGATAGGATAATAACCCGTTGTTGTTTGTTTAAAGGAGAGCGCATTCAGATCCGACACCAAGCAGTGATATTTTCACTGACGACATTATTGAAAGAAATAATCAAAAATTAACTTGATACTGGATTTTTATCCAGTATAATTATTAACAACCGATATCAAATCGTCTTATTTGCAGTGAAGTATTGTCTTCATTGCTCGGGGGAGTGAAACAATGGCTATTGATGAAAACAAACAGAAAGCTCTTGCTGCAGCATTGGGTCAAATTGAAAAGCAATTTGGTAAGGGATCAATTATGCGCTTAGGTGAAGATCGTTCTATGGATGTAGAAACTATCTCTACCGGTTCATTATCTCTTGATGTGGCCTTAGGTGCGGGAGGTTTGCCGTTAGGTCGTATTGTTGAAATTTATGGTCCAGAATCTTCCGGTAAAACCACGTTAACATTACAGGTTATTGCTTCAGCTCAACGTGAAGGTAAGACTTGTGCTTTTATTGATGCAGAGCACGCTTTAGATCCTATTTATGCGAAAAAATTGGGCGTTGATATTGATAATTTACTTTGTTCACAGCCTGATACGGGTGAACAAGCACTAGAGATTTGTGACGCTTTAACGCGGTCTGGGGCGGTAGATGTTATTATCGTTGATTCTGTAGCGGCTTTGACACCAAAAGCTGAAATTGAAGGTGAAATTGGTGATTCCCATATGGGATTAGCTGCTCGTATGATGAGTCAGGCAATGCGTAAATTAGCCGGAAATCTAAAAAACTCTAATACTCTATTAATTTTTATTAATCAAATTCGGATGAAAATTGGAGTTATGTTTGGCAATCCTGAAACAACAACAGGTGGAAATGCGTTAAAATTTTATGCTTCAGTACGACTTGACATTCGGCGTATTGGTTCGGTCAAAAATGGTGAAGAAGTGATTGGTAGTGAAACTCGCGTCAAAGTAGTAAAAAACAAGGTTGCCGCTCCTTTTAAACAAGCAGAATTTCAAATCCTATACGGTGAAGGGATTAATACCTATAGTGAACTCATTGATTTAGGGGTGAAATATAAATTGATTGAAAAATCGGGTGCTTGGTATAGTTATAATGGCGAAAAAATAGGGCAAGGCAAAGCAAATGCCACAGTCTATTTAAAAGAACGCCCGCAAATTTATGCCGAATTAGATAAAAAATTACGGGCTATGTTGCTTAATCACGCTGGTGAGTTTAGCAGTGCAGCTTCTGATTTTGTGACGGAAGCCGTAGAAGAAACTTCATTACCAGAAGAATTTTAAATTAATAAATAAAATTGATTAAATGTATGGGCTATATTCGAGGTGGATATAGCCTTTTGTTTATTATGAATTAGTTATTGATACAAATTAAATTAAGTTATGGTTTGCAACACACTTTAATAAAATACTATTAGGATTTACAATATCATTATTAATTAATGGATATAATTAGTTCATTTTTCACAAAAAGTGCTTTGTTTTTTATAGATAGTAAATTGTTATTGTTGGCTTAATATATTCAGGCGCAGTTTTTGATTAATTTGTGTTAGACTTACGCTATTGCTTTTTTAGTCTTTTATTTAGCTGATAACTATAGCTTATATGTAATTTAAACATATGAAATTAGCCAATGGTATTAACTATTGGAAATTCTCTTTCCGATGTAGATAAAGAAAAAATTTAACTGTTTTTTCCCGATAAATAGGAAAATAAATATAGTTAAATGTGTTAATGTAGTGTTAATTTCGCTGCATAATAGTTAGGTCGTTTTGTGTTAAACTAATCAGACTAGTAGCTGTTGAGCAGTTAGAAAACGATATACTTAGGTTAGGGAAAGGTGTACCTATAAAGCCTGGGCATTTGAGCGATGTATTAATAAACATCAGTTAGTAAATCCTTATCACCTATTTAGCCATAAAACAATTTAAGGATTTCTCGACTTTGCCAGGTAAAAACGCCTGCGGTAACTTGATTGATGATAAAAATACGTTTATCTCATCAAGTCATGAATCTGTTTTTCCAGCTTGATTTCAGGATAATTATGAGTAGTAAAAGTACCGCTGAGATCCGTCAAGCGTTTCTCGACTTTTTTCACACTAAAGGGCATGAAATTGTACCTAGTAGTTCATTAGTACCAAATAATGACCCGACATTATTGTTTACTAATGCAGGAATGAACCAATTTAAAGATGTATTTCTGGGATTGGATAAAAGAGCTTATTCTCGAGCAACAACCGCGCAACGTTGTGTTCGAGCTGGAGGCAAACATAATGATTTAGAAAATGTTGGTTATACTGCGCGTCATCATACTTTTTTTGAAATGTTAGGTAACTTCAGCTTTGGTGACTATTTTAAACAGGATGCAATCAAATATGCCTGGGAACTACTGACAAGCGAGCAGTGGTTTAATTTACCAGCAGAGAGGCTTTGGATCACTGTTTATCATACTGATGAGGAAGCCTATAATATTTGGCATCAGGAGATTGGTATTCCGGCTGGACGTATCATTCGGATAGGTGATAATAAGGGCGCCCCCTATGCTTCTGATAATTTCTGGCAAATGGGGGATACAGGTCCTTGTGGTCCTTGTACGGAAATCTTTTATGATCATGGTGAACATATTTGGGGAGGATCGCCTGGTTCACCTGAAGAAGATGGTGATCGTTATATTGAAATCTGGAACATAGTTTTTATGCAGTTTAACCGTCAGTCTGATGGCAGTCTAAAGACACTTCCAACCCCTTCAGTTGATACAGGAATGGGGCTTGAACGCATTGCTGCTGTATTACAACATGTTAACTCAAATTATGAGATTGATTTATTTCGTAAATTAATTGCTTCGATTGCAGAAGTGATCCCTTCATCAGATCTGAATAATAAATCATTACGAGTCATCGCTGATCATATTCGATCAAGTGCTTTTCTTATTGGTGATGGTGTATTTCCTGCCAATGAAGGGCGTGGTTATGTATTACGGCGTATTATTCGTCGAGCGGTTCGTCATGGATATATGCTAGGTGCCAAAGAGACTTTTTTCTATAAATTAGTTGTACCGTTGATTCAGGTAATGAGTCAAGCGGCTGATGAACTAAAATCTCAGCAAACGACGATTGAAAAAACACTGCAGAATGAAGAGGAACAGTTTGCTCGTACTTTAGCACGTGGCTTGCAACTATTAGATGACGAGTTAGCGGAATTAAAAGGTGACACTTTAGCCGGCGAAATAGCATTTCGCCTCTATGATACTTATGGTTTTCCATTTGACTTAACCGCTGATGTTTGTCGTGAGCGTAATATTAAAGTCGACGAATTAGGTTTTAATGCTGCGATGGAGCAGCAAAGATATCGAGCCAGAGAGTCTAGTGGGTTTACGGCCAATTATAATTATGTGATTAAAGTAGATAGTCATAGTGATTTTTCAGGCTATGAGAAGAACAATCAATTAGCTACAGTAACGGCTATTTTTCATCATGGTAAGCCTGTCAATGTTTTAAACCAAGGTGAAGAAGGAGTTATTATTCTTGATAAAACCGCTTTTTATGCTGAGTCTGGTGGTCAGATTGGTGATAGCGGAATACTTATCAATGACCATTGCCAATTTGTTGTTACTGATACACAAAAATATGCTCAAGCAATTGGCCATATTGGTAAGGTGATAATTGGCTCAATTGCTGTAAGTAATACAGTTGATGCTATAATTGATATTGACCGTCGTAGCGCTATTTGTCTCAATCACTCTGCAACACATTTGTTGCATGTGGCTTTGCGTGATGTTTTGGGAAATCATGTTAGCCAAAAAGGATCTTTAGTGAATGAGAAATATCTGCGTTTTGATTTTTCTCATTTTGAAGCCATGACGCCTAAACAAATATGCCAAATTGAAGATATCGTAAATTATCAAATCCGTAAAAATGACCCTATTATAACGACATTGATGGATTTAGAGACGGCAAAAGAAAAAGGTGCAATGGCACTTTTTGGTGAAAAATATGATGCCCAGGTGCGTGTTCTTAGTATAGCGGATTTTTCTATTGAGTTGTGTGGTGGTACCCATGCCAATCGTACTGGTGATATAGGATTATTTCGTATCAGAAGTGAATCGGGTACCGCAGCTGGAATTCGCCGAATCGAAGCAATAACAGGACAAGCTGCTATAGATGATGTTCACCAGCAATCCATTGTATTGGCTAATATTGGTCAATTAATGAAAGGTGATGCTAATAGTTTAATGGAAAAGATTAAAGCGACACTAGATAAAGTTAAACTATTGGAAAGGTCGTTAAATCAATTGAAAGAGCAACAAGCTGCTCAAGAAAGCGTTTCTTTACGTCAACAAGTTAAAAAAATTAAGGGAGTTAATTTATTGGTTACTCAATTAAATAACATTGAGCCTAAACAGCTACGTATTATCGTTGATGACTTAAAAAATCAATTTAAATCAGCAATTATTGTGCTTTCTACTATAAGTAATGATAAAGTCAGTCTAATTGTTGGTGTAACCAATGATTTGACTGCTAAAATAAAGGCTGGTGATTTAATTTCATTTGTTGTGCAGCAAGTAGGCGGAAAAGGAGGTGGTCGCCCTGACATGGCTCAGGCGGGTGGTTCTGACGTAACAGCACTTCCTGCTGCATTAGCATCAGTTGAGGAGTGGGTTAATTTACGCCTGACGTAAGTTAACCATAAAGGTTGCATCATTAAGTTATGCAACCTTAACGGATTGTTTTTAAATGACCTAAGTACAAAATTATATTTTTAGCTACAATATTAGTATGATGATTGCTTTAGGTTAAATACTTTAGGTGAATATCATTGCTTTACGTTTTCACGGTGTGTGATGGATAATAGCGGGGAAACCTAGAGACCCGACTCTTTTTAATTTTCAAGGAGCAAAGAATGCTTATTCTGACTCGTCGAGTTGGTGAAACGCTCATGATAGGCGATGAGGTAACAGTAACGGTGCTGGGTGTAAAAGGCAACCAGGTACGTATAGGGGTTAATGCACCTAAAGAGGTTTCTGTTCACCGTGAAGAAATTTATCAACGGATCCAAGCTGAAAGATGCCAGCCCAATAATCAGTAATTTTTAGTAAAGCGTTCATTCTTGGGTATATGTTAATTATATTATGGAATGAGCGCTGTTTCTTTTGCCGTTTATTTTATGACTATATTTTTTCAGGTTTAGTATCCCATAAAATGGATTATATAGATTGTAAAAAATGTCTTTTTTAGTATTTTTTAATATTTATTAATAAAATACTGCTTTTGGGATTGTAACATGACAAAGCATTTTAAAAATGTTTATAAATAAATCATTAACTAACATAAGCTTATAAAAGTAAATATTTAGTTAACATTACTATGGAATAATTTTCTTTTTTAAAGGATAAGAACCTACTTTTGATCTATTTTTATCTGCTAGGCTTACTATTTTGTCTTTTTTTATTGTTAATTTAACATGCCAATATTGTCATATTTCGTTGTTAAACTACTCATCTTGATTGTGAAATGTGCAAACAAGCCAAAGAACGTAAAAAGATTGGAAAAATTGTTTGACTTCTAAGTCTGGAAAAGTAATATGAGCGCCACGCAACAGAGAGATAGCTGAGTGTTGTCTCGTTGCTATTTGATGGTGAGGTGGCCGAGAGGCTGAAGGCGCTCCCCTGCTAAGGGAGTATGCGGTTAATAGCTGCATCGAGGGTTCGAATCCCTCCCTCGCCGCCATGTTGATAGTGCATCCATAGCTCAGCTGGATAGAGTACTCGGCTACGAACCGAGCGGTCGGAGGTTCGAATCCTCCTGGATGCGCCATTTCTTTGTAAATAAAGAATATTGTTTATTAAGGATAGCTGGAATGTCTTTAATAATGACGAAACAGAATTTGCATCCATAGCTCAGCTGGATAGAGTACTCGGCTACGAACCGAGCGGTCGGAGGTTCGAATCCTTCTGGGTGCGCCATATAAAAAACCCTGTCAATCTACGGCAGGGTTTTTTGTTTTGTACTTAAAATGTGTTTATAAAGTAAAATATAACGATTACTTTAGTAATCCAGTGTAGTTGATCTAGACAGCGACAATGCTAGTTATTTACGCTAAAGTAACTTTTCTAAAAGTAAAAATAACGAACGGATAACGGGAGGTCAATTTGATCCCGAATGTATCAAAAGCGCTCTCATGGTTAGAGGCACGTCCTAATGTTGTACATGGTCTTTGTCGAGGTATTGAACGTGAAACACTGAGAATTACACCAACAGGAGGGTTAGCTAAGTCTCCGCACCCTGAAAGCCTAGGGAAAGCGTTAACTCATCCATGGATCACGACTGACTTTGCTGAAGCTTTATTGGAATTCATCACACCAGTTAATAATGATATTGAGCACGTTCTGGCATTTTTAAGAGATCTACATCGTTATACAGCACGTCACCTAGATCATGAATTAATGTGGCCTTTAAGTATGCCTTGTTTTATGGAGCACCAAGATAAAATTAAACTTGCTCAATATGGTGTTTCTAATGTTGGTCGCTTTAAAACTTTATATCGGGAAGGATTAAAGAATCGATATGGGGCGTTGATGCAGACTATTACTGGTATTCATTATAATTTTTCTTTACCGGTTGAATTTTGGCAAGCGTTAGTTGGAATTAAAGATGCTGAAAGTGGTAAGGAGAAAATTTCTGATGGCTATTTCCGACTCATTCGTAATTATTATCGCTTTGGTTGGGTGATCCCCTATTTATTTGGTGCTTCGCCTGCAATTTGTGGTTCTTTTTTGCAAGGGAAAGCAAAGCATCTTCCTTTTGAAAAGACAGTGAAAGGAACCTATTATCTGCCTTATGCAACATCGCTACGAATGAGTGATTTAGGATATACTAATAAATCCCAAAGTGAGCTGAAGATCACCTTTAATGATCTAACGACTTATGTGGCAAGCCTCAAGCAAGCGATACACAAACCATCACCTGAGTTTACAAAATTAGGTTTATACAATAAATATGGTAAATATTTGCAACTTAATACTAATATTTTACAAATTGAAAATGAATTATATACCCCTATTCGTCCCAAACGAGTGCTCATCGGTGATGAATCACCATCAGATGCACTGTTAAAAAGAGGAATTGAATATATTGAAGTTAGAGCCTTAGATATTAACCCATTTACAGCTATTGGTATTGATGAAGCTCAGATCCATTTTCTGGATCTATTATTAATCTGGTGTGTGTTAGCCGACGCACCGATGATGGATGAAAAAGAGTTGCATTATTGTCGCACGAACTGGAATCGAGTGATCCTTGAAGGTCGTAAACCTGGACAACTCATTGGGGCTGGTTGTGGTGAATCAATGAGGCCTTTAAAAGAGGTAGGGCAAATATTATTTGATGATTTGATTAGAGTTGCCGATGTGTTAGATTTTGGTGGTAATACCCGATATCGTGAAATCTGTTCTCAATTGATAACAATGTTTGAAAATCCAGCGCTTACTTATTCTGGTCAAATACTGTCTCCTATTATTGAGCAAGGTATTAGTCAATATGGTTTACAATTAGCCAATACCTATTATCAAGAATTAAGCAATGAACCTTATGAAATGATAACGGATACAGATTTTGTTAATGCTAGGAATGAATCGATTCGCCAACAATTAGCAATGGAACAAGCGGATAAAATAAGTTTTGATAGTTACTTAAGGGCGCAGGCTAGGTAACAATAAAAGAAAATGGCCACATGGCCACTTAAGGTGGCGGTGGCCAAAATAAAATTTAGAGGATAGTGATACAATTTTCACGTCTTGTCGCCTAAATAAGGTTTGCGATAACTGTGAAAGTTCCATTTATTTTATAAAAAATAATTTTTTTGGAGATTACTCAATGCCATTACTTGATAGTTTCATGGTTGATCATACTCAGATGAAAGCACCGGCTGTGCGTATTGTTAAAATGATGACGACTCCTCATGGTGATACGATCACCTTATTTGATCTTCGTTTTACTATACCAAATAAACAGTTATTAACCGAAAAAGGGATCCATATATTAGAACATTTATTTGCCGGTTTTATGCGTGATCACCTGAATAGTGGTGATATAGAGATCATTGATATCTTACCGATGGGGTGTCGTACCGGATTTTATATGAGTGTAATTGGCCAGCCTACCGAACAGCGTGTTGCTGATGCCTGGAAAATGGCCATGCAAGATGTACTTACAGTGAAAGCTCAAAACCAAATTCCTGAATTAAACCAGTATCAATGTGGTACTTATGAAATGCACTCTTTAGCTGAAGCTTAGCAGATTGCTCACATGGTGATCGAGCATGGGATCGGTATTAATAAAAATGAAGAACTAACATTATCGAAAGAAAAATTGTTCCAATTATCATCATAAAATAAATTAATAAAAAGATGATAACATGATAGCTAAGATGATTTTTGCTCTATCGTGGTGGTTAAATCAATAGGTGTTGCTTTAACTTGTTTGATTAAGTTACCATTAATAGCTAATACTTCGAAACGGTACTTACCTATCTGGATTTCAGTATTTAACATTGGAATGTCACCCAGTTCTTCTAATAATAACCCATTGATAGTCCTAGCACCGTCAACAGGTAAGTACCAATCAAAAGCCTTATTAATTTCTCGTATATTAGCGGTACCATCATTAACACTGAGCCATCGGTTTGTGGTAAAACTTCTTCAGCTAAACTGGGAGACATTGAAGTGGTAAAATCGCCTACAATCTCTTCAAGAATATCTTCTATTGTTACTAATCCTTGAATATCGCCATATTCATCAATAATGATGCCTACTTTTTCATTGTTACGTTGAAATTTTATTAATTGTATATTTAATGGCGTACTTTCTGGAATAAAATATATTTTATCAGCGGCTCTAATCAGATTTTGTTTGTTAAATTCTTTCTTTTCCACCATCAGCCGATAGGCTTCATGAACACGTAACATACCGATAATATCATCAAGGGTATCTCGGTAGAGAACAATTCGGCCGTGTGGAGAATGAGTTAATTGACGGATAATTGATTTCCAATCTGTATTAACGTCGATACCAACAATTTTATTGCGAGGAACCATAGTGTCTCCGACGGTAACTTTTTCCAAATCTAAGATTGAGATGAGCATATCCTGGTTACGGCGAGAAAGTTTGCTTTTGGATTCATTGACAATAGTACGTAATTCATCTTTGCTGATAGCATCGCTACTGATAATGGGTGATTTAATACCAAAGAAATGCATGAACATCAGAGTAATAGTGTTAAATAACCAAACAATGGGTAACATCAACTTCTGAAGTGGTTTAAGTAGGATACTGCTGGGAAAAGCAATTTTTTCTGGATAGAGTGCCGCCATTGTTTTTGGTAATACTTCAGCAAAAACCAGGATTACAAAAGTTCAGATACCGGTAGCGATGGCAACACCAACATCGCCATAAAGCCTCATACCTACAATGGTTGCTAATGATGAGGCTAGTATATTAATAAGATTATTACCAATAAAAATAAGGCTGATCAGGCGATCTGGATGTTTTAATAGTGATTCAACTCGGCGAGCAGCATGATTGCCATGTTTGGCTAAATGGCGTAATCGATATCGATTAAGTGTCATCATTCCGGTTTCTGAGGCAGAAAAATAAGCTGATAAAATGATCATAATAATAAGTATGATAATTAAAGTACTTATTGACACCTGCTCCAAGGTAAAATTCCTATGTTGTTCATCAGTTGATCATAAAATAGTTTATAAAAATTAAGTTATTGTGACATGTTGTAATAATCGATTACCAAAAAAAGCCAAGGTTAAAATAACTACGCCAATCAGATTAAAAATAATCACTATTCTACCACGCCATCCTCGCTGGATATGGCCCCATAATAAAATAATGTAAATAAACCAAGCACAAATGGATAAAATAGCTTTATGGATATTTTCTTTATTAAATACATTATCCATAAAAATGAACCCTGTCCCGAGGGTGAGTGTCAATAAAATGACACCAACTTGTATAATGTGGAACATTTTACGTTCAATGACCATCAATGGCGGCATATCTGGAGTAAATGTTAATTTTTTATTTTTTAATTGATAATCTAATAAAGCTAATTGTAGAGCATATAACGCGGCAATAATAAGAATTGCATAACCTAATAATGCTAGCCCGATATGAATAAAAGTTATAATACTAGTTCCTAAGTGGGTAATAAACTCACTTGGCATAATGGTTGCTAATAGTAAGTTGATAATAGATAAACTATAAACGATTGGCAGCAGGAACCAGGCTCGGCCGTTAAAGGCGACAATTGTCATAATGATACTGATTAACAAACTAACGATGGAGCCTAAATTTAATAAGGTTAAATTTTGACCTACGCTAACAAAGATCAATATTTTTAATGCGATACCATGACTTATTAGGGCGATAACAGCTAATAATAGTGTCAGCCTGGCATAAATTTTTTGTTTACCGGCTAAACCTGGCATCATGAGTATCACACTCAAAAAGTATGTACTAATAGCGATAATAGCGAATACAGACATAATATTTTATTTGTTAGCTAATTTATGAAATGTGAGTAAGTTAGTATAGCGTTTGCCAGCATTGCCTCCAACTGTTGTTGGTTAATCTTATGAAACTCTATGCAGAGATTGAATTATCATCGTGTTATAATAAAAATTAATTGATAGTAGATCCCTTTAACAGAATTGAGTTAAGCACATGTTTAATAATTTAACTGACAGGCTTTCGCGTATCTTGCGCAATATTAGTGGCTGTGGAAGATTGACTGAAGACAATATTAAAGAAACATTACGTGAAGTTCGCATGGCGCTATTAGAAGCTGATGTTGCTTTGCCTGTAGTACGCGAATTTATTCAATCGGTAAAAGAAAGTGCAGTAGGTCAAGATGTCAATAAAAGTCTAACGCCAGGTCAAGAGTTTGTTAAAATTGTTCAAAATGAGCTCACTAAAGCGATGGGTGAGGAGAACAACGCTTTAAATTTAGCAGTACAACCTCCAGCGGTTATTCTTATGGCGGGTTTGCAAGGTGTAGGTAAAACTACCACTGTTGCTAAGTTAGGAAAATTATTAAAAGAAAAACAGAAGAAAAAAGTTTTAGTAGTTTCTGCTGATATCTATCGTCCCGCTGCTATTAAGCAATTGGAGACGCTCACTCAAACGGTAGGGATTGATTTTTTTCCATCAACCGCCAGTGAAAAACCGGTTGAGATTGTGACCAAGGCGCTACAACATGCAAAATTAAAATTTTATGATGTGTTGATTATCGATACCGCTGGGCGTCTGCATGTCGATGAAGCCATGATGGAAGAAATTCAAGCAATCCATCGATCCATTAACCCAATTGAAACTTTATTTATTGTTGATGCAATGACCGGACAAGATGCAGCTAATACCGCTAAGTCCTTTAATGAGACGTTGCCATTAACCGGTGTTATCTTAACTAAAATTGATGGTGATGCTCGTGGTGGTGCTGCTTTATCAATACGTCACCTTACCGGTAAGCCAATTAAATTTTTGGGAAAAGGGGAAAAAATTGATGGATTAGAGCCTTTTTACCCTGACAGGATTGCATCCCGTATACTTGGTATGGGAGATGTCTTATCGCTTATTGAAGAGATAGAAAGCAAAGTTGATCGGGAAAAGGCTGAAAAGCTTGCTCATAAACTTAAAAAAGGAAATAGTTTTGATCTAAATGATTTTCTAGAGCAGCTTAAACAGATGCGAAATATGGGTGGTATGGTAAGTATGTTAAGTAAAATGCCAGGTATATCCCAAGTTCCTGATTCGGTTAAGTCACAAATGGATGATAAAGTGTTAGTCAGAATGGAAGCTATTATTAGCTCTATGACTGCTAAAGAACGACAAAAACCAGAAATTATTAAAGGCTCACGCAAAAGGCGTATCGCAACCGGGTCAGGCACACAGGTACAAGATGTTAACCGGTTGCTTAAGCAGTTTGATAATATGCAACACATGATGAAGAAAATGAAAAAAAGTGGCTTGGCTAAGATGATGCGTGGCATGAAAGGTATGATGCCACCTGGTTTTCCTGGAGCTTAATAACCAAGCGTTAAATAAACAATTCGTACTTTTGATTGCTTTTTATGTCAAAAAGAGTAGAATCCTAGGGCTTTTTATATAACAACCAGACTCTATTCCTCGATAGGGTCTGGTTGTTTTGTTAACTAATGAGGATGTTATGGTAACAATTCGTTTAGCTCGTGGTGGCGCAAAGAGGCGTCCATTTTATCAAATCGTTGTCACTGATAGCCGTAATGCACGTGATGGTCGCTTTATTGAGCGTATAGGTTTTTTTAACCCTATCACATCAGGTAAAGAGGAAGAATTGCGTTTAGATTTAGATCGCGTTGAGCATTGGGTTGGTTTAGGTGCAACGGTTTCTGATCGTGTTTCAGCACTTATCAAACAAGCAAAAAAGTAGCTTAATTTCCTACGGTGTTTGTAATGAGCAAAGAGGTTTGCCTTAAGATCCCTGTTAATCCTATTGTATTAGGAAAATTAGGCTCTGCCCATGGCATTCGTGGTTGGCTCAGGGTTTTTTCATCCACCGAATATACCGAAAATATTTTTGAGTATCAGCCTTGGTTTATTCGACGTTCAGGTCAGTGGCAGCAACTAGAACTAGACGGTTGGAAACATCATAACCAAGGTATTATAATCAAAATAAAGCATGTTGATGATAGGAGTGCTGCTAATTTAATGACTAATTATGAAATTATCGTAGATTCAGCGCAATTACCTGTACTTGAAGATAATGAATATTATTGGAAAGATCTGATTGGTTGCCAGGTCATAACCACTAAAGGTTATAGTTTGGGTTATGTTCAGGATTTAATGGAAACAGGCTCAAATGATGTGCTGGTAATTAAAGCAAATTTGCAAGATGCATTCGGTATTAAAGAACGGTTAGTGCCGTTTCTTGATGAGCAGGTGATCAAAAAAGTTGATCTTATTACTAAGACAATTGAAGTAGATTGGGATCCTGGTTTTTAAACGCTGATTAAAGGTTTTATGAGTGGAACGAAAGATGTGGATTGGGATTATTAGCCTGTTTCCAGAAATGTTTTGCGCAATAACCGAATATGGGGTCACAGGTCGAGCAGTGAAAAATGGCCTGTTGAATGTACAGTGTTGGGATCCGCGAGATTATACTTACGACAGGCACCGCACTGTAGATGATCGCCCTTATGGCGGTGGTCCAGGTATGTTGATGATGGTTCAGCCTCTTCGAGATGCTATCCATGCAGCAAAATCTGAGATCGGTGAAGACGTTAAAGTGATTTATCTTTCACCACAGGGAAGCAAACTTAATCAACAAGGTGTTTACGAATTGACGGCAAATAAAAAGCTTATTTTAGTTTGTGGTCGATATGAAGGTATTGATGAACGGATCATCGAAAGCGAAATTGATGAAGAATGGTCAATTGGTGATTATGTTCTTAGTGGCGGAGAATTACCGGCCATGGTGATGATCGATTCAATCTCTCGGTTTATTCCTGGTGTATTGGGTCATCATGCATCAGCGGAAGAGGACTCTTTCATGACCGGGTTACTTGATTGTCCACACTATACCCGTCCTGAAGTGTTAGACGGTATAGAAGTTCCGAGTGTCTTATTATCGGGAAACCATGCTGAAATAGAGCGTTGGAGAAGAAAACAGTCACTAGGCCGAACATGGCTTAGAAGACCTGAACTTCTAACAAGCCTAGCTCTGACTGACGAGCAGAGAATGTTGTTGGCAGAATTCCAACAGGAATATGAAGAACAGCAACGTATTAATTGAGACATTGTATAACACTGTCTCGTATATATCAGTTTACCTAGGGTAAAGAGTAATTATGAGCAACATTATTAAACAACTTGAAAAAGAACAGATGAAGCAAAATGTTCCTTCATTTCGTCCAGGCGATACCGTTGAAGTTAAGGTATGGGTGGTTGAAGGTTCTAAAAGCCGTTTGCAGGCATTCGAGGGCGTGGTTATTGCTATCCGTAACCGCGGTTTGCATTCAGCATTTACTGTTCGTAAGATTTCTAATGGTGAAGGTGTAGAACGGGTATTCCAGACACATTCACCAGTTATCGATAGTATCACAGTTAAACGTTGTGGTTCTGTTCGCAGAGCTAAATTGTATTACCTGCGAGAGCGTTTTGGTAAGGCAGCTCGTATTAAAGAGCGCTTGAACACTAAATAATTCGCTTTTCGCCACATCCTAAATAATCTTTAAAGCTCGCGGATTTTGCGAGCTTTTTTACTATCTTTTTCTTAATCTATTTTATTAATAGTCGTGGTTTGTTATTAAATCTTTTATGTAATTTTTTATAAACAAAAAATTATTTTTCTTTATAAGTTACATAATTTTTTATGTTTATTTTCAAATTATTATGATGTGTTTTTCTATTTTTATTTTATTAGTAAAGTAAATATTACTATATGTGGCTAGTCATGGATTGTAATATTTACAGTTCATGTTATCGTATAGCGAAAACTCAAATCAGATAGTAATGTAAAGCGAGATAGAAAGTTAAACAGGTAAAGATGATGATCATGCAAAAAGATGAGTTTAATAATGTTAATATTTTTGATGAACAGATTTTAATTACACCGAAAGAACTTAAAAATGTTATCCATTGGATCATGATAATCAGCAAATAATTGCCCATTCACGTAGGGAGCATTGCTGATATTATTTAGCATCGTGATCCTCGGCTATTAGTTATTTATGGCCCCTGTTCGATACAGGATGTGGAGGCAGTGCTGGATTATGCTCGTCGTTTGAAACAGTTAGCTATAGAACTTGAAGATAGTTTATGTATTGTGATGCGGGTTTATTTTGAAAAACCACACACCACTATTGGCTGGAAAGGTCTGACTAGTGATCCTATGATGGATGGTTCTTTTGATATGAAAAAAGGACTGCATATTGCACGAAAATTACTGTTATCACTTGTGAATATGGGATTGCCATTAGCAACAGAAGCGCTTGATCCACATAGTCCGCAATATTTAGGTGATTTATTTAGTTGGCCCGCTATAGGTGCTAGAACTGCTAAATCACAAACCCATCGAGAAATGGCTTCAGGACTCTTCATGCCGGTTGGTGTTAAAAATGGTACTGATGGTAATTTGGTTACGGCAATTAATGTGATGAAAGCAGCAGCAATGCCACATCGTTTCATGGGAATTAATCAATCAGGACAAGTTTGTTTATTACAAACTTAAGGTAAGCCAGATGGTCATATCATTTTAAGAGGGGGGTGAAAAGCCAAATTATAGTGCGGAAGATATTGCAGATTGTGAACGACAGATGCGCAATGCTGTCTTACTTGCCCTCTTTAATGATTGATTGTAGCCATGGTAATTCGAGAAAAGATTTTTGTTAACAACCACTAGTAGTTGAATCTATTATTGAACAAATTACTAATGGTAATCGGTCAATTACGGGTATGATACTTGAAAGCCATATTAATGAAGGAAGTCAATCTTCGGAACAATTACGTTTTAAAATGAAATATGGCGTTTCTGTCACCGATGTGCTTGTATTAGTTGGGAAACAACAGACACGGTACTAAGAAAATTACATACAAAAATTCATTCACTGCTCATAGAGCGTATTAAGACACTAGAAATAATAAGCTAATACAAGGTAATTAGATGTCAGCAGAATTATTACAATTACGTAAACAAATTGATGAAATCGATAAATCATTATTAAGGTTACTAGCCAAAAGAATGCATTTAGTGACAGAAGTTGGTGAAGTAAAAAGCCAACAAGGATTACCCATCTATGCACCAGAACGTGAGGCTTCAATGTTAGAGGAACGCCGTAAAGAAGCGGAAAAGATGGGTATTTCACCTGATCTT
The DNA here is from genome assembly GCA_048493715.1 of Arsenophonus endosymbiont of Dermacentor nuttalli. Classification (GTDB taxonomy): domain Bacteria; phylum Pseudomonadota; class Gammaproteobacteria; order Enterobacterales; family Enterobacteriaceae; genus Arsenophonus. The sequence goes on along the minus strand of JBGDCZ010000018.1, from coordinate 8,597 downwards.
ATTGAAGATATCTTACGTCGCATTATGCGTGAATCTTACCTGCATGAAAATAATCAAGGATTTAAAAAATTAAATACTGATCTGGGACCTATTGTCATTGTAGGCGGAAAAGGCCGGATGGGAAAATTGTTTAGTCGATTATTTAGCTTCTCAGGCTATGAGGTTTATAGTTTGAGTGAAGAGGATTGGGATACTGCCGATAAATTATTGCCTAATGCGGCTGTAGTAATGATTAGCGTGCCCATCCATTCAACAGTAGAAGTTATTCATAGGTTGCCGAAGTTATCTAAAGATACCTTATTGATGGATATCTCTTCTATTAAACAACAACCACTTGAAGCTATGTTATTAGTCCATGAGGGACCTGTTATTGGTTTACATCCTATGTTTGGTTCTGATGTTAACAGTATTGCTAAACAGGTTATCATTTATTGTGACGGCAGAAATCCACAAGAGTACCAATGGCTGTTAGAACAATTGACTGTTTGGGGGGCTAGATTACATAAAATAAATGCTACAGAACATGATAAATGTATGGAATTTATTTAGTCGCTGCGTCATTTTACTACTTTTGCTTATGGACAATATTTATCTGATCGAAAAGTCGACTTTCAACAATTATTAGCACTTTCATCGCCTATTTATCGAGTAGAGTTAGCAATGGTTGGACGCCTATTTGCACAGGATCCACAGCTTTATACCGATATTATTATGGCATCTGATGACAACATTGATTTAATTGTTAAATATTATCAAAGTGTTGGTAATTCAGTGGCATTGCTTAAAGAGCAAAATAAGGAAAAATTTATTTCTCAATTTGAGCAGATTAGTAAATGGTTTGCGCAAGATGCCAAACGATTCTTGCAAGAAAGCCATTTATTACTACAACAGGCTAATGATATTAGCAGCTAATTCACTATTCTAGTTAATACTTTTAAAAGACCGGTTATACTATCGGTTTTTTTAGTTGGTAATATTGGTTGGTAATAAATTATCAGCCGGGTAACAGCCTAAAATTTTTATTGAGCGAGTGATTGTCGATAATTTTTCTAATGCATACTGCATCTCTGGTGAGCGTAAATTTGCCTGTACATCAATGTAAAACATTTCTTACCATGGTTTATTATTGATAGGACGTGATTCTAGTTTACTCATCACAATATGGTGTTCTTTCAGTACTAATAATGAATCGACTAAAGCGCCGGCATGTTGGCTAGTAGCAATTAACAATGTTGTTTTAGCAGGCACTTGTTCTGCTACCTGTACCGCTTTACGAGCGATAACAATAAAGCGAGTCATATTATTAGATTGATTGGCTATATTGTGTTCTAAGATCGTCAAACCATATAATGCGCCACCTATTTCGCTACCCAATGCTGCAACTTTGCGGAATTGATTTTAACCACTTTTTGCATTGCGCTGGAACTGCTATCGCAATATTTAATTTTCCAATTAGGGTATTGTTGTAGAAATTGGCGACATTGTTGAAATGGTTATGGATGGATATACACTATCTCGATACTTTGCTAAGGGACTTTTTTTGTCGATAATAAACAGTGATTGATGAGTAAACGCATTTTAGCTACGATTGAAAGTTGAGTACTTTGTAATAAATCGTAAATATCATTAATTGAGCCAGAACTGGAATTTTCTAAAAGTAAAATACCATAATCAGCTTGTTTTGTTTCGACTAATGCAAATACATCTTGGAATTTATCACAGCTACATTCAATTGATTGACTAAATGGTGAGCTGAATATTGGTGTGCGGCAATATGAGAATTAGGATCCACTAGGTCCTAAAAAAGCAATTCTGGCAGAATCATTGGCTACTTGATTTAAGTTTTGCTGTAAAACAGTTTGCTGAGTTAACACAAAATCTTGGTTGATCGTTTGAAACAGCCGAGTGATGTAACCGCTATCTAAACCCTGTTTTTTTTCCTTCAGCTATTAATGTATTTAGTAATTGCTGTTAATTATTTGTGTCACCAATAGGTTATTGCATTTTTAATTTAGTATAAGCAATATTAGCTGCTAGATGATGTCGCTCAGTCAGTAAATTTAATAACTTACTATCTAGTATTTTTTTCTGCATTTCTAATAGATTATATTTATTGTCCATAATTATTTTCTCTGCTGTTTTATTTTTTATGAGTGCCGTGAATGATAATAAAAAATGTCTTTATAATAGTTATCAAGAAGCTCAGTAAGTATAACGATTACGTTTGCTGATTAATAATGTTTTCAATCAGTATGAATTATGAAGTTTATTATTATGTTAAATAAAACCAAATATAATAATAAAAAGCGTACTATATTAAAGTACGCTTGGAAAAAGATAAAAATGACGAAATGTTTATTACAGATTTGTAAGATCCATCTCTTTTGCAACTGGGTAAGCTCGCCTAGCCTCATTTTTATGTTGACGTTTATTAAGTTGTTTTTCAAGTTTAGAGATTAACTCATTCGTCGCAATATAAAAATTACCATTTTTAGCGCTAGCAAATAATTTTCCATTCGGGGTATGAATATTGGCATCGACAATAAACTCTTGAGGCTCTTTTGATAGCACAATGTGAGGATTAATTAAAGAGACACGCCATTTACTAAGTTTATTCAAACGTTCTTCAATATGGTGACGTATAGCAGGGGTAATTTCTACGCACTTGCTTGTTATATTAATTATCATATCACTACCTCACTGGTCATTGAGTTATGGATATCTTTAGAATAACGATAATTATTATAAAAAAAGTGATCTTGATCGGTTTTATTTGCTCTCTCGTCAAACTAATTGTGGGACTGTGATGGATTATTAAAAAAAGATGCTTGCGGCTTGCAACATAGGTGAGTTTTTTGCATTATTAACTGATTGCTTTATTTTTATCGGTTAAAAATAACGTATATCTTCTAAAGTTATTTTTTTATTGATTAACATTAAAAACAGCAAAATAGTTTTGCTGTTTTGGTCAATAGATTTTAACGATTATTTTGAGACTAGGCAGGGTTTGCTGCGATTAATTCTGCAACCTTATTTTTTCCCTGTGTTAAACCTAGTTTATTATAGGCTATTTCCATATATTCTAGTGCACTGCGTGTGGACTGAGTATCGGGGTAATTTTTTAGCATTTGCTCAGTACGATTAATAACAGCTACATAAGCACCACGTTTATTGTAATATTTAATAATAGCCAGCTCATATTTTGCTAAACGTTCTTTTAAGAAGGCTAAACGTTTGCTAGCATCTGTGGAATAGCGACTATTTGGATAAAAACGAACCAGTTGACTAAAGTCTCTAAAGGCTACGATGGCATGCTGTGGATCACGATCGGAACGGTCAATGCCAAAAAAATCTTGCAGCGCACCGTCGTCTAGCGCTTGTGCTGTCAGGCCACGCATATACAAAACATAGTCAATATTGGGATGGGTGGGATTAAGGCGAATGAATCGGTCAATAGTTGCTATCGCTAATGGCAACTCGGCTGATTTATAGTAAGCATAAATCATATCCAGCTGGGCCTGTTGGGCATAAGGACCAAATGGATAACGATTATCTAGGGTTTCTAATAATTTTATTGCCCCTTTATAATTACCGTTTTGTAGTTTCTCTTGACTCTTGGTATAGATATCAGTGGGAGGGCTTTCTGGTACAGAATCCTTATTGCTGGAGCATGCAGTAACAAGCAAACTTAATGTGGCTGCTGCCAGCAGATATTTTATACGTCTTATCACGTGGTTATTTCCTCTGAATGTTTTGGGGAGATCTCCATAAAGCTCCCTATACGGAATATGAGTTACAATAGCACATATTTTAATTAAAATGGCACTGCCGTCAAAATGTAAACTTTACTGTAGATAATTTTATGGCTCAACAATTACAACTTCAGGCACAAATTCTAGAATCACAACTTGGACAACGTTTAGATCAGGCATTAGCTGAATTATTTCCTGATTATTCTCGTTCACGGATAAAAGAGTGGATTTTAGATAATAGAGTGCACGTTAATGGCAGGATCATAAATAGGTCGAAAGAAAAAGTGTTTGGCAGCGAACAAATCACCATTGATGTATTAATTGAAGAAGATATGCGTTGGCAGCCACAAAATATTCCATTAAATATTGTTTATGAAGATGATGACATAATAGTTATTAATAAACCTTGCGATTTGGTGGTTCATCCCGGTGCTGGAAATCCAGATGGAACGGTACTAAATGCACTTTTGTACCGCTATCCTGAAATTATTAATGTGCCACGAGCAGGGATTGTTCATCGATTAGATAAAGATACTACCGGGTTAATGGTTATCGCAAAAACCATTCCGGCCCAGACTCATTTGGTTGAATCTTTGCAGCTAAGAAAAGTTACACGTGAATATGAAGGGGTGGTAAATGGTCATATGACTGCTGGTGGAACGGTAGATGAGCCGATTACTCGTCACCCAACCAAGCGAACACATATGACTATTCATCCGTTGGGAAAAGCTGCAATTACGCAGTATCGAGTAATGGAGCATTTTCGTGCTCATACCAGGCTTAGGTTGCGATTAGAATCGGGTAGAACCCATCAAATTCGCGTTCACATGGCACATATCAATCATCCTTTAGTTGGCGATCCAATATACGGTGGTCGTCCGCGTCCCTTAAAAGGTGTGTCGGAAGAATTTCGTCAAACAATGAAGAATTTTAACCGCCAGGCACTCCATGCCACTATGTTACGTCTGTATCATCCTATTACTGGGGTTGAAATGGAGTGGCACGCAGATATTCCTGCAGATATGGTTATACTAATTAATATACTCAAAGTAGATGCATTGATGCATAAAAATGAGATGGATTGGTAAATGGAACTATTAATTTATCCTGATTGGCCTCAACCTGAAACAGTCATTGCTTGCAGCACAACTCGTATTGGTGGCGAGAGTTTGTCACCTTATGACAGTTTCAATTTAGGGTTACATGTTGGTGATGATCCGAGATTAGTTAAACAAAATCGCCATAAATTAGTAAACATGGCGCAATTACCAACACCACCTTGCTGGCTCAATCAGGTGCATGGCCCTCGTATTATCGATTTAGGTAAGCAAAATAATGGTAACGTGCCAGCGGATGGCGCCTACAGTTGTCGGCGAGGACAGGTGTGTGTCGTGATGACAGCTGATTGTTTGCCAGTTTTGCTCTGTAATCAACAAGGCACAGAAATTGCTGCTGTACATGCTGGCTGGCGAGGTTTGTGTGACGGAATACTGGAGAAAGCAATAAAACAATTTAAATCACCGATTTCTTCTATTATGGCCTGGTTAGGTCCGGCAATCGGTGCTGAAAAATTTGAAGTAGGTAGTGAAGTAAGGGCCACTTTTATTGAACGTGATGTGAACTTAGAGCAAGGATTTAAAAGTCAGAATAATGGCAAATATTTAGCCGACATCTACTTACTAGCGCGTTTGAAATTGACTGCAGTTGGTATCAAAGATATTTATGGTGGAACATATTGTACGGTTAGTGAACCAACCCGTTTTTTTTCCTATCGGCGTGATGGAGTAACAGGTCGGATAGCATCATTGATTTGGTTAAAATGAGTCTTTAATAATTATTTATATAGCAATATATAGCAATATCTGATTTTATAGTATGTAACTTGAATAATGTGAAATAAAACCTCATCTAATCTGCAGAAATGATTGCAATTGTACTTGGGAGGTATTATGCGTTTGGATCGTCTTACCAACAAATTTCAACAAGCACTAGCTGATGCTCAATCTTTAGTCATTGGACAAGATAATCAATTTATTGAACCGGTACATTTGCTGGTTGCCTTGTTAGATCAAGAGGGTGGTACTCTACGTCCATTATTAACCTCGATAGGGATTAATGTTAATCAGCTTAGTACCAAGTTAAATGATATTCTCAATATTTTACCGCAAGTGCATGGCACTGCTGGTGATATCCAGCCATCAAATGATCTTATTCGGCATTTAAATTTGTGTGATAAATTGGCACAACAACGCGGTGATACGTTTATTTCCTCAGAGCTATTTCTTCTGGCAATTTTTGATGCCAAAACCTCGCTGACAGATACGCTTAAAGCGATGGGAGCGAGTAAAGCAAACATAGAAAAGGCGATAGAACAAATGCGTGGTGGTGAAAATGTTAATGATCAAGGTGCTGAAGAGCAGCGTCAAGCACTTAAAAAATACACAGTAGATTTAACTGAAAGAGCTGAACAAGGCAAACTGGACCCTGTTATTGGTCGTGATGAAGAGATCCGTCGAACAATACAAGTTCTGCAACGCCGAACAAAAAACAATCCGGTTTTGATTGGTGAACCTGGGGTAGGTAAGACAGCCATTGTCGAGGGTCTTGCCCAACGGATTGTTAATAGTGAAGTACCTGAAGGTTTGAAAAGTAAACGAGTTCTTTCTTTAGATATGGGTGCTTTACTGGCTGGCGCAAAATATCGCGGCGAATTTGAAGAGCGCTTAAAAGCAGTTTTGAATGATCTGGCCAAGCAAGAAGGTAATGTTATTCTATTTATTGACGAATTGCATACTATGGTTGGTGCGGGTAAAGCCGAAGGGGCGATGGATGCCGGTAATATGTTAAAACCAGCCCTAGCGCGAGGGGAATTACATTGTGTCGGAGCAACCACACTTGATGAATATCGTCAGTATATTGAAAAAGATGCCGCATTAGAGCGCCGTTTCCAAAAAGTTTATGTTGCTGAACCTACGGTTGAGGATACCATAGCAATATTAAGGGGATTAAAAGAACGTTATGAACTGCATCATCATGTACAGATAACTGACCCCGCCATTGTTGCTGCAGCCAGTTTATCAAATCGTTATATTTCTGACCGAATGCTACCTGATAAAGCGATAGATTTAATCGATGAAGCAGGTGCTAGCTTACGGATGCAAATGGATTCTAAACCGGAAGCGCTTGATCGTTTAGAACGTCGGGTTATTCAGTTAAAACTTGAACAACAAGCGTTAAAAAAGGAATCTGATGAAGCCAGTAAAAAGCGTCTTAAAATGCTTGAGGAAGAATTAACGGAGAAAGAGCGAGAATATTCAGAATTAGAAGAAGAGTGGAAAGCGGAAAAAGCAGAGCTAACCGGGACACAGCATATAAAAGCGGAATTAGAAAACGCACGTATTAGTTTGGAGCAAGCTCGGCGTAGTGGTGATTTAGCCAAAATGTCAGAATTGCAATATGGTAAAATTCCTGAATTAGAAAAACAACTTGAAGCTGCCACCAAAACTGAAAATAACACTATGAAGTTGTTGCGTAATAAAGTGACGGATGCTGAGATTGCTGAAATTTTAGCACGTTGGACAGGAATTCCGGTTTCAAGAATGTTAGAAAGTGAACGAGAAAAGTTACTCCATATGGAGCAGGATCTGCATAAGCGAGTTGTTGGTCAAAATGAAGCGGTTGATGCGGTATCAAATGCCATTCGTCGTAGTCGCGCAGGTTTATCAGATCCAAATCGTCCTATTGGCTCGTTCTTATTTTTAGGGCCTACTGGTGTTGGTAAAACTGAGCTCTGCAAAGCATTGGCAAATTTTTTATTTGATACTGACGATGCGATGGTGCGTATTGATATGTCAGAATTCATGGAAAAACATACGGTCTCTAGGCTGGTTGGCGCACCTCCAGGCTATGTCGGATACGAAGAAGGTGGTTATTTAACAGAGGCCATCCGACGCCGCCCTTATTCTGTTATTTTGCTTGATGAAATTGAAAAAGCTCATTCAGATATCTTTAATATTTTGTTACAAGTTCTTGATGATGGGCGTTTGACTGATGGACAGGGAAGAACAGTCGATTTTCGTAATACGGTGGTAATTATGACATCAAATTTAGGTTCTGATTTGATCCAGGAGCGATTTGATACTTTGGGTTATAACGAAATGAAAGACATTGTGATGGAAGTTGTTAGCCGTAGTTTCCGGCCAGAGTTTATTAACCGTATTGATGAAGTTGTGGTATTCCATCCACTTAATAAAGAGCAAATTAGCGAAATTGCGCAGATCCAATTATCACGGTTATATAAACGTATGGAAGAGCAAGGCTATAAAGTAAAAATCACGCCTGCCGCTTTAGAAAAATTAGGTGAGACTGGATTTGATCCGGTATTTGGCGCACGTCCTTTGAAACGTGCAATCCAACAGGAGATAGAAAATCCATTGGCTGAACAGATGTTATCGGGTAAGTTAGTGCCAGGCAAACAAATAACTTTAGAGGTTAAAAAAGGTATTATTGTTGCTAAGCAATAAATAAAATCAGCTGATTAATTTTATTTGAAGAGGCAAATATTGCTTCTTCAATGGTATTATAAGAATACAATAACTTTGATTAAGGATAGATATTATTAACTCATCTCTTTAATCGCTATTGTTAATGGTGTTAGTTTAAAATTAGGGCAATAAATGAGCATTCAAACAGAAACAATGCAAATAATAGTTGTTAGTTTCAGAAAACCCCCTATAATGCGCTCCCAATGGTTAAGAATAAATAGTTAAGTTTTTAATCGTGATAACAAAGAAAAGTAGAAATAACTACTTGACTTTGCAGGTAAAAAGCGTAGCATACGCCCCC
>JBGDCZ010000017.1:0-51019 GCA_048493715.1 Arsenophonus endosymbiont of Dermacentor nuttalli | reverse complement strand
CACTAGTTGTTATTCACACTCGTTCGCTTGTTGCTGCTTCCATCTCGGCAACAAGGAGCTCCTCAAATTTTCTAAGTGTTTTCTCATGGGTTACAGCTCAAAATGAATAAAAATATCTAATATATTTTGAGATAAATCTTCATAAATATGACTATTAGCAAATACGTTATAAGAAAGTCATTTGATTACACAAAATCCATTGGAAAAGTTGTGTTTTTTAATTATTTTTAGCGTAAGTTTTTCCCCCGACAAATTTTAGATATAAAAACCAATCGTAACTGATTAGTTTTATTATTAAATATTGGTCGGCATGAGAGGATTTGAACCTCCGACCCCCGACACCCCATGACGGTGCGCTACCAGGCTGCGCTACATGCCGATATAGGCCCGCTATACTACCTTTTTTTTCGTTAAAATCAATAGCAAGTGCTACGACTGCTTGATTTTTAAGTATTAATTAATATTGAAGCGAGTGGATTCAGCAAAAGCTCTTAACAGCTGCTTCAAATCAGGTTTTTCATTTTTTATTTTATTGCCCTCATCATCAAAAATATAAACTTCTCTGTTTTGATTAATGTAAAGGGTTTTATTTGGAAAATTAATAATCATAACCTGTTCATCACCTGATAAGACCCAGGGTAGATTACGTTTAGGTGTGAAAAGATCTTCACCTTGTGAATAGTCTTCTGGAGCGTTATTAACATAGAGTAAGCGCTGCATTAAGGTAGTCATAATGTCTTGATGGCTCGTTAGCTTATTAATTTGCTGTGGTGGTGTATTCGGCCAATATATCCATAAAGGTACCTTCATTTGTTGAAGATTGAATTTACTGTTAGTGATCCATCTAGTTGGTTCATGAGGGGTAATATTGCCGTTGTGATTTGCAGTAATGACGACAACAGTATTGTTTAACATATTTTTTTGTTTTAACGCATCGAAGATGCGCTTAATCTCATTATCTAATTGTAACTTATTGTCACTTTGTGAGTTACGATTATCAAAACCATTAATATTAAGAAAAGAAAACCATCGAATATTGTTTTCTATGTTATTTAGCCATTTAACCCATTCATTGGTAGTTTGATAATCATTACCTGCAGTATTTTCGGGCAGTGAATAATCGGCTAGGATTGCATGACGGAATAGCGGTGAGCTAAATCCATCTGATGAAAACAGACCAAATTGATAGTTGTGATGTTTTAATGCTTCAATTAGAGCGGAAGATTTTCTGCTATTAAGTATACTGTCTAAATAACTAGGTGATAAACCATAGAATAGTCCAAATAGTGCCCTTTGATTTTGCATACCGGCACTGAGATGCTGATTAAATTGTGTACTGATTGCTTTGAAGTCATTTAACGCTGGTATATCCTGGATAGTATCTTGATAGCCAAGGTTATCAACCACAAGCAACAATAAATTATACTTTGCTGTTTGCTTTTGGTAGCTAAGGGGTTTAAGCGGATATTCAATAGAAAGCGCAGAAGGGTTGCCTTCTTGCTGTATTTTACGTTGATATTCCGCTTGATCGAGATAACCGTAACGTTCAAGGAATTTTCGCGCTGTCATCGGATAAGATAACGGATAATTAGCTCGTTGCATGGTAATTGGGCGATAAAAATTCGCATCCGCCCAAATATACATTAAATGTGAAGCGATAAATGCAGTGATAAAGATACCTACCAAGGGCTTAGCGAATCGTTGACGGTTTAAACTGCGTAATTTTTGCCAACTCCAGGTAGCAAATAACATTTCAATTAAAAAAATGATAGGTACACAAATAAACATTAGCTGCCATTCTCGCGCCATTTCTCCATTTTTAGGGTTAATTAATAATTCCCAGAGTAACGGTGTTAAATGAAGGTTATAGCGTGAAAAAACAGTGATATCAAAAATGAGAAAAGTCAGTATGGTTGTGGTAAGGACAGTATAGAGAAATATTAAAAGTCGCTGTGAGCCAATAATGAAAGTTATTGGAAAGATAATTAAAAGATAACAGGCAAAAATTACAAAGCTAAAGTGCCCAAGCCAACTAACAATGACATAAATACAACCGAATAAAGTACCAGGCCAATCAAAAACAAATAGATATCGACTACTTAATACTAAACTGAATATAATATTAAATAACGTAAACCAATGTCCCCAACTTATCATTTGGGAGACTTTTTCACGATAGTTTCGAGAGTTGGTCACCATGTAATATTTTATCTGCTAAATTAGTGGATTTTTTCTTCATTAACGGAAGAAAGTAACGCGTAAGCGAAAGATTCTGTAATGGTTTTGCGCTGTGTCAGCGTAACTGTTGTATTAATTAAGTTTGTTACCATATTACCTAATACCATTAATGAAAGATCAGTTAGTGCTTTATATTTTTCTAATACCTTTACTAATTCTAGGAGTAGATTTTCAACTTGCTCATCACTATAACGGGATGATTGTGGCATAATAAAAATCCTGCATGAATAAAGCGTTATATTTTAGCGTATTGTTAAGTTTTTTGCTTTAGCTGTTTTATCAAATTTAAAAGGATAATTTCATTTAGTAAAATTTTAGATTAACCCGTTTCCATAAGTTCCAAATCTTATTATATGCCCATAATATAAAAATGTTATATCAAATAAAAACCAATTTTTCGCTAGTAAAGGTTATCGATATTTGAATACCGTAGATCTTTATTCCATAAAGAAAGTAAGGAGTAAATAATGAGTCTGGATATTTGCCAGATTGCTTTACATCAGTTGATCAAACGTGATGAACAAACACTAGAGGTTATGTTGCGTGATTCTTTATTAAGTACGAATAATATAGTGCAAGAGATGATGGCAGAATTGCATCGAATTTATGGCGCTAAAAGTAAGGCATTTGCCACTTTTAATCAAGGAAGCGAATTGGCTGAAGCATTAATCGCCTTAAGAAAAGGAGATGAAAACTTTCTGGCTTTTAGCTGTGCAGCCACAATTCGTTTACGAGATGAATTGGCAAAATACCCATTTGCAGAAGGTGGGGTGGTACTGTTTTGTCAATATCGTTATTTGGCAGTTGATTATTTATTAATAGCCGTATTAAGTAGCTGTAATAGTATGTTTGTTAATGATAATTTAGAATTGAACACAACCCATTATCTTGATATTCCGCATGTTGATATTGTTGCTCGTATAGACTTGACAGAATGGGAAAGAAATCCTGCTTCTGAACGTTATTTGACTTTCTTAAAAGGACGCGTTGGACGTAAAGTATCTGATTTTTTTATGGATTTTTTGGCCGCAAGCGAAGGCATGAATACTAAAATACAGAATAAAGGATTGTTGCAAGCCGTGAATGATTACTGCGATTCGGCTGAGTTGGACCAAACAGAAACACAAGAGTATCGACAGCAGGTGTATCGCTATTGTAATGAGCAACAACAAGCTGGCGAAGAAATTGAATTAAAGAGCTTATCAAACCAGTTACCTGCTTTAGGAGAGCAGAATTTTGCTGAGTTTACTCAACAAAATGGCTATCATTTGGCAGAAAGTTTTCCACCAGATCGCGCCACTCTCAAACAATTAACCAAATATTCTGGTAGTGGTGGTGGTTTGACCATTAACTTTGATGCTTTATTGCTTGATGAACGTGTTTTTTGGGATCCGGTGACGGATACTTTAACAATTAAAGGTACACCACCGAACTTACGTGAGCAATTAGAGTGCCGTAAGAAAAGCTATTCATGAAGGTGAAAAGTAAATAACGCCGGATGAGCGGCGTTATTGATGATTGGCTTGTCGAAAAAAGCGCAATGCTGAATTGTTAAACCCGTAAGAAATCGATATGTGTTAATTTAGGCTTAAACGGATGACGCTGTACCGCTTGTACTTTAACTTTTGCTTTCTTGCCGTCAACTACCAGAGTTAAGACTTCATAAAATTCTGGCTTACTTTCTTGGTTGATAACTTCATCATGGCTGATTTCAATAGAAATAGGTTCCTGATCACTACCATAGACGATGGCAGGTAATTTGTTATTTTTGCGCAGGCGGCGGCTCGCACCCTTACCCTGCTCTTTGCGGATTTCTGCATTAATAGTTAGCATGATTTTTTCTCATAATATAAAAAGATCCTGCGACAGGCGACCCAGTAGCAGGTTCGGTTGTTAGTCCATTGCTTATCAAGCGGGTGGCATTTTAACGAAAAAATCGCTACACAGCAATAAATGACCTGTTTTTAGGTCTTTTATATTCCTTTAAGGGACAACAGCTATACAGAAAATACAAATAAAATTATTGAGTTAATAGAGGTCATCAGCCACACGATACTTTCCATGGTAGTCAAAATTTTTTCTCTGATTTGCCAAAACTGTTTTTGTTTACGCGCGATAATAAAGTTTGGATGACGTAATAATGTCGATTGACGTAGAATATCTGCTGAAGTTTGCCATTGGAAAGGAAGGGCGGGTGCTCGCTGGTGTAGAAACAAAAATCGTTGTTCAAATATTTTGCGCTGAGGTGAGGTAGTTAATCGAAACGTTTCAGAGGTGTTAGTGCCATCTTCATCATAGTAAGTGACTTTTAACCATTCTCCTTATTATCGTGTCCAGTAGTCAGTTGCATACCACCACAGCGAATGATCAGTGAATTTTTCAATTTTAGCGCCGCTTTTAACATATCATCCGCATCAACTAAAATTGCCAGGCATTGATGACAACGCCGTGCTACAATGTCATTTTCGGCGTTACAATCAGAGCATTGTTTAAAACGAAAGCGAAATTCACACTGTTTTTTTGCCCACTTTGCATTTCTTGCCAACCTTGGCATCGACGACCATAATGCTCAATCACATGACCGTCTGGATCGCTTCTTCCCCAAAATAGATTGGCAAAATGGCAAAGCGGGCAAAAAACCTGAACAGGTATGCTTTGTCGATCCCTTTTTGGGCTACCAACTTCTGGTATATAAAGATCATGTGGATTTCCTGCATAATCAAGAATAATACACTGGCTTTTGTTTCGAAATAGTCGCAATCCGCGACCAACTATTTGTTGATAGAGACTAATTGATTCAGTGGGACGTAAAATAGCAATCAGATCGACATGTGGAGCATCAAAGCCAGTAGTTAAGACCGATACATTAACTAAATAGCGAATTTTTCGTGCCTTAAACACATTAATAGTTTTTCTTCACGGGCTATTGTTGTTATTTCAGTACAAATTAATGCAGTATCGTCATTAGGTAATAATGTTAAAATTTCTTTGGCATGTTCAACGGTAGCGGCGAAGATCATACATCCATGAAAGGACTGGGCATATTCGATAATTTGTTTAATAATCAGAGCAGTGACTCTTCGTTGGTGTTTAATTTCATGATCTAAATCAGAGTGATTAAAAATGCCTGATTGACTTATGCGTAATTGACTAAAATTGTATTGAATAACCGGCATATCTAAGCGTTTAGGTGGCACCAGATATTGGTTTTTTATCATATATCTTAGCGGTAGTTCATAAATACAATCACGAAAAAAACAGTTATCATCACCTTTTATCATCCCATGATAGTGATACTGATATATCCAGCCATCAGCCAAACGGTATGGTGTTGCTGTTAATCCCAAAATACATAAATGGGGGTTATTTGCTGTAATTTTTGAATGATTTGTTGATATTAACTATCGTTATTTAAACTGATTCGGTGAAACTCATCGACAATCTGTAGCGAAAAAGTAGCATTAAAATCAGCTAAATTTTTCGCTGCAGATTTGTACGCTAGCAAAAATCACTTTATTTTTATTTTTTTATTAAGTCCTGCCGTATAAATGTTAGCTGTTAAGCCGTAAGAGTGGTATTTATTGTGGTTTTGTTCAACTAATTCTTTTACATGGGCTAATACAAGTACACGTCCACAAGCTAAACGGGCTAATTCAGCAATAACAAGACTTTTCCCTGCGCCAGTGGGTAACACAATAACGGCAAGATCTTTATGATTGCGAAAATGATTTATCGTCGCATTAACGGCATCTTGTTGATAAGGTCTTAACGTAAATGTCATGATTATTAACTAAAGTATTGAAATAATTGATATGTAGATTAGCATTTTTCGGCTAATTCATATTAGATGTAATTTCTATTAAAAATGAAATCTACTGTAGTAAGCTATATCATCGCCAACAAATTATTGATATAATTAACCGTGTTATAGTTTATTGCGTTATTTATTATATTGGTTATTTTTAGAACCAATTATATTGATTTAGTATAATGATACAAATGCATTAATCCTTTCATCTACTTTTAACTTTATGATGCGACTCGATAAGTTTTTATCTCAACAACTAGCTATTAGCTGTAGCTTAGTCATGCGAGAATTACGAGCAGGTAAAGTTATGGTTAATAATGAAGTAATAAAGACCGGATTTTATCAAATTACCGCTGAGATGGTAGTTAGTTATGAAGATGTTATTTTACAACATATCACTGATCCTCACTACTTTATGCTGAATCAACCACAAGGTTATGTATATTCAACGATAGATACCGTTAACCCAACAATTTTATCTTTTATTGATGAGCCGGCCATAACAAAGTTACATATTGCTGGACGGTTAGATATAGATACAACCAGATTAGTGATTATAACTGACGATGGTAAATGGACACATAAAATTATTTCGTCAAGGCATCATTGTGAGGAAATTTATCTTGTGACATTAGCACAACCGATCTCAAGCGAGATAGCGGATAAGTTTTTGGCAGGTATATGGCTGAAAGGTGAAAAGTTACCCACAAAGCCTGCCAAACTAGCGGTAATTTCATCAAGGCAGGTGCGTTTGACAATTAGCGAAGGACGATATCACCAAGTCAAAAGAATGTTTGCCGCGGTTGGCAACCATGTTTGTGTACTTCATCGGGAGCGTATTGGGGGTATTTATCTTGATCCAGTATTAGCAGCAGGCGAATATCGTTCTTTAAAAGAAGAAGAAATCAAAACTATTTAAATTATATTTTTACTTTCTCTATTTAGGAGTATGTTAGTATGCAATGTCAGTGTTCCTCTTGTTTCAGCCTAATTTTTATTTTAGGCCTTTTATCTATGTTGATGCCATTAGCAATTGATATGTATTTGCCTAGTTGCCATCGATTGCAAAAAGTTTTAATGTTGCTACTGGTCAGGTTAAGATGACCTTAAATAGCTATATTTTAGGGTTTGCAGTAGGTCAGATGTTTTATGGTCCGATGGCTGATAGTTTAGGTCGTAATCCAGTGATATTAGGCGGTGTGATTGTTTTTGCACTTACCTTCTGGAATTTGTGCGTTAGCCAATAATATTGAGCAGTTTATCATTATTCGTTTTTTACAAGGACTATCAGCAGCAGCGGCAAGCGTTGTCATTAATGCTTTGATGAGATATATGTTTAGTAGTGATGAATTTTCACGGAGTATGTCTTTTGTTTTATTAATTATGACGATAGCCCCATTATTAGCACCGATTTTAGATGGTATGGTGATGGTTTGGTTTTCTTGGCATGCCATTTTTTGGATTATTTCTTTAATGGCAATTATTGGAGCTTTATTAGTCACTTTTTTATTCAAGAAACTTTACCTAAGGAAAAAAGGCAGAAATTTCATTTACGTCACACTATAAAACAATTCATTACATTATTTTTCGCTAAACGAGTATTTTGTTATATTCTTGCCAGCGGTTTTTCATTTGCTGGGCTATTTTCATTTTTAAATGCCGGTCCGTTTGTTTATATTGAATTAAATGGTGTTTCACCACAACATTTTGGCTTAAATATTATTTTTTTGTTTTTGTTAACCCACCCTATAATGGCCGTTATGTACGTCGTTTTGGCTCATTAAAAATGTTACATATGGGTTTAACTCTGCAATTTATCATGGCATGTGGCTAATTTTAGTACTATTTTGGACTTAGGTTTTATTCCTCTGATATGTGGTGTTGCTGTTTATGTTGGTAGTATTGCTATGATATCTTGTTAATGCAATAGCTGTTATTTTAGATAATTATCCTCATATCGCTGGCACCGTTTCATCTTTAGTTGGAACCATACGTTTTGGTATCGGTGCATTTATTGGTTACTTACTTTCTTGTTTCAAAACAACCACAGCTTGGTTGATGGTGGGATTTATGGGATTATGCGTCGGTCTAGCAATGGGATTTGTTTTGTTGGCTAATTATAGTAAAGATTAATATAATCAGGATTATCTATTTAATAAAGAAATAAATTTTATTATTTTCGTATTAGAGGGTTATTTAAATATTATTTTTTTATTAATTGATCTTGGTGTAATTTCTTATCTTTTACGTAGTTACTAATCACAATTTAGCATAGGCTCAGTTTATAAGCTAATTAATCTATTACTTGTTTTATTTTTATTTGCTTATTTTAAATTAATTAGTTGAAATACAGCTTTTTTATATCAATTAAATGAAATGTTACAATTTTGCAGTGAAAAAATATTATTTTGTTTAAGCTATATATTTTTATATTAAAATAATAAAAATTAATCATATTAATATAATTTAAAACACCAGGATAAGTATAAAATAGCTGGATAAGTTAGTATGTTAAGTCACTTTTTACTTAAATAGAAAAATAATATAATTAATTACAATATAGGTTTTTTAGTGGGTAATTTTAAGTTTCTGTTATTCATTGTTTACCGCAAAATTATCGATGGTTAACAGGACATACAGGTGAAAAAATCGAGGCAATGCCTGATAATATATCCAGTGCTAAGCCTAATACATTAATAGGCTTCAAAGTACTTTTTTGTGATATTAGTGATAATTTGGCAATATTAAAGTAGTTAAGCTCAGCTTTGGATGAAATCCAAATAACCTATGATCTGCTTGAATGGCAAGGTCAAGTTTGTCTTTTTATTCGTTACGAAGATGAAAGTTTAGCTATTTGTCACTTGAAAACAGCTGGTGTAGCTATTGCGGAATCAATAACGATACCTACTCGTTATTATTCTCACTAACTATTTAATGCGTATTGATGATTCGACGGGCTGTATAGTAACGCTGGCTCCAGTAATCATCATTTAACGCAGAAACTGTCACACCGTTACTTGTTGAAGCGTGGACAAATTTATAATTACCAATATAAATACCAACATGTCGATTTGTTGGACCTGTTTTAAAAAAAACCAGATCGCCTGGGCGTAAATTTTGTTGCTTGACCCATTGACCAATATATTGTTGTTCATATGTTGAGCGTGGCAAATTAACGCCAAATTGCTCAATAAACATACGCTGGGTGAAGGCTGAGCAGTCTATGCCTTTCTTAGTTGTAACACCAAAATGGTAAGTAACACCTCTCCAGTTAGTATATTGCTCTAAAATTTTTGTTTTAACTTCTACATTGCGTACTAATTGTTCAAACTCAGCTTGTTATGCTTGATAAAGTGAGTTAGATTGTGTTTGGTATAGCGATGAATTTGGTGAATTACAAGCGGATAGCAATAAAGTAATGGCTAGTGCTGGAGTTGGCTTCATACCGTATTCCAGTAACGGTTGAAGTTTAGCCATTATTGATTTATTCCTTGTTATCCTTATGTGGATATTTGCCACAATGTAAATTTAATAATATTTTATTTCTCAGCTGAAGGCTAAAAAAGACCATCATTATCGCAAGTGATATAAGATGTATATGACTTAACACCTTGTTTTAAATATATTGACGTATTAAACATAAACAAGTTTATACAAGGAAATAAAAAATGGCGAATTTTCTTGTATTAATTTACAAAAAATCAAATTTTTTGATTAAATATGTAGTGTAGAAATAGATAAATTTATTATATAAAGGGCTTAATATTTACCTTAAGTGCGCTATTTATAGATAAGAGTAGTGACGATTTGAAATGAATTTCAATTAATTAATGAAAAATTTTATTTCATAATTTTTAACAAGTTTGTGTCGATTATTTACCATAATTTATTCTTTTTTTGAATAGTGGTAACTTATTTTTTGTGTAAATATAAAAGTCTCTGTTTTAAAGCTTTATACTAATACATTATTTTTACGTTACTAGTTATATTTTTAAATTTAAAAGTTAGATATAAATAATATTTGTATATGTAATGGAAGTTTTTGTCAAATTGAAATTAATCAATTATCGATTTTATTTAAGTTAATATTCATTTTAATCAAGTTATATTAGTCTAATTCTGTGATGTTATAGCGTAATAAATTTAAAACAGAGATTAAGTTGTATTGGTTGGTAGTTAACAGAATATTTTAATAAAAAAGTAATAAATTATTATATTGGGATAACAAATAATAAATTTATCATCGTTTGAAACTATTTTATGTAAAGTTTTGTAATTAGCTAAGTTTTAAGTTTAACAGAATATTGGGATATACTGGCAAATATAGTTTTAATAAATTATTAGCAAATTTTTAATAAAAATTAGTAGTCATTTTATTTTTGACCAGGATTAAACTTTTTATGATTTCTTTAAAAAAGTGGCAATGCTTAGCCTAAGATATCCTATTATTTAAATAAGAATTTTTTGTCCTATTTATATTCGTGTTCTTTTTATCATCTAATATTTATAGTAACACATATGTTGGAGGTGTAATTTATTTTTATGGGGCTATTATTGCTCCTGCTTGTCATAATATTGTCAATGATAATATGTTAGAAACTAATTGTTGGGATAATAATGTTAAAGTGGCTACTCACAAGATAAGTATGGTTTCATTAACTAATCAGCAAAATAAATCACTAATTAAATATGGTGAAACGCGTTTTTTATGGATCAATAAAAATAAAATGCAGGGCCTCCTTGAAATTAGCTATAATTGATTTTGTTTTTATAGTTAATAACTTTTAATTTTTCATTAATGTAACTGCTCTTAAATCGAGAGCAGTTATTATTCGCTTTTTACCAGCTTTTAGTCACAACACCCCATATAACGTCGTTCTGCAATATGAGTGCGAATTTTTTCACCGACTGATAAGTATTCGAGCACTTGTATTATTAATCCAGTTGCCATCTTAGCTGGTTTTGTTCTTGCATTGGCTGATGCTTCTTTAATACTAGGTGCTGTTTCTACAATCACCATATCGACGGTTTGCGGAAGTTCTAAAGCGATAGCTTGGTTATTCATTACTAAAACTTGCAGGTCAGCTGATCCTGTTGCAGAAAAGAGTAAAAATTCTTCTTTTATATCGGTTTTTTAAAAGTTGTATGGTGTAAAATCTTCATTGTCCATGAATATATATTCATCACCATCAACGTAGGAAACTTACCGCTCGATGAGTTAAATGTATAGTTTCTAAATTTTCATCACCTTTAAAACGTTCTCCAACTTTTTGACCGGTTTTTATATCAGTGAAATGCATTTTGTACAGTGTACTAGCGCCGCTTGCACTTGGTGTTTGAATATCAATATCTTTTACTAATAACAGCTTACCATTATAGTGTGACCACACAGCCTCGCTTAATTTCATTGGCTCTAACCATATAAATTCCTTTAATTTTTTGAATAATTATAATCTCAATTATATAATAAAATCACCAGTGATTAGAATACTTAGTAATGTTTAGTAAAAGTTTTTTCATTAACCACTATCAGCAAATGGTATGAGGCGCTGCTATTAATCGTGGTAAACATTGCATTACTTATAAACAGGTAGAATATTAAAAAGTGCTAATATGTGAATAACAGCATTGAGCACGCCAAATAATATGACAAAATAAATTAATAAATTACCGCCAGGAGCATGATAAACCGCCTCGGGAAATTTTTTCCGGCTAGCTCTGGCCATCATTGCTGGTACAATTACCGCCCAAATGGTTGCCGCAAGACCAGCAAAGCCGATCGCATATATAAAACCGTCAGGATAGTATAAGGCTAAAAGGGTAGGAGGGATAAAAGTTACCAAGGCGGATTTTAAGCGACCCTGACTATTATCTTTGAATTTGAAAAAATCGGCAATAAAATCAAATAGTCCAAGGGAAACCCCTAAAAATGAGCTTGCAAGTGCCATATAAGAAAACAGATTTAAACACTGTTTTATAATATTGTTGCTAGTAGTGAGATCCATTTGTTTCAATAATGAGTCAATATTACCACCTTCAGAAATAATTTGTTTAAAGGCCGCTCGAGGTATATTCCCCTGAATTGCATATTGCCATAATATATAAATGATTAAGGCGATAAAGGTGCCATATAACAAACTAAGAACAACGGCTTTACTTTCCTTATGGTAATATTTTACTAAGCCGGGTACATTACCATGGTAGCCAAAAGAGGTTAGTAAATAAGGTAGAGCAATAAATGCATAAGGTAAGTAATCGATCTCTAAGCTATTTTTATTGAATAAGACAGTCGATGAAGCACTATTAAACATGCCACTCACAGACAGAACAAAAGTAAGAAACATTCCACCAATCAAAATTGTGCTTAGACGGTCAACTGCTTTAGTCGATAACCAAACAACAAAAGCAATCAATAGACTGAACAATAAACCGGCAATAGGATGGTTTATTGGTATGATCTTATTAAGGTTATGGGTAATGATAGATCTACCAGCTGAAATATAAGCATAAGTTAAAATATAGAGAACAAATGCAATTGAAATACTATTCAGTAAATTCCAACGAGCGCCAAATAAATCCTTTACCATGGTATGAAAGCTAGCACCAGAAGGATAATTCATGTTGGCTTCTAAGATCATTAAGCCAGAAAAAAACATACATGCCCAGGTATAAACTAATAAAATGATTGAACCAGTAAACCAGACACCAGAAGTGACGATAGGGATGGAAAACATACCCGCACCGACGGTTGTGCCTGAAATGATCATGGCACCACCAAGTATAGAAGGGCGTTTAAAATTTTGGATTACTTCACTAGCCATTGTTGCCTCTGATATTATTGCTTTCATGTACTAGCTTGATGATACATTATCTAGGATATTTAAGTAAATTAAAATTTTCTTCCATTTATGTAAAATTGGTTTTAACCGTGTACTAGAAGTGTATAGTTTAAATATAAATTTTTATAAATTAAAAAAATGGGATTCTGCTAAGCTGTTTCTGCTATTTTTTACTTGCAAGATGCTAAAGATTAGGTTGTTGAGGTGATGATCAAGTAAAAAGAAATGCGATATTAATTTGTTTTTACCTAGTTAAATCAATAATAATCATATGTAATGCCTGTTAGCGGATAAAAATAATTATACTAAATAAATTATCACCGATTGTCAGAATAATATATAAGATGGAGAGCTGTTATTGTTGCGATTTTAGACATGTGATTTCTTGAGGCCAGATTGCGGGATTTATTCTTTCTGGAATTAAAGGTATTTTATTGAATCAGTTATCTTTCATAATATAACTAAACGGCGTATAGCCAATATTGCCTTGCACCAAACTTTGGTGAAGATCAAAGTGACTGGCCAATTTGCTTTTGGCATCATTTAAATGCATTGCTCGCAGATGCAGATATTGAAAACCGACAATTTTATTAAATTCGGTAAAAGTATTATCATAAGCTTTTTTTGTTCTTAAGTCGTAATCTGCAGCAAAAACATGGTAGGTATCCAAACAAATACCAACTCGCTATTTATCTTAGATATTTTCAATTATCGCTGCCAAATGCCCAAATTTAAACCCCAACCTGCAGTATTTTCGATCACAGCAATAACATTTTTAGTTTGTGCTAGAGTAATATTGATCGATTCAGCAATACGGGCAAGACATACATCATTGCTAATTTTGTGTAAATGACTGCCAGGATGAAAATTGAGTAAGCTGATACCTAATGTTCACAACGTTGCATTTCATTAAGAAAAGCGGCTCGTGATTTTTTGAGAGCTTCAGTTTCTGGATGGCCTAAATTAATAAGGTAGCTATCATGCGGTAAAACTTGATGTTTACTAAAACCATACTTCTCACAATTTACTTTGAATTGTTCAACTATTTCTGGTTTTAGTGGTGGAACGTGTCATTGACGTTGATTTTTGGTGAAAAATGCAAAAGGCAGTAGCATTAATTTCGTGAGCACGGATTATTGCTTGATCAACATCGCCAGCAGCGCTGACATGAGCTCCAACGAATTTCGTTTTTTCCTCTAGTTTTATTTTGATTATGGCACTTTTCGATTAAAAATGAAATGAATGTATAGGGTTCAGGCAGTTAGGCATGAATTATTGCTGTTTGCTCACCAAAGCAGTTAGCTAAGCAAATAAAATTCAATTAGGTTATTGAAAAATCGATTGCATCGATGAATTTATCATTAAGCCACCGATAATTAACCAGCCAAAAAGGCACATTGCCATAATCAGTGGTTTGATGTCAGCTTGTCGAATGGCATCAACATGTGTGGTTAAACCAAGTGCTGCCCAAGTGCTGCCCAAGTGCTGCCATAGCCATAGATACTAGAATAGTATCAAGGCTAATAATGAGTTGAACTAAAATTTGTGGCAATAGGTGAAAGGAGTTTATATAGTCAATGATAATAAAAATTATGGCTAACCAAGGGATCCACAAGAACGGGTTTTGATTGAGATAAATTGTTGCTTATCATTTTGCGATTTAGATAGCCGGATAATATCAATAAAAAGGGTGTCAACATCATTAACCGGATCATTTTACTGATAACCGCACTATTTTTTGCGTCGGGACCGATAGCATGACTAACAGCAACAACTTGCACGACTTCATGTACACTATAGCCAACAAAAATACCAAACTGGGCTGGGTCAAGTGAAAACCAGTGATGAATTTGGTTTAGATGAAAAAACCAGGGATAGAGAAAAATAGCCAAGGTACCAAAAATAATCACGGTTGAAACCGCAATCGCAACTTTATCTGCCGATATTTTGATCACAGACTCTGTTGCCAAAGTTGCAGCGGCGCCACAAATACTACTACCGGATCCAATCAATATGGTTGTTTTGCTATCTAATTTTAGAAAATATTTACCTATTAATAGCGCAATTAAGAATATGGAGGCTAACATAATCACATCAGTGATGATGCCAATTGTTCCAACCTCCATAATTTGTTGAAAGGTCAAACGAAAGCCATCTAAAATAATCCCTGTTCTTAATAAATAATGTTTGGCAAATTTTATCCCTTCATTACAATAGGGTTTTACCGCAAAATAAACGCTATTCCCCACCACTATACCTAACAGAGTAGCCAGGCTCAGAGCACTTAGTCCGATATTTGCAAACCATTTGCTATTACCTAAATAAACGGCAATGGTGGTAACCAAACCTGTTAACAATAAATCAGGAATCAAATGAAAAAATTTAAACTTTTTATGCTTTAGCTGGGTTGCCATAATTGTTTTAACCACAAGTTAAAGTGATATGCTTTATTATTGTGTATAAGCATATAACATAAATTTATATCATAAAAATGGATTATTTTTATATAATTTATCAAAAAAATTGGTAAATTGATGGATAATCAGATTATCATTGCGGCTTAATTTCTATGATTAATTAATAAAGTGAACACTGTTATGCGAATAACACTTAGACAACTTCAAGTTTTTATTGAAATTTTACAATGTGGCTCAACGACACAAGCAGCTCAATCATTGGCATTATCACAATCAGCAGTGAGTTCTGCCTTAACGGATTTAGAGGCTCAATTAGAGGTACAGTTATTTGATCGGGTTTGCAAACGTTTAGTAACGAATGAATATGGTAGGTTATTATATCCAAAAGTATTAGCGTTACTTGAGCAGGCAACAGAAGTTGAACAGATTTCCAAAAAGGGGTTAGGTGCTGTAAAATTGGCAGCAAGTACCACGATTGGAAACTATATGTTACCAGGAAAATTGGTGCGTTATCGTCATGATAATCCTACTATTCCTTTAGAATTATTGATAAATAATACCGAGGAAGTGATTAGAGCAGTTCTTGAATTCAGGGTTGACTTAGGATTAATTGAAGGTAGCTGTCATGAACCAGAATTGATTGCTATTCCCTGGAAAAAAGATCAGTTGGTAGTTTTTTGTTCGCCTAATAATCCACTAGTAGGCCGTCAATTATTAAAGCAACACGAGTTAGAGAATATGAACTGGATTTTGTGTGAAAGCGGTTCAGGAACTCGCAATATTGTTGATCAACTATTATTAAGTAAACTAACCAGATGCAATATTTTAATGGAATTTAATAACTCTCAAGCTATTAAGCATGCCGTTATGCATGGTATGGGAATAAGTTGCTTATCATATTTCACAATTGAGGAGCAATTAAAGAATGGCTCATTGATTGCTTTAAATATCGCAGAATTTGAACTTTCACGGACTTTGTATTTAATTCATCATAAAAATAAGCATTTATCTAAGGCATTAACACTTTTGCTAGAATATTGTCAGTAAAATTTTAATAAAAGGTATCCTGCGTAACACTAATAATTTTAAACCGATTATGAAGGTATCTTATAACTGAGGATAGTTGCTTATTTCCAATAACACTATCTGTTATAATCCTTGGAGTTAAGATCCACAATGAATAAAAGGTCATTAATGTCAGAACAATCTGTTCATACAGTGCAGGGCACTAAAATAAAATTGCGGCGGGAACTAAAAGCACGTCATTTGACGATGATAGCTATTGGTGGATCTATTGGTACTGGATTATTTGTTGCTTCTGGGACGACGGTTGCTCAAGCAGGGCCAGGCGGTGCTTTATTATCTTATATTATTATTGGTTTAATGGTCTATTTTCTGATGACCAGTTTAGGTGAGCTTGCAGCTTATTTACCTGTTTCAGGCTCATTTTCTACTTATGGTTCTCGATATGTTGATGAAGGCTTTGGCTTCGCGCTTGGTTGGAATTATTGGTATAACTGGGCTGTAACGATAGCTGTTGACTTAGTTGCTGCGCAATTGGTTATGGGATATTGGTTTCCTGAAATTGATGGCTGGATTTGGAGTGCGATTTTTCTGTTTATCATTTTTATGCTTAATTATATTTCTGTTAAAGGATTTGGTGAGGCAGAGTATTGGTTTGCTTTAATTAAAGTCATTACCGTCATTATTTTTATTGTAATTGGCGTATTAATGATTATTGGTATTTTAGCTGGGGCAGAAAACGCTGGTTGGCATAACTGGCAGATAGGTGAAGCGCCTTTTGTCGGTGGTTTCTCGGCAATGATTGGGGTTGCCATGATTGTCGGTTTTTCTTTTCAGGGCACGGAATTAATTGGAATTGTAGCCGGTGAATCTAAAGATCCAGCTAAAAATATTCCTAAAGCTGTGCGACAAGTATTTTGGCGAATTTTGTTATTTTATGTTTTTGCTATATTAGTGATCAGTTTAATTATCCCCTATATGGATCCTCGTTTGCTGCGTAATGATGTGAGTGATATTAGTGTTAGTCCTTTTACCTTGGTTTTTGAAAATGTAGGATTATTATCAGCCGCTGCTGTAATGAACGCAGTTATTTTAACGGCAGTATTATCTGCCGGTAACTCTGGTATGTACGCTTCTACCCGAATGTTGTATACCTTGGCCAAAGAAGGAAAAGCGCCAAAAATTTTTTCACGCTTGTCAGCGGGAGGGGTTCCTCGCTATGCTTTGATTGCAACAACCGTTGTGGCGGCACTCTGTTTTTTAAGTTCCATGTTTGGTAATCAGGTTGTTTACCTATGGTTATTGAATACTTCAGGAATGACAGGATTTATTGCCTGGTTAGGCATTGCTATTAGCCATTATCGTTTTCGTAAAGGTTATATGCTACAAGGCCATGATCTAAATAAATTACCTTATCGCTCAGGATTTTTTCCACTCGGGCCTATTTTGGCTTTTGTTCTCTGTTTAGTGATTACATTAGGCCAAAATTATCAGGCATTTTTAGCCGATAAGATTGATTGGTACGCTGTTATTGCAACCTATATTGGTATTCCTCTATTCCTTGCCATATGGTTTGGTTATAAACTGATCAAGAAAACCCATTTTGTACGCTATTGGGAGATGGATTTCCCTGAATATGGGCACAATCTAAGCAAATAGTTTTTACTTAATTATCCTGTCAATTTTCTGCTACGACACACTCATTTTATGCGTGTGTCGTTCATTAATTTTTATCTAAGTCAAAGAATAAATAAAAAAATAACGTGAATAATAATCGTATTGATAATTATTATTTACATTATTTTTGGGCGCAAATCGGAGCAGTAACAATGGAGAGGCAATCAAATGAAGTTTGTGTATAACTTAATTATCAAGAGCATCAATGGTTGTTTATTAGCAGATATAGCCTTGCTGACATCATTTCCCGCATGGTCAGTAACGGTTAATAATGTTGCGGGTCGCACGGTGCAGGTTCCTGATAAAGTAAATCGTATTCTGTTGGGTGAAGGGCGTTTATTTCATGTAATTGCTTTATTGGAAGGAGATAAACCGTTAGCGCGTATTGTTGGTTGGCAGGGCGATTTTAGTAAACTTGATCCGCAGTCTTATGCTGTTTAAAGTCAAATTTCCAGAAATTGACAAAATTCCTTTGATTGGTAATACCAGTGCTGAAAGTGTTAGTGCTGAAAAATTATTAACGCTAAATCCTGATATTGCTATTAACGGCAATTTGGTTTGATATGGAAATTGCGACTGCATTGATTAATTTTGGTGCATTAATTGCTTTTACTTTCGT
This sequence comes from Arsenophonus endosymbiont of Dermacentor nuttalli, assembly GCA_048493715.1. GTDB lineage: Bacteria > Pseudomonadota > Gammaproteobacteria > Enterobacterales > Enterobacteriaceae > Arsenophonus. Next base: position 32,398 of record JBGDCZ010000017.1, on the reverse strand, counting down.
TAATCTTTCGGTTATTTCTCAGTTTTATTTTAGAGAGCGACGTTACCATACTTGGCGGGATAAGTTTAATTACCTAATTTTACCGATTTTTGGGGCTTTAACCGTATCAGTGCTTTGGATTAATTTGGGAAAAACCTCTATATTGCTAGGTATGGTATGGGCAGCAGTTGGTATTTTTATATGGCAATTATCACCCACCGTTTCCGTCGACCCTTACCACAAATGAACGAGTCTTAAGTGTCTCAAATATTATCTAATAACAGTTTACCAGTCGCCAAGGCCAAGTATTTGGCCTTGGCCTATTTTTAGGCTAACATGTTTTTTGATTTATGTTATATAAATCAGCTCGCGATTTGATTTGCATAATCTACCAGCGCTTTTAATTGTTGGCACTTCTCTTTATCCCCTTGGTATACTACAAATAATTGCTCGATAGTTTGCAGATATTGGGTTATTTTCTCTGTGGTTAACATCTCGCGGCGATGGTGTAACCAGGCAAGCTGCTCTTGTTCTGTTAGTGTGGTTGGATAGTTTCGTGCACGGTAACGGAAAAGTAGTTGCTTCATGCGCGGATCGTCAAATTTGAGATATAATGCAGGTAAATTTTGCGGTAAAGTCTGACGGATAATGGCCATTGTCGAACGATCATGATCACTAAAGAAAGCTGAATAAAGCTTAGCATCTACATCACTTAGTTCAGGAAAAGCTTGCTGCTCACTAAAAAGCTGAATAACTTTATCTCGCACTTCATTATGTTGCCGCAATACGGCTAAATTATTCAGGCAATAATCGAGATCAAGTGCTATGCGATGTGCATCGGTTTGGCTCAATGTGGTAGCGGGCGCCAGAATTGGACATTTATTAATATGTATTAGTTTTATAGGTATGGCTAATTCTGCTTTAGGAGTGTATAAACGTTGTCGTAATGTATCCCTGTCTAATGTTAATAGTGGGCTAATATCAGCCGCAAGATCACAGGCAATAATCGCATTGCGATTTTGGGGATGCCAAGCGAGTGGGGCGATTAAGCTGGTATTGGCTCGAATTGCGCCAAATATTCCGGAAACATGGACTAATGGAGTCATTTCAATAATATCAATCAATTGAGTAATTTTATTTTTATTTCTTAATTGAAAGAAGTAGTCAAACATTCGTGGTTGTGCTTGTTTAATTAATTTTGCCATTTCGATAGTAGCAAACACATCGGCCATAGCATCATGAGCGTTGGCATGCTCAATACCATTTGCGGTGGTTAAATGTTCTAATTTAAAACTAGGTAATCCCTCATCGTTAATAGGCCAGTTAATGCCATCAGGACGTAAAGCATAGCAGGCGCGTAATACATCCAATAAATCCCAGCGTGAATTACCTTGTTGCCAGCTATAAGCATATGGATCATAAAAATTACGGTAGAAAATATGCCGGGTGACTTCATCATCAAATCGAATATTGTTGTAACCGAGAATACAGCTATTGGCTACGCTAAAACTGGCATGAATACGTTTAGCAAACTCCGCTTCATTTATACCATGGGTTATTGCATATTGAGGAGTAATGCCGGTGATCATGACCGCTTGGGGTTGAGGAAGATAATCATCAGCTGGAGCACAGTAAAAAATTTGTGGTTCTTCAATAATCGTGAAATTTGCGTCAGTTCTAATGCCGGCAAATTGTGCCGGTCGATCGAGTGCAGGATGTTGACCAAATGTCTCATAATCGTGAAATAGAAATAAGGATTTTTGCTTATTCGCCAAAATGTTTTCCCAATTTTTAGTTAGCGTAATATGTTGTTTAATAATATTAAAATATTCTCATCTGACAATGAATGTTTTTTTGCTATAGGCTGTAATTTATTATTACTATTAATTGATGAGTACGCCAGGGATGTAATTTTCTATTTTAAATTATTTGCACTAATCATCAGTTAATCATTAAGTGTGGTAAATATTGCTATGACACGCGCAATTATTATCGTATTTATGCTAATTTCGTCAATCATGTTTTATTTGTAATGACTTGGTTAATTTAATTTGTCTAGGTAACAATAAAATTTAATAAAGACAAAACAATCATTTTTATTATCAAGGTAAGGATAATAAAAATATTAAAAAACCGGCAAATAGACTTGTTTGATTAAGTTAATCACCGTATCGTGTAGCATTATTATTTATAATGTATATGTTTTATTGAAAGGTATAGAAATGACAAATAAAAATCAGCAGTCATTCCAAAATGTACTGGAGTTTGTACGTATGTTTCGTCGTAAGAATAAAATCAAACGTGAATTAACGGATAATGAAAAAAAAATTCGAGATAATCAAAAGCGTGTTCTGTTATTGGAGAACTTAAGTCAATATATTAAAGAAAATATGACCATTGAAGAGATCAGAGCAATAATTACTAATATGCGTAGTGATTATGAAGATCGTATCGATGAATATAATATTAAGAACGCAGAATTATCAAAAGAGCGTCGTGAGTTATCACAGAAATTAAAGACCATGGGCAATGCCTCTGATCAATAATATTTACCTAGTCTTCATTGATCCCCTGTAACATTATTTAACTTACAGGGGGCTTATTAATAATTACTTCATATGTAAACTTAAATTTGGATCTATTACCGTATAAGTTTGTTGATAAGTAAGCTTATTGTCAGCAATATTAGCCAACTCAATTGCAATATCTTGCCGGGTAACTAATCCTATTCGTGGTAGTTTAATTCGTTGATGATTACCTGTGGCAGGTAAATTAAGCAGTCCGCCTGGTCTAAGAATGGTGTAATCTAGTGAGCTGGTTCTGAGGTAACACTCTACCATCGATTTATGACGTATTGACAAGCGAAAAAGCGCTTTAGCCCTTGATGAGATATACTTCTAGCCATCACCACAGCCAACAGAGGTCACCAGTAATAACCGTTTAATATTTAATGTCTTGGCCGATTTAATAATATTAAGATTGCCGGTCAGATCTGAGTTTTTACCACCTATAGTACTAAAGACAATACTGTTATTAGGGATATGAGCAAAAATATTTTCTATGTCATTATAATGGCAATCATCACCTTCAATAACTTGTGCACCAATCTGTGTTAGTAGTGTTTTATATTTTAGATTACGAATAATGGCGAGTACTTGATGACCTTGCTGAAGGCCATATTGTACAAGATGATAACCAATACCTTTGCCAGCGCCAAAAACAATCCATTGAGACATATTTATTTCTGATTTAATAATAGGGAATAAGTATTTTCCTGAAAGGATTTTGATACAAAAGACACATAAGTAAGTTTTAGTTAAAATTCAGAATAAAAAAATGCCCCAAGAAGGGCATTTTTTATTGGTTATTATTTGGGTTTGAACATTTCGGATGTGGCAACATTTGTTGCTACATGACCACCTGCACCATTTTTGCCATGGAAAGTTATTACTGGTCGTATATAAGCTTTGATTTCCAGATAGCATTCAGTAAGTTTTGGCGCTGGAGCTTTTGTGGCAGGGGCATGAGAATAGCCAGTTTTTTTGCCTGATTTTATGCCGGCAGTTTTTTGCTGCTGATTATTTGCTTTTTTTACCGTGACATTAGTCACAGAAGCTATGTTTGGCTGAACATGGCTAAAATTTTCATTCGATGTGGTTGCTATTTTTTCCTGACTTATTTCATGGACTAAATGTTTATCCCTTTTAATATTATCTTCTATGAAAAGTTCGTCATTAATTGATTGACCATTCTGCCGGTGATCTTTGGTCAAGCCATTCTGACCTACCGTTTCAACAACGATATTTGTTAGCCTTTCAGGTATTACTTTTGTTTCAATAAATGGTTGAGCGGCTTTTTCACTTTGTTCAATACTTTGAGCTACGGGAATGAGCAATACTTCAGCAGGGGCTAGAGAACTCTCTTCCGTTACTGATTGTTCTGTCAAAGGCCATATTTCTGCTGATTGAACCGCTTCATTAATTGGTAGTGTTTTTTGTTGCTCAACCTTATTAGCGGTATCATTGTTTTCCATTGGCTTAGCAGAAGATGCTGTTTTGTCATCAATTGTCATCATATTTTTGCTATCTGATAACATCTCTTTTGCTTCATTAAATTTAATCGAATACTGGATCCAGACTTTACCTGAAGATAATTCAGGAGAAGCAACTGCCATTTTTAATGGTACTAATGATTTGCCTTGATGTTCATCACGATAGCGACGACGGCGTTGTCCGCTAACTCTTAGATGGCGAGGTGATCGTCTTGATCTCCGTGGAATGATAGTGTCTTGCCGTTCATTAGTATAACTTGTTGACGTTTCTTGAGGCTCAGTTTGTTCTGTGACAAGCTGCGTGTCTGTTATTTCTTGCCTAGCTGTTGATTCAGCTAACACAACAGGATCGGCAGTTAATAAAGCAGGCACTGCATCTACCTCAGTTGTAATAGACGACTTAATGGCTTGCTCTTCTTTATCAGTATGCTGTTTTGGTGGCTCAGCCCCACTATCGGTGATCCGAACTGATTGTACTAGTTGACGTTGTTGGCGGCGGGGCGGAACAACGATGTTTTTTTCGCTTTCTGCCACTTTTTTGTCTAATTGTGGTGTTTTAGCTTCAAGCTGCAACTGCCTTTTTTCTTCCTGACGGCGGCGACGCTCAGTTCGCTGTTCGCGGTGCTGTTGTTGAGTTTCGCGTGCGGCACTATCTTGCGTATCATGAATATTGCTTTTTTGATTATGGCCCTTACGTGGTTGAGGTTCATCGGTAGGTAGGCGGTTTTTGCGATTATCTAAATTGTAAGTATGTTCTAGCCGTTGAGTTGACCGTCGGTTATTACGTCGTTCATTGTTGCGCCGCTTATCATTGTTATTTTTCGCTTTTTTTTCTGTTTTCTCAATTGCTGGCTGTGAGCCGCTGAATAATTTCTTAAACAAAGAGGCGATTCGGTTAAACAGACTTTGCGAAGTTTGTTTATGAGTTGATTTACTCTGTTTATTTGTTTTGCTCTTGGCAGTTGCCGTACTTTTGCTATCTGCTTGAGACTGGAGTGCAAAAGTCGAAATAGCCGGTTGTTCAGGTAATTTTTTCTCACCGCTGGCATCATCTATGAGATTATTTGTTTCAGCTCCGTGATATTGTGCGAGATAGTAACTTAATGTTGAAATTTCTTCACCCTTACGAATACGGAACACATTGTAATGTGGAGATTGCATCTGATCGTTAGGGACAATAATCACACGGATATTATGTTGCCGGCGCTCAATTTCATTGACGGATTGACGTTTTTCATTCAGCAGGTAAGAAGCAATTTGTACCGGTACAATAGCATGTACTTCATGGGTATTTTCTTTTAACGCTTCTTCTTCGATCAAACGTAAAATAGAGAGTGATAGTGACTCATTATCACGGATTGTTCCTGTGCCGCTACAACGGGGACAAACGTGATGACTTGATTCACCAAGCGATGGGCTTAAACGTTGGCGTGACATTTCAAGTAGACCAAAACGTGATATCCGAGCGATTTGAATACGAGCCCGATCTTGACGTACTGCTTCACGCAGACGATTTTCAACTTCACGTTGATGACGAACAGGAGTCATATCAATAAAATCGATAACAATCAGCCCACCTAAATCTCGTAGCCGTAATTGACGAGCGATTTCATCCGCTGCTTCTAAATTTGTGTTGAATGCTGTTTCTTCTATATCGATACCACGGGTTGAACGTGATGAATTTATATCGATTGCGGTTAATGCCTCAGTGATGTCGATAACCAGAGCACCACCTGATGGTAAGCGGACTTCACGTTGAAAAGCGGATTCGATTTGCGACTCAATTTGATAGTGACTAAAGAGAGGAACATCTCCACTATAGTATTTTATTTTACTTGCAAAATCGTCACGCCCAATCGCTTCAATATGTTGGCGAGCCATTTCGACAATTTTAGCATTATCAATCAGGATTTCACCAATATCTGGGCGCAGATAATCGCGAAAGGCTCGTACGATGACGTTGCTTTCCTGATGAATTAGGAAAGGAGCAGTTCGGTTTTCCGCCGCTTTTTTTATTGCTTTCCAATGTGTCAGCCGATATTTTAGATCTTGCTGTAATGCCTCTGCTGATTTACCTACACCAGCAGTACGGACAATTAACCCCATCCCATCTGGTATTTCCAATGAGGATAATGCTTCTTTCAATTCTGTGCGATCTTCACCCTCAATACGTCGTGATATTCCGCCAGCGCGAGGGTTATTTGGCATTAAAACTAGATAGCTGCCAGCTAAACTAATAAAGGTAGTTAATGCAGCACCTTTATTGCCTCGTTCTTCTTTATCAACTTGGATAATAACTTCTTGGCCTTCTTTTAAAACGTCCTTTATGTTTGGGCGTCCGTGAGGTTGATAATTGCTAGGGAAGTATTCACGTGCAATTTCTTTAATTGGGAGAAAACCGTGTCTTTCTGATCCATAGTCAACAAATGCGGCTTCTAGACTAGGTTCTATACGGGTAATTTTGCCTTTGTAAATATTTGCTTTTTTTTGTTCGTGTCCAGGATTTTCAATATCTAGGTCATAAAGACGTTGCCCATCAACAAGAGCGACTCGCAACTCTTCTTGTTGAGTTGCGTTAATTAACATTCTTTTCATTATAAATACTCATTATTCTACTAAGTCAAAAAAATTGCGACTAAAAATGGTTACTGTTAACCGATGGTTTCGTGACTTTTACAAAATCGCCAACCTCACGGTTGTCGGTTGTATTGAAACGCAATTTTTCGGTGAACCTACGTTTACAATAAAATGCTGTATTCTTAAATTAGCACTGTTGCTGAATTCATTTGTTCAATGTACAGTTTAGCTAATCCAGTAGACCTTTGTTCGCAATTCAATAATTTATTTGATTTTTACACACCGTCTTACACCATTGTTGCGTTTATGTGTCATCAAAAAATAAAAATAAAAAGATCTCGAATTACGCCAACTCTTGTTTTAATAAACATTATGGCAACTGTTCATTATTCCATTGCTTATGGGTAGATATCAAGATAACTTTTGCTGTTTATTGCGTTTTTATGAGGAAAAATGTGTTTGACAGAGGAATTGACAAAGTTTAAGAAAAAAGCTGAAACAAGATATCATAATATTCGGTCACAATATTTAATAAACCTAAATGTTAACAAAATGTTGTAATTAGCTAATGAAAATAAAGAATCAGGTTCAGTTTGTTACTATCGACAATGATCAAGCCGGCCAGCGTATTGATAATTTTTTATTGACACGTTTAAAAGGCGTTCCTAAAAGTTTGATTTACCGCATTATTCGCAAAGGTAAAGTAAGAATAAATAGCGCTAGAATCAAACCTGAATATAAGATTCATGCGGGTGATTTAGTTAGGATCCCGCCCGTTCGGCTTGAGGAGAAACAACAGAATATTATTTCGGCCAAATTGGATAAGGTAGCCTTACTAGCAGATTGTATACTTTATGAAGATGAACATTTACTGGTTTTGAATAAACCCTCCGGTATGGCTGTTCATGGTGGTAGTGGGGTAAATTTTGGTGTAATTGAGGCTTTACGTGTATTACGTTATGAAGTGCGTTTTTTGGAGCTTGTACATAGGTTAGATCGCGATACGTCGGGTGTTTTATTGCTAGCTAAAAAACGTTCAGCGCTTAGAGCATTGCATCAACAGTTGCGCTTAAAACAGATGCAAAAAGAGTATATTGCGTTAGTGAAAGGGCAATGGCCATCACATATTAAAGTTATTCAGGCACCATTATTGAAAAATATTTTACAAAGCGGTGAACGGATAGTAAAAGTTGCGAGTGATGGTAAATGTGCAGAAACTCATTTTAAAATAGAAGAGCGGTTTTCTGCTGCCACTTTAGTTAAAGCGAGTCCGATAACAGGGCGGACGCATCAGATTAGGGCACATACACAATATGCAAAACATCCTATTGCATGCGATAACCGTTATGGTGATCACCAATTTGATCAACAGTTAGGTTTTACGGGTTTGAAACGACTTTTTTTGCATGCCAGTTCATTAATGTTTATTCATCCTAGCACAGCGGAAAAGTTAACTTTCCGAGCCTCTTTAGACGAACAACTGACAGCATGTTTGAAAATATTACGTAAAAATAATGTATATCCAATCAAATTAGCAAACCGGATTATATTATAAACCAGTTTTCTCTTTTAAGTGGTAATTTAGTTAATTGAGAGGATTGATGTCGTGAACTCTTAACATTTTGATTAAACTAATTAATGGTAAACCGATTAAGGTATTAGGATCCCGACCGTAAAGTTTTTCCAATAACGTGATACCTAACCCTTCTGACTTAAAGGCACCGGCACATTGGTAAGGTTGTTCTTTTAGCAAGTAATTTTCAATTTCGCTGTTATGCAAAGGGCGAAAATGAACGGTGAAAAGTTCACATTTAGTATTATATTTTCCAGTTTCACTATCGAAATAAGCAAAGTCCGGTATAAAAGGTGATTTTTTTGCCAGAAGCTTGCTTAAGTTGTTTACTGGTGGCGGTATGAGTTAATGGTTTTCCTATTATTTGATTTGCTAGAATACCAACTTGATCAGCACCAATAATTAAATGAGTTGGATATTTAATCGCTAGTGCTTTTGCTTTTTCGGTTGCTAAGCGCGTGACAAGAAAAGTTGCCGATTCATTAGTTAATGGGGTTTCATCGATATTCGGAGCATCAGCAGTAAAAGGTAAACCTAGTTTTTGTAGCAGCTGATACCGTGAAGATGACATTGACGCCAATACAATTGATTTCATAAAATATTTAATATTCGTAGCCAAATGAGGAGAGACATTTTAAATTAGATAGAACTTAAATAGCGAATTTTTGATGAAAAAATAAGCAAAAGCAGCCTTTTCCTTTGACTATGTCTCATTACAAAGTTAATATGCGCGCCTTATGCAAAAGGTAAAATTACCCTCAATGATTGATGCGTATCGCGTAGCACAAAAAAAATTGGATTATTCAGGATATTATTCACCTGAACAGGTTTCGCGTGTCGCAGAATCAGTAATCAATATAGATAGTGATGTAACTAGTGAACTGTCGTTTGCAATAGATAATCAACATTTAGTTGTCATAACAGGCGAGACTGATGTAGATGTCACGTTAAAATGCGAACGTTGTGGTAAAAATTTTATTTACCATGTTCATGTAACTTATTGTTTTAGTCCTGTCATTGATGATGAGAGGGTTGAGGTGTTACCTAGAGAGTATGAGCCAATCGCTGTTAATCAATTCGGTGAAATAGATTTACTAGCAATGATTGAAGATGAAATAATCCTCGCTTTGCCTGTTATCCCGGTTCATGACTCTGAACGCTGTGAAGTGTCCGACGTGGATATGATTTTTGGTGAATTGCCGTCAGAAGCAGAAAAGCCAAATCCCTTTACCGTATTAGCTAGTTTTAAAAAAGTACTTAAGGAGTAAGGTCAATGGCCGTACAACAAAATAAACCCACTCGTTCTAAACGTGGTATGCGTCGCTCACATGATGCGTTGACAACAGCCGAAGTGTCAGTAGATAAAACTTCTGGTGAAACTCATTTGCGTCATCATGTGACTGCTGACGGCTACTATCGTGGCCGAAAGGTTATTAATAAATAATTGTTCTGTTGATTATTAAACGATTAATGCCTTGGCTAATTTAACTTTAGCATTAGATGCGATGAGCGGGGACAATGGTCCTCGTGTTATTGTGCCTGCTGCATTGCAGGCACTGGCGTCTAACCCACAGTTAAGATTATTACTGGTCGGTATTCCCGAAATTTTAACCCCACTGCTTACAGATCCGAGTGCTGAGCTGGGTGACCGCCTGCAAATTATATCTGCTGAATATGTTATTGCTAATGATATCAAGCCATTACAAGCAATTAGACAAAGTAAAGGCTCATCAATGCGGGTTGCTTTAGAATTAGTAAAGTCAGGTCAGGCTCAAGCATGTATTAGCGCTGGTAATACTGGTGTACTTATGGGGTTAGCAAAACTCATATTGAAATCAATAAATGGTATTGAGCGTCCAGCGTTAACAACCATCTTGCCGAATCAAAAACAAGGTACAACCGTTGTACTTGATTTAGGTGCTAATGTTAATTGCGATAGTCAAATGCTAGTACAATTTGCCGTGATGGGAGTAGTAATGGCTGAAGAGGTTAATAATATAAGCAATCCACGAGTAGCATTATTAAATATTGGCGAAGAAGAAAATAAGGGATTAGATAATATCCGCGAAGCCGCCGCAATATTAAGAGAAACACCCTCTATAAATTATATCGGTTATGTGGAAGGCAATGAGTTATTGACCGGTAAAACTGATGTATTCGTTTGTGATGGCTTTGCAGGTAATGTGACTTTGAAAACAATGGAAGGTGTGATACGCGTTATTTTATTATTAGTAAAATCTTCAACTACGGAAAATAAGCTCTCATCGTGGCTGATGAAGTTGATTAAACCGTGGTTACAGAAATGTATCGCAAAACTTTTTGGGCACCTGGATCCTGATCAATATAATGGCGCTTCGCTTTTAGGCTTACGTGGCATTGTCATTAAAGGTCATGGAGCAGCCAATCAAAAAGCATTTAAGGCTGCAATTGAACAGGCAATTCATGCGGTAGAGAAGCAAATTCCTGATAGAATTGCTACTCGCTTGAATACCTTACTACCCAAGAGTGATTAAAGCAAAATGTATACAAAAATCTTAGGTACTGGCAGTTATTTGCCTGTACAGATTCGCACGAATGCTGATTTAGAAAAAATGGTAGATACCTCTGATGAATGGATAACTACCCGTACAGGGATTAAAGAACGTCGGATTGCAGCAGAACAAGATAACGTATCTACAATGGGTGCTAAAGCTGCGCAAAAAGCGTTGGCAATGGCCGGTATTGCAGCGAATGAAATTGATTTAATCATTGTAGCAACGACTTCTTCGACCCATGCTTTTCCCAGTGCTGCGTGTCAAATTCAGCAAATATTAGGAATTAAAAACGGTGCAGCATTTGATGTTGCTGCTGCCTGTGCTGGTTTTACTTATGCATTAAGTATTTGTGATCAATATATTAAAACCAGAATGGCGAAAAAAGCATTAGTAATTGGTTCTGATGTATTATCTAGAGTATTAGATCTAAATGATCGTAGCACACTTATTTTATTTGGTGATGCTGCTGGCGCAATCGTTGTTGGTTGTTCACAACAGCCAGGAATTTTATCAACCCATTTACATGCCAATGGTAATTATGGTGATTTGTTAACTTTAAGACATCAACAGAATAGCAAACACCCAGGGCCAACTTATGTGGCCATGGTAGGTAATGAGGTTTTTAAAATTGCGGTCAATGAGTTAGCTAATATTGTCGATGAAACATTAGAGAAAAATGCGTTAGATAAAGCAGCCTTGGATTGGTTAGTCCCTCATCAAGCTAATTTACGGATTATTCAAGCAACAGCGAAAAAACTTGCTATGCCAATGGACAAAGTGGTTATTACTTTGGATAGACATGGGAATACTTCCGCTGCTTCGGTACCGACAGCACTTGATGAAGCGGTTAGAGATGGGCGTATACAGCGAGGACAAATGGTATTACTTGAAGCATTTGGTGGTGGTTTTACTTGGGGTTCAGCGCTGATCCGTTTTTAAGTTAAACAGGAAACTAAAAATGTCTAATTTTGCTATGATCTTTCCTGGACAAGGTTCTCAGTCTCTTTGCATGTTGGCTGATTTAGCTAAAGAATTTGCCATAGTAGAGGAAACATTTGCTGAGTCCTCTAGTGCCTTAGGATATGATTTATGGGATTTGGTTCAAAATGGCTCTGAAGAAGAATTAAATAAAACTTGGAGAACTCAGCCAGCACTTTTATCTGCATCTGTGGCAATTTTTCGAATATGGCAGGAAAAAAAAGGCCAAATGCCTAAACTAATGGCAGGCCATAGTTTAGGTGAATATTCTGCCTTGGTTTGTGCCGATGTTATTGATTTTAAGTCGGCTGTCAAGTTAGTTGAGCTACGTGGTCAATTGATGCAAGAATCTGTACCAGCAGGAAAGGGCGCTATGTATGCAATTATTGGTTTGGATAATGAGTCGATACTAGCATCATGCCAACAAGCTGCGCAAGATCAAGTGGTTTCAGCAGTTAACTTTAATTCACCAGGGCAGGTTGTCATTGCGGGTGAAAAAAGTGCTGTTGAGAGAGCAGCCGCTTTATGTAAAGCGGCTGGTGCAAGACGTACTTTGCCATTGGTTGTCAGTGTACCTTCACACTGTGCATTGATGCAGCCTGCCGCAAAGAAATTAGCGCAAGCGTTAGAAGCAGTTGTATTTAATAAGCCTAAAATCGCTGTTGTAAATAATGTCGATGTTAAAATAGAAAATTCGGTAGATGGTATACAAGATGCTTTAGTTCGGCAACTATATAATCCTGTACGCTGGGTTGAGACCATCGAATTTATGGCTGAGCAAGGGTTTGATCAACTATTAGAAATAGGGCCCGGTAAAGTATTGACAGGTTTAACTAAGCGCATTATTAGTACAATTAATTCAGTAGCGATTAATGATATAGCATCATTAAATGCTGCATTGATAAATAATTGAGGAAAACATGAGTTTTGATGGAAAAATAGCCTTGGTAACTGGGGCAAGTCGTGGTATTGGGCGTGCAATCGCTGAACTGCTGGTTGAACGTGGAGCGAAAGTAATTGGTACTGCTACAAGCGAAGAAGGTGCCAAGGCGATTAGTAGCTATCTTGGTGATAAGGGCAAAGGGTATGTCTTAAATGTGACAGACGCTAAATCTATTGATAGTACTCTATCTAAAATTCGTGAAGAATTTGGTGAAATCGATATTTTAGTCAATAATGCAGGTATTACCAGCGACAATCTGTTGATGCGAATGAAAGAAGGAGAATGGAATAAAGTCATTGATACAAACTTAACTTCGATCTTTAGCCTATCCAAAGCTATAATGCGTTCAATGATGAAAAAACGTTATGGTCGTATTATCTCTGTCGGTTCAGTAGTGGGCGCAATGGGTAATATTGGACAAGCAAATTATGCTGCAGCTAAAGCAGGGGTTATCGCTTTTAGTAAATCATTAGCGCGTGAAGTAGCTTCTCGTGGTATTACGGTGAATGTTGTTTCACCTGGTTTTATAAAAACCGACATGACTCAAGCATTGACAGAAGAACAGCGAACAGGCATTTTAGCTAATGTTCCTGTGGGGCGGCTCGGTGATGCAAAAGAAATTGCCTGTGCTGTAGCATTTTTAGCTTCTGATGAAGCAGCTTACATCACGGGTGAAACATTACATGTCAACGGTGGCATGTATATGACTTAAAAACCAATGAATCATTTGCATGGTTAATGCTAAAATAGCATATAATAATGCGAAATCAGGTTCGAATAACCAGGATAGGGTTGTGCCTTTCCTGTATCTAAACTACGAAACCATCGTGAAAGCGAGTTTTAATAGGAATTTAAATAGTATGAGCACTATCGAAGAACGTGTTAAGAAAATAATCGCTGAACAATTAGGTGTTAAAGAAGAAGACGTTGCAAATAATGCTTCATTTGTTGAGGATTTGGGCGCTGATTCTCTTGATACTGTTGAATTAGTCATGGCATTAGAAGAAGAGTTTGATACCGAAATTCCTGACGAAGAAGCGGAAAAAATCACGACAGTACAAGTCGCGATTGATTATATTAATAGTCATCAAGCATAAGCCGTAAATTTAATTGTAGAGAGCTTTTATGAACATATTCAGGCGGTCGATCGACCGCCTATATTTTCATCAAACCTTATTTCTTTTTCTGGAGGATTTACGTGTCTAAACGTCGAGTAGTCGTAACTGGACTCGGCATGTTATCTCCTGTCGGCAACACAGTTGAGTCATCTTGGAATGCTGTATGTGCTGGACAGAGTGGTATCAGCCTTATAAAGCATTTTAATACTGAAAACTATACAACCAAGTTTGCCGGTCTAATTAAAGATTTTAATCATAATGATTATGGTATTCCGTGCAAAGATGCGCGGAAGATGGATCTTTTTATTCAATATGGGCTTGCTGCAGGCCAACAAGCTATTAAAGATGCAGGTATTGAAATCACAAAAAAAATTGCTCATCGCATTGGTGCTGCAATTGGTTCAGGTATTGGCGGATTAGGGTTAATCCAAGAAAATTGTGACGCTTTACTTACTAATGGTCCACGTAGAGTAAGTCCTTTTTTTGTTCCTTCAACCATTATTAATATGGTAGCTGGACACTTAAGTATTATTTATGGCTTTAAGGGGCCAACTATTTCTATCGCTACTGCTTGTACCTCAGGGGTACATAACATTGGGCACGCTGCTCGTATTATTGCCTATGGTGACGCTGATATCATGTTGGCAGGTGGTGCTGAAAAAGCAAGTACATCTTTAGGTATTGCTGGATTTGGATCGCTCAAAGCCTTATCAAGACGCAATAATGAACCTGAGCGAGCAAGTCGTCCTTGGGATCAAGAACGTGATGGTTTTGTGTTGGGCGATGGAGCAGGTATTTTGGTATTGGAAGAATATGAGCATGCTAAAGCTCGTGACGCTAAAATTTATGCTGAATTTGCTGGTTTTGGTATGAGTAGTGATTCTTATCATATGACGTCACCACCAGAAGATGGTGAAGGTGCGGCACTGGCCATGACAAATGCACTACATGATGCCGGTATAGGTGCAGATAAAGTAGGCTATATTAATGCTCATGGTACATCGACACCAGCAGGAGACATCGCTGAAGCGCGGGCGATTGCATCGATTTATCCGCAACAGAGTGGAATATTAGTTAGCTCGACTAAATCGATGACCGGTCATTTATTAGGAGCAGCAGGTGCAATTGAAGCTATCTTTACGATTTTGTCGTTGAGAGATCAACATATTCCTCCGACAATTAATCTTGAAAATCTCGATAATGAATTACTCGAACTAGTAGAGACCGGCCGGCTAGATTTTGTACCGGTTAAGGCGCGTAAAGTCGAAAATATGGAATATGCATTATGCAATTCTTTTGGCTTTGGTGGCACAAATGGCTCGATTATTTTCCGTAAAGTCAATTAATTGATATTTCCTAGTAAAAATGCCTCAGCTTTACTTAGGTTGAGGCCTTTTTGTTGATATAAATGGTGAATTTCCCATAAATTGTAGCGATAATAGCCGGTATTGAGTTTAATTAAGAAGTTATAAATAATGATATGTTGGATTAATGGTGAGCCGCGAAATAATCTTTCTGTAATGGATAGAGCTATACAATTTGGTGATGGTTGTTTTACCACGATCCGTGTAGTAGGACATCAACCTGCCTTATTAACTTATCATATTTGTCGTTTACAAAAAGGTGTTAAACAACTTCTTTTACCTGCCCCAGATTGGCAAAAATTGGCAGCTAATATAAATAAAATAGCACAGCTAAATAAAAAGGATTTAGCGGTTATTAAAGTTATTATTAGTCGTGGAGAAGGTGGGCGGGGCTATAGTATAGCCGGCTTTAACAAAGCGACCGTCATTATTTTGTTAACTGATTATCCAGCTATTTATTTAAATCAACAACAAACGGGTATTGATTTAACGTTGAGTACAATACCTATGAATAATAATCGTTATTTAGCTGGTATAAAACATTTAAATCGCTTAGAGCAAATATTGATAAAACAACAAATTGAATCATTAGGTGTTGATGAAGCTATTGCAATGGATACTCATGGTAGATTGATTGGATGTTGTGCAGCAAATATTTTTTGGCGTAAAGAGAAACGTATTTATACGCCAGATTTAAATCATGCTGGTGTTGAAGGAGTAATGCGTAAAAAGGTAATTGAATGTTTATCTGATACTGATTATGAACTTTTCTATATCAACGACTATCCTAATATATTGGCGCATTGTGACGAGGTGATCATTACTAATGCTTTAATGCCCATATTACCGGTTAACCGTGTTTTGACGCAGATAAAACAACCTATATGGCAATATAATTCTCGACAATTATTTGATTCTCTTTTGCCATATTGTTTGAGGTTAAACTAATTTTGCGATTAATATTAGATTAATTTTCATAGTGTAATATTAGGAAGCGAGTATTGAATGAAGTATATAAGACGAGCATTGTGGTTAATTATTCTTTTATTAGTATTGAGTGGCTGCATTCTCTATACGTTTTATCGTCAGATACAGAATTACGCTGATACCGCTATTAATATTCATGAGACAACAATTTTCACCTTACCAACCGGTACGGGACGAGTAGGATTAGAATCATTGTTAACGGAGCAGAAAATAATAAATCCGGCTAATAAATTTCAATGGTTGCTGAGATTGGAACCTCAGTTAGCGCAATTTAAAGCGGGAACATATCGATTAAATCCAGGTATGTCTTTACGGACAATGTTAGAAATGTTCTTTGCTGGTAAAGAAGTGCAATTTAGTTTGCTGTTTATTGAAGGCTCTCGTTTCGAAGACTGGGAAAAAGTATTACATCAAGCTCCTTATTTAAAACAGACTATTGAAAATCAGTCTGCTGATAAATTAGCGCAGCAACTAGGCTTACAACCTGGTCAATCACTAGAAGGATGGTTTTATCCAGATACTTACTATTACACAGCAGAAGTTAGTGATATTGACATATTAAAGCGAGCACATCAAAAAATGTTAATGGCTCTTGAATATGAATGGCAAGGACGAGCGGCTAATTTGCCGTACAAAACGCCTTATGAAATGCTGATTATGGCTTCAATTATTGAAAAAGAGACTGGCATTGATATAGAGCGAGCTAAAGTTGCTTCGGTATTTATTAATCGATTAAAGAAAAAAATGCGCTTGCAAACAGATCCTACTGTTATATATGGTTTAGGTGGTAAATACCGCGGGGTACTTTATCATAGTGACTTAGATAAGCCGAGTCCTTATAACACTTATTTGATTGATGGTTTACCGCCTTCACCGATCGCTATGCCAAGCAGAGCTTCACTTAAAGCAGCGGCTCATCCTGATGAAAGCGGTTATTATTATTTTGTGGCAACCGGTAACGGTGGTCACACTTTTACTACCAATTTTAATGATCATAATCAGGCGGTTAAGCATTATCGTCAGACAAAAGATAAAAATGAATGAAAAGTCGTTATATAGTTATTGAAGGCCTTGAAGGCACAGGAAAAACTACCGCGATAAAAACTGTTGCTGAAACACTCGCGCAGATGGGAATAACTGCCATTGATTTTACACGAGAGCCAGGAGGAACACCATTAGCAGAGAAATTACGTCAATTAATTAAGCACGGTATTGCTGAGGAAAAAGTCACAGATAAAGCAGAGTTACTAATGCTTTATGCAGCACGTATTCAGTTAATTGAAAATGTTATAAAGCCTGCGCTTACAAGAGGAAGATGGGTGATAGGAGATCGTCATGATCTTTCATCACAAGCTTATCAAGGTGGAGGTCGTGGGCTTGAGCCGAAATTAATGAAAGTATTACGTGATACCATACTGGATGATTTTCGACCCGATCTGACATTATATCTCGATATAGAACCAGCACGGGGCTTGAAGCGAGCGCGTGATCGTGGTGAACTTGATCGGATAGAAAAAGAGTCATTGGACTTTTTTAATCGAACTCGCCAGCGTTATCTTCAGTTAGCGGCTGAAGATGACACAATAATAACAATTGATGCTAACCAATCATTAGAAGAAGTGCAGAAAACCATTCGCAGTGTATTATCGAATTGGTTGACAGCACAGGGCAAGTAGAATGAACTGGTATCCATGGTTAAATCAGGCATATAGACAGATAATTGCTCTCCATCAGAAACAACAGGGCCATCATGCACTGCTGTTACATGCTAATGCAGGAATGGGAAGTGATGCCCTGATTTATGCTATTAGTCGCTGGTTAATGTGCCAACAGCCAGATGGTATGAAAAGTTGTGGTAATTGCCATAGTTGTCAACTGATGCTAGCTGATACTCATCCAGACTGGCATAAAATTGGCGCTGACAAGGGTAAAAATACCATAGGTATTGAAAGTATTCGTTGTTTAAGCGAAGTTTTAGTTAGCCATGCACAGCAAGGTGGCGCGAAAATTATTTGGTTTCCTTGTATTGAAGCATTAACAGAAGCGGCCACCAATGCCTTATTGAAAACCTTAGAAGAACCAACTGACAATACTTATTTTTTGTTAGAGTGTCGTGATCCAGCAGCATTGTTAGCCACGTTACGTAGTCGATGTTTTTATTATTATCTCGCAGCGCCGGAGCGTAAAACAGCGATTGCTTGGTTACAAAAACAAAAAAAAACGCTATCCATGGTTGATATTGAAACGGCAATAAAACTGAATGTGGGCGCGCCACTTGCTGCTTTGACATTGTTACAGCCAGAAAGTTGGCTAAAAAGAAAGCAATTTTACCAATCATTAATGCAACATTTATCAACTAACACTCTTTTAAGCTGGTTAGCGGAATTAGATCAGCCAGATGCTATTGATCGAATCAGTTGTTTGATCAGTCTCTTGCTAGATGCAGTAAAATATCAGCAGCAAGCAGCTAATTATTGTATTAATCAGGATCAGTTAGCATTAATTACTAAATTGTCTACCATCAATTCTGCTGACGTCTTATTAAAAAGTGCTAATGAATGGCAGACTTGCCGTTATCAATTAATGTCAGTTATGGGCTTGAATCAGGAATTACGTTTGACAGCGCAGTTAATTAACTGGCAAAACGCACTAACCAAAACACCATCATAATCAAAAGAGTTCATTATGTTTTTAGTTGATTCACACTGTCATCTCGATTGTTTAGATTATAAAAATAAACATAAAGATATTGATGATGTTATCGCAAAAGCGGCGGCTAACGAGGTAAAATATATTCTTGCTGTCGCGACAACGCTGCCAGGTTTCGTTAGTATGAAAAAGCAGATTGGTCAGCGTCAAAACGTGGCCTTTTCTTGTGGCATACATCCGCTTGAGCTTGATAAAGGTTACGATTTTGCTGAGCTAGCACGTTTAGCCTCTGGTAGTGAAGTTGTTGCCCTCGGTGAAACAGGTTTGGATTATCACTTTCAAAGTGAAAATGCTAAATTGCAACAAACAGCCTTTCGCGAACATATTCGCAAAGGTTGTCAATTAAACAAACCCGTTATTATCCATACACGGGAAGCTCAGCAAGACACATTAACGATATTGAAGGAGGAACAGGTTGATGTTTGTGGCGGGGTTTTACACTGTTTTACCGAGGATAAGCAAACGGCTAAGGCATTATTAGATTTAGGGCTTTATATCTCATTTTCAGGTATAGTGACATTTCGTAATGCAGAACAGATTCGTCAAGCTGCACGTGTTGTGCCATTAGATCGCATTCTGATTGAAACTGATGCACCTTACCTGGCACCTGTTCCTTACCGCGGTAAGGAAAATCAGCCAGCTTATGTACGAAAAGTGGCGCAGTTTTTAGCTGAATTAAAGGATGTAGATATTGAAGAAATGGCACAAGTGACCACACAAAATTTTTGTGATCTTTTTCATTTACAACTCAAAAGTGATTAACCCGCTTGCGTTTTCATAAAAATAGATTTAAAGGATAACTTATGACTACAGAAACGATTTTTAGTAAAATTATTCGGCGTGAAATTCCCGCTGATATTGTTTATCAAGATGATCTAGTTACAGCGTTTAGAGATATTGAACCACAAGCGCCAGTCCATATTTTAATTATTCCTAATATTTTGATCGCCACTGTTAATGATGTAAAACCTGAGCATGAACAAACATTAGGCCATATGATCACTGTAGCGGCAAAGATTGCTCGGCAGGAAGGTATCGCTGATGATGGCTATCGTTTAATTGTGAATTGTAATCAACATACTGGACAGGAAGTTTTTCATATTCATATGCATTTAGTGGGAGGACATCCGTTAGGACCATTACTAATGAAAAAGGAAATATAAATTATTGAATGGTTATATTGTCTATTTGCTATCAGTGAGACAAGAATAGTTTTGTTGGTTAGTATTTAATTATAAATTATTAAAATTGATATTTTGGCACAGGCTTTGTTATTCAGTTTACCTTGTTATGTAAGGTATACAGGAGAAGAGTAAATGAGACGTATTTTTCAAGTTATGGTTGTGACATTTATTTTAGTTGGTTGCTCATCGATAACGAGTAAAAGACCGGCACCGGTCATTACGATCGAACCCTCTGAGCCTACTGAGCAACCAACAATACCCACTTCTCCAGATACTGTGCCACAGCTACCAAAAGTAAAAACAGTGGATTGGTCAGCAGCAATTATTCCTTTAGCTAATCAATTGGTACAAGCTCCGGGTATCGAGTCAGGCAAGGTGTTATTGATTGATTCAATAAAAAATAATACCAATATATCGATTCAGTCAATGCAAGCAACTAACACTATTATTGATGTCATTAATAAAAAAAATGTATTCAAATTAGCTCCTCAAGATGTGGTGGCAAATGCACGTAAAGCTTTGGGCTTATCTCAGGAAGATAGTTTAGTTACTCGCAGTAAAGCCATCGGCTTAGCACGCTATGTACAAGCTGATTATGTGCTTTATTCGGTTATTTCGGGTAATCAACAACAGAGTGAAATTGAAATGCAGTTAATGGGAGCGCAAACTGGTGAGATCCTCTGGTCGGGAACAAATCGCATTGAATAAAAAGGAAACACTTATAACATTGTTATTACAAAAATATCCGGCAATAACAGCTAATAAGTGGCGAATTAAAGCGTTACCAGGATCTAGTGGTGGAAGTTTCTATGTTGAAGCAACAGCAAATATTAAGTTGATTGCACGTTTTGCCGGAAAGAACGAGAGTTTATTAGGTATTAATCGGCAAAAAGAGCGTAAAACATTGTGCCAACTTACTCAGTTTGTTGCTGCTCCCCAGGTAGTGGGGGCTAATAATGACTGGTTATTATTGGAATGGCTTGAAGGCGAGGTGGTGACTGATACGGTCTCTAGTTTGCAAGAATTATATCAACTGCTAAGTCGTACACTGGTGTCACTACATTCATATCCATTATCTGGTTACTCACTGCATCTTAAACAACATTTAGCCAGTTACTGGTATCAAATTGACCGGCGCAGACTATCACCTAATTGGTTAAGTTTGCATCATTTTTTTCAACATGTCTGCCAACCTAAAACCAGCAAAAAAGTACTTGCGCATCTTGATATTCATAGTGGAAATGTTCTATTAGCTAATAATGGAATTTTAAAACTATTGGATTGGGAGTATGCAGCTGATTGTGATCTTGCCTTTGCCTTAGCAATGTTATTTGCTAGCAATAATTGGGATAAAAAAGCGCAAAACCGTTTTTTGCTACATTATTGTCAGCAGCAGCCTGCATATAAAGATTTTTATAAATTAAACCAGCAAATTGTCTTGTGGCAGCCATGGGTTAATTATATGAGAATGATGTGGTATGAAATCCGATGGATGCAGACAAAAGATCCGCAATACTTGGCATTGGCGCAACCTATTAGAACATGGTTAGGTTTAGTTTGAGCATATTAATATTAAAAAGTGATCATAAAGTATATTAAGCAGGTAATTTATAGGACCAATTATACTAGATCTACAATGATTTGAATTAGAGGCTGAATATCGTGAAATTCTAAAGCCCCCGCTGGTTGGTGGTATGTTATTCTTTTTACGCGCAATTATCATGATCCTGAGCAACTAAGAGAGCTTGTCCGCCAAATTCACCATGCAGCAACATAGCCAATCATTGTAGTAGATGGTGCCCGTGTGCAAAGATTTCGTCAAGGATTTACTGCGCTACCTGCCGCACAAGCCTTTACTGCTCTTAACGATCAGTAACAGCGGCTAAATTAGCGGCAGAAGCTGGCTGGTTAATGGTAGCAGAAGTTGGGTTGTAAACTTGATCAGAATAATTTACTGGATAATTTTGCTATAAATATCAGTCAAGAGTTTTGGCATAAAGATTTTAAATATATCATAGTGGGTTAGACCAAAGATTTATCTATTCATCACTATGGCAGAAAAGAAGTTTATTTGGATGAGAGTACAAATAGTATACAGCCGGCAAAATACTATAAAAATCAGTATCAAAAAGCTAGTGATAGTGGTTAAATTATAATTAATGGTGAAGCTTTAATTTTATATCTTTTACGACAAATACATGCAGCCAATGTTTCGTTATCAAGTATGATAATTCGTTATCATAATTATCTTAAGCAATATTTTCATTATTTTAATGGTAAATTAAATTTAGATTTGCTAAAAATAATCGCTTATGATAATGAGGCTTATAAAATATTTACTGATTATTTTGCTAGTTATAATCGAATAAATAATAATTATGATATCGGTTTGTTAATTGATAAATTAAATAGTGAAAATATTTATAATGTGCCATTATGGCCAAAAGTAAATGCTGAAAATATAAAAAGTGAAGCAGCAAAAATATTAAATGAAAATAGCTCACAAATAATCTTTCGTTTTTCTGGTGATAAAAAATTTCGTCTACAAGCTGAGTTATTAGCTAAACTTAATTCAGAAAATAGTTTTATTCTACAAATAGATAAAGATTAAAATAAAGCGATATTTAGAATATGGTAAATTAAATAATACAGAAGTTAAAAGATGGCTATTATTAGGTAATATTGCAAATTATGAGGAACAATCCTTCCTTGAAGGAATGACATCGGTAAAATTAGTAGATATGCTTAGTGAGGTAAAGCTGTATTTTGGTCTAAATATTTCTGCTGAAGTTTGTTTCTTTTCTCAGCAAAGCTTAGGACAGCTTGCTAATCCTTATGATTCTAGTGGTATTGCGAGTAAAACAGCAATAAATTTAGCAAGAAGAGCAATAAATAGCACTGTATCGACCTACCAGAAAGAAAATTATCAGTTACTACGGTTATCATTGGAATATATAAATGAACATTATGCGTTTGCCACAAATCATAAATAGTACTTGCTGGTATTGATAAACGAACTTAGTCAATTAAGCTTGCAGCAAGCCTTAAAGAAAAGCCAGCGATGGCATAATTATTATCTTAATAATATAATGAGCTTAGCTAATAGAATTGCTAAAAAATCACTTCCCATGTTTAATATAGTAATAAATCCCATACCTCATGCTTTTTATTACCAAATAAATAGTCAGTTGGGAAGAAATTTAGCATTATTTTATGCTTATAATGAAAATGATATTGAAAGGTTAAGTCAGTTATTACTATATCATCATAGTTTATTGGAGTTTTCTCGAAAAAGATTATTAACTTATGAAGATCAACAGTTTTTAGAAAATTTTAATGCTGTATTTAATCATATCAATCTTCTTTTTGTGAAAAATAAAATTGTTAATAAAAAAATATTAATGAATTAACAAAATTATCAATAGGTAAATATCAGTTAGATGTTAATAATAATATTTTTACTATTTTAGTTCAGGATAAAACAGATGATTTTTATGGTTGTAAAATATATGATCCAAAAATGGGAGAAATAAAATTAGATTTAATACGGAAAGAAAGTATATATGAAGATGTTTTATATTTTATGAAAATATATCTTGATGATGAAATTATTATTGATAATAAAAAATATCATCGTTATGACATGTTGGGTATTAAAAAAGAATAAAACAATAATTATCGCATTAAATTATATGAAATAAAGCATGATGAAATATTATATGCTAATTTAGCAAGATTAATAGTATAATTACCAATAAATCAACAAGAAAGTTAAGTTTCAGTCAAAATTGATGACATTGTTATTCCACTTGCTATTCTACAGCAGGCTGGAGCATATTTTGATAAGAAAAAATATCACTATTCTCGATTAGGAACGTTGCTAATTGGCAGAAAAAAATACGTTTTGATGTTGTAGCTTTTAAATGATTACCTTAGTTTTTATCAAGGAAGTCAAAATAACATTAATTTAATTAAGATATTAAAAGCGAAAATTAATTCAACCAACAATTATAAAAAAATATTTATTAATAGTGATAATTTGAATGATCTCGCTGTTATTATGTAGCGCTTTGCTTATATAGAGCAATACAATAGTCGAAATTTGCCGATAAAAATTTGCAACTAAGCTTGTAGGAAGACAATATCTCATTTGCCCCGCTATGCACTATTAGTTAATAAGTTTGCTAGTATGATGCAGTTATTTAGTATGATCCAATTAGTTACTGCAATGCAATTTGTGACTATGCAACTTAATAGCAATAATTTGCCTGATAATGAACGGCTGGTATTGGAGGATAATCTCATTGTAGCCTGGGCAGCCAGTATAACTAATTTTAGTGTTTGCTTTACAACCAGTATTGTTAAAAGCAGCTTATAAAATAAGTGGTTCACTTAGTAATGCCAGTATGTTTGCGAATCGGGTTAGTGTCGGCATCACACTTGCTACAACCAGATTTGATCTTTACTATGCCTATGAAAATTTCAGTCAGTTAAAAAATGAACATAATTTGGCAATTAGGCAAGATTTGCTGGTTAATGCATATTATCATTGATCAATACCGATGTTAGTGCTTCTAAGGCTTTGGCTATTATAGCAGGATCATCAACGGCGTGATTATAGGTACAGGATTGATGTTAGGTGGTATGTTTTATAATGCTTATCGGTTTATTGAACGAATAGAAGAAAAAATTGCACTTACTATCCCTGAAAAATTTCAGCTAGCTATTGGTGCAATATTAGGACTACAACCAAGCTATTCGATACAAAATAAATTATTAAAGCAACAAACAGAAAGCCAGTTAAGGCTTTATCGACAACAGAATGAGGAAGATTTTTTTAAACAAGTATTACAACCCGCCGGGTATAATTGAGTATTATCCGAGAGGAAGAAGAAAATATTGCTGAGTTACCGCTATATCATTTATTTGATAACAATAATAATCGTTATCTGACTGCACAAAATATAATGACTATCAATATGATCTTCAATATTTAAAACATGATTTGAATATTGTGTCATTACCGCTTAATTTGTGGAAACAACAGCATATTGATGAAACACTAGAGACGATAAAGCGGAAATTTACTAAACAAAAAGCAGAAAAAATTATAGCGCAACATCCTAATCGTTATCAGGTAGAACTGACTAAGATAAAAACTTATATACCAGTTTCTTACCAGCAATCAGACGAAATAATATTATTTAGTAACAAATATAATCATGTTATTAAACTTATGACTAATCAACCTTATTTTAATCAGAATTTATCTAGTGTAGAGGGAGTAGACACTATTTACTCATTACCATATGATAATAAAATACAATACTTTAATGAAAGTTTGCAGAATTTTTTATCAAAAGATAATTTAATAAATTTTATAACCGGTATTAGTTTTAATTTAGCCAATGGTGATGATGCGATTGTTGGTTCTCAGGTAGTTAAAAATCAGTTTATTTGAGGTAATGGTAAAAAAATATTTATTGGTGGCGAGCTTGATGATGTATTTATTCTATTATTTGACAAAATAACAGTGAATGAAAATAAGTATTTTGATGGCAACAGCGGAAGTGATACATTATCGGTCGAACAGTTACCTTATTATCAATTATTAACAGCTTATAATTCCGAACAGCCAGCTAATAATCTAAAAAAAGTAGTAGTAACGTTTATTAATTTACCACAGGGAGAATTGAAGTATCTAACAGAAAATTATATTGATAGTTTTGCTAATGTACAAGAATTAATAAGAAAAAATTATTCAACGGAAGTTTTCGTTGATTTTATTAAGAAAATATCATAGCTAGTAAACATAGCCAGGATTTAATTTTAGGTAATGAAAAAGATAACATATTAAACGGACGTGGTGGGGTTGATATTATTTATGGTCAGACTCAGGCTGGAAAAGATACATTGATATTGAATAATGGTTACGCTAATGGTGGTGGAGGAGTAGATGCTTATATATTATAGAGCTTTATAATTGGTTGGATTATAAAGAAGAGCTTCCCTGGAATGAACAAAGCTATTACTGGGATACTGATAATGAAAGATGGTAAAATTTAGATAGAAATAAAACCGGCTTAAAGTTGGGTTATGATTTTAATACCAATATTGTTATTGAAGAAATTGAGAAAAAGAACAGGAGTGTAGTTGCTTTTAATTATAAGCTAGATGAACTTATAGAAGTTAAATTAGTTGATAGTGATATTTATCTACAAATATTATCAGATAAAGGGCTAATTAATGGTGAAATAAAGCAAGGTATAATAGATATAAGGTTAAAAAATGTTTATATAAGTTTAGGAAATGATGAGTTTACACTTAATCATGAATATTTATTACAGACAATGGATGGTTTTTTATTAACATTGTCTCTGCCACAAAAGCTAACAAAACAAGCCACGCCAGAAAAAATATTTGAAATAATGTATTTTGATAAACTAGATAAGAGTAATACAGACAAGAATAT
Organism: Arsenophonus endosymbiont of Dermacentor nuttalli; assembly: GCA_048493715.1. Taxonomy (GTDB): domain Bacteria; phylum Pseudomonadota; class Gammaproteobacteria; order Enterobacterales; family Enterobacteriaceae; genus Arsenophonus. The sequence goes on along the minus strand of JBGDCZ010000017.1, from coordinate 5,929 downwards.
TAATGAAATTGAGATTAATTTAACTCAAAATAGTATAAAAAATTACTATAAAATTATTTATTACCGGCTTTGCTTAAGCCTATGATTACAATTAATAATGCTCAACATGCTATTTTTCATGGTGATAAATATAACAATAATTTTACTTCAATCAAAAAATAATTATATCTATTTTTCACATGGTATCGATATTTATCTGCTTGAGGATTTGGCTAGCACAGATAAGATAAACGATAGTATTACCTTTGATTTTAAAGAAATTAATGCTTCATTTACTAATGAAGATATTTTTATTATTGTGGTAAAAGAGTATAGTGGTTATGATTTTATTTTTGAGGGCAATAGTTTATCTTATCAAGCTTCATCTCAATGAGCACAAATTAAATTTGTTAATAATTTAGGTGATTTTTATGAAAAAATATATCTTTTAGATAAAAATAATCAATATTTTTTTATAAATTATTAAGAGAATAGTTATCAAATCACGCCTTGTACCACAGTACAGACACCGTCAGAATTTGATGACAATATTTTTTATCCCTAAAGGTTATTCAGCTAACTTATCAGCAGGTAATGATATATTAACAGATATGAGTGAAACCGGAAAAATTATTTTAGATGGTGAAGGTAATGATATTATTATATCAACCTAAGATAATAATATTATTGATGCCGGTAAAGGAAATAATGTTTTAGCGATGAATCATGGTACAGGTGATATAAATGTATTTCTTAATGAAGGAAATAAAATGAAATTTTTATTCAATGTTTAGGTGGTAGTGCTGTATTTGATTATACAGATAATAATTTAGTTATATCATCGCGTAATGATAATAAAATAACTATTTATGATTATGAAAAGTATAAAAATAACCTGAAAATTGATATATTATTAAATAATTGAGAGTTACTAAATAATGGACAAATAGAGTTATTAATAAATATAGCTTCCGCTTTTAAACAAAATAATCATGATACAATAATTTCTAATTTAACCAATAATGATATAAATTTCCTTAATCAAATATTTCAATATAGTGAAATGCAAAAACTCTAATATAGCAATTTATTTACAGACTAAAGTTTACTAAAAAGGGAATATTTATGCCTGTTAATTATAATATGGATGTTAATTTTTCTCACAATACCCATCTCTATTTCATGTCAAAAGATAGACTTGTACATATTGCAGAAAAGTTTATCTCACATGTAATCAACAGCTATTAAAGGATATACGTGATGGGATTTGTTTTGTATTATCAACCTATTATATAGTTAATGTTCGACACGGTGGCAGTCAACAAGGAGAAAAATTTTTACTGTGGTTGAAAGAATTAATATATACGTTGTAGATACCAATTTTAGAGAGTTGCCGTCGTTAGTAAGGGCAAAATTGCTGACAGAAAAGCACCACACCAAGGAAAAACTAAATCGTATTCTTATGACTGTAATTGATATACAAAGAAAGCATTTTAATTATATTAATCATTATCTACCAGATCCCTCAATGTGGCTTGATATATTAGCCGATAAAACAGTGCATCATTATATCAATAGGGTAAGAAGTAAGGCCTTAGAATTGCCCAAAAGATAAATGAAATTCCTATTTGGCGCAAGGTTAATGCAGATTTTATTGTAGAAGATAATAGCCATTTACCTATAGCGACAAAAAAATATTATTTTAAGATTTACTGGCGATGATAAGGTTCGTCAGCAAGCTGAATTGATCACCATGCTAGATCTGAATAATACTTTAATTGTTCAAGTTGATACTAAGCGGAAAAAATATTTTGTAGAATATGGCAAATTAGCTGACTTTCAAAACCTGAGTGAGCAGCATTGGTTTTTATTAGGTCATGTTTCGCCATCAGGTGATAAATTTAATGGTTTAAAACTTCGATTATTGTCAGAGTCTTTAATAGGCATTTGGCTCTTAATAAACCGTAACAAATCGCTATTATTAGTGCTACAAAAATAGGACAAAATAGCAATTCCTATCATGCTGATTGGATCGTATCAAATTTAGCCAAACAACTCTCTGATACGGGTATTGATACTGCTTTAACCTTTTTTGCTAATCAGAAAGGCTTCTTAGTCAAGCAGAATTTATTAAATTCTCATGCCGGTTTTATTAGCTGCCGTGATGATGCCGTTACCAATCAAGTTTTATTAAATGATCTGCCTATTATTCAAGCTTTATTAATGAGCATTGCATTGAAAGAAATACCTATTGGGCAGGTCATAACCGAGTATTCTTTTATTTACAAAATTATTTTACTGATGCCAAGGTGCTATTGAAATAAGTAAACTTAAACATGCCATTTATGATCTGATTATCAGTAAAAAAATAAATCATTTTTTTACATATTGCTGCTAATGGCATAGAAAAAACCACAGTAGGTCAATTTAAATTTGATATTTATCGCCTTAATCTTGAACATGATTTAAAAACTGAAATTAGTTCACTCATTGCACTATTGCCTGATAAATCTGAGGCTAGGGCATAGTCATTAACAGTGCAAACAGGCACTATTAATATTCAATTGGCAACATTACAGCAAGCTGGTGCCTATATTGATAATAAGCCAATTACTCCTCAATCAACTATGTTGTTGTCTAATCAGCCAGACAAATTGACTTTTGATGTACAGCAACTTAATGATTATTTGACCTTGGTGAAGGCTCACAGGAGAATGCAACACTGGTTAGTCTGATTAGAGAACAACTGAAACGCATAAATATACAAAGTAGATTACTATCTAATGAACAAGATTTGGCTTCATTTGCTCTGTTATTAGAAAGATTATCTGATATTAACCACGCTACCAATATAGATAGGACTCTTTGGCCACGTTTTCAGCAAAATAGTGTCAAATTACCTCGTTATGCCCGCATGATGAATAAAATCGGTTATGGTACACAGGAGATTAGCCTATTCCAACTGGTTAATTCTACTCAGATGATGTTAGTAGAGCGACAGTCAGCGCAGTTGAGTGATGAGCAGCGAAGCGAAATTGATAAAAATATTATCATTGCCTGGAGTGTGCTGCTGGAGCCAATTTTAGTACTGATATTTTACAACCATTACTATTAAAAATGGCTTATAAAACCACCGGTTGTTATCGGGTAGCCGGAACATTTACCGGTCGGGCGGTAATGTTTTTAAATGCCGTTGTGGCAGGCTTTGATGTTTATTATGCTTATGAGAATTTTAGTCAACTGGCGACAGAACAAGATGCTGATGTTCCCCAGGATCTGATAGTTAATGGTACTCTTTCATTGTCTGGCGCAGCTGTTGGAGTTGGCACCGCGTTAGCTTTTTTGGTTGATTCATTGGCTATGGGACCTATTAGTATTGGTGCCGCATTAATGTTAGGCGGAATGACCTATAATGCAGTAACAACAGTCACCAAAATTAAGCAAACAATAATATTAACTTCTGGCAAAGAGTTTGAAACCAGTTTTCACACGGCATTGGGGTTAGGATTAACTTATTCAGTACGAATTCATTACAAAAATATCAAATTCTTTCCAACAAGCATTGTTTGAAAAAGAGCGCAATCAATTTGAAGATATAATGAAACCAGCAGGTTATAATTTACATTTTTATATTGAAGAAACGCAGCAGGCGGAAGAGTTGCCTTATTTTCATTTGAAAGATAAACACACAAATGAGTATATTGTTTACCAGGATATTGAAGAGTTAATTATAGCGAAATATATCAATTTATTTTCAAATTCAGTTACAACTTTATGGACAAATGATAATATCGATTTTGCGATAGAACAAAATAAAAGGCGTTTTTCTGAACAAGAGATAAATTTGATTTTACAACAGGCTGCTAATCGCTATGATGTTGAACAGGTAAAAATAAAAGAATATATTCCCTCCACTTATCAATCCACTGATGAGATTATTTTATTACGGATGATCTGATAACATACTATTGAATTTTCAGCATGTTGCTATTGATAAAATAGAATATTTACTTCTAATAGCGAACAACCAAAAGTACTCTATTTTACCCAATTCAATAATAAAATATGATCTTATCGAAAACTATCTTGCAAAAACTTATTAGTAAAGAGAACATTTCCGCGGTAAGCTTTAATACAGCAAATGGTAATGATGTTATTATCGGATTAGATCAAGTTGCCAATCGGTTTGTAATTTATAATGGCAGGAAGATTTTTATTGGCGGTAATAAAAATGATATTTTTTATTTTTATTCTCAATAATAGCCAATTTAGAATTGATGAGATAAAAAATTTATATGGTAAATCGGGCGATGATTCAATTATTGTCAATACCTTGCCAATTCAGGCAGAATTAGGGCTTATTGAAGCCGACTTCTCCATTTATAATAAACATAATAACACCAGTTTCTGGGGGAGCTATATTGATTTACAGAATGGTATAGTTAAGTATTTACATCGACCTTTTACTAGTTTGGAATATACTCATAACGTACTAAACAATTTTATTTTGCTAATAACACCTCTTATCCAATAGTGTTAATTGATAATTTTGAACATGCTAGTGGGCCTGATAAAGGTCATAATATTATCATTGGTAATGAAAAAAATAATATTTTATCAGGCGGGAGCGGGCATGCAATATTGCATGGTGGTGAGGGGAATGATGCGCTTTTATTAACTAAAGGTTATGCTAATGGTGGGAGTGGTATTGACCGATATGTTATCCAACGTTATAACTGGCCAGATCATATAAAGATCTTACCTGACTATCGCTTCTATAATCAATGGGATGCAGAACAGCAAATTTTTATTAACCCCCAGTCAACAAAAGCAGAGATTTAAATTTAATCGATTGTTCGATTATCATTCTAAAGTGGTTATTGATGAAATAGGCAACAATGGTGAAACTATTATGGAGCTGGAATATCAGTTAGATGAAATAAAATTATTTGAATTAAAAGATAGTGATATTATCCTCAAAATTGAAACAGCTGTGCCATCTGAATTAAATAAAGTCGCGAAAAGTGATATCGAAATTAAATTAAAAAATGCCTACGGTTATCATGATAATGGTAAGCATTTTTTAACTCATCAATATAATATACGTACTCAGGATGGATTTATATTGTTGACACCTTACCTACCTCAGTCAGCGAATTTACTCACAGATCAACCAATATTATATGAAGCTATGTATGTTAGGCGTTTTGAACGTCATGTTACCGCGGCTCGATCTTATTTTGTTGCCATTGATTTGGCAGAAAATACCATAGAAACTTATAAAACGGTCTATTACTTACCGAATAACGTTAGGCCTATGTAAACCACATTGGAGGCAGTGGAAACGGTATTTTCTGGTGATCAGCTTGATAATCATTTTTACAATATAAAAAGTAATAGCTATTTTCATATGACAAAAGGAGTAGATCACTATTATATTAATAATATGTCTATCGCTAACTTAGCCGCTATTTATATTACTTTTGATTATGGCAAAATAAGTGAACATTATACTGAAAATGATAGGGTGATTATTTATTTAGCTGAATACAGTGGTTATGATTTTTTCTTTGAAAATAATGAGATTATCCATAAAGATAAAAACAATAATCTAGCCAAAATAAAATTTGTAAATTGGCAGCAGTTAGCTGTAATACCTATCCTTATTAAGGATAAAAATCGGCAAAATTTTCAAATAATTTTGTCTGAACAGCAAAACCATATTATAGCGCTGGAACCTGTTCAAGTCGCAACAGCAGAGGATGATATTATTGTGCTGCCACTAGATTATCGTATGAATAACAAATCACTTGATGCAGGTAATGGCAATGATATTGTTACAGATATGAGTGAACAAGGACATATCATAAGAAGGTGGAATGAGATGAACGCATCCCCCCATTTGATTTTGGGCATAAAAAAGATGAAAGGTGAGGTATGGAGCCTAACA
>JBGDCZ010000016.1:0-61357 GCA_048493715.1 Arsenophonus endosymbiont of Dermacentor nuttalli | reverse complement strand
AAAGAAAAGAAAAGAAAAGAAAAGAAAAGAAAAGAAAAGAAAAGAAAAGAAAAGACTAACTTATGATAAACAATTTTTTTTATTAAAATAACTAGTTGATAGCTATTGATATAAACAATTCAAGTAGCTATTGACACTTTTTTTAAATAAAACATAATCAACACTATATTGTGATACATTACTAACTTTATTTTTTAACATATAACTTGGTTGATAATTAGGCGCTCCAACTTGCTCGATTTTGACACAAACCATCTTTCTCTGCTTATCCTGCTTCATAAAATCTTTTAAATTAGACCAAAAAGAGTTATACTCCGCTTTAGTCAAAAAAGCTAAATTTTCAGCCAATAAATCATGATGAACTTTTCTGGCATAAAAAGTATTTATACGATTTGCATCGTAATAAGTATAACTTCCTGCTAGCAAATAAAGAAAAATACCCTTTTCATATAGGTTGTTTTTTATACAACTTACCATCGCTTTATATAAAGCAATTGGGTTAGACTCATTTAAATTATTTTCTTCTCTAACACATGCTAGACTTTTATTTGAATTGCTATATTGTGAATTACTCTGCAAGCGAAAATTATGACAACCAGTGAGAATTAAAGAAAAAAATATAATAAGATAAATAAAAATAGCTTTATTTACCATCTATTATCATCCTCTTCTCTTTCTTTCTCATATATTTCATATAATGAGCTATAAAGGTAAAGGTTCATATCAACCTGTTTATTAATCTCAGATAATGCATTGTTATCTCTAGCAATTTTATTATCTATTAATCTATCATCTAATGATTTAGTTGTTTCTATAGTAGACGCTTGTATATTACTCGTTAATATCGGAATTTTCATATTTTTGTCCTAAAGGTATAATGTTATTAATAAGTTGATCAATATTTTCAATCATTTCTTTATAAAAATATTTTTCTTGTATAGACAATTTTATATGTTCTAATATTTTATTATATTCAAGTCTTACCATATTATCTTTATATTTAATAAGAAAATAACTCTCTGCATGATATTCAAAAATAATATTTTCTTGTTTGAACTCAATCCCATTAATAATTTTATAGTCTAACTTTCTATATAGTTCTGGCTGAATAATAATAAGTTTATCTGTTCCCTTACTAGCTACAAAACTAGCTAAATAACTATTAATAAAAGAAGAAACTAACTTTTCGTCATTAATCATTTGAATCAAACATTGATTAACTTGATATAGTATTTTTTTATGGATAGCATGATAAATGTCATCAGATCTTTTAAAATAACAAATAATACTATCAATAATACTATTTAGCCCAGATTTATAGCCGATCAAAAATGCTTCTTTGGTTATTCTATCAGACTCTTTGACTGCATTATTTACTACAACAGTTGCATAGCTTTTTGACTTTTCAATAATTGAAAATGCTTGATTACGTTCAACCAATGTTTCTTTTTTTAATAAAACATTATCTATTATATTGATATCTTTTTGCATATTGAACAGCCAATTTTAATAAATTAAATTGCGGATTTATTTCAGCAAAATTATAATTATTGTTATTTACTCGAGGAAATAATAGTACTAATCGTTTCCTTACTGTATCTGATAAAAAATTTTGAAATGAAAATATTTCACTTCTAGCTAATAACCAAAAATCAATATCGGAAAAATTCTTTTTTGTAAGAATCGGTGAGCTATCTATAATATTTAAATTACAAAAATTTCTTATATTTTCATCTAATTTTACTATTTTACCATTATAAAATAATAATGAACGATAGCGTAAACAGGCTAGCATAAAGGAAACCTGCAATATAATCTTCCAATTGTTTATAATATATCTTTCAATATGATTATGATTAAAAATAGCATGAATAGGAAGAGAGTAAAAATTTATTACTACACTATTTAAAACTGACCGACAAGCTTTATTATCAAAAATTTCAGGAATAGAAAAGTGATCGCTATGCATCCAGGATATAGGATCATATAAAAAAAAATTAATTGTATCACTAGACATAGGCATTCATTTTTTACTTTTATCTTTCATGATAAGCTTATCTTTAATAAAATTTGTCACTAATTTATTATTCATCGGAATTAATATTGAGGTTTTACTATTCTTCTTTATCATGAACAATATGAAACCGATAATTAAGATAAGAAAAATATTAACCGCTGACAACCATATTAAACTTGATTTAATACCATGATGATTAGGGATTAATGTTAATCGATTTATCTGTTCCATTTCAGTTGTAACAACAGAAATATCTTCATAATTTACTCCATTTACACTATTTTTTAGAAATCTTTTTATATCATTAATTAATAAGTTTACATCTTTAATAGTATCATTATATTTAATCAGTGCAGCTACATGATATTTATGTTCTTTTTTACTTTCTATACTACTATTCAGTTCATAACTAATATGTACATGAGCAGTTACAATACCTTCAATAGAATGTAAAGATTGCGCTAATCGCTGTTCAATTCCTGAATATAAGCGTGCTTTTTCAGCTAATGGTGATGACACTAAACTATCTGACGGAAACATTTGCGCAATTTCTAATCGAGGTTTACGTGGTAAACCATAACGATTGATTAAATCTACCGCCGCAATAAAATCTTCTTTTTCTATATAAATAACATAACCCGATTTAGCACTCTCTTTTTTATAGGCATTAATATTATTTTGTTGCAATAAAGCAATAACTTCATTAGCTTGGTTTTGATCCAAATTTTTAAGTAATTCCTGTTCGTGACAACCAGTTAATAACAATAGTGAGTAAACCAAGCTGAGATAAATTTTTTTCATATTAAGTTTTTAATAATGTTTCAATAGCCGTTATCCCTTTACGAACTTGAGTTTGTAATAGTGAAACTTGCAAACAAAAATCAGCAGTTTTTTGCTGAAGATAATTTAAACAATTTCGATCTGAATAATTACAAAGATTTTTTGCCATACTCCATATTTGTTCATACTCCATTTTGGTTTCGTGGGATAATTTAGCATAATAGTCTATTAAGTAATCATCTAAACCTGCTGTCTCTGAAGATAATTTATCAATATCAGTAACATGGTTACTAACAGAAGAATTAATAGTGTTTGTTAACATAATAATACCCTTAATCGACAAAAATTTTATAAAAAATTTAACGGAAGTTGGAAATAATGTTGTTATCAACATCTTTTAGAGTTTTTATTACATTAGACTGGAGATTACGATATAAGGTATATTCAGAAAGTAAAGACTGATACCTAGCTAATAATACGGGATTTGAGGGATCTCTGGTTAATTCGGATAAAGTTTTTTCAAGATTTTGATTCATACTTATCACACCCACATCAAACTCTTGACTCTTTTTGATCAAATAGCCATCAGATAGCATATTATAGTCTAAATTTCTTGTGTCAATATTATAGTACTTTGTATCAAGACCCGATTCTTCTATCATAAAAACCTCCTGTTAATTTTTATTAAAATAATAGTGTGATGGGGAAGTACGTATATAATTTTTACTACCATACCTAAAAGATTTATCCTGTAACCAGTCACTATTTAACTCAATAGTAAAATAAATATAATTCTTGCCCCAATTTTGATAAAAATTATTAACAAATAGCTTTATTGATTGTATTTCCTGATCACTTAAATTATCTAAGATATAAAAAGTAATACTATTTCTCGATACAATTTTCTTATACTTTATTTTTAATTTTTTAATTCCATTCTCTGAAATATTTTCAATATACTTATCACTTACAAACTTAAACGCCACATCTTTAACGAATAAAAAATCCTTTCGTAACTTACTAATAAGATCAGATTTCTCTTTCTTAGTTAGACTTGTCCTCTCACGGCTAAGTGATATTACTGGCTGTTCTGATTTATCTAGCTCAATACAGTGAAAATAGACTAGAGGGAAATTTTTTCTTAACCATACAGAAATAGCTTTTATTTGCTGTTTTTTCGATAAAACTTTCACTTGATTAGCATCAGCACTATTATTTAATAACTTTCTAGCGTGATAAACGTAACGTTCATTATTTGCTAATAGATATATTATTTTGTCCTGACCATAACTTATTTGATAATGAAGTAAATCATCACCTAATAAGACAGAAAGCTTAGAAATCTTTCTTTGTTCATTTGTAAAATAAAAATAAGCATAGATACCTATAACTAATAATATTAATAAACAAGACACGATGATAAATAGATAATTTTTCTTAGCAGGAAAAACCTTACCTGCCTTTATATCAACAATAGGATAACGCAAAATCTCTTCATTAAAATTATCATTGAAACGACGGATAGCGAATGAAAGATCATTTACATGGTATACTACATTTAATGTAATACTTCTCTCATTAGTTACATTTTCATCATCAATTTCTCTAACAATTATCTTACCATTACTTAGATCATTATTTTCAATAATTATTTCAAAACTATATTCACGATCAGTATAAGGAATATAAACAAGATTATTTGGGTATGAATTTCCTTTATGTATAGTTTCAATAGTATTATCATTTGTAACCATAAAAACAGTATGAAGATTATCTAGTAAAAACTCGCACCCAGCTAGTTTCCCATTTAGGATCCTAAAAACAAGTTTATTAACTTCATTTATCCCCATACAGCTAATACTTATCTAATTATCACTTTCATCTACGATACGTGTTTTTATAAAAAAAAGCATAATCAGATAATTATCAAATTATGATGATAATTAAAATATGATAAAATAAACTATGTAATATTTACTAAAGTAAATTAGTTACTATATTTTTATTTATGCATATTAAACTACTCATTTAAATAAACCTTGAAAAAATCATATATATCGCCAACAGTTACTATATTTTCAATCTGTTTATTAGTGAATTTTATATGATAATAACTTTCTAACTCAATAAATAAATCTATTAACATTAAAGAGTCAGCCATATAATCATAAATTAAATGCATTTCTAGTAATATTTCATCACTCGACAAATTGAGGCATTTTGCAATAATATTATTAATTATTCTGTAATCTAAACTATCCATATATTATCTCATTATAAAATTAAATATTTCATTGAATTAAAAATATAATATTGAAAAATATAGCTTTATTTTGTAAAATTTGATATCTTTACTGCAAGTAAAAAGATTAAATTTTTTATAATCTTAATTATATTAAATTTTTCTAATATAATACTAAATGTTGACTACTTTCTTTGCTCAAGCTCGGTTGTTATATTAAGTTTTTCTTGTATTATATTTCTACATTCTGGCCGATACTTTAGCTTCCAGCCAATGATGTGTTTTACATTTTGAAAATCTGTCACTAATGTTTCAGGTGGCGCGCTAGGTGCATACGGCTGCTGAAAAATATCTTTATTATTGTCACTTGTTTGCGGATCAAATTTATCATAATCATGAGGTTGTGTAATACCACTAAAATTTGATATATGATAACCCCTCTATCATAGGATTTACTAAGCCATTGTCACCACTATAATTCGCACCTTCAACAGCATAATTACATAAGCAATTTAACATATTAAAAATGATAAACTCACAATCAACTATATTATTAAGACGCAGTAAAATATCCTGTTCATTCTTAATAGCCGACATTGTCTTATGATATAAATATTATAACCTTTCAAAAATAGCTGACCATTTTTTATTTCACGATCAATAAGATTTAGCTCAATATCATAATATTTAAAATTAGTATATAGCTCTGTCAAAGTAAGATCTTTTATATAAATAGGAAATGACAAACCATTACTATTAATAGTGTAACTATATTTAGTCAATAAATATTTAGTTTTTTTAAAATTCAAGACTACATTTTATATTGCTAGTTGTACCATCTAATATCGAAACATTACATTTATATTATAATATTAAAAAAAACCTCAAAGTCTTTGTATATTCGCTTTTTATTATTTTGTGTTTAACTTTGTGTTAATATTAAATTCATTAATACAATAAAAATATAGAGACATTCTTTTTGTTTATTTGTTAATTGGTTGAAAGAATGTTTTTTAAAGATTTTCATACAATGATTCAATATATGCTGACTATTCTTCTCTAATAAATTTAATTGACGATCAAAACTCATCACTATTACCATTTTTTGATCTGGCATATTTATCTTCGCTTGATATATACGATGACTGAATGAAGCATACCTACTCTTATCGATACTATCATTAATTTTATGATTAAATGCTATCATAGGCTGAACAGGATATGGAGCGCAAGCAACCAAATCTTTATTATTATTACTAACTTTTTGGATGTCACTTGCGTACATCATTGGTGTATCTTTACTGTAATCACTTTTATTTGATGGCTGACAATAATCTGCTGTTAATATATTTTTACCGATATCAAGGTGGAATAGGCATAACTCCTCTCCAATTAAATAATAAGGAATGATTTATTCGATTCCAGTAACTCCCTAATTGTATTGCTCAATATCTTAATTACATTATCGTAAATAGCATTAGCATTTGAATATTTTTGTATCACCGTTTGTGAAGTAGTTTGCGCTTCTGTTTTAAATTGGTCGAAACTAGATTGCCATGCCACCCACCTGGCTGAATTATATTTAGCATCAGATAAAAACCTTTTGGCATTTTTACCAGGACTAATCTTAGGGAAATGGTCGATTATTTCATCAATAAAACTAAGATCCATTTTAATATAAATATTATTATTTTTATTAGCGATAGATTTCTCTTCATTCAAACCAAGCTGTTTAGCCCATGCAACCGCCTCATCGTTGTTTTTTAGATTACCTTTAGCAGGTACCAACCTTTTATTATCATATTTTTTTTTCAGTGCTGCAAGCTTATCAATTAGCTCTTTTGTTTCAACAAATTTAAATTCAATCGTATCTTTATCAGTCTTTATAACATCTTTAAATGAGGCAAGTTTTTCATTTAGTTCTTTTAACAAATCTGCATAGAATTTGGCGCTATGCTGAAAAACTTGCAAATAATCTTTATTAATATTATCAATACTTTTAAATAAGCTGTCAGCTATTTCTCGACTTGATTTAACCTTAGATAAACTGGCATCGTCAAGCAAAGAATCACTTGAAGTGGGTATATTTTCCTTTTGATAACTGTCTATTACACTACGTATTTTTCTAAATTTTAGGGCAATTTCTTCACGATTATCCCCATCATAATCAAGATAATCCAATATCGGTGTTATGGCCTGATTTTCTATTTGTTGCCCACCAAGAAGGGAATCTGAGTATGCCAATAAACGTTCACTATTGTTTATCATTTCCGCCTGCGGGACTAATTTTTCACTACTTTTTAATCTTTCAATTTCTTGAATTAATTTTTTATTTTTGTGAACTAATTCTTCATTATTTCTGCGCTGCTTTTTTAATTCATTTAATTGAATATTAAAATTATCAATAATAGTTTTTTTATGACTAATCTGAGAAGAATTAATATCACTATTATCATCGTTAGCATTATTTTTATAAAAAATTGGTGTCTTATCTAAAAATGATTTATAAATTTCCATTTCCCTTCCTTCGAGGATCTTCTCCTAAAAAAATATCCAATAAAAGGCACTCAATTTTACCCTCTAATTTCAGCAATATTGGTATTGGCAGCTAGCTTTTATATGGATTTTAATTAACAAATTATCCAATAATATTTCGAGAAGTTTGATCTCTACGTCGACTTTCTTCTGCGCACATTAGTAATATTTGCTTTAGCAATTCTTGAACTTCATGTAGTGCTTTTTTATCCATTTGTGCCACTTCGTTATAGGCCCGCTCTTTTGCTAAATCAAGCTGCGATTTTGACAATTTTTCAGACTGTTCAATAGCATGTGATTGCCCTGCCATCTGTCCCACAGCGGTCGAATTTTGCTGTACTGCATTTGACGCTACTGAAATTCTTTGCGCTTTATTCTGCATTAATCGGCCACTCAGCCGTAGCATTTCTGCTTTAGTTCTCGATTCCTGAGCCTGAGACATAAAAGCCGCTGCAGTTTCATTATCGACACTAGCATTTCGAGATGCATTTAATGCCGCATTCTGCTGTTCAGTCGCAGTCGCATTTAATTTAACCGCTTGAGAATCATGAAATTTGAGTGACGAATTTTGTTTACTCAAGCCCTTAACTGCCCCCACTGTTCCAGCACCAGACATAGCAAGAGAAACCATTGCTACTGTTATCGCTTGTTTTTCTCCGTCTTTAGCCGCTTCAACCGTATTTTTTGCACTTGATTTAATTGCATCGTATGCGATCTGAATCTGCACATTGGCTAATTGACGGCGGGTTTTTAACTCAGTTAAAGCCGACATCAACAATACCAGAATTAAATTGTCTTGATTACCTGTGTAGCCATTTGACAATGTTCTAATATCAAAATGTCTTACATCATTTATATTATCAATATTAGCAATCGTTTTTTTATCTTCAAGTGATAGAGAAAAGTCAAATAATAATTCTGATTTGTTTCCAACATGAACGAGTAAAATCTCAAAAGCTTCTTTAGCGTTACTCGCAAGATCTTTTCCGTTAGCCTTAACTACTGGTTGCCGTAACTTAGGTTTTCCCACATCATCATTTGATAAATTATTTACCGCATTTTTTATATCTATTTGCGAAAATTTAGCTAAATCAGCTTCTTCCCTATTTCGAATAACATCTTTATCATCAATATTAAAACCATTTTTATGCTGGATAAATCTAACATCAGAATTATTTATTACTGTCATATTTTCCTCTTTAATTCAAACACGCATAGGCTTACTGATATATTTACCAGTATTAATTTGAGCAGTTATTACATCTGTTATATCAGAAAATAATTTCATAATGCCCTCTTGTTGAGATTTGTAAATAGCAAATAAATCCTTTGAATCTTCCATAAAACGCTCAATTTCATGCTGAGCTAACAACATATTCGCACTAATTGTTGCTTTTTGTAATTCAGCATTAGCAACATTAATTTTTAATCCGGTTTGCGCTGCTGTATTAGTAAACATAGTTAGCTGATTACTCATAACTAATCTATTTCCGGTAATTTTCATCAGACGATTAATTTCTTCTGGAGTTCTTAGTTTAATATTTTTAAATACCGACTTATTAACTTGCTGACTCGCTTTTTCAATCATTGCGGAAATTTTATTGGCAATTTGCTCTAATTTTTTAGCAATTTCATTAATTATTTTTTTTACTACCGCTGATGATTGATTACTAATATTTTTTACTGCATTAGGAATAATTTTCTTTATTGCCTGAACAATTGCTTGCTTAGCGACTTGCATAATTGAATTGATGAATGTTTGTGACATTTTTTCAAACAGAAACTTCGCTGCAGATTTAGCCACATAAGCTAAAGCAATAACTGCTGCAACCGCAACCGCAGCGGTTGCAATACTTTTTGTTATTCCCAATAAATCCGTGCCAGCAGCCTTATCGATCTCTTTTAATAAAGCACCAAGTGGCGTATATTCCAATATTGCATCAACAACTTTACCTATTATCTCTATCAATGGCATAAAAACATGCTCCATTAACGGGCTCATGAGCCTATCAGTTAATGATTTACCTGTCGCTTTTTCAGTAATAAAATCTACCGCTAATAACGAGATCCCTACAGCCATTAAAGCAATACCAGCACCGCCAAATAAAGAAGCGACGACACCAAGAGCCATAACTAAGCCACCAAGAATTTGCCCTACACACTTGGCCATTTTTTGTGCTTGCTCAGCTTTTTGTACCTGCTCCTCATATTCTTCAGATTTACGTTTTAATTCCATTTGATTAGCAACCGCTCGTTTACGATTGATCTCAAGATCATCTTTTAATTTATCAACCGCACTATTACCTATATTAATAATCAGCGTTGACAAAATTTCCAATAAATTAGCTGTATTCGAATAGGTTTCTTCAATATGTTGTTCAATAGGTTTATTAGTTTCTATCCCATTAGATGTAATTTCGCGCAATTTATTCAGAGTACTAAAAATTAAATCAGTAAATTGTGCTATTTTATTGTTAGCAATCTCACAATTTTTTGATTGCATCTCATATGTTTTTATTAATTCCGCTAACTCTATCTCTTTTTTTTTAATTAAATCAGAAAATCTATTTATTTCTTCTAACTTTTTATTTAACTCCAAATGATTATCAGCAAAATTGCTTTTTAAATTACTATAATCTATCTGTTTACTAATCAGTTGATTTTTTATGTCATTAAGTTCATTCGCTAGTTCATTTTTATTAAAATTTAATTCTTGAAGTTTTATCGTCATTATAGCTAAACGTTCTGTTTCCAGTCGGCAATCATGATGTAACTGATCTAGTTCCTTAGATAAGGCGTTAGCACTTTCAACTTTAGCCTTTAATTTAAAATTATACATTTCAACGCCTTGTTTTAAATTATTCCCTTGAATATCAACATTAATTTTTTGCATTAGCGCTAATATTAATAATAATCCAATTTTTTTGGATAATAATAAATTAGGCTTTCTAATTTGTGGCTTATCAACTGAATCATTAAATATATTTTCTTCGTCATTAAAACCCAATTGCAATATTAACTCTAATTTAGCTTTATCATTTAACTGAATACTTTCTTTGGGAGAAATAATTACTTTCTTTTTAAGAACGGCAGCAATTTCATTAAAATGAACACCATCAATACTTTCATTATTAAAAGTATCAGAAAAACTACTTCTTATATTTAATGTATCTATTTCTCCCATGTAATAACTCCTAATTTAAAATATACTATTTTAAGAAGCTGAAGTCTCTGCTTTAACTTCAGTTTTTGATAATCTAGTTTCTTTAATTACTTTTCGATAAACTTCAGCTTTTTTTACTAATTTAAGATCAGAACTTTCATTACAAACCAAATCAAAACAATAAAGTGCTTTGGCAATATCACCCATTTGTAGATGGCATTGACCTGAATAGAACACCGGGCTATAGTTATTTTTTGCCATAACATAAGAGAGAGCATAAATATCACAAGCCTTGGCATAATCCTTTTTTAACTGATAAACAACACCTAACCCTATGAAATAATCTGCATTTTTTAAATCATACATACATAGAAATTTAAAAAACTTTTCTGCTTCATCAAGCCTGCCTTGTTGATAAAATTCATAAGCATGTGCGTAAATGTTCTCTATAACATTCTCATCTATTTCATAAATATCTTTTAATGTAGCACCAGTATTCATAACTGTTAGAATGGTTTCTTCAAGACCAAAACTATCTTGTTCATTCTGCGCAATAGATATATTCTCATTATTATAGGACATAGGAAATCTCCTGAATTGCTATTAGCATTCATTTTCATAATTAAAACAGATAAATAAGTCATGTTCACATAAATAACGCTCATAAAAAGTTAATTATCTATGAATTTTCACTATCCCACTCATTTTCAAGTTTTTGCAACCAATTTAGAATTTTAATTATTTCACCAATTTCCTCCAAACTAATAAAAGAATAAAGTTGATGCGTATTATATATTCGACGTGCTAATGCAACATTTTCTATAACAGGCACTCCCTCTTTTTCAGCATAAGCTCGTGCCGCAAGTGCACGTTGATTCTTTTCTAATACTGATACCAGTGGTATAGCAACTATTTTAGGATTTAAGTAAATACCAATAATTATATGTGTTGGATTAGTAATCATAAATTTAGAATTTTTTATATCTCTTTTTACTTGTTCAGATAAAATCTCTACGTGTAATTGTTTTCTTTTTGATTTAACCTCAGGATTCCCTTCCTGTTCTTTATGCTCACGTTTAACTTCATTTTTATCCATTTTTAAATCTTTAATATGAATAAAATACTCAGCAAGAGAATCTAAAATTAATACAACAATAGAAGACAATAATAAAATAATAATAAAATCACTAACTAATTCTTTCCATACTAATAAAATATCCTCTACATTTAAATAAATTTGAGTAAAAATAACCTTTTTATTATTATCCCAATAAATATATGAGACAATAAAAAAAATCAATATAAAAAATAATGTCTTAATAAAATCTTTTATAGTTCTAATGCTAAATATTTTTTTAATTCCATTGATAGGATTTAAATTATTAAAATCCAATTTTAATAATTTAGTTGCTATTTTGAAACCTGTCTGCATCATCGTTGTGAGCATAATAATTAATATACATAAAAAAAGAAAAGGCAAAAAAATCTTTAATGCGGTAAAAAAAAGAATAAAGGTATAGTTTAACGGTGTAATACTATGATTATTTTTTAATGTATTTAACAAAATATCAATGATAGTGGTAAAATTAATATAATTTGTCAAATATAAACAACCCAAAAAAAACAGGCAGCTGATAACTAAATCTTTACTTTTAAAACTTTTTCCTTTTTGGGCTGCATCTTTTAATTTCTTGGGTGTTGGTTTTTCTGTTTTGTTCGTTGACATAACATTCCATTAAACACTAAATTGAATTAATTTATAAGAAATTCTCTGCATTATTAATACAGACTCGCTAAAAGATGAAGAAAAATAGATCATAAGTATTGTAAAACAAATCAAACTTTTTACAGTTAACGCAATAGAAAATGGGTTCAACTGAGGTGCGTATCGACCCAGAAGACCAAGCATGATTTCGGTCACTAAAAAAATAATAATTAATGGACTAGCTAATATTACCGCTTTTGCAATTGCATAGGAGATAAAAGTTAAAATATTTGCAATTGATGGTAAAACCATTGAAAAAGGTAACCACAAGCTATAACTATAATTATAAATTTCTAAAACTGTTATAATGCCGTCATTAGCCAAAAATACTGTCACAGCAAACAAGTTAAAAAAATTAGCCAATTCAGAAGTGTCTACACCATTAATCGGATCAATACTACTACTTAACGTCGCTCCCCTTTGATTATCAATAATATTCCCAGTTATCTGTAAAACAAAAAAAGGCAAAGAAATAAAAATAGCAATCATTAATCCAATAATAATTTCTTTTAGCAAAATAAAAAAATAATCCATCCATTCTAATTTAGGTAAATCATATGCATCATATGGCCATATACCGATAGCAATAAATAGTGAAAGAGGAAATTTTATAGTTGGTGAAAAAATATTATTAGATAAAAATGGAATAATAGAAAATATTGGAAATATACGTGATGTTATTACAACTAGATGCGATAAAAAAATATAAATATTAAAATAAAAATTGGTATCTATATGCATAATATTATATTACGATAGTGCTAACTTAATAATTTCATGAGCATAACTTAAAAGAACCTCGCTATACCAACCTGATAGTAGATATAAACATCCCATTACGCCAATCAACTTTAATCCAAAAGGTAATGTTTGTTCTTGTAACTGAGTTAGCGTTTGAAAGAGTCCAACAATCAATCCAATTATAGTTGCAACTATGACTGGAAATAAAGAAAAAATCAATATTAAATATAATGCCTTATTGCTGGCAAATATAATATTATACATAAATTCTATTTATTATCCTGTTGCTAGATCAATGTACTGAGTTATTAACCCTTTTGATAACAAAATCCAGCCGTCTAAGCATATAAATAAAATTAACTTTATAGGAACGGATATTGTTACCGGACTCATCATCATCATCCCTAGTGATAACAAAATACTTGAAATAAGTAAATCGATAACAACAAAAGGTAAATATAAATAAAAACCTATAGTAAATGCACTTTTTATCTCGCTTAAAGCATATGCTGGAAGCAACGAAACAATAGAGCTACCACTAGCATTTTCATATTGATTATCACTTCCATCATTCGACTTTTGATTTAATTTATCAAAAAATGAGACTAAATCTTTATCTGAATATTTTATTAAATAATTTTTATATCCACTAAGACCAGAATTTACTGAATTAATAATAGAATCAATATCTTTATAATCTAAGCTAACCTTATTAAATTCTTGATAGCTGGTTTTTACTATTGGCAGTAATACAAAAAATGACAACATTAAAGCAATACCGTTTAACACCAAATTAGAAGGGATTTGTTGTAGACCTAAAGCATTCCTTGCCATAATGAAAACAATAGAAAATTTTATATAGCACGTTCCAGTGGCTATAATAAATGGTAATAAGGTTGAAAACGCCAATAATGTGATCAAAGAAATATCATTATTCATAATTTCTAATTTTACTCTTATATTAATAATTACTTATTTTTCATTATAAAATAAATCAGTAATCTCAACACCTAATCTATCTTCAACCCAAATAATATTCCCTTTTGCAATTAAAACTCCATTAGCAACAATTTCAACATTATTTTCCGCGGCTAAATCACAAGGTAACACTTTGCCTTGAAAAATATTTTCTAATTCTGATAAAGGGATTTTATTTCTCTGTAAAATATACTCCAGTTTAATAGGAATATCGTCTTTAGATTTCATTTTATTACTAACATTAATTAAAGTATTATCTTCATACATTGTATGATCCATATTTTCATTATCAAAATTCGCATTAACCATACATATTCCACTCTCGTTAGTAAAATGACCTATTACTTTGTTTTCAATAAACACATCATATGTTTGCCGATTTATAAATAAAATATCACCAATATTAACCTTATTCAAAGTTAATACAACTATATTGCTGTAACCCAATCTTAAAATCAGTTCAACCGGAATATGATTACATTTATATTTTTCTAATTTAATTTTACTATTCAAATTATTGTCAATATCATGAATCCATATACTACCATAATCTGTCCTAATCATTGTTAGAATATTTTTATAGGCACTATCATCACAATTAACTTTTCCATTACTATATATAGCATTGAATTCCAGTTCAAAAGGTAAAAATTGATTTATCGTATAACTATTTAAAAAAAGAGTCTCTAACTCTTCAAATTTCCAGGCATACATAGATAAACCATTTAAATTAGGGTTTATTAATTCTAACCACTCACTTAAGTCTATGATACCTTTCCAATTTTTATTGGTAGAAAAAGATAATAAAAATTCTCCTTTAGGTAATGAAAATACACTTTCACTAATCCCTTTTTTTTGCCAAGCAAGTAATAATTGTTTAAAATTAATTTCCTTATGGCTTTTTGTAGGAAAATAATTTTTTATCATTTCTCATCCTCTAAAAATATCTGATATTTTTCATTATATTCATCTGTTTTATCTTTTTTGATAACGAAAAAATTTTTTTCATAACTGTTTTTATTGTTTAAATAATTATTAATTCTATTATCAACCAATGTATCTGATGGATAAAAGCTAAACAATGGTGAATGTTGGAATTTTTTATTTATACTTATATCCACATAATGAGTTTTCCCCCATTTATTAAAATAATATTTTAATTCTCTATTTTCATCAATATTAATAAAATTGATTTTTAAGCTTTTACTTTTGGGCGAATCTTCAAATAATTGAAAATTTACCTGTTTATCAAACAATTTTTTAGAAAAAAATAATGTATTATGATAATCTCTTTCAATACTGCTCTTATAACTCATTGGTATTGCTGCATAATTTGATGTTAAATCCATTTCTTTATAATTAAAATGACTTTCTTTAATTTGTTTGTTTTTACTCGTCGGTTCTAAATCAACAGCATCAAATATAGTAGTCATACGATTTTTATCAATTGTATAATTAATAATATTGTCTTTTTTTATAACACTATTTTCATATTTTATTAATTTTTTTTGGTTTGCTATTTTATCTGTCGAAATTTCAAATAATTGAACGTTTACCTGTTTATCAAACAATTTTTTAGAAAAAAATAATGTATTATGATAATCTTTTTCAATACTGCTCTTATAATTCATTGGTATTGCTGCATAATTTGATGTTAAATCCATTTCTTTATAGTGAAAATGACTTACTTTAACTTGTTTGTTTTGACCAGTGTGTTCTAAGTCAACAGCATCAATTAAATTAATTATACAATTTTTATCAATTGTATTATTAATATTGTCATTTTTTATGACGCTATTTTCATATTTTATTAAATTTATTTGGCTGGATATTTTATTTTTTGAAATATATTTTCTCTGATTACTAAATTTATCGTTTTTTATCGGCTCTTCATTGGTAAAATCTTTGAATAAGGAATGATTACTTAACTTAATATTTTCTAAGTTGTTAACAGATAATTTCAAAGATATATTATAAAATTGTTTATCTACAATTGTATGATCAATCTCTTCATTTTTAATTAAAATATCATTAGTATCATTAGTATCATTAGTATCATTAGTATCATTAGTATCATTAGTATCATTAAGTTCATCATCTTCATTAACATCATTCGTATATTTACAATCATAAAACATAGCATCATCATATAACAAATTAACATCATTATTTTTTGATAAATCAATACCGGACAATATCTTATTATTTTTCACCTTTTCTTTAATAATATCATCTAATGAGCATGTTCCATTTTGCCTTGGCTGTATACTATTAATTTTTATTAAATTTACTTTTAGCATAAAGGACTTCCTCTATTTCATTTTCTTCAATAAGATATTTCCTTTGTTTAATTCTAATTATTTCTTTTTTCAATAAAAAAATATATTTTTCATTTTTTTTATATAAAAATTTTTTAAAATTTAATTTTTCTTTTTTTTCTACAATAACAGCCTGATGTTCAGCTTCTTTTTTCGCTTTTTCCAACTTTAAATCTATTAATTTACGTTCAAATACAGCTCGTTTATTTTTTATTGCAAATAACTGACTTCTTGATAAAAAACCTATGTTATTGATATTTTTTAATAAGTTATTAATAAAAAAAATTTCTTTATTCATATCATTTATCTCATTTTCTATTAACATTATTTTATGATATAAATTTTTGAGTAACGTATCGTTCTGATTCATTTTCTGACATAGCATAGTATGTCTCTTTTTTACATCACGATAAAATCTCATACATCTCCTTTTTTATTAATTCAAAAGTTTTTTTTTCATCTAGAGATTGTATAAGCCAACTATTTATCTTGTTATATTTATATAACATCTCATCATTTTCACTGTTTTCGCCTTCTTTATATTCCCCTAAATCTATAAATATTTTCAATTCTTCGATTTTACTAAAAATCTTTCTTACTTGAGCAGCATAATTCAAGTGCTGCTGATCACAGATTTGAGAAGCTACACGACTTATACTTTGTAAGATACTAATAGCTGGATAGTGACTCTTTTCTGCCAATTTTCGATTTAAATAAATATGTCCATCGAGAATAGAACGGATCTCTTCGGCAATCGGATCTGGCTCATCATCACTTTCTAATAATATGGTATAAAATGCCGTTATTCCCCCTTTTTCGGTAAGCCCCGGCCGTTCTAATAATTTTGGTAAAGCTTCAAATACCGAGGTAGGATATCCTCTACGGGCTGGCGGTTCACCTGCTGCTAGCGCAACATCGCGTAATGCTCTAGAATAACGTGTTATTGAATCTAAAAATAATACTACGTTACTACCTTGATCTCGAAAATACTCTGCGATTGTTGTTGCCACCAGAGCAGCATTTGCACGATCTATTGAAGAATAATTAGATGTAGCGTAAACAATAATACATTTATCTATATGACCAGTTTGTTTCAATGTATCGACAAACTCAGTCAACTCACGCCCCCGCTCGCCAATTAATGCAATGACAAAAATATCTGCACTGGCGTGTTGTATCATCATGTGCATAAGTGAAGTTTTGCCACATCCAGCAGAAGCAAAAATACCCAAACGTTGACCAATGCCACAGGTGATTAATCCATCTATTGCTTTTATACCGGTTACAAATGGGTGTTGTATTGGCTTTCTTTGCAAATAACTTGGTGAACTTCGGTTAATTCCTCGCTTTTCACTGCTGAATAAGTCACTATTTTCTTTTAAGCGTTCAACAATATTTCCCATTGAATCAATAACACAGCCTAATAAATCGGCTGAAAGTTTAATTGTAAAATGTTCTTTTGTTGGAATAATTACACTATCTTTTGAGATTCCGATTGAGTCACCAATTAGCCCTAGTATTACGGTATCTTTTTGAAAACCCAAAACTTGTGCCTTAGCAACAATTTTTGTATCGCGCCAATTTTTATGAATATGACAAATTTCACCAATTTCACAATCAGCAATATGGGCCTCAATTATTGTTCCCAATAGAGACTGGATCTTATATATTCTATGGCTTAAGGTGATTTTATCCATTAATGAAGCATCTCTGAATAATCATTTATTAGGTGGAAAAATTCCTCCAAGGCAGCAAAAAAACCGGCTCCATCGGTGAAATATACAGGTGATACAACACCAACCAAATTAATATTTCTATTACGAGAAACTAATTTGTAATTTTTCTACCACGGTAAACTGGTATTCTTCCATTAATATTTTTTCACTTAACTGATAAATCGCATTGCTTTCCTCTTCACATAGAAGGCTCCACAACCAGACACAATTATCATCAACACTTATGTTGATATCCAATGAGTTACTAAATTCTAATGTAATCGTTGAATGTCCATCAAAATCAGAAATTAAATTTTTATCACAACCACTATGTACTAGCACATCACGAACTAATGAGACAATATCAATATGCATATTTTCTCTATTTAGCTTTAAATCGTTCTTAACACATTTACGGAAACCGTTTCTGTTAATTCACCAAAAGAAATAACATCCACATTACTAAATTTATTTTCCACAAATTTTTTTAAAAATCTTCTAATATCAACTGAACATAAAATTACAAAATCGTTATAAGATAAAGGGACGCTATCTAATGCTAAAGATATTTTATCTAATAAATATTCAGACTCTTTAGGTTCTAGATTTAAAAATGCACCCACCGATGTATTCCTAATATTAGCTCGAATCACCTCTTCATTTTCATTCGATAATAAAATAACATTTAAATTATTTCCTCTCGAAAATTTATGACAAATATATCTTCCTAATGCACTACGAATATGTTCTACAAGTAAAATAACATCTTTTTCCTTTGGTGCCCATTGTGCAATAGTTTCCATAATTAACTTCATGTTTTTTATTGATATTTTTTCATTAATTAGCCGTTGTAATATTTCAGCTATTCTTTGAATGGTTGCATGTCTTACTACTTCTTTAATAAGATCTGGATATCTCTCTTCTAAATTATCAATTTCTTGCTTAGCTTCTTGTATACCAAAATATTCATGTACATAGCGAGTAAGTATATTGGCTATATTAAAATAAATTTCATCTATATAATGGCGACATAAATAACCTATTTCTTTAATTTTTTTATAATCTGTTTCATCTATCCAAAAATCATTATTAATAGTAATTTTTTGGATTCCAAGATGTTCAATTTCATCTGTCTTGTTAATAAGACGATACCCATTGCATCTAACATAAAATTGATCTGCTTTTATTTCATTAATCAACAATACTATAGTATTTTCTTCTAAATCATTAGAATCGCTTATTATAATATCAGGTAAATTTATTCCATAATCTAAATAAAATTTATTTTTCAATTTAACAGTGATATTTTCTTTCTCTAAATTTTCAATTATCTTTTTATTAACAACTAAAATTAAAGGTATCGTTTCATTTGTTTTTTTATTTATAACCCCTTGATTATCTATTTCAATATTAGTTATTTCATTTTTTTCAATTAGAGTAGCATCTTGGTCCTTTGGTTTATTTCTTTTAAACTGAATATAATATATACTAGCCAATATTCCAGAAATCAACATGAAAACAATAAAAGGGAAACCGGGTAAACTACCAATAATTAATGCAATAACTGCTGAAATAATTAAAACTAAAGGATTAGTTAACAATTGACTAATAATCGTTCTACCTAAATTTTCATTATCACCATTAACTCTAGTCACAACAAAACCTGCAGCCACAGCAATTAATAAAGCGGGTATTTGCGCCACCAATCCATCACCAACCGTCAAAATCGTATATGTTGCTAATGCATGCGAAAAATCCATTTGATGTTGGCTAATACCAACACTTATGCCACCAATAAAATTTATAAAGATAATAATTATGCTCGCGATTGCATCACCTTTAATAAATTTCATTGCACCATCAAAGGAGCCATAAAGCTGACTTTCCCTTTCTACGGTACTACGACAATGCTTAGCTTCATCGGCATCAATAATACTAGAGCGTAGATCAGCATCGATACTCATTTGTTTACCTGGCATGCCATCAAGAGAAAAACGGGCAGCAACTTCTGCAACACGTTCTGAACCTTTGGTAATAACCATAAACTGCACAATTGTAACTATGGCAAAAATGACAAAACCTACGACTAAATTATCAGCAATAACAAATTGTCCAAATACAGCAACTATTTCTCCCGCATCCGCTTCACTTAATATTAATCGACTTGTACTGACAGTTAGCGATAATCTAAATAATGTTGTTATTAATAAAATAGCAGGAAATGACGAAAAATTTAATATTCTCTTAACATAAAATGAAGATAGAAATATCAAAGCTGATAAAATAATGTTTAATGCGATTAGAAAATCAACTAAATATGTAGGTAATGGAATTACCAACATTGAAATGATGATAAAAATTAATATTAATACAAACAGTTCTGAATGTTTTTTTATATCATTTAGAAATTTATTCATATTGACTCAAATATTATAGTTTTTTATACTATTTAATATGAAAAAAAAACATTTAATTTTTCTATTAACTTATCTTTTATTATTTCTTTATCATTTTCATTAATAAAAATATATCGTGGTAAATTTTTAACCAAATTATAAATCAACTGAGTTATTCGTCCTTTATCTTCATTACTATCTACTTTTAATAATAAATCTAAAAAATCACTTGTAGCACTAGGCTCTTCAAGTACACCAATAAAAAATAATGCTATTGTCAATTCCTGAAAAGGGATTCCTTTACTTTTATAATAATTGATTAAAGATACACTGAATAGTTCATCACTTGATTTGATTATTTTTACTTGATTTAATCTTGATAAGAGATTGCCAAATTCTATTCGACTACAACTGGGATCACTCGAATTAATATCAGTAATTGTTGCATTTTCTATAAATTCCAAAATTATTTTTCGATTTTGTGTCCCATAAGTAGAAATCCAGCTACCATAAATTTGTATCTCATATAAATCTGTTTCAATAAATTGCCGATAACTTTCACGAAGTAAATAGGGTTGAGCGTCTATCTTAGAACTAAATATACGTGCCTTTAATGCAACATTAATTCCTGATTTTAATCTTTTTTTATTTGCAGTTTGTTCTACATAATTTAATACATCTATTATTTTTTTTCTATTTTTTTTATGTAATATATTATGCTTAATTAACGCACGCAATACAATAACTAAATCACTATCATCAGTTATTAACTTTCTAAGCCGTTCTACTAAAAATTTAGTAGTAAGATTTGCTGAAGATACGATGTTTACTACTTTATCTATCTTTTGGTCGATTTCTTCATCTAACACATTGTCAAATTCATTACAACTTTCTGATTCGTTTTTTTTGATTAATTCCCGTCTTTGTCTAATTCGTGATAATAATATCATTTTCCCTTGTTCATTGCCTAAATTTTTTCTTTTTTGACTATATTGATACCTTTCTACTATTTCATTCTCGCTCTCAGCATCGAATGCTTCTTGCCGATCTACTTTTTCCTGATTATTTACTTTCTCCATAATTAATTTTTGTCGATGGCGCTGCATATGTTGCACCATATTATAAGAATTATTTATGTTATTATTCATTAACGGTTACTCAAAAAATTTGTCATCCAGTCTTCTAATTTATGATCAAATTTATCTTCTATTACTCTTTTAGCAAAATTTTCAGCATTTGTACTTAAAGGATTAATAATTTCTTTAGGTTGAATGAGAAATACTCTTACTAAACTATCTTTCTTTTCCGTGGTATAACGAAATATATTGCCTAAATAAGGAATATCCCCAAGCAATGGTATTTTTTTTTCTATATTTCTATGTTCATTACGAGTATAGCCACCAATTAATAGGCTTTTACTTTGAGGTACTCTAGCAATAGTACTAATATCTGTTCGCCCTATCTCTGGTAAATGATCTGTTATCTGTTCTCCTCGACTACCATCCTGAACAGTAATCATCATTTCAATTTGATCATCAATAGTGAACCTGGCTAATACGCTAATGGCTGTACCATAAGTAACATTTTTTAAATCTGTTGTTCTTTCCCCAATTAGCTTTGTATAAAAAGTTCGATTATTATCAAATATTGCTGGAATATTTTCTTGTGTTAGTACCATTGGCCTAGAAACAATATTTGCTTTATCATTTCTGGTTAATGCAAATATATCTGCCATAAAACTAGCTCCGTCAATAGTGCTTGTTCCAGCATTTATTGATATACCTAGTTTCTGTCCAATATTAGCGCCACCACTCCATTTTATGCCGAGCTGCTCAAGTGCTTTTTTTTCTATATCAATAATCCAAACCGATAGCTCTATATGCCTTTTAGTTATGTCCAACTGTTTTATAATTTTTCGTAAGTAATTTACTTGTTCTTTATCACCTTTTATTAATAAGCTATTGTTACCAGGATTAGATATAATAGAAACATTAGCTTTATTTAAAGATAAATCTTCTGTTAAATAAGTATTGTTGTTTTGTTTAACTAACTCATCTTGATTTTTTTTTAGTGTATGATTTTTGAAATTTGAAATATTGTTAGTTGAAGCATCCATTAATTTATTTATTATTGATGCCATTCCAGGAATGATAATATCATTAAATCTATATTGATAATGACGATCTTCTACAAAAGTGTTATATAGTGGCACAATTGCTATTTTTTCTCGGCCATCAAAACCATTAGTCACTTCATCTAAAAACCGTGTGGTATTAATGATCGTCTCGATATATACTGGTGGTCCAGATATATAAAATAAACTATTGTTACTACCAGAACGCAGTGGGTAACGTTCATCATACAAACCTGAATCTTTTAAAAATTTTTTTATCTCTTGAATTGTTGTATTATACAAAGTGATAACGATGCTACGCATTTCAACTGCATCACAAATATATATTACCTGACCATTGTCGTACCACATAAAATTAAGTTGTTGAGTGATATCTTTTAAAGTATCAAGAGGATATTTAAGATCAAAATCGCCAGTTATTTTCTTTTTTGCTACAAGTGGACTAACTACGATCGGTTTATTAATAACCGAAGATAAGGCATCAAAAACACCACGTACGGTTTCATTTTTAGCAATATAACCTGATTCGATACTTTGCTCTGATATTGCTTGTGAACTTGACAACAATATGAAATTTAAAAACACTAAAAAAATTAATATACTACTATCTTTTTTTATCAGTAATCTCTTCATCGGTAACACTAGATCCTTTTTTTTGATAGTATCTTTTTAACCGGCTCGGACTTATCCCCAAAAAACTCTTCACTTCATCAGAAAAGTGAGACAAATTGGAATAACCATACTTAAAAGCTACCTGTGTAATATTTTGATTTTTGTCATTCAAATCTAATAATGCATTGACTAACCGCCATTTCTTTAACTCAGTTTTAGGAGAATTACCTAATGCATTTCCTGCTAGCTTTCTAAAATAAGAAACGGATAAGCCATATTTCACACTCATTTTTTGTAGTTTCTGGTTCCCTTCTAACATCGATTCCTCAAGTAGAAAACTGACGATACGATATTCTTCATTTTGGCGTAATAAAGAAAAAAACCTTTCTGACTTTTTTTCTCTATTAATTTGTTGACTCAAAAACCAATATTCAAGATTTTTTTGTTTTTTATAAGTATCAAAATTAAATTTAATAAATGCAGAGAGATAATTATTCTTAAAACTATAGATTTGATTATTTGCTTTATCAATAAAAGCCTGCATTTTGGATAAATGTAAGATATTTTCTTTTTTTAACCTGATTTCACCCGATAGAACATCTATTTTAGAAGGTAAAATCATCATGATCCCACTATCTCCAATATTAAAACAGCAAATTTCTTGATTTTCATTTGAACTAATGCGAAGTTCTGTTTTACTTACTGCAATAACATAATAAAGAGCTGGATTTTCTAATAAAATTTCGTCATATTTTATCCACATAGATTCACTCTGCCGCAAAACTTGCTCCTTAACATGAAACCAGCTTCTAGCAAAAAACACTATCCCATTAAACCTTAAAATTAGACAAAGATCACAACCAAATTATGACGAAATCATGACTACTTACACTTAACATTCATTGTTAAGCGCTGAAAACTATCTTTCATTGAATTTGAAGAACAAATACCCTCTTTAAATACAGGTAATATCCTTCCAATACTTTGCATATAATGTCCATTTTGGCGCTTATCATGATTAGGAATTTCATATTGATAATCATTCTTTGAATTTAAATCAATAAGTTTTACATCACCATTAAAGCAGTATCCTCTACCATAAATAGTTATAATCAAATTTTCCTGTTTAAATAATTTTCTTAATGAATATATACAACGAACAACCGATTCATCTTTTACCTCTCCACCTTGCCAAACATAAGCAACGATATCATCTTTCTTTATAATCTTTTTACTATTAGCTACTAAACAACTTAATGCCCTTAATTCTTTGGGTGGTATTGCAATAATTTCTCCATTTTTCATCAACATTTCATTGCAATGTAATAGATAATCTAAAAATTGAAACACTAAATCTCGATGTATCATAATAAGCATCCTCTATATAACTCTATTTGATAGTCTAATTCATAGCCATCCTTTGAAATGGTATCCATAATAAAATTGCACTACCTGTTATTCTACAAACTTTTAATTATTTACATTAAATAAAAGGTTAGACAACTCTTACCACTAATATAAATAAATTTAAATTGGTTAATTCCATTACTCAACTCCGCCAATGAAACAAGCATCATTATGATTTTAAATAATAAAATATATAAGAAGTATAATAATATATTATAATAGTTCTCTATGACAAGAAAAGATTAAAGTCATATTACTTCAATTGTGCAATCTGTTTTTATCGATCCGTTTGTGCATAATTGATAGCCTAAAACTATCAAAAAACAAACATTTTAACAACTCTATGATAATAAAGATAATTATAATATTTTTTATTTACACAACAAAAAATAAACATAATTAATATATTTTCAAATTTAATCTATATTTTTATACCTAAAAATAGCATAAAAAAAATATTTTATTATCTAATAATGAATATTTTTTAACATTTACAATAAAATATTCTTTTTTAATATTTTATTTAATAAATAAATTTATTTTTTCTAAATATCTTTATCAAATAAAATCTGTTGTTATAAATTTATTTTCACTACAACCAACATTAATTCATTGAATAACACCGTCTTTTATTAAATATTTTTAACATTATTTTATCTATTTGTATTTATTTTTTAAATAAATAATAGCCCTTAAAATACTGTAATTCGTTTCAATACAAAACTATACTGTACAAGTATATAACTGCTATGTAATGAAAGCATTTGTTACTAAAGATTAATTCAATACGATTTAACAACTTAATATTTTGACTATTTCATATCAGTTATGCATAGCTAAACTTTTGCTAGTTACTGACTATTATTTTCTGATTACAAGAATCAATAATTTTACTTTCTAAATTAAAATTTAATTTTGTTTAGACTACTTTTAATAATTATAATTATCTTAATTAGTGATAATTAATGGATTTAAATACTAATAAAAACGACAAATTAGACTATTTTAACTGACATAATAAATAACAAATAATTTCATATTAAGAATATAAATATTTTTAATAAAATTTAAAGTATACTCTGATGTTATGTAATATAAATATAAATATAAATATAAATCCAACAATATATAATTTCCCTTTAATAAAAAATTTAATTAGCTACTTTGATGTATAAAAATATAAATAGTAAAATCAATAAAAACTAAATAACATATTATTATTCATAAAACACAAATAATTAACATGAATATTATAAAATAATACTTTGTATTAATTTATAATATTTTATTTTTTGTCATAACCCTATAAACCCCATATTTTTATTGATACTTAAACATAAAACAATAAAATAACAAATATATAAACATTATTCACCATTATTAAATTAAATAAACAATATAAACCATAAATGCATGGGCTCTTTAATGGGATACAGACATTACTTTTTCACTATAGATATGAAATAAATACTATTAATAAATATAACTAATAAATCCTTTCTTATAATACTAATTAAAGACAATTCAATTAGTTTATACAACTATACTTCTTATTATATAATGAATTAATATTGATTAAAAAATATAAAAGTAATAATGACAAAAATTTCAACTATTTTAATTCATGGCGGCAGCAAGCAGATTATAAAGCCAACAATGCTATTTTCCCTACCATCACAACCGCAAGTAGTTTTATTCAACAAGATATTGATAAAAGGGATGAATTCAGCTATTCACGAACTAAAAATCCAACTCGCTATGCTTATGAGACAGCACTTGCCGATATTGAAAATGGTATTTATGCTAGCGCTACAGCCTCTGGTGTCGAAGCAACTTTACTAATATTAAACTTGCTACCACA
The DNA here is from genome assembly GCA_048493715.1 of Arsenophonus endosymbiont of Dermacentor nuttalli. Classification (GTDB taxonomy): domain Bacteria; phylum Pseudomonadota; class Gammaproteobacteria; order Enterobacterales; family Enterobacteriaceae; genus Arsenophonus. Next base: position 34,693 of record JBGDCZ010000016.1, on the reverse strand, counting down.
AAATTCTCATATTATTGCCATGCAAGGTGTCTACGGCGGCACTTACCGTATGTTTGAAAAACTAATAAAAGAAACAAGTGGTCACCAGATCGATTATATTGATCTCAATAATCTCCAACAAGTTAAAGACCATTTACGTAATAATACCCGACTGATCTGGATAGAGAGCCCAACTAATCCACTATTAAAACTTGTTGATATCAAAAAAATTTGTCAATTGGCCAAAGAAAATAACATTATAACCTGTGTCGATAATACCTTTGCCACGGCCTGGAATCAAAGACCTCTTGAATTAGGCGCTGATATTGTCATGTTATCAACTAGTAAATACATTGGTGGCCATTCAGACTTAATAGGAGGAGCAGTCATCACCAATCAACCCAATATTGCTGACAAAATCGATGTTCTTAAAACAACCATCGGTGCAATTGCTTTTCCTTTTGATACTTATCTAGCATTACGAGGATTAAAAACGCTAGATCTTCGCATGACAAGACAATGTGCTAATGCGCCAAAAATTGCGGAATATTTAAATAATCATCGTAATATCACAAAAGTATACTACCCTGGACTAGCAAATAATCCGCAATATCATATTTGTCAGACACAAATGAAAACTGGTAGGTGCTGTTGTTACAATTAATATCGATGGTAATCAAGATAATGTAAAAAACATTATTAGCAAATTGCAATATTTTGTTCTGACCGAATCATTAGTTGGAGTTGAAAGCATGGTAAACCATTCGGCAACAATGTCCCATGCCGTGATGACCGAACAAGAAAGAGTGAAAATGGGCATTTACGATACAACATTACGTTTATCCGTCGGGATAGAAGATATTGATGATCTACTTAACGATTTAGAGCAAGCACTTAATTTTTAATATTCAGCTAGAAATAGGATATCGCAATGAATGACTACGGAATTTGGACAGCAATCACGCCACTTATCACAATTATACTGGCGATAATGAAACGCCAAGTGATCTTATCTTTACTAATAGGTATTTTAGTTGGCTATACCGTTATTAACAATCATAATATTTTGTTAGGAATTCAAGCAACCCTGAAAGGAATTATTGCTACTTTTGCATCGCCCGGCAATACGCAAACTATTATTTTTATTTTATTTTGATCGGCGGAATTATGCGATTAATTATTATCACCGATGGTGTTAGAAGTTTAGTTTATCTACTAACCAATAAAACACGTTTAATAAAAAATAAAAAAACTATCCAACTACTAGCCATGTTTATATCAATAATCATTTTTATTGAAAGCTCTATTAACCAATTAGTCGCTGGCGCTTCCACAAAAAATATTGCCCGCTATTATGGTGTTTCCGCAGAGAAAATGGCCTATATCATTCAAACGTCAGGCGTCTCGGTATGTTCTTCTGTCATGATCAATGGTTGGGGAGCTGCCATGATGGGAGTTATTGGCGCACAAATCGCTAAAGGTTTTATTGCAGGAGAACCATTCGAAATCCTCGCTAACGCTATGCCATATAATATTATGGCTTGGTTATCATTGACCTCAGTACTATTTTATATCCTTACCGATTATTCATGGGGTCCCATGAAAATTGCTGAACAAAAAGCCATTGCCGTTCAACATGGTTCTCATCAGCCATCTGCCATGGTTGATGAAGAAGTCATTGATCATCCAGCAAATAACTCCCTGTTAAACTTTTTTACTCCAATCCTGGCAACAGTTTTAATGGTACCTATCGCTCTTTATATCACCGGTAATGGCGAGTTCATTAAAGACAGCGGCTCAACTTCTGTTTATTGGGCTGGCATGTTTGGCACTTTAGTTGCTTTTGTCTGGTTTTTAGCCCGTGGTATTTTGACAATCGAAAGTTTCTTTAAGGAAGTTTATATCGGTTACGCCAGCATGATCAAAATTAGCTCAATAATGATTTTAGCTTTTTTAATGGGCAATGTTTCTGCCGATCTTAATACTGGTGCTTATATTGCACAAATTTCTTCCGACATATTACCGGCAGGCTTTTCTGTCGCCTTTATTTTCTTAATTAGCACCATCATGTCATTAGCAACAGGTACTTCTTGGGGAATTTTTGCTATTATGATCCCTATTGGCGTACAATTAGGACTTTCCATTAATATGCCTGCCGAATTAATGATTGGAGCAGCTATTACCGGTTCAATTTTCGGTGATATGACCTCGCCAATTTCTAGCGACGCCATCATTTCTTCAATGGCAACCGATTGTGATCATATTAAACATATCAGAACACAAATGTCTTATGCTACGGTTACCGCAATAATAGTATTAATTATTTACCTCTATTTAGGATTCAGCCAATGAAACAAAATGCAAGTATAAAAAATCAACTCTATCAATAAAGATGTAAGATGAGTTAATAACATTAATACTACGCAGCAAATATCATTATCATGCAAAAAATTAATACTATTAATTATAAATTATGTGGCAATTGTAAGGAGTGAAGAGTGCAACGTCAGCAAGCTATTCATCGTTTAAGAAGATTACGGCAAACAGAAAAAGTTCGCGCTTTATTTAAAGAAACAACTTTGACGCTAAACGATCTTATATTGCCCATATTTGTTGAAGAAGAAATTAAAGATTATCAGTCTATTGTCAGTATGCCAGGGGTTTTTCGTATTCCTGAGCATAAGTTACCTTATGAAATCGAACGGATTGCTAACGCCGGACTCAAATCAGTGATGCTTTTTGGTATTTCCCATCATCTTGACGAAACTGGGAGCGATACCTGGCAAGAGCAGGGTTTAGTCGCTCGCATGTCAAAGGCCTGTAAGGATACCGTACCTGATATGATCGTCATGTCAGATACGTGCTTCTGTGAATATACTTCTCACGGCCATTGTGGAGTTTTAGGTAACAATGGGGTTGATAATGATGCAACATTACTAAATCTCGGCCGACAAGCAGTCACCGCGGCAAATGCTGGCGCTAATTTTATTGCGCCTTCTGCCACGATGGACGGACAAGTGATAGCGATCCGTGATGCATTGGATAAAGCAGGTTTTATTCATACCGGCATTATGTCGTATTCAACCAAATTTGCTTCCAACCTTTATGGCCCTTTTCGTGAAGCGGTAGGTTCCAGCTTAATCGGTGATCGTAAAAGTTATCAAATGGATCCAATGAATCGCCTTGAAGCGATTAGGGAATCATTAATAGACGAGCAAGAAGGCGCCGACGTTTTAATGATAAAACCAGCAGGTGCTTATCTCGATATTATCCGTGATATTCGTGAGCGAACTGAACTGCCATTAGCTGCTTACCAAGTCAGCGGCGAATTTGCCCAAATTAAATTTGCTGCCCAAGCTGGCGTAATTAATGAAATCGATGTTGCCCTGGAAACATTAGGCGCCATCAAACGTGCCGGTGCTAACCTGATCTTAAGTTATTTTGCGTTAGATTTAGCCGAAAAAAAACAACTTTAAACAATCTATATGGCCAGAAATCGTCGACGCCTAGCGATTCTGAATTAATTGGTAAACGAGTATACCAAGGTAAGTCACTAATAGTGTACTCACTATATGGATTAAGATTCCCAAAAATCCATGGTAATAGCGCTGTTGCTGAAAAGAGAGCATGACTTCCAATGAAAAGGTAAAAAAAGTTAGTAAACCACCACAAAAACCGGTCATTACCATCAATCGCCGTTCAGGAGATAGCGTATAGTTGTTAGAAAAATAGGCAAAAGCGATACCTAATATAAAACTAGCAACCACCTTAGAGATATAAGTACCAAAGGTAAAAGTGTAAATTAATGGATTTAATTTCGTTGATAAAAGTCAGCGTGAAATACCACCAAGCGTAGAACCTATTGAGATCACTAAAAAGATTTTAATCATAAATTATATTCATCCAATAGAACACATTATCATCAATTTTTTATACTTTTTTGTTACAGCAGCAACATTTATATAACATATAATTAAAATTAACTAATACAATAATATTTGTTATCATCGTTAGTAGTTAAAAATTACGTAAACCCTATGCCCCAAATTCACTAGATTGCCGTATTAAGGGTGACAAGTTAAGGTTATTCTTAAGAAGTTTGTTAACCTTGATCCAGTTTTCCTCCGCCAACATAATTTTTCTGTTCCTGCTTGGTAACTATAGTCAATTAGAGCTAAAGGGTAAAACCTAGCTTGATAGTGGAGTAACCAATGTCAAATTTCCTCTTTTCCCCACTATTTCTTCTAGATTACGTAAACTTAGTGAATAAATCAGCTACCACCACATAAACAAACCAATATCAACTCAATAAGTTAGTGGAAACCTTTAAGCTTTGCTAACTATACCCATAGTATTTATATCAATTAAATTATTATTAAAACCTGCAAACTATCACTTATTAATATTAATTCAACAGTCCCTTATAAGCGCCGTTTTAATTCCTTAATTGTATTGCGAATATTAGGTAATGGGCCAATATGTTTGTTTTCTCCTGGTACGTAATATTTTGTGGTATACCCGTTTCAATTAAAAGGGCACGCATTTCATGGGGGCTAAGCACGATCTGTTTGTTGTTTATACCAAGACTGAGTAGTAATTACGGCGGATGCAGAGATGATGTTCCCCCAAAAGTATTTGTATAATTATTATTAAGATCACTATTGTATAAATCACCATAACCTGTTGTGACAACGTCTTCTCCCCAACCCTGTAGATGAATCAGACTATCAAAAGTAGAAAAATCTAAAGTAGCAAGCGTTTTTTTATTACCAGCACCAACACGAATGATCCCATTATCAGGCCGATTTCTGTATTCTTCATAGCTGGCTGACTCCGTATCGTAATCTAAATTTTCACTCCCATTTCCAGCAGGAATAATTACGAGAATACCTGCTTTAAGCACTTCTTGTTATATCCCAAACAGCATACTCAAAGTCGGTGGGAACATATGCATCCCTTAAACCAGGCGCTTGTAGTTCATAAATAAAAACATCACCGGCACTTAAAACTTCTAGCCCTCTAGCTATACTTCCAGGTCGTCCATAAGTATCTTCAGCAATACCATAAAATGTATCAACTCCATGCCCATTCCTTTAACACCAAATCCTATATCTTTCAGCATACACTATTCCGGTTACCGCAGTGCCATGATCATTATCCGCACCTTCAAGATCGGGAACTAACTCAATTAAGGTATCTCTTTTTAAATTAATATGGTTATAATTAAAACCCTATTCAATATCTACAACGCTAATACCTTGACCAGTTATTCCAAGGAGACTAAGCATACTCCATATCAATTCCTTTATGGTCAGGCGTAATGCCGTCTTTATATCCCTGAAGATGAATAAAATTTGGTATATCACGAGCCGCATGACTAATAGGGAGTTCTTCGTCATTGGTTTGAAGTTTGTACGGTAATTTCATCAGCTCCAGCTTTTCTACATAAGCATATTCAACAAAATCATAAGCAGTCATTTTTTGTGCAAGCTTCTTTTTCTCCTTGAAAGACATACCGTCAATATCTTTGACATAATAAATTCCCACTAAATTTTTAAAGTTAACTATATTCAAGCGCTTTTGTGATGCCAACATTTCCTTAGTTACAATAGAACGATAATTAAATTGGGTTAAAAGTTATCTTGAGTTACAGTAGTTTTTAAAATTAATGAATGGTTAGCTCTTGATTGAATAATATCTCTGTTAAATTTGATAACAATATTATACTTTTCCATTTTCTATTCCTTATGCTGTCAGATATCAATAAGGTTGAGCACCAATAAACATATCTAACACACAATAAGCATCTATTTACAATTAAAATAACTTAATATTACTTTTTATTTTTTAAAAAAATGTATTTAATTAGTTTTATTTTTTTATAAAAATAGTGCTGTAAAAATTAATTAAAAATATTTTTATATATAACTATAGAAATATTTTTTAATTACTCTTATTAATAAAGAAAACAAATTTTTATTGTTAGCATTATTAATTTTTATACTAATTGATTGTATTATTTTTTGCAAGTTTGATAAATATTAAGGATTAAGGCGAAAAATAAATTTATCATTTTGTAAAAAATAAAAACTGTTTAACTTGTCAATCAATTTATTGATTGAAATTTTTTAATTAATAGAATTATATATATTGATTAATAAATGTATTTTATTTAAATAACCATTATTATTTATAACTGTCCATCCATTTAATTTTTATTACTAATCACGACGTAAAGAAAATAGTTTTCTAACAATACTAATTAAAATTATAAAGATTAAATCTTATAACAAAAATTAAATTATAAATACAATTAATTTATTAAATTAATTAAATAAAGCGTTTATTTAATGCCTTAGTCAAATCAGATAAATGATGATAAGGTAGAAATGTATATGAAAATATTTAATCAAAGAAATACAAAAATAGAAATCATTTAAAATAAATAATAAACTTAACATTTTCACACAAAAGCATTAGTAACTACAGATAATTTATCACTCTATAAAAATATAAATTTAATACACTAAAACTATTTTTGAGGATAAAAACCTATGAAATTAATATATAAACTAATACCTCTTCTTTTTGTAAAAATAATGATCTAATACCAGACTACATAGCAGAAAATTATGTCCATTTTGCTGGAGCCGAGACGATGCAATCAAATGTTCTATAGGTACAAGAATTATCGGCCCCCTTGAGGACCATATGAAAACTAAAGTTCACGGCAGCTGCCCTAAAGATAATATTCGTATAATTGTAAAAACAAGTGATTACAATACATATGTTGATACTTATAACGGTATTAAAGTTTACACTACAGGAGCACCAGGAATAGGTTATGCAATAAGTGATTACCAACAAAAAACAGCTGATCACGATCGTTGGTTTATGTGGGGAATGGTAAGAAATAATAGTGATTTTGTAACTGGAAAAACGGGAACCTATGCAGGAGTTAGTTTTTATAAAACCGGCGATATTCAACCAGATGCCACCATTACAAATATTGATTTAGCTAATTTCTATTTATTGTGCAATGGCAGTGTGCCAATTCACCGTATGGCTATTTATAGATTTGTTGGCAGATTAACAATAAAAGTAGAACCAGATAATAACATCGGATCAAACAATGGTGGACAAGGTGGAAATAGTAATAACGGTGGCTCAAACAATGGCGAACATAAAGAATAACAACAATAACATTTGGCAACTCATTAATAAATAAAATAATGATAAAAATATTTCAAAATAATAATAATAAAAACAATTAATAAATATTCTATATATCAACAAATAATATTTTATAAAATAACTTTCAGTGGAGTTTCCACAATAACTCCACTGATATTACTGATTTTTTATTTATATTTTCCTCAAGCCAATGACTGTCGATGTTGCAAAATCGAAGTCTTGCATATTGTCGGTAATTAGCATCAAATCATTTATTATTGTTGTAACTGCGCTAAGTGCAACACATATAGAGTGATGAAAGTGCCGTTTATTTTGCTTTATATTTAGCTAATTTTCTAATAACATTAACATCTTAAGCATACTCTGACGAAAATAGTTAAATTTAATGAATCTTATTTAACTAAAAATGATGACAACGAAAAAATCCATATAAGAATTAATTAGTTTGTGAAAAGTAACTTTATCAATTAAAAAATATTTTTAATATTGTTAGCTTATACTTAATTAACAAAAAATCACTCAACCTGACAAGCACGATATTAGTTAAAAATTTTAATTAACATCATTTTATATATTTATTAATTTTTATTAGCATTTAAAAAGCAAATAAAAGATAATATATAAATATATTCAACTATGATAAATATTTTAGTTAATGAATGAATATTTACTTTTAAGATCAAATATTGTTTTTTATATTGTGCTATCTGCCCTAAAGGTTCAAAAAACAATACTTGAGGTTATTAATTTTGTCACCCAATAAAAGAACTAGTTATTGTTGTTACTACATTTTCACATTTATTTAATTTATTATAAAAAAAGCAAATAATTGACCATAGTGTTAACCTAAGCAAAGCATAATAAAATAATACATGTTTATGATTGCAAAACACGCAACATACTATCAATAATTAACTAAAGACAACAATATTTTTGTTGCAATTATCTGTATTTCGTTTAATGTTTTAAAAATTAGCAGTCTGTAAAAAAAACACCGCTAATGAAAATAATATAGCAAACCTTATGTTAAAAAAATCAAATTGATGAGCATAAATTACATGTTTAATCCTCCAATAAGTAAAAAAAATAACTTGGTAGCCTTTATCTGGTTACTTATCTTTTTTCTCTATTTTTCTACGGTTATTCAGATCATTGTTATCATAACTGGTCAAAGTAATACTATTGGTCTCAGAGAATCTCTTTTATACAGCACACTTTGGCTCATTCCTGCCCTGGTTTTTTCTCGTCATATTAGACTGATTACTGCAATTATAGGTATTATTCTCTGGCTATCATCTGCTATTGCCCTAGCATATTATATTGTTTATGGTCAACAATTTTCACAAAGTGTCATGTTTATTATGTTTGAAACAAATACACATGAAGCGAGTGAATTCTTAACACAATATTTAAGTATTAAAGTTATCACAACCCTATTAGTTTATACCCTTATCGCTATCTTTTTATGGACACGCATAAAACCTATCAATATCTCTGTTTCCGGCAAAGTTATATTGTCAACAATTATTATTGGTATTCTCTTTGGCGCGCCTTTTTACAAAAAAGTCATAAAATCAAACGGTGATCTTGATGATCTAATGCCATATCTAAATGCAAAAATGGCTTATGCCGCTCCCTGGCAATTTATTAGTGGTTACTTTCTCTATCAAAATCAACTTACTAACATGGAAGCTATTTTAACCAACAATGCTAAAATTGCTCCTTTAAAAAATTTAATTGATAGTAATGGAGTGACACCAAGAACATTAGTGTTGGTCATTGGTGAATCGACAAGCAAAGGCCGCATGAGCTTGTATGGTTATGACCGTAAAACAACACCTCAATTAGATGCATTAAAAGTACAATACCCAGATAATTTCAAAATATTCACCGACGTAGTTACCTCTCGCCCTTACACTATCGAAGTGTTACAACAAGCATTGACCTTCGCCGATCAGTTACAGTCAGAACTTTACAAAACACATCCCTCTTTAATGAATATGATGAAGCAAGCAGGTTATAAAGCATTCTGGATCACCAATCAACAAACCATAACCCAGCGTAATACGATGTTAACTGCGTTTTCCCGTCAGACAGATAAACAATATTATCTTAACAACGATATGGCTCAAAGTTCACGTCAATATGACACATCAGTACTAACACCTTTCAACGAAGTATTAAAAGATCCAGCAGAGAAGAAATTCATCATTGTCCATTTACTTGGTACTCATATGAAATATGCTTATCGTTATCCTAAAGATGAAGGGATATTTGATAATAAAACCGATACTATGCCCGCTAACCTTAGCAAAAGTGAACAAGCAGATTACAACGCCTATGATAGCGCACAATATTTTAATGATAAGGTAGTAGCAACACTGATCAAAGATTTCGCCGCATCTAACGAGAACGGTTTTCTATTATATTTTTCTGATCATGGTGAAGAAGTTTTTGACACACCACCACATCATACACTAGGCCGTAATGAAGCAACACCAACGCGTCCTATGTATGAGATCCCATTCATTATCTGGCAATCACCACAATGGATTAAGATCCATCAACACCATTTAGACAATATGGTGAATAGACCCTACAGCATTATGCATTTGATCCATACTTGGTCAGATTTAGCCGGGCTCAAATATGATGGATTCGATGCAAGTAAAAGTGTCATTAATAAAAATTTCCAGCCTTCTCCCCGTTATATTGGAGATCCCTATAGTAAACAACCATTAAAAACCTATGATCAGCTAAAAAAATAGCGTTTTATCCAGTCCCCTGATTGTAGCTCAGGGGACTAACATCATTAACAATCTAATTTGCATAAACCAGTTATCTCTGGCAACCAGTTTCACAATGGTTAACGTTGAGGCAAAATTATAATGCTGTACTTTCGCTTCAAATACTCATCATTCAATAACTAAAAAGCTAAACTGTTAGTCTAAATAGCAAAAATAGTTGCATTTTCACTATTACGAAAACATTAGATTAAATAAACTAATAATATCAGTTACTTAAGTCACAAAATCTAAAATTATTCATTAAATTATATGGTTTGTTAACTTTAATGCTGTTAAGGTTATCATTCCACGCAGTACTATTTCATAAAAAATGAAAATAATAACGTGCATGATATCTAATCTAATAGTATGAATTATTAACATAGCTGTAATTTAACTCTTAATTTAATAACAAATAATTAATATAAATTATTCAGTTAACTTGATACTGACCATTTATCTATACCAGGACATTGTATCAATTTTGATAAAAACAAATCAGCATTATTTCTCATTTAAAAACATTTAATTAAAAAAAAGATGACTTAGATAATAACATTGAAATACTAATTCAGGGCATATTAAATAATATGAAAAGTAATACCAGCTTTACAAAAACGGAATCATTATGAAATCGAAGAGCTTAACTACTTGGACTATTATAGGCCTAATTGCTGGAATAATAGTTGGATTTGCATTGAATTCGCTAACCAGCACAGAAGTAACAACGAGCTACGCCGAAAATATTTCGATTATTACCGATATTTTTTTGCGTTTAATTAAAATGGTTATTGCACCATTAATTATTTCAACCCTCGTGGTTGGTATCGCCAGAATGGGTGACTCCAAAACTTTGGGGCGTGTTTTCTCAAAAACTTTGTTACTGTTCATTATCGCATCTTTCATATCAATTACCGTTGGTCTGATTATCGTTAATATCCTTACACCAGGAATAGGCATTAATTTTGTAGCAAATACCAGCACAGCCGTGACAAATATTGAACCAACAACCTTTTCTTTCCACAATTTTATTGCTCATGTAATACCGACCAGTATTATCGACGCAATGTCACGTAATGAGATTTTACAGATTGTAATCTTCTCAATTTTCATGGGATGCAGCTTATCTGCTATAGGTAAAAAAGGTGAACCAATTATCAAAATTCTAGATTCACTGGTTTACGTAATGTTAAAACTAACTGGCTACGTTATGTTTTTTGCCCCAATTACCGTTTTTGCTGCTATTTCAGCCATGATTTCTGAACATGGCTTAGGTGTACTTATCAGCACGGGTATTTTTATGGGTGAGTTTTACTTCACTTTAGCAGTACTCTGGGTGATCTTAATTGGCGTATCAGTGATAGTCATTGGCCCATGCATTATTCGCTTAGTCAAAAACATTATGGAGCCTGCCTTGCTGGCCTTCACAACTTCGAGCTCGGAAGCAGCTTTCCCGGGTACTTTAGAAAAACTTAAAGAGTTCGGTATTTCAAATAAGATTGCTAGTTTTGTCCTACCAATCGGTTATTCATTTAATCTTGTTGGTTCAATGGCTTATTGCTCATTTGCAGTTATCTTTATCGGTCAAGCATGTAATATCCACTTAAGTGTGGGTGAACAAATCACGATGTTGTTGATTTTGATGCTGACATCTAAAGGTATGGCCGGGGTACCACGAGCATCGTTGGTTGTTATTGCTGCAACACTGACCCAATTTAATATTCCAGAAGCCGGCTTAATTTTATTAATGGGTGTTGATCCTTTTTTAGATATGGGACGCTCAGCTACGAATGTCATGAGTAATGCCATGGGGGCGGCACTGGTTGGTCTTTGGGAAGGTGGGCACTATGGTGAAGGTTGTAGAGGTACAGCTAAAGAAAAATCTGATAATTTCTTCTAATAATATTAGCTTAAAATCTTAATCGCAGACAATATTCCTACCAGAGACCACAATAAGACACGTCTATCAGCGCGTCTTGTTTGTTTAAGATACAATATGATTTATTGATTTTAAGTATCTAATCAACATAACAATAAAAGGGGAACCATGTTTCATTTTTAGTGCAATTACTTGTGGTAATTCTTTTTCATTCCACTAATTCTCATCTATGCTTAATGAATAACGGACATTAAGCTACAGAGTTGTACATATCAAGTTGTTATATTGTTATACCCTGTCTTATGTCTTTATCCAATTGATGGATCTATAATGTTAAAGTTTTATTTATTGATTATACAATTACTTATGATCGTCCATGAATATAGAGAAAGGAACAAATCAATGACCAAAAAAATTCTAAGTACTCTAATATTAACGGGTGTAATAGCCACTGTTACTGGTTGTAATGAATCACCTAAAGTCGATGATACTATTCAACAAACCAAAGAGAGTGCTGAACAAATAAAACAAGCCGGTGCCGAAAAAGCAAAGCAAGTTGTTATTGATGCAAAAGAAGCTGCCGCAGATATAAAAAATAAAGCATCTGTAGAAGCTGATAAACTATCAATAAAAGCAGATCAACTAAAAGAAACAACCCAACAGAAAACTTCAGAGTTACAACAAAATATTTCAGATAAAGCGACTGAAGTCACAAATCAAGCAAAAGAGAAAGCAACCCAAGTTAAAGAAGGGTTTAATTCCGAAGTACAAACACTATCTGATAAAGCGGCAGCAGCTAAAGAGGATATAACAAATAAGGCCAATGAATTAACTGAAAGCGCTAAAGAAAAAGCAACTACCATGTAACAAAACACTCAGCCACAGAAACAATAAACTTTAATTAATTTAATGAAGCAAAAGAGAATGCTGTTAAAAATTAATGGTAACTAGAATTAGCAAAAATAATAATAAGGTGTTATACTTCCTTCTAACTTGATAAGGCCAGTATTTTTGGCCTCTTTTTTTCATCGTCAAGAAATTAATCACATAAAATTTATAAAGATTTTAAATTACTATTGTAATATGATTAAAATGCACCTCTGTTTAGTTTCAGCAAAAAATAATATATTGCTTAATTCCTGTTCTCTTAACATCATTTCTAAAAGCTAAGATTTATGGCATTAAACACAATACAAATAGTATTCTATTTGTCACAGTTTCAACAGTAATGATCAAACTATTAGATAAGCACTGAATCGATAAAGGAATAAAAATTGCAGTTTTATACTGTTTTAAATTAGCTATTCACTAAAATAGTTATTTCACTATTGTTAACAGATAACGGCAAAACAAATAACAATCAGGTCTATTTAAATAAACCAATCTATTTTAGCCAGAATATATTAATATCCTGACAAAATACACTAATGCAATATCATCAATTTATGTGATAAAACATCAAATAAACAGTTAAACTTGTTAATAAAATTAACTATTTTGTCGGCGAAAAAACTTTAATAAATAAACCTCTCCTTAATCTAAATCTGGTTTTATAAAATAATATCAGTATCCGGATTAAAGGTACCTAAAATATCTACCATAAAATCTCCTTCTAATTCATCACCTTTGATACTAAGACGATGTATATTATTTGTATAATTGATTTACTTCAATTTTTCCAACTGTATCGCTGAAGCGCTAAACAACATAGTCAGCATTATAATTTTGCGCTTTATTGCTAATCTTCATTGCAGAGAGATCTATTTTATCAATCCCAACCTGAAATCCTATGATCAAGTCATAAGCTGCAGGGGTTGATTCTTTAGCAAAACGATCCTCTTCAATAATTTCATAATCCCTCGCAGTGATTTTTCGATTTGCTATTTGCTGTGTAGTGGATTGTGTAGCTGGTTGTTGAGTGATGGATTGGGCAGCTTCCAATTCTGTTATTTCAACGGCATTGACTGGATCAGATGAACTTATTTCACGTTCCAGGGATTGCAACTGTTGTGAACTAAAAGTCGCAAAATCAAGTACAGGTGAATTAAGCTTTTGTAGGGCCTGATTAAACTTAATCGATTACTCATTTACACCATCACCCCAAAGATAATCAGCACCAAGTCCACCATAAATAGTATCATTGCCGGCTCCATCTTTAATATGGTTAGCTATATCATTACCATAACCGCCGATAACATTTTCAATAATTGTTCCATATGCAATTGAAACATTTGCTTTTAAACCACCAACATCAGAAAATATTGCATCTTTTCAAATTGATACGTTGATCTTGAAAAGATCCTGACAGATATAAAGTATCTTTATCTCCAGCATCCCATATACAGAAAACAAGGGGTAAACGGACATCGTCGATTAAATAGTAATCTATGCCAGTATTAGAATTGAAGCCACAGACTGTATCTCCAGTGCGAGTATTCATATTCGGCCCATACAACCTTTGTATAGCCTTTATATCATCAAGCAGGGGAGATGAAGAATAAAGCCCTTGAAAGTAAGCACTGGTAATAGATTCAGGCCAATAACTCATCACACTATATTGGCGGGAATCCTCTTTTATAACTTGCATGACGATTATAAGTTAACCAAACGCCCTCTCCTGCATTATATTCTCCCGGATGAGATAAACTAGTGCATGCCCAATTTCATGGACTAAAGTATGTCTGCCATAATTCCCATTCATTGGATATAAATTTTCTGAATGATTTCAACATTGATCGTACTGGCAAATGATTTGCTGCCTGCGGTGCGTGGTAGAATGAAACTCTAATTTATCGAACCTTGTATCTTGTTTTTTGTGATAGTAGCTAATTATCACAAAAAACAAGATACAAAAATAGATCACAGATGGTTTCTTGCTAGATGGTTTTCTGCAGTCTGGAAAGCTATGACAAGTCGTCGCCACAGGCGACCATCTTGCTTATATTGAAAAAATCTATCAACTTTATTGAAAATAAATATGCCACACTTTTAAAATATGCGAAAAAATCAGGATAATGAAGAAAATTTTATATTTCATGAGAAACGTGCCACACTAAATATTGCTGAAAAAACCTACAGTAATGTATTAATGGCAGTATTAAATGCATATGAACACCATATCTATACGGAACTATGGTACTCATTATATGATAAAATGCCTTTATCCTCTAATGAGGAAATTACACTCGAACATATGAAAGATGTTGCTAATTTTGTTGAAAAAAGAAATCTAATTTCTAATATGCTTTATGCAATCACCACTCCCCGTCATCTAGATATAAACGAAATTAATAATACCTCATGTTACAAAAGATCCCACTAAATGTGCTAAAGAAAGCTAATGATTTAGGTCAGTTCATCACCGTAACGAATGATAATATAACTAATCACCCGGATAGGTGGCACTTACGGGATGTAACGCCTAGAGGATGGAATAATGGTATGACATGGAAAGATGTTCCCGGAGGTGGAGCATTGGGAAAAGGTGCTGATGTTGGAATTAATGGTGACGAAACCGTTATTGCTTTGAGCAAAGACGCAACAACCGGCAAATGGAGTATATCGAAAAACCACAGTTCGACAAATTTAATTTTGCATGAATATGCTCATGCAATAGATCGTAGTTTTGGCGAGAAGGCTAACATGGGACAAAATAGCTTAGGTCATATTGGAGACTTATCTTAGCCGAAGGAGTAGTTTCCAAGAAGCCTGGAAAACAGATTTAGGTGATACTGAGCCAAGCTCCCCTACTTTTTATTATTGGCAAGGAAGGTAATAATGGCGGAGCAGAAGAGGCTTTTGCTGAAGCATTCAGTCAAATATATGATGGAAACAATAGATTTGACTGGCCTAATATAAAATCTTATATTTTATTAAAAAATAAAGTCATTATAAGCAAAAAACCACACTAAATGTCTGCATAATTGCTACAAAGGCAGGAATAACTTTCATTGTTATAAACAAAATGAGTTAGTGGGAATTTTTGTGCAATAATTATCCACTGTCTAAAATTTATTCCTTAGGAACATAGAAATAACATGGAAATTAAGGAAAGTGTTGGTAAACAAAAACCAGAAATCGTAGAGCAAGCTTTTAATATTCGCAAAAATGTTTTTATCGATGAACAAGGATTTAATAGTGAACTTGATATCGATAAATATGACGATACAGCATTACATTTTGTTATTCAGCATAATCATCAAGATATTGACACTCTGAGAGCGATAGCCATATCAAACCAGACATTAAAAGTTGGGCGCGTCGCAGTATTAAAAAAGAACGAAATAAAGGCATTGGCCGATTATTAATGGAGCATGTAGCTAATTATGGCCGCCAACATCACTACCAGCATATCATCTTATCAACCCAATGTAGCGCCCCAAAATTTTATTGCTCCCTCGGCTACAATATTATTGATGATGGATATGATGAAGATGGAGTTCCATATATCAAAATGGTATTAACACTATAAAGTAATCTCATTATTTAAGCTCATTAACAAACTATCGTCTTAATTTAATTCAATAAAATTTTTGTTATTTGTTGTTTGGTTAATATGGTATTTTTTCTGAATTATAAAAAATTCTGCTGGTCGGGATGAGGATAACTATAATTCCAGCTGGATAAAATCAGCTATCAATACATGTATTTGTTATTTTTGCGCTTATTAACCATTATTAAAAATAAGGATAAAATATTAAATGGTGTACCATCTATAAATCCTGGAGAAAAATCAATGGAAAATAACCTCATTAATTCTCCCCTTTTTCGCCAACAAGCTTATATTAACGGCCAATGGGTTGATGCTGACAGCCAGACCACATTTAATGTTGTCAATCCTGCTAATGATAATTTAATCGCTAAAGTCAGTGACCTAGGTAAAATTGAAGCCCAAAAAGCGATTGATACCGCGGGCAAAGGCATTCCAGCCTGGCAAGTGATGAGCGCCAAACAACGTAGTCAGATTTTAAATAAATAGTTTTCTCTGATTATAGAGAATCAGTCAGCCTTAGCAGAAATATTGAGCCTTGAGCAAGGAAAATGCTATAACAAAGCAATGAGCGAAATAACGTATGGTGCTAGTTTTATCCAATAGTTTGCAGAAGAAGGAAAGCGAACCTATGGTGAAACAATCCCTTCTCCAGTCTCGGATTGCCGAATAATGACCATCAAGCAAGCTGTTGGTGTTGTGGCTGCCATTACGCCATGGAATTTCCCCAATGCCATGATCACAGGAAAAGTTGCTCCTGCCCTAGCTGCCGGCTGTATTGTTATTCTCAAACCCGCCACCGAAACTCCTCTGTCTGCCTTAGCATTAGCAGTACTTGCTGAAAAAGCTGGTATCCCAGCCGGTGTCTTGAATATTGTACCGAGTAGTGATACAAAAACCATTGGTTCAGTTATGACAGACAGTCCGATTGTCCGCAAACTTACCTTCACCGGCTCAACACAAGTGGGTAACTTATTGATGGCATAATGAGCTAATACAGTCAAAAAGATTTCATTAGAGCTTGGTGGTAATGTACCTTTTATTGTTTTTGATGATGCTGATTTAGGAGCGGCTGTTCAAGTTGAAATAGCGGCAAAGTTTCGCAATAGTGGGCAAACTTGTGTGTGCAAATCGTATTCTGGCGCAAGCAACTATTTATGACGCCTTTGCCAAACGGCTTAGTGAAGCAGTAAAAACTCTGCGCATCGGGCCGACAAGCGAAAAGAATACCCAACTTGGTCCGTTAATAAATCAGCCAGCTATCGATAAAGTAAAACAACATATTACTGATGCTATCGAGCAAGGTGCACACCTATTAACCGGTGGCAATGTTGCCCCGTAAGGAAAATTATTCTTTTAGCCAACGGTTTTAGTTGATGTAAATAACCAAATGAAAGTTGCTAAGGAAGAGACCTTTGGTCCATTAGAGCCATTATTTAAATTTGCTGACGAGTCAGAAACAATTTGTTTAGCCAATGCAACCGAATTTGGCTTAGCAGCCTATTTTTATTCACGCGATATTAGCCGCATCTATCGAGTGGCTGAAGCACTTGAAGCAGGTATGATTGGCATCAATGAAGGACACATCTCTTATGAAATGGCACCTTTTGGTGATATTAAACAATCAGGACTCGAGCACGAAGGTTCCCATTATGGTATTGACGAATTTTTAGAAAAAAATATTTCTGTTTGGGTAATATTAAAGCGACAAAATAATTTAACTTAATGCCAATATTTCCGTTTGATCATAAAGAATGAAAATTTAAGCTTATATTAACGCGATAAATCCCGTAATATTCACTCTGTTTAGTAAATATTGGCTTTCATTTATTACTATTTTTTAATAAATAGTGTCTTAATATTATCACTATTCATTCTATAAAGCTTTAATTTAATTCAATATAATATTATAATTAATTTGTTATGATAATAAAATAGAATCTATTACGGATAACATTTTGACATCACTTAGTTAACATCTATAATTTATAATTAAAATATATCTGATATATCATTATAAAATACGTTATTTATATGATAATATTATCGTGTATATAAAATTAAATACTTGATTTTTATTAATAGGATTTCAGAATGTTTTTACCTTTTTTCGTCGCTTTTCTGCTTACCATTTCACTTATTTTCAAACAGAAGAAATTGAGTTATATACTATTATTGATGCTGTTTATTATCACTATTTTATTATTTAAATATCATGCAACCGACAATATTAATTTATCTCTTTAGTTAGAGAACTATGATGAAAACACTACCAATAACAAAAATTCTTCCTAATCTAAATATACTAGGGTTATTAGGAATATGTATATTACTAATCGTTGCGTTCTATTATCAAATTATATTACATGAAATGCCATGTCCACTATGCTTATTACAGCGGTTGGGTATTATAATGATCGGTATCGGTTTTCTATTTAATCTTATATTTGGCATTAAACAGTGTCATTACAGTATAATAATTTTTAGTTCTATCACAACATGTATTACTGCAACTCGCCAAGTGTTAATTCATATACTTCCTGGTGATCCCGGATATTATTCAACATTTTTCGGTTTGCATCTTTATACATGGTCTTTACTTTTCTCAATAGCTATCATTCTGTTTGTTTGTACATTAATGTTATTCAATAATGATGAATTACAAATAGCAAAATCGCCTGCCAGAGAAATAACGATTTATCTATTTATGTTTTTAATATTTGCTAACCTTATATCTACAATATTAGAGTGTGGACTAACGCAATGTGTTGATAATCCTAAATTTTATAAATTATTAAATTAATTTATTACCGTATTAAAAATTAACAGTTATAGGATAAATAGTCTGGTAGATATTAGCTTAAATTTATTATCGCAGTAGCAGTAATAATAAAAAACCCTATGTTAAATCATAGGGTTGACAACCAGGAATAAAACAGCGATTATTTACAAGACATTGATACAATTTAACTCTTTATATGCAAGTTCTAACCGCTCAATCATTGAAACCTGACCCGCACGCAGCCAAACACGAGGGTCATAATATTTTTTATTAGGTTTATCTTCGCCTTCTGGATTACCAAGCTGGCTTTGTAAATAACCTTCATTTTTCTTATAATAATTCAATATACCTTCCCAAGTCGCCCATTGCGTGTCAGTATCAATATTCATTTTTACTACACCATAACTGACAGCTTCTTTGATCTCTTCAGCGCTAGAGCCTGAACCACCATGGAAAACAAAATTCAGATTGTTTTCCGCTGGCAAATTAAATTTCTGCGCAACGTATTGTTGTGAGTTCTTAAGGATTTTAGGGGTTAATTGAACGTTACCTGGCTTATAAACACCATGTACATTACCGAAAGATGCCGCAATTGTAAATCGATGACTAATTTTACTCAATTGTTCATAAGCATAAGCAACATCTTCAGGCTGGGTATAAAACGATGAGCTATCTATACCAGTATTATCGACACCATCTTCCTCACCACCGGTACAACCTAACTCAATCTCTAATGTCATACCAATCTTGCTCATCCGCTGTAGATATTGAGAGCAAATTGCAATATTGTCAGTCAATGATTCTTCAGACAAATCGATCATGTGGGATGAAAATAATGGCTTACCGGTGGTTTTATAATATTCTTCACCGGCGTCTAGCAACCCATCAATCCATGGCAGCAACTTACGCGCACAATGATCCGTATGCAGGATCACAGCTACACCATAATGTTTAGCCATTTGATGCACATGATGAGCACCTGAAATTGCCCCTAAAATCGCTGCTTGCTGACCTTCAGCTGTTAGACCTTTGCCGACAATAAACGCAGCACCACCATTAGAGAATTGGACAATAACCGGTGAACGAACTTTAGCGGCAGTTTCCAAAACAGCATTAATCGAATCGGTACCGACACAATTGACCGCCGGCAACGCAAATTTATGCTCTTTGGCAACCGCAAAAACTTTTTGTACATCACCGCCGGTAATAACACCTGGTTTAACAAAATCAAAAATCTTCGACATGAGATAAAGTAGTCCTATATTGGACAGGTAATTAATGCTACCTGTCATTTTCTGCAGATATAATTACTGTTTTGCTCGTTCTTCTAACACGACAACTGCGGGTAATTTTTTACCTTCCACAAATTCAAGGAAAGCACCGCCGCCAGTAGAAATATAAGAAATTTTATCCGCAATACCAAACAGATCGATAGCCGCTAGCGTGTCACCACCACCGGCAATAGAAAAAGCTTCACTCTCTGCAATAGCTTGCGCAATCACTGCGGTGCCATGACGAAAATTAGGGAACTCGAAAACGCCAACTGGGCCATTCCATAGAATCGTTTTTGCCTTCTTAAGGATATCCGCCAAACGCTCAGCAGTTTCATCACCTAAGTCCAAAATCTGCTCATCATCTTTAACATCATTAACAGATTTCATCACCACTTCTGCAGTCTCAGAAAATTCTGTCGTCACACGAACATCAGTCGGCACAGGAATATCACAGGTCGATAATAATTTTTCCGCTTCTGGGATCAAATCATCTTCATATAAAGAACGTCCGACTTTATGACCTTCAGCGGCAATAAAGGTATTAGCAATACCACCACCGACAATGATTTGGTCGGCAATTTTTGCTAAGGAATCAAGCACAGTTAATTTAGTAGAAACTTTTGCACCACCAACGATGGCAACCATTGGACGAGCTGGTTCTTTTAATGCTTTACCTAATGCTTCCAGTTCAGCAGATAACAGTGACCCTGCACATGCTATAGGAGCAAATTTTGCTACACCATGAGTTGATGCTTGGGCACGGTGAGCCGTACCAAATGCATCCATTACATAGATGTCACAAAGTGCAGCATATTGCTTAGATAAAGTTTCATCATCCTTTTTTTCACCCCTATTGAAGCGTACATTCTCAAGAACCACCAGTCCACCATTAGCAACTTCAACCCCATTTAGA
Organism: Arsenophonus endosymbiont of Dermacentor nuttalli; assembly: GCA_048493715.1. Taxonomy (GTDB): domain Bacteria; phylum Pseudomonadota; class Gammaproteobacteria; order Enterobacterales; family Enterobacteriaceae; genus Arsenophonus. Next base: position 13,397 of record JBGDCZ010000016.1, on the reverse strand, counting down.
TAATCTTTTACCAAACGAACAGGGTAGTCAAGCTTATCTGCTAAATAGTCTACAACGGGTTTTAATGAAAATTCCTCATTATATTCACCTTCAATCGGGCGACCTAAATGAGATGTTACCATTACCTTGGCACCTTGCTTTAAAGCGGTTTCAATAGTAGGTAAAGAAGCACGAATACGTGCATCAGAGGTAACTTTGCCATCTTTGACAGGAACGTTTAGGTCAGCCCGGATGAAAACTTTTTTACCCGCTAGATCTAAATCGGTCATCTTAATTACAGACATGGTGAATCCTCTCGTTGATTCTCTAAATTATTAATCTTCTGCTGTGCATGGGGAATCATATTCCCATACTGTCTGTCAACAGATAGATTTGTTGAAACCAGTAGCAGCCATTGCTAATGTCGTATCAAGCATACGATTGGCAAACCCCCACTCATTATCACACCAAACTAAAATCTTAATTAGGTGTTGGCCACTAACGCGTGTTTGAGTACCATCTACAATAGCACTATGTGGGTCATGATTAAAATCTGTTGATACTAACGGCAATTCAGTATAATCAACTATATCATGAAATGATCCCTCTGCTGCCTGTTGCAGTATCTGATTGACTTTAGCAACCGTTACTTTAGAACTCACCGTCACACTGAAATCAATTGCCGTAACATTGATCGTTGGTACACGAACCGATATCGCTTCAAAATGATCTTTGAACTTAGGCAATATTCGTGCGATGCCGGCAGCCAATTTGGTATCAACCGGTATAATAGATTGACTAGCAGCACGTGTTCGACGGAGATCTTGGTGATAAGCATCAATAACCGGCTGATCATTCATGGCAGCATGAATTGCCGTCACTGTACCAGACTCAATACTTAAGGCATCATCCAATATTTTTATCACCGGAATAAATACAATTTGTTGTACAAAATGCGTTAGAGACAAGTTGATCGGTATTTTTCAAACTCATTTCATTAACACCATAGACAATAGTTGTATCAAGATCAGCACTACCCGGATGGGAAAATAACACCTTTTTTGCACCACTAGATAAATGAGCATCACCATTTACCTTAGAACCATAAACACCGGTGCAATCGAGTACAATATCAACATCTAGTACCCGCCATGGCAGCTTTTCGATCTCAGTGTGATGAAAAAGATGAATACTATCATTGCCTACTAATAACAAATCGTTATTAAGACGCATATCCCAGGCTAATCGGCCATAACTAGAGTCATACTGCAATAAATGTTCTATCCCTGCAGCTGTAGCAATTTCATTAATCGCAATAACAGCAATTTGTGCTCGGTGACCAGATTCATAAAGTGCTCTTAAAACGCTACGTCCTATTCGTCCAAAACCGTTAATTGCTACTTTTACTACCATACTATTCCTTCAAATTAACAACATATTTATTAACGGCTAAGAATACTTATAATTACAGCTTTTGTACTGAATATTTTTGCTATCAATAATAAAAAATGTGTTTTTGATCGATAAATCTGTCAACTACGCAAAACTGAAACGTTTCAGCTAAATTGTAGCAGATTACGATATTAAAAAGAAGAGCGCAATGGACAAGGATTATTTGCTGAAATAAAAAGAGCGTATCGATCATAAAAAATTAATCAATACGCTCATATTAATTCCGTCAATTACTGTAATAAAGATTTAGCCTTAGTAATCACATTTTCCACGCTAAAACCAAAGTCATTAAATAAAACATCTGCCGGCGCTGACTCACCAAAAGTATGCATACCAACAATCGCACCTGTGGTGCCAACATATTTATACCAATAATCGCTAATACTGGCCTCAATAGCAACCCGCGCGGTAACCGAAGATGGTAATACAGACTCACGATAAGCAGCATCCTGTTTATCAAAAGTATCTGTTGATGGCATAGAAACCACCCGGACTTTATAGCCTTCAGCACTCAACTTTTGGTGAGCTTTAACTGCTAATCCAACTTCAGAACCTGTTGCAATCAAAATAAGCGCTGGGGTAACGTCACTATCTTTTAGAATATAAGCCCCTTTAATAATGTTAGCTAACTGCTTAGCATCACGAGGCTGCTGTTCAAGATTCTGGCGGGAAAAAATTAACGCACTTGGCCCCTCTTTACGTTCAATCGCATACTGCCAGGCAATAGCTGATTCTACTTGATCACAAGGACGCCAAGTACTCATATTAGGTGTCATACGCAAACTAGCTAATTGCTCAACAGGTTGATGAGTTGGACCATCTTCACCTAGCCCAATAGAATCATGAGTATAAACAAAAATACTACGAATTTTCATTAATGCAGCCATGCGTACTGCATTGCGGGCATATTCAACAAACATTAAAAAGGTAGCACCATAAGGTATAAAACCACCATGTAGTGCGATGCCATTCATAATAGCCGACATGCCAAATTCACGTACACCATAGTGAATATAATTACCTGCTGGATCGTCATTTATTGACTTAGAAGCTGACCACATAGTCAAATTACTCGGCGCTAAATCAGCTGAGCCGCCTAAAAGTTCAGGCAATACCTTAGCAAAAATTTCCAATGTATTTTGTGACGCTTTACGACTGGCAATATTAGCTGGATTGTGTTGTAATGCGCCAACAAAATCATTCACCACGGCTTGCCAATTAGTCGGTAATTCCCCTTTTGTACGACGCATAAATTCATCGGCAAGTTGAGGGAAAGCCTGTTGATAGGCAGCAAATTTTTTACTCCAGACTGCTTGTTTATGCTGACCGGCTTCACGAGCATCCCAGGCTTGATAAATATCTGCGGGTATTTCAAAAGGGGAATATGACCAATTTAGTGCTGTCCGGGTTTCAGCAATCTCCGTTTCACCCAATGGCGAACCATGAGCTTCTTCGGAACCAGCTTTATGTGGCGAGCCATAACCAATTATGGTTTTGCAGATTAATAAAGAGGGTTTATCAGTAATCTTACGGGCTTGCTCTATTGCTGATTTGATTTGCTCAGGATCATGACCATCAATACCCTCGATAACATGCCAATGATAAGCAGCAAAACGCTCGGCGGTATTGTCGGTAAACCAACCTTGCACCTCACCATCGATGGAAATGCCGTTATCATCATAGAAAGCTATCAGTTTACCTAATTTCAATGTACCGGCCAGAGAACAAGCTTCATGTGAAATGCCCTCCATCATGCATCCATCACCCATAAATACATAGGTATAATGATCAACAATAGTATGGTCTGGACGATTAAATTGCGTGGCTAAAGTGCGCTCTGCAATAGCAAGGCCTATAGCGTTGGCGATCCCTTGTCCCAACGGACCAGTTGTCGTTTCAACACCAGGTGTATAACCATATTCGGGATGTCCCGGTGTTTTAGAATGAAGTTGGCGAAAATTTTTTAACTCTTCGACCGATAAATCATAACCGGTAAGATGTAGCAAACTATAAAGTAGCATAGAGCCATGACCATTAGATAATACAAAACGGTCGCGATCTACCCAGCTAGGATCAGCAGGACTGTGATTCAGATAGTCACGCCAAAGTACTTCAGCAATATCCGCCATTCCCATTGGCGCACCTGGATGTCCTGACTTTGCCTTCTGTACCGCATCCATACTGAGGAAACGGATCGCATTAGCAAGGATTTTACGAGTGATCATTTTTTACTCCAAGTCGAATAAATAACAAATTTCACACTGATTATCTCAATGCTGCTTTGCCATCTTAACAGTTATAATCTAATCTAGGTACCTGCCCTAAATAACCAGCGCTACCAAAATCTTAATCAACAGCAAAGGAATTAAAAATAAGTGAATAAAACAATAATAACAACCACACTTTGTGCTACAGCAAAAATCAAAACACTAATATCATAATTTTTTCTGCTTAAAACGACTTTGAGATTGAGTATGATTTTACTGACAACAAGAATGCTTATTATCTTAAAAAGACAGGAAACCCCGAGACTAAGGCTCAGAGTTTTATAATGGCGGTGCGGACGGGACTTGAACCCGCGACCCCCGGCGTGACAGGCCGGTATTCTAACCAACTGAACTACCGCACCACGGTATAATCGAATTAAGAACGGCCATGATTATTACGAATCAGCTATCAATACGTCAATATTTTTTAGTAAAAAAATAACTGTTTGCACAATTTTTCAACTAAAAGTGTAATGATGTTTAATGTTTAACCTGTTCTTTTTCACTATTACATAAACGCCATAGAGAAGTTTTACCACTTTTCTTTTCAATCAAATCCAGTCTGGCTTCATGAGCAGCAACTTCTTGCTGATTAGCATAAATTACCGTTAATCCGGTCGCTGATCGTTCTATTCGTTTAATATCATCAACATAGACTTCACTTCCCGGCTCTGAATCAACGGAAAAAGCTAAGGAAGTTTGGCCTCCGGTCATTGCCATATAAACTTCAGCCAAGATCTCAGCATCTAGCAATGCGCCGTGTAATGTACGTTTTGAATTATCGATATGATAGCGATCACATAACGCATCAAGATTATTCCGTTTGCCCGGAAAAAGCTTTCTTGCCAGCACTAAGCTATCGGTGATCTGGCAAGATTTTGCTGTTGATGGAATATCTCTACTTAATTTAGAAAATTCATAGTCCATAAATCCAATATCAAACGGGGCATTATGGATGACTAATTCAGCATCCCGGATAAAATCTAAGAATTCATCCGCTATTTCGGCAAAAGTTGGCTTATCTTGTAAAAATTCATCACTAATTCCGTGAACTTCGAAAGCTTCAGGATCAACTAATCGATTGGGTTTTATATAAACATGAAAGTGACGGCCTGTCAGGCGTCGATTAATCACTTCTACCGCGCCAATTTCAATAATATTATGTCCTTCATAATGGATGCCTAGCTTATTCATACCAGTTGTTTCTGTATCAAGAACAATTTGTCGTGTAATCACTGTGCTCATAGTGCCTTTTTATGTCAGACTTAGGGTTATAAATCACTAATAAAATGAGTTTATCAGAAATGACGAAACAGGTAGAAATTTTCACCGATGGTTCTTGCCTAGGCAATCCAGGTCCAGGTGGTTATGGTATTATACTGTGTTATAATAAACATGAAAAAACTCTAAGCAAAGGCTATTTTCGTACCACAAATAATCGGATGGAATTAATGGCTGCGATTATTGGACTAGAAACGCTTAAACAACCTTGTCACGTTATTCTAACAACTGATAGCCAATATGTACAACAGGGGATCACCCAATGGATACATAATTGGAAAAAGCGCCAATGGCGACGTGTGGATAAATCGCCAGTTTTGAATGTTGATTTATGGCAACGACTAGACGCAGCAATTTCTCGGCATCAAGTAGACTGGCACTGGGTCAAAGGCCATGCAGGACATCCAGAAAATGAGCACTGTGATGAATTAGCAAGAAATGCAGCCAATTCACCAACAGAAGAAGATAGCGGCTATCTGATGGAGCAAAATTAATGTCGTTTACGCCAACACTTAACAACACCCAGTGCATTACCTATTTTCATTTGGCTACGAATAAATTTTATTGGTGTTGGTGTTAACGGTAACGTTCTTTTACGGGCAATGATAAGATTGATACAACCAGCAAATTTCAAGTTGCTATTAATAAAATGGTCGGGACTTATCCCGGGTATAAGTTGAAAACTTTGTTGATGAAGTACTTCATAATTCAATAAGCTCAACCAATCTAGTTGTCGCCAGAGCGAAAACATACGACTAGCGTAAGGTTGTCGCTTACGTAAGAAAGGAATACATTTGCCGATACCTAACAAACTAATGGGATTAAAATTAGATAATATTAGCCAACCATCATCAACTAAAACTCTATCAGCTTCTCGCAATAACCAATGTGGATTAGCGCTGTAACAAAGTTGCTGTATCAAGAGACAAGCATCGATCGATTTATTCTCGAAAGGCATTTTATTAGGATCACCTAATAGTTGAAAATTACTTCCGGCAATATTCATGCTAAGTTGATGAGTAATAAGTGATGATTGAGTATCAATTTGTAAACTCAATTGACCAATTTTTAATAAATGGAAACCAAATATTTTTGGCCACCATGGTTGTAGCTGTTTGTTCAATGCAATACGGCAATATTCTCCCCATGGAATATCTTCCCAGGAGTCAGGCATTTTAGATGTTTGAGCAATACGAGCTGACTTCATTGTAATATACTTCTAACCTATTAGATATGAGACATTATTATGGAGCTTATCAAAATTCCTTCTCTTGTTGATAATTATATATGGCTATTAATCTATCAAGGTAACTGTATTATTGTTGATCCTGGTACGGCTAAACCAGTGCTGCAATTTTTACAACAAAATGCCATAAACCCAGTCGCTATTTTACTTACTCACCACCATTATGATCACGTCGATGGCGTCAACGAATTACGAAAATCTTATCCAGAATTAGCGGTTTATGGTCCCATGGAAACCAGTGCAAAAGGAACAACATGTGTTATAAAAGGTGGAGATCATCTAAATTTAGCTGGCTTTTCATTACAAATTTTTGCCGTACCAGGTCATACACTAGGTCATGTCGCTTACTATCAAAAACCTTATCTATTTTGTGGTGATACCCTGTTTTCTGGTGGTTGTGGACGTATTTTTGAAGGAACAGCTGAACAAATGTATCACTCAATTGAAACACTTAAAGCTTTACCTGATGAGACTTTAATCTGTTGCGCACATGAATACACCACTGCTAATATGGCATTTGCTAGTTATTTGTTACCCCATGATGATGTGATAAAAACCTATACTTTAGCTGTGAATCAAAAACGGGCCAACAAACAACCCACACTTCCGTCACAACTTAAAGTGGAAAAAAAGATCAATATCTTCTTAAGATCTGACGATCCTCAACTACAAAAAGTATTGGGATTTTCTCCTACCGCTTGTTCAAATTGTGATGTATTTGCCAAAATTCGCAAACTAAAAGATCTCTTTTAAATTGGTGGTTGTCATCAGCTAACGAGATCAGTATCATTGCGCTCTTATCAAACAAATGAATAAACAACAACCTAGGATAGGTTACATTAATGAAGACAAAAGCGATATTATTCGCCTCTGTTTTGCTTATTGGCTGTCAAATGACCCCCAATCAGCAAATGCAGGATCCGTCTTCAGCCAATCAACATATTGAACCCACCGCTTGGGAATCAACCTATTTAATAGAAAATGATTTGTGGGGTTATATTAGTAATGAGCTGAAAATGGATATTCCTGATGATCCCAGGATCAGAGATCAAATCAAATCTTATTTAGCCAAAGAAAGCTATCTGCAGAATGTAACAACACGTGCAGAGCCCTATATGTATTGGATCGTTGAAAAAATCGATCAACGTAACCTTCCAATGGAGCTTGCTCTGGTTCCAATTGTTGAAAGTGCCTTTAATCCTCATGCAACCTCACATGCCCAAGCCACCGGTTTATGGCAGATTATTCCATTGACTGGTCAATCATATGGATTAAAACAGAATAAATGGGTTGATGAGCGCCGAGATGTCGCTGCCTCTACTAGCACAGCGTTAAATCTACTTGAACGATTAAATAGCCTTTTCGACGGTGATTGGCCATTAACGCTCGCCGCTTATAATTGTGGAGAAGGTTGTGTACTTAATGCCATTAAAAAAAATGAGGACGTTGGCTTACCTACCGATTATTGGTCGTTATCACTGCCCAAAGAGACGATGAATTATGTGCCAAAAATTTTGGCTCTCAGTGATATATTACGTAACAGCGATCAATATGCATTGCAATTGCCAACTACCAACAAAAATCATGCTCTTACCCAGGTCAATATCGGCGAGCAAATCACCTTATCACAAGCAGCTAGACTCTCAGGACTTTCACTATCCGTGATTAAAGCCTATAACCCCAACTTAAAGCATAATATTACACCACCAACCGGCCCCTATACGATTATGGTACCAACAGATAAGGCCGAGTTACTTAAAGATGCGCTTTCTGATCAAGCTGTATTAAATAATATTCGTCTTGCTGTTGCCAAAAATAATAAACAAATATTAGCCAGACAACAGCAAGCGATCCGTCGTTATAAAGTTAAACACGGTGACACCCTATCGATTATTGCCAAGCGTTTTAATTTGACAACAGATAAACTTAAGTTGCTAAATGGAATGAAAACAGCCAACCTGCGTATAGGGCAAATATTAAAACTTAGTAGTAAAAATACTTATCGTACTCCTACCATGATTGCCAACAATGGTTCATCACCCAGCAAGAAAAGTAAAACAAATGTTAAGACTTACAAAGTGCGTCAAGGTGATTCCTACTACAGTATTGCCAAACGTCATGGCATCGATCTTAAAGATCTGATGAATTGGAATTCTGGTGTTAAGATAGCTGATTTAAAACCAGGTATAACGTTAAAAATTCACCTCTAAAAATATTATGCTAAAATAGCCCTTCGATAGAAGAGTTATTTTTGCCCCTTAATAAAAACAGCTGATTATTTTTTTATCATTAGCCATTAATGCAATAATCCATTATGCCTGAACCTGCCCATAATCTGGACTGGGAAAATAGAAAATAGCTAAAAATGAAAAAAATAGAGAATAATAAAAATCAAACTAATAATGAATGCCGCTAATCCAGATCTATTCCAAGTATCCTGTACAAACTTAAAGATGGTAACATCGCTATAGTTACCGTTACACCACGCCCATTCATTTCCTTTAATACCACAGACAAACATCCAAATAAGATTAAATAATGGAATAATACAGAGCAGTGGCCAATAAGTTCGATTACCAAAGCCCAAAAAATACTGAACATAAAAGTGCCCTAATTCCATCCTTTAACTTCTTCTGGTATCATTTTTTTCTGGATTTTATTTTCCATAATAAGCTCCTAAAAATAACAAGTAAAAAAACAACTGAAATATAGACTATTTTATTACCAAATCAAATTTTAAGTATCTCTAATGTTTTATTATAACTATAGGAAAATAAATAACTATTTAATTAACTTTAAAAAATTAATATTATTAATTTAGAAAACAATATTTATAGTTAAAAATAATTTAATATTTATTATCACAATCAATTATAAATAAGATTAATGGTGAAATCCCAATCTGCTATTTTATATAGAATAAACCGGAAGACAGTTTTTATAGTAAATATATTATATGTTAAAGGGAATTAATAATGGACTATCTCTCAATTTTATTAAAATTATTTTTTATTTTAATTAATGCTAATCAATTTATTTATGCTAATAATTCAACTCTAGAAATTACAAAACCACTAGAAAATGAAATTTCATATAATACATTTTCTGAACTCCCCAATAGTCAACATGGCATTATCTTCAACAACGATGTCCTTTCAAATCCATTGTTAGAAAATATAGCGGCTAAAATTATTATCGCAGAAATTACTAGTAATAAACACTCTGATTTACAAGGCACAATAACTATTAAAGGAACTACTGCTGATCTGATTATCGCCAATCCTAATGGGATCAGCTGGAAAAATGGTAAAACAGACAATGTCAAAAGTCTGTCGCTTATTGCAGGTAAACTGAAAATTGCAGAGGATAAAACATTATCACAGCTAAAAAGTCATAAAATTCATTATGACCATAGCTAGCAGCATTAATCTAAATGACGATAGAGAAAATTCTTTCGCCACTAATAATCCGGTGAATATTGAGGCTAAAATTAATATTGCTAAACTTAATCTCTTTGCCGATAAGATTATCATCAACAATAACATCATCCTTGCCGGCGCGATATCCTATAGCCTGCACCAAGCTAGCATTAAACTTAAGAACCTAATCAAGCCTGATACTAATCTAACCTATTTACACCATAGCCAGTTTAAACTTTCCCAGCAAGCTATAATTAAAGGACAAAATATTATTTTGGAAAATCATCCTTTATCAATGTAGTAATAACTATTCTTGTAAAAAAATAATATTCAAATAAATGACACACTCATCGCACATAATTTTTCCCTGCAAGGTGATAGTCTGTTTGAAAATTCAGGATCACTAATATCTGACCGGCAACCATAATAAATAAATTGGTAGGTCAATAATTTTTCTGCTTATAAAAGCACCCTTAAGATTAAGCAATTACTAATAAAAAGGCGAGATGCATATTGCTATCTCGCCTTTAATATATAACTAATAAAACCGGTAAATTTAAGCCTGACCTTTAACTTCTTTTAGACCATTAAAGGGTACTTTTTCACCTAATGCTTCTTCAATACGAATTAATTGATTATATTTAGCTACTCGATCAGAACGGCTCATTGAACCAGTTTTAATCTGACCCGCTGCCGTTCCTACTGCTAAATCGGCAATCGTGGCATCCTCAGTTTCACCTGAGCGGTGCGAAATAACCGCAGCGTAACCAGAATCTTTCGCCATCTTAATCGCCGCTAAAGTTTCAGTTAAGGTACCAATCTGATTGAATTTAATCAAAATGGAATTAGCAACACCTTTTTCAATACCTTCTTGCAAAATCTTAGTATTGGTGACAAATAAATCATCACCCACTAACTGAATTTTGTCACCCAAAACTTTAGTTTGATAGGCAAAACCATCCCAGTCAGACTCATTGAGACCATCTTCAATAGAAACGATAGGATATTGTTGGGTTAATTCTTCCAGATAATGGGTAAACTCTTGCGAAGTAAAAGTTTTACCTTCACCTTTAAGCTCATAATTACCCGTTTCTGGATTGTAGAATTCAGAAGCGGCACAATCCATGGCTAAGGTAATATCTTGACCTAACACATAGCCGGCGGCTTCAATGGCTTCCTTAATTGCCGCCAAAGCTGCTGCGTTAGATTCTAAATTTGGTGCATAACCACCTTCATCACCTACCGCAGTATTCATTCCTTTGGCTTTTAGAACTTTTGCCAAGTGGTGAAAAACTTCTGAGCCCATACGAACAGCTTCTTTCAAGCTTTTTGCGCCGACAGGCTGGATCATAAACTCTTGAATATCGACATTGTTATCCGCATGTTCGCCACCATTGATGATATTCATCATAGGTAAAGGCATAGAGAATTTACCCGGTGTACCGTTTAATTCAGCAATATGCTCATATAAAGGCATGCCTTTTGTCGCCGCTGCCGCTTTCGCATTAGCGAGTGATACGGCCAAAATTGCATTGGCACCGAATTTAGATTTGTTTTCCGTTCCATCTAATTCGATCATAATTTTATCGATATTAGCCTGATCTTTAGCATCATGGCCAATTAATGCATCGGCAATCGAGCCATTCACTGCCGCGACCGCTTTCAAAACACCTTTACCTAGAAAGCGAGCTTTATCACCATCACGTAGTTCTAACGCTTCTCGTGAACCTGTCGATGCGCCAGATGGAGCCGCTGCTAAACCAACAAATCCCCCTTCTAAATGAACCTCTGCTTCAATAGTCGGATTACCACGGGAGTCGATGATTTCGCGCCCGATAACTCTAACGATTTTGGACATTAAATTTTCCTCAGTACAAGTTAAATTTCGGTCAATAGTAACAAATTAATACCATTAGCCCATATCTCTTTTCAGCTGGTCTTGCTGATATTCCTTCGCGGCTTTAATAAAACCAGCAAATAAAGGATGACCATCCCTTGGGGTCGAAGTAAATTCAGGATGAAACTGACAAGCCACAAACCAAGGATGATTAGGATCCTCAATAATTTCCACCAGCTTATTGTCCGCTGAGCGTCCTGCAATACATAAACCTGTTTCTTCAATACGCGCTAAAAGCATATTATTTACTTCGTAACGGTGGCGATGCCGCTCCATAATGGTGTCACTATTATACAATTCACGAACTTTACTACCTTTCACTAAATGACATAATTGACTACCTACTCGCATCGTTCCACCAAGATCGCTCTTCTCACTGAGAACTTTAATATTACCACTGTTATCAGACCATTCAGTAATTAAGGCAACAACCGGATATTGACAGTCAGGGGCAAATTCTGTCGAATTTGCATCCGCCATATGCGCTACATGACGGGCATATTCAATTAGCGCTACTTGCATTCCCAGGCAAATGCCAAAATAAGGGATCTTATTTTCACGCGCGCAGCGGGCCGTCATAATTTTCCCTTCAACCCCTCGCTCACCAAAACCACCTGGAACTAGAATAGCATCTATGCCTTGTAGCAGATCTGTGCCACGTGCTTCAATATCTTCAGAATCAATCAGTTTGATATTTACCGTTAAACGATTTTTTAAACCACCATGTTTTAATGCTTCGATAACAGATTTATAAGCATCAGGTAGCTTAGTATATTTACCTACCATGCCAATAGTTACCTTACCTACAGGGTTGGCTTGGGCCTCAATAACTCGTTCCCATTCCGACAAATCAGCTGGTGGACAATCAAGTTCAAATTTCTCACAAATATAATCATCTAACTGTTGAGATTTCAGCAATGCTGGAATTTTATAAATTGAATCAACATCTTCTAATGAAATGACGGCTTTTTTCGGTACATTACAGAAAAGTGCAATCTTTGCTCGTTCATTAACCGGAATAACTCGATCTGAACGGCAAATTAAGACGTCGGGCTGAATCCCAATAGAAAGAAGTTCTTTTACCGAATGTTGAGTTGGTTTGGTTTTAACTTCACCAGCCGCCGGTAAATAAGGCACTAAAGTAAGATGTAGGAAAAGGGTATGTTTACGACCAACATCAACAGCTAATTGGCGAATAGCTTCCAAAAAAGGTAAAGATTCAATATCGCCCACAGTGCCACCAACTTCAACCAAAACGATATCGTGGCCTTCTCCACCACACATAATCCTATTTTTGATTTCATCGGTAATATGAGGAATAACTTGAATGGTTTCTCCCAAATAATCACCACGTCGCTCTTTACGTAATACTTCAGAATATACGCGACCAGTGGTGAAATTATTACGGCGAGTCATTTTTGTACGAATAAAACGTTCATAATGCCCCAGATCAAGATCAGTTTCCGCGCCATCTTCGGTAACAAAAACTTCTCCATGTTGGATTGGGCTCATTGTACCTGGATCAACATTAATATAAGGATCCAGTTTCATAATGGTAACATTCAGTCCACGGGCTTCAAGTATAGCTGCTAAAGAGGCTGCGGCAATGCCTTTACCCAAAGAGGAAACTACCCCGCCGGTTACAAAAATATAATTTATTTTCATGCTGAACCTGAAAGTTTAGGTGTAAAATGATGAATATAACAGGACGGAAAAACAGTATACTCGAACCTTAAATCTGCTACAAATGTTCTAAACATATTAAGGTTAATTTTCACCATTAATCTTGCAATATTAACAACCTGAACCACCCCGGGTTTATTGGAGAGTTTTTATTCCGTGCATTTAAACAACAA